>DATLFB010000046.1:0-23984 GCA_035525285.1 Thermoanaerobaculia bacterium
CAGGGCAGGTTATCCACGCGTTACTCACCCGTTCGCCGCTCGACTCGGGTATTGCTACCCGGCCTCGCTCGACTTGCATGTGTAAGGCACGCCGCCAGCGTTCATTCTGAGCCAGGATCAAACTCTCCAGTTGAACTGAAAAATCTGAAGCTCTGGCACCAGTCAAAACGACTGATGCATATTCGGTTACTTCTCGTGTGTTGCTTGACGAGTCCTCCATTGCTTTCGCAAGGGGACCCAAAGGAATCACGTTTGCCTTCGTTGCTTTCCTATTCAGTTGTCAAGGATCGAAGCTGCGGATCGCGCCGGATCGATGCTGGCTGCGAGCTCTCTCTCGCCGGCACCACCGATCCCGCGCGCGGATGATCTACAACCTGTCGCAACCGCTTGTTATTTCAATGCTTACCGCTGGTTCCGGCTGCGGGGACTCCGCGCACGAGGCCGCCGGCTTCCCGGCGCGGACACCCGATAACACGCGCACGCACGAGACATTCCCGATCTGCTCGAAAGTCTTCCCAGCTCAGCCGCGCGCCTTGCGCCGGAAGCTGGAATGCATTCAAGCGATTCGATTTCGTATCAAAACGATGCGATGGAGGAAAATATGCATACGATTGGCATCGAGAATCGTATATATTCTGATAATATGTGTACGATTTATTAATTTGTGTATTCGTTTCAGGTGACTTAGATCCGTTTTGGCATCGTTCGGATGCGATTTTTCTTCCTCCGGAGGGTTGACCGATGGCCGGCGAACCAGGAGAGCCAGGACCCGCAAATCGTTACACATCAGATGCTTCGCGGCGCATGGCGCAGGTGCGCGCGATCGCCGACGCGTTTCCCGACGAGCCCCACCCGCAGGCGCTCACGCCAATGGAGGTCCGTCTGGCCCGGCACACGCCTGTCGAGGCTCTCGAGAGCGCTGCGGAGTTCCTCGACGCGATGCCGCACCTCGCGCAAGGGATGGACGCGGAACTGCTGCGCGAGGCGATCGCGTTCGAGCTCGCCTACGACGGCGTACGCGTCGAGGCGCTCGCGCTCGTGCGCCGGGTCGAGCACGCCATCCTGCGGCGGAAACTCAAGGCGGTGAAGATCACCCGCGGCCTCTACCGCATCGCCAAGGGCTACGCCACCCTCGAGCAGAGCACCGAGGCCGTCCAGAAGCACGTCCTCAGCCTGAAGCGCTCCCTGGTGCGGCCGCGGGGGAGGAAACGGGCGAAGGGCGAGGGGAAGACGGACGGGGGGTAGTTACTGGGTTAAACGATATCGTCGATGATCCCCACGATCACCGAGCGGACCGGGCCGTCTTTCGAGTCGAATACCTGCCGCGCTCCGTTTCCCTCGTCGAGCACGAGCACGGTCTCCCCCGCCCCGGCATCGACGGAGTCCGCCGCGATGAGGTACTCCCCCGTCGGCTCGCCCCCGTGCGACAGCTTGTCGACGATCAGCAGCCGGCGACCGTTGTAGAACGGATGCTTGATCGTCCCGTGGACCTCGCCCGCGACGCGGCCGATGATCATGTGTTCACTCCATCGATGATGGCGATGATGGCGTGGTCGACCGGAACGAACCATGGATCGAGCGCCATCGCCGCCTCGCGCCCGCCTTCATATGCGATGAGCTCGCCCTCGCCGGCCATGCGCGTCGAGTCCGCGGCCACGATCACCTTCCCTTTCGGCTTCAGCGACTTGTCGAGCGGCTGCACGAGGAGCATCGGTACGCCCTGCAGTCCGGGCGTCACGACACACGGCACGACCTGACCGATCACGCGTCCGAGAAGCATCAGCCCGCCTCGCCTTCGAGCTCGAGGAGCGGCGCCGAATCGAAGCGCGTCGCCGCGATGATCTCGCGCTCCACGACTTCGTGCGGCGCAGCAATGAGCCGGTACGAGAAGCCGCGGGGCGGCGCGGCGTCCACTCCGGCGCCGTCCGCCGCGAGCAGCGCCGCCGCTTCGACATCGTGCAGCGTGCCGGCGAGCAGCGCGACGCCTTTCCCGGCCAGCCCCATGTCCGAGAGCCGCAGCTCGATCAGATCGACTGGCGTTCCCTTCAGCGCCGCTTCCACGGCACGCACGACGGAAGACGCGGTCTCCGTTTCGATGATGAGCAGCGAGCCGCCTGCTTTGCGCCGAGTCCCGAACACGCCGTCGAAGAGCGCCGAATGGACATCGGGGAGAAACGCCTGATCGATGATCGCCGGTCCGGTCGTCGCCAGTGCTTCTTCGAACGACTCCGCGGTCGCGGCGGTCGAGCCGCCGAACACGACCAGATACCGCCCGTGCGTCACCGTTCCCGCGCGCACGAACGCGATCGAGGCTTTCTTCAGGATCGAGTCGACGGCGTACACGCCCGAAGGGATGTCCGTGAAGTCGATGGTCGCCAGTGCCGAGGACTTCTTCATCAGGTGATCCTGAAGTGACCGACGACCACGCAGCGGCGCCAGCGCGAGAACGAGCGCGGACCGGTCATGCCGTCGCCGGTGGGACTGGCGATGGTGAACGAGCAATAGCCTTCGCCATCGAGTCCGAGGCCTGCCTGCGATCGGCCGTTCTTCACGAAGATCGAGCAGTCGCACTCCTTCGCCATCCGGCTGAGCGCGACGATGCTGTTCGAGTGCATGACCGCCGTGTGCCGGTTCCCGCCCTCCGCCTGGATCGCGAGATCGATCGCGCGATCGACATTCGGCACGCGCACGACCGGCATCACCGGCATCATCTGCTCGGTCCAGATCAGCGGATGATTCTCATCGACCTCGACGACCACGAGCCGCACCGAGTCGGGAACGCTCATCCCCAGCTTCGCCAGGATCGCCGAGGCGTTCTTCCCGATCAGACTCTTGTTGATCCAGGACTTCTGGCGCGGTCCCTTGATCTCCGTGAAGATCGCTTTCTCGAGCTCGGGCAGCCGCTCGCGCGGAAGCACGACCGCGTCCTGTCGTCCCATCGACGCGAGGAGCGCGTCCGTGATCGAGGCGACGGCGATGGTCTCCTTCTCATCCGTGCAGATGATGTTGTTGTCGGTCGACGCGCCCCAGATGATGTTGTACGCGGCTTTGTCGATGTCCGCGGTCTCGTCGACGACGACCGGCGGATTGCCGGGACCGGCGCAGATCGCGCGCTTCCCGCTGTTCATCGCGACCTTCACGACGTCCGGTCCGCCGGTGACGACGACGAGCCGTACGCCCGGATGCTTCATCAGCTCCTGCGCCGACTCGATGGTCGGATTCGCGACTCCGGTGATGACATTCGGCGGACCGCCCGCGCCGACGATCGCTTTGTTGAGCAGCGCGATCGTCTGCATCGAGCAGTTCTTCGCGAACGGATGAACGTTGAACACGACGCTGTTGCCGGCCGCCAGCATCCCGATCGAGTTGCAGATGATCGTGGAGGTCGGATTCGTCATCGGCGTGATCGCGCCGATGACGCCGAACGGCGCCGGCTCGACGAGCGTGAGTCCGTTGTCGCCCGAGATCGCGGTCGGCGCGAGATCTTCGAGTCCCGGCGTCCGGTCGGTGACGAGCCGATTCTTGAAGACCTTGTCTTCGGCGCGTCCCAGTCCGGTCTCGTCGTGCGCCGCTTTGGCGAGGACGGTCTCGTTCTCGCGCATCGCCTGGCGCATCGCCTCGAGAATGCGTCCGCGGTGCTGCAGCTTGAGCGCGACGAACTGCTGCTGCGCGATCTTCGCGGCGTTCACCGCGTCGGTGACCGTGGCGAAGATGCCCAGTCCCCCCGGCGCCGCGTCGGCGGCCGCGGGTGCAGCGGGAGCAACGTTGACCGAGCCGCGCGAGATGTCGGCGGCGATGCGTCGCGCGATCTCTTCGATTTCCTGGTCGGTCAGTCGAGTGCTCATCGTGAGCTCACTTCTTGTACTTGACCGCGTCGCCGACGTTCCAGCTGTCGACGATGGCCATGATCACCGAGTCGACGGGACGCTTGTCGGTCGCCACGGTCTGACGCGCGGAGCTTCCGGCGGCGATGAGGACGATCTCGCCGGGACCCGCACCGACCGCATCGGCGGACACGACCGCGTTTCCCGTCTCCTTCCCCTCTTCGTCGATCGGGCGCACGACGAGCAGGCGGAGACCCTGAATGCTCTCCTCCTTGTGCGTGGCAACGACGCTACCCACGACTCTTGCGAGTTGCATGGACCTCTTCCTTCGCCGGCGTTACTTCTTTTTTGCTTTGCTCTGCGTTGCCTGGCCGCGGCCGAGCGGCATGACGACGTCGACCTGGTCATGCGGCCTGGCAATCACGTGCACGGCCACGATGTCGCCGATGCGTCCCGCCGCGGTCTGCGCCGCATCGCACGCCGCGCGAACGGCCGCGACGTCGCCGCGCACGATGATCGTCGTGTAGCCGCCGCCGGTTTTCTCATAGGCCACGAGCTCCACGCGCGCGGCTTTCACCGCCGCGTCGGCGGCTTCGACCACCGCCGCAAACGACCTTGTTTCGATCATTCCCAATGCGTCCGTCATGAATCCTCCTTAAACAGTTGCCCGGTTGCCCGGTTGCCCGGTTGCCCGGCGAAACCGGGGAACCGGGAAACCGGGCAACCATTCACGCTTTCCCTTTTCTCCCACTGATCGACTCGATCGCCTGCTCCGCCGCCCGGTATCCGACGTCGATGTCGCGTTCCTCGCCGCCGAGGTAGACGCGGCCAAAGCTGCCGAACGCGCGGACCTCGAGGACGTTGATGTTGGCCGCCTTCTCCGCCTCGTTCGCGGCGATGGCCGCGTATCCGGCGGGAGCGACTTCGAGCACGTAGAGTGTCTGGCCCGGCACGATCATGTCGCCGTGCCGCGTGCGGTTGATGAGCTGCGTGTGATAGTCGGAGATGTTGCGGATCACCTGGCTGGAGGTGATCTCCGGCTTGATGCGGTCTTCTTCCTTCAGTCCGAGCGACTCGAGAATCGCGAGGCCGGCCTGCCGCACGTCGGCCTGCGAGTCCGAGTGCAGCTCGAGCATGCCGTACATGCGCTCGATGATCATCATGCCCGGCCGCACGTCGGTCGCTTTCAACGCGACGTCGGTCACGCGCATGATGTCCATTCCCGGCGCGACCTCGACGAAGAGCGACGCCTGACCGGGAATGGGAAGGAATCCCTGCGCCACCGTTCCGAGGAACGAGGCGAACTGCGGCTGCAGACTGTCGATGAACACGTAGCAGCGAAGCTCGGACACCGGCTCACCTCTTCGTGGCCATTTGCGTGGCCTCTTCCAGTATTTTGACGCTGTTGGAGCTGCCGACGCGCGTCGCGCCGGCTTCCACCATTTTCACGAGATCGGCATAGGTGCGCACGCCGCCCGACGCTTTCACGCCGAGCTTGCGGGGAGCGACCGTTCGCGCCATGAGCGCGATGTCCTCGACCGTGGCGCCGCCTTTCGAGAATCCCGTCGAGGTCTTCACGAAATCGGCTCCCGCTTTCATGGCGAGCTGGCAGCCGCGGACTTTTTCTTCATCGTCGAGCAGCGCGGTCTCGAGAATGACTTTCGAGACGGCGCGCGCTTCGTCGCACACTTCGACCACGCCGCGGATGTCGCGGGCGACGAGGCGATCGTCCTTTCCCTTGAGCGCGCCGATGTTGATGACCATGTCGATTTCCTGCGCTCCTTCGCGCAGCGCGCGGCGCGCCTCGAGGGTCTTGATCTCGGGCGACTGCGCGCCGAGCGGGAATCCGACGACGGCGCAGACTTTCACGCTCGTACCGCGCAGGAGCGCCTTCGCTTTCTGGACCCACGAGGGATTGACGCAGACGGAGTAGAAGCCGTATTTCGCGGCTTCCTGGCAGAGTCTCTCGATCTCGTCCGCGGTCGCCTCGGGTTTGAGGAGGGTGTGGTCGATGAGCTTGACCACTTTGTCGGGCGGGATGGGCGCGGCGGCGGCAGGTGCGGCGGTTCCCTGCTGCAGGAACTGCTTCACTTTCTCCGCGATCCGCGCGATGTCCTCGGAGGACAAGTCCCTGTCCGTGGCCACGCCCCTCCCTCCTTTGTCGTCGAGCGCGCGAATCATCGAGACGCGCGCGCGGTGACGGTCGACCGTGCACTCCGTAGTGAGAAAGACTTCGACGATCCGTTTGGCCGTCTCGACGTCCACCTGACCCGCGCCGAGTGTCAGAACATTTGCATCATTATGCTCGCGGCTGTTTCGCGCAAGTGCTTCATTGTACGCGGCTGCGGCGAGAACGCCGGGCACTTTGTTGGCCGTCATCGCGGAGCCGATGCCCGCGCCGTCGATCATGATGCCGAAGCGGACGGCGCCCGAAGCGACCGTCTCCGCGACCGCTCTCGCGATCTTCGGGTAGTCGACGGGATCTTTGCTGTTGGTGCCGAGGTCGCGGATGGCGTGGCCGCGCTCGCGGAGAAAGGCCTTGAGCTGCTCCTTGAGCTCGAAGCCTCCATGATCAGCGCCCAGAGCGATTTGCACGCGGCGCGCGAGAATAGCACAGCGACGTAGCGGCGGGCTTCAGCCCGCCGAACCGCTGGCTGGAAGCCAGCGACACGGCGGCCTGGAAGGCCGCGCTACAAATGGAACGCCGGCCGACAGGATGTCGGCGTTCCATGACCGTTGCCCCACGCGGACTGCGTTGTAGCGCGGGCATCCTGCCCGCCGTAACGCCGGCATCCTGCCGGCGACCTCGCTGGCTGGAAGCCAGCGATGCGGCGGGCTTCAGCCCGCCGAACCGCCCGGCTGAAGCCGGGCGCTACATCAGTCGCCGCGCGGGAACAGCGCCGGCGACGTCGGAGGGGCGAGCGAACCTCCGCCCGGACCGCTCGAACGTCTGCGCGCACTTCCGTCGACACGAGGCGTCCAGTTGGCGCCGTCGAACAGCCAGGTGTCCGAGTAGTAGAAGCCCGCGTATCCGGCGAAGAGCACGAGCCGATTCGCGACGGGATCCCAGGCGAAGCCGCCGTTCTGACGCGCATGCGGCGCTCGCGCGGGCGTGAGACGGGTCCAGGTGTTGGTCTGACCGTTCCACTCCCACGTCTCGTCGTCGAAGAACTGCCGGCGGCGATCGTCTTCGATGATCTCGGCGCGAAGGCCGCCGAAGAGATACAACTTCCCGGTGCGGCGGTCGACGCCGGCCTGCGCGCCGAAGCGCTCGCCGGGCGTGGCGGTGACGTTGAGCTTCGTCCAACCGGTGCCGTTGAAGGCCCACATGTCGGTGTAGCGCGTGATGCGCTCGTTGATGTTTCCGCGTCCGAGTCCGCCGTAGAGAATCGTCTTCTGCTGCAGCGGGTCGTACCACATCGCCATCATGCCGCGGTTTTGTGGCTTGTTCTTCTTCACCTCGGTCCAGTCGGTGCCGTCGAACGTCCAGGTGTCGTTGCGGTAGTTGAGACCGTCGTAGCCGCCGAACAGCACGACCCTCTTCAGCGTCTCGTCGTAAACCATCGCCGCGAAACGGCGCGAAGGCGGATTGTTCCTCGGCGCCAGCAGATTCCACTTGCTGCCGTCGAACTCGAACGTCGTGAGCCCGCCGCAGTTGAGGACGAGCTTCCCGCGATTCGCATCGAACGCGGCCATCGGTGCCGAGCAATCGACCGGCGCTCCGCTGAGCGCAAGCGAGAACCATTGTCCGTTGCGGTAGCCCCACAGCTCCGCCATGTAACTCGAGCCGAACTCATTGAGCCCGCCGAACATCCAGATCGTCCTGGTCACGGTGTCCGTGGCGAACGCGAACAGCGACCGCGGGACGGGCCGTACCGTGGCGAAGGCGAGACGCCAGTTGTCGTTGCGAAACAGCGACGTGAACGAATTCGGGGTGGTCTGGAAGGCGAGGAAGCCGCCGAACGTGACGATCGCGTCGCGCAGCGAGTCGTACGCGATGGCCTGGCCGACGGAGCGCGAGAACGGGACTGTCTTGACCTCGGTCCAGTTCGTGCCGTCCCACTCCCAGGTCTGCTCGAGCGGCGAAGTCTCGATGCTGCAGACGCCGCCGTTGACGACGACGGTGCCGTTCGCCGCGCGATAGGTCATCGTCGCATCGTTGACGCAGGTCGGGAGCTTCTCCGGCTCGACCTTCTTCCATTCTTCCGCCGCGGCGTCGTAGGCGTACATCACCGTCGCGAGATTCTCGATGACGCCGACCATGATGGTCTGGTTGCGCTTCGCGTCGTACGTCATGAGAGGAATGGCGACTTTGGGCTCCGTCGCAACCTGGTTCCACTGCGTGCCGTCGAACTCCCACGTGTCGTTCGCGGCAATGAATAGTCCGGTTTCCGGGATGCGGATGCTGCCGCCGTAGACGATCACCCGGTCGCGAATGGGGTCGTACGTCATGCCGAAGAGATGGCGAGGCGACGGGGCGCCGTTCGGCGCGATGATCTCGCGCCAGTCGCCGTTCTCCCACACCCAGGTGTCGTTCAGGATCGTGATGTCGCCGTCGGGCGTCGTCTTCGCGCGCCGTCCGCCGAACAGCACGATGCGCTGGCGCGTCGAGTCGTAGACCATCCCATGCGCCGTGCGGCCGCCGGGGTTGTTCGCGGGAAAGACCTGCGTCCAGTGGTTGCCGCCCCAGATCCACGTCTCATCGCTGTCGTACTGGAGCTGCGTGCCGCCGTCGAAGGCGCTCTCTCCGCCGAACAGCACGGCATTGCCCGCTTTGGCGTCGAACGCCATGCGCGGATAACTGCGCACCGATGGATGGCCCGCGAAGACCGCGGTGCTGCCGAGAAGAAGGGTGACGACCGCGAAAAACGTCCGTTTCAGCGTGGGAACGCTCATCCGTAACAGTGCCTCGATTCGCAGATTAATGACTGAGTCTCCGCGAGTTGTCCCGAACAGAACCACCCCGATGATCATTCCGACGTTCGAGCGCCGAAAATGTCACGGTCGCCTGGGAGTCTGCGCGGCAGTAAGCGATCGTGGAGGGCGGACGTCTCGTCCGCCCAGGGGACGGGGGCGGACGAGACGTCCGCCCTCCAGGCCACGAGGGAGAGGATTCGCCAGGCCCTGAATGGTCACACCCGCCAGCGCACCGTCGCGAGCAGCTCGCGCAGGCTCAGGGGGAATCGGCTTTCGACGTCATGGGTCGTGTACTCCACCGTGAGATCGATGTTGCGCTTGAAGCCGATCCGCACGCCGCCGTCGAACTTCGTCCAGTTCCACCAGATGCTCGGCGCGGGCTGAAGCGCGCCGACGCCGGTGAAGCGGTTCTTCAGGCCGCTGACGCGCACCGCGGGTTGAATCGACTCCAGCCAGCCCCACCGCAGCGGGAAGCGATACCCGAGCTCCCCTTCCCACCCTTCGCGCTGCAGGCCGGCAACGTGCTGCTTCGTGAATTGCGCGATCGCCGTCGCGTTGTTCCATTCCGCGTACACGCGCGTCCCGTACTCGCGCTTCGTCCGTCCGCTCATCGGCAGTCCGCCCTGATCGAACGGACCATTCAGCAGATCGATGTCGCCGCCGTAGAACGTGCCCGTGAGACTCTCTCTGTCCGCGAGGTCGCGCCGGTAGTGAAACACGATCGCATCGAATCCGACCGAACCGTCCTCGCTTGCCCAGCGGTATCCGAGCGCCTGCCCGAACTGCACGTGATCGGTCCTGAAGAACAGGTCCTCGGTCTCGGCGTTGTAGAGAATCGGAAATCCGGGACCGAGCTTTGGATTCGGCGGAATGTTGCGCAGCTCCGGCGTGCCGTTGTCGCCGGCCAGCGCGTTCGGATCGCGGAAGAAGAGCGGATTGCCGTTCGCCGCCTGCACACGCCAGTAAAGGTTGCGGCCGACGGTGCCGCCGACGATCGCCTGCACGTCCTCGAAGCGATTGAACGACGTCGCCGCGAGACCGTAGCTCTCCAGCATGCGCACGGGCTGCCGCTCCATGCGCGGCGCTTTTCCGATCTGCGCGAAAAACGTCGTTCCCTCGGGACGCTCGAGAAACTCCGGCGCCGGTCCGAAGCGAACGAACAGCTCATCGACGTCGAACTTCCGGTCGCTCGACGTCGGATTGCGGCGATGCAGCCGGCCGGCCTGCACTTTCGCGCGCGCCTTGAACCATTCGCCGTATCCGAGGTCGAGCTGCAGCTCCGCGGTGTTGAGCTCCACGTGACTGCCCGGATCCGGCGTCGCCAGAAACAGCGGAACCGTGTTGTTCGGCGGCGGAAGGCGGAAGACGACCGGATGCCGTTCGTCGTCGCTCCAGCGATAGTCGGCGCGAACCTCGAGTCGATGGGTCCACGTCCATGAATTCTGCGCGAACGCGGGCACGCAGACGACGAGCAGCGCGAAGAGAGAAGCCAGCAGCTTGTATGGCATGCGTGAATTTTAGCAGTGCCTCAGTCTGCTTTGCGCGCGAGCGTGCCGGCGCGGTCCACATCCTGGCGCCGCTCGCGGCGGGAAACGAACGCCTCCTCGAACGCGACCTGCGCGATCGCGGCGACCGGAATGGCGATGATCGCGCCCGCGACGCCGAGGAGCGAGGCGCCGATGAGAAAGGCGATGAAGATCGCCAGCGGCGAGATCGCCATCTGCCTCGACATCACTCGCGGCACGATGAAGAGGTTCTCGAGCTTCTGCAGCAGGACCGCGAAGATCAGCACCGCCCAGAACTGCCAGGGCGAGTGCAGCAGCGCGATCGCCAGCGCCGGCATCGCGCCGAGGGTCGGACCGATCATCGGAATCAACTCGCCGATCGCCGCGAGGATCGCCAGCGGCAGCGCATACGGCACGCCGAGAAGCATGAAGCCAACGAACGAAACGACGCCGATGATCGCGCAGAGCAGCAGCTGTCCCGACAACCAGAGACTCATCCTCCGCGCCATTCTGCTGAGCGTCTCCCGCCGCTCGCCGCGCACCTCGGGCGGATAGATGAGCAGGAAGAGATTCCGCAGCCGGTGCGCGTCGATGAGCATGTACGCGACCATGAACAGCACCGCCAGAATCGATGCGACCGCGGTGCCCGCATTGCGCATGAACGCGAAGACCTGTGAGCGCGGCAGCTCGACTCCCTTGCGCAGCTCTTCGCGGATGAAGCCGACCGGCACGTAGGCCTCGAGCGGTTTCAGAATGTTCTCTTCGATCAGCGCCGGCATCTGCGCGCCGAGAGCGCTCGACTCGGCCATGAACCGCGGAACCACGACCAGCGCCAGCACGATCACCGCGGCCAGCAGCGGCAGGTAGACGATCGTCACCGCCGCGCCGCGCGAGAGGTTGCGCCGGAAGCGGAAGCGCCACAGCACCCGCACGCGGTTCACGAGCGGCGCGATGCCGGCGGCGAGAATCGCGGCGATGAAGATGAGCACCAGCACGCCGCGCGCGGCCCACAGGATCGCTACGCCGATGACCGCGGCGACGACGATCAGCACCTTGCGGGTAAATATCTCCAGCTCGCTCCGCATCGCACGAACTTCCACGCTACGGTAGAGTTGCGAAATGCCTGCCGCCGCGATCCGCGACGCGACGCCGGACGACCTTCCCGCCCTCCGCGCGCTCTTCAGGCGCGCGAACGACGCGCCGTACGACCTCGAGCGTGTCGCGGAGGAGAAGTGTTTCGGCGACGGCATCGCCGGCGCGCCGGTCGCGCGCATGTACGACGATGTTGGCGTCGCCGTGACGTGCGGGAAATGGCTGCGCATTCTCGCCGTCGACCGCGACGCGCGGCGCCGCGGGATCGGCAGCGCACTGCTCGCGGATGCGGAGTCGCGCGGCGCGCACGTGGTCTTCGCGGAGCCGGGCAACTACTTCACGCCCGGCGTGCTCGCGAGCGACGAAGGAACGCTCGCGTTCTTCCGCGCGCACGGCTATCGCGAGACGTCGGAGACCTGGAATCTCGAGACGCACATTCGAAATCCTGTCATCCCGAGCGTAGTCGAGGGACCCGGGTGGGCGGGAGGCGCGATTCGCGTGCCTCCCACCCACCCAGGTCCATCGACTACGCTCGGGATGACAAAACTCGAACCTCGAACCTCGAACTTCAATCGCGAACTTGCCTCTTTCATCGAACGACACTTCGGCGCCATCTGGCGCTTCGAGTCCTCCCGCGCGCACGCGATCTACACCACCGAGGAGAACGGAGCGATCACCGGCTTCGCCGCAATCGAGGCAAACAATCGCGGCCTCGGCACCTTCGGCCCCACCGGCGTCGCGAAGTCCCATCGCGGCAAAGGACTCGGAACCGCCCTCCTCGACGCCGCACTCGCCGGCCTGCACGACCTCGGCTACACACGAGTCACCATCCCCTGGACCGACGCACTCGACTTCTATCGCAAGGCCTGTGGCGCGGAAGCCGAATATCGATTCCTCGCGATGACAAAACACTCAGACGAGACCCATGCCTAAGGCTGGGCCAACCTCCGCAGCCGGCCGTGCCGGCTTGGGTTAGACTCCGCCCCGTGAAGCGCGACAAGCCACGCAAGCCTCTTCGCAAAGGAAAGCGGCGACAGCACTTCCTGCCGCTGGCGATCGGCAGGAGCGGCGGCGTCGTGCTCGCCAGTCTCGCCTTCTGGTTCTTCAAGCAGCAGGCGGATCACGTCGTCGAAGGGCACGCCGATCGCTACGACGAGGCGATCATGGAGGCGGTCCATCGCATCGACAATCCGTCGACGCACCGGGTGATGCACGCGATCACGCAGCTCGGCTCGCACGCCGCGATCGGCACGGCCGCCGGCCTGACCGCGCTCATGATGCTGCGCCGCGGACGGCGCCACGACGCATGGACCGTCGTCGTCTCGACCGGCGGCGCGATGGCGATCAACACGATTCTCAAGAACATCTTCCGCCGGCGGCGTCCGCAGGAGCTGGCGCGGCGGATCGCGCTGCCCAGGTCGCACAGCTTCCCGAGCGGACACTCGCTGCTTTCCGCGGCGACGTATCCGATCATCGCGCATCATCTCGTCGAGCGGCAGTCGCTGGCGGTGCAGGCGGCCGCGCACACGCTGGCCGGCCTGATCATCGCCAGCGTCGGCTTCTCGCGCGTGTACTTCGGCGTACACTTTCCATCCGACGTCCTCGGCGGTTTCGCCGCCGGTTTCGGATGGCTCGGTCTCACGTCGCTCTCACACACGGCAGCGGAAGCGACCGATCACGAATCCCGTTAGGAACAGGACGAAATGTCTTCAGTCTTTGGCGCGAACATCGCCTTCATCGAAGAGCTTTACGAGAAGTACCGCGTCGATCCGCAGTCGGTGAGCACGAGCTGGCGGGAGTTCTTCGAGGACTACCAGCCGCCGCAACTCGAAGAGGAAGAAAACGTAGCGGCGGGCTTCAGCCCGCCGGCCGCTGAGGCTGCCCCCGAGGGCGGGCTTCAGCCCGCCCCTACGCCGCCGCCCGTCCCCGCCCCTCGCCCGACTGTCGTCCCGTCGCCAACCGGGAACGCCGTTCCCCTCCGCGGCGCGGCCTCGAAGATCGTCGCGAACATGGAGGCCTCGCTCACCGTGCCGACGGCGACGTCGGTGCGCGCGATTCCCGTCAAGGCGCTCGAGGAAAACCGGCGCGTGGTCAACAACCATCTCGCGCTGAGCGGACAGTCGAAGTCGAGTTACACGCACATCATCGCCTGGGCGCTCGTCAAGGCCATCAAAGACTTCCCGCGGATGAACTCCGCGTTCACGATGCAGGAAAGCACGCCCGCGCGCATCGATCGCGAGGACCTGAACCTCGGCATCGCCATCGACCTCGAGCGCAAGGACGGCTCGCGCTCGCTGCTCGTCCCGAACATCAAACGCGCGAACGCGATGGACTTCGCGCAGTTCCTCAAGTCCTACAACGACGTCGTGCGCAAGGCGCGCAACAACACCCTCGAGATCTCCGACTTCGAGGGCACCACGCTCTCGCTCACGAATCCGGGAACGCTCGGCACTAACGCGTCCGTGCCGCGTTTGATGGCGTCGCAGGGAACGATCATCGCCACCGGCCAGATCGACTATCCCGCCGAATACTCGGCCGCCGATCCGAGCGTGCTCGCCGATCTCGGCATCTCGAAAGTGATGACGATGACCTCGACGTACGACCATCGCATCATCCAGGGCGCGGAGTCGGGCGCATTTCTCGCCCGCGTGCACGAGCTCCTCCTCGGCGCCGACAGTTTCTACGACGACATCTATCGCGATCTGCGCATCCCCTACGAGCCGGTGCGCTGGGCGAAGGACCGCCACCGCCTCGCGCTCGGCTCGACGACGGATGACGAGATCGTCGCGCGCGAGGCCGCGGCGCTGCAGCTCATCAACGCCTATCGCGTGCGCGGCCATCTGCTCGCCGACCTCGATCCGCTCGAGTACAAGGTCGTCAAGTACCCCGAGCTCGATCCGCAGTTCTACGGCTTCACGCTGTGGGATCTCGACCGCGAGTTCGTCTGCGGCGGCCTCCTCGGCAAGCAGACCGCGAAGCTGCGCGACATCCTCGACACGCTGCGCGAGACGTACTGCGGCAAGATCGCCACCGAGTACATGCACATTCAGGAGACCGTGCAGAAGCGCTGGCTCCAGGACCGGATGGAGCCGTCGCGCAACAAGCAGCCGCTCGACGGCGCGACCAAGCGCCGCGTCCTGATGAAGCTCAACGACGCGGAGGCGTTCGAGCGCTTCCTGCATACGAAGTACGTCGGCCACAAACGCTTCTCGCTCGAAGGAGCGGAGTCGGTCATCCCGATGCTCGACTATCTCTTCAGCGAAGCCGCGGCCGACGGCGTGGTCGAGGGCGTGATCGGCATGGCCCATCGCGGGCGGTTGAACGTCCTCGCGAACACCCTCGGCAAATCGTACGAGCAGATCTTCCGCGAGTTCGAAGGCGACGTCGATCCGAACTCGCGCGAGGGCTCCGGCGACGTGAAGTATCACCTCGGCGCGGAAGGCGCGCATCAGACGCCGGGCGGCGACCTGCTCGCGCTCTCGCTCGCATCGAATCCGTCGCACCTCGAGGCCGTCGATCCGATCGTCGAAGGGATGGTCCGCGCGAAGCAGAAGCTGATCAACGACAGGAATCGCGCGCTGGTGATCCCCGTACTGCTGCACGGCGACGCCGCGTTCGCGGGCCAGGGCGTGGTCGCGGAGACGCTGAATCTCTCGCAACTGCGCGGCTACCGCACCGGCGGCACGGTGCACATCGTCATCAACAATCAGATCGGATTCACGACCGGTCCGGAGTCCGCGCGTTCGTCGGTGTACGCGACGGACGTCGCGAAGATGGTGCAGGCGCCGATCTTCCACGTGAACGGCGATGACGCGGAGGCGTGCGTGCGGGCGATGAAGCTCGCGTACGACTTCCGCCAGCAGTTTCACAAAGACGTCGTCCTCGACATGCTCTGCTACCGCCGCCACGGACACAACGAAGGCGACGAGCCGTCGCTCACGCAGCCGAGGATGTACAAGGCGATCAAGGAGCACCGCTCGGTGCGGAAGATCTACACCGAGCAGCTCCTGCGCAAAGGCGACATCAGTCCCGAAGAGGCGGAGCAGTGGCTCGATCAGTTCCAGTCGAAGCTGCAGGACGCATTCGATCGGACGAAAGAACAGCAGGCGCCGCACTCCGATCGCGATCCGCTCTGGACCGACGAAGAGCTGACCGGCTATCAGAAAGAGCCGTCGCCCGACACGTCGATCACGCGCGAGACGCTCGAGAACGTCGGCCGCGCGCTGACCACGACGCCCGACGACTTCACGCCGCATCCGAAGCTCAAGCCGGTGCTCGCGAAACGCAAAGCGATGGCGGACGGCAACGAGCCGCTGGACTGGGCCTTCGGCGAGCTGATGGCGTTCGGCTCGCTGCTGCTCGACGGATTCCGCGTGCGTTTGTCGGGACAGGACAGCGGCCGCGGCACGTTCTCGAATCGCCACGCGCTGCTGTTCGACTACGCGACCGGCAAAGGCTACGTCCCGCTCAATGCGCTCGCGCGCGACGCGAAGCGCGCCGATCTCGCGGACCCCGTCGTCGTCGACAACGCGCTCTCGCAGCAACAGGTCGAAGAGTCCGATGCGGAAGTCAGCTTCTCGGTCTACGACTCGCTCCTCTCCGAATACGGCGTGGTCGGATTCGAATACGGCTACTCGGTCGCCGATCCCGGCGCGCTGGTGATGTGGGAAGCGCAGTTCGGCGATTTCATGAACGGCGCGCAGATCGTGATCGATCAGTTCATCTCCAGCGCCGAGGAGAAGTGGGGACAGCACAGCGGCCTGGCGATGCTGCTGCCGCACGGATACGAAGGACAGGGACCGGAGCACTCCTCGGCGCGCCTCGAGCGCTTCCTCACGCTCTGCGCCGAGGGCAACATGCAGGTGGTCTATCCGACGACGCCCGCGCAGTACTTCCACGCGCTGCGGCGGCAGATGAAGAACAATCCGCGCAAGCCGCTGATCGTGATGACGCCGAAGTCGCTGCTGCGCCATCCGATGGCGACGTCGACGCTGGCGGAGCTGACGAGCGGACGCTTCGAGCCGGTGCTGCACGACGTGGCGACGAGCGATGACGTGCTCCGCGTGGTCATCACGTCGGGCAAGGTCTACTACGACCTCCGCCAGGCGCGCGACAAGGCCAATGCGAAGGTCGCGATTCTGCGGCTCGAACAGTTTTATCCCTTCCCGCAACCCATGCTCGCCGATGCGCTGAAGGGCTATCCGAATGCGGAGGAGATCGTGTGGGTGCAGGAAGAGCCGCGCAACATGGGCGCCTGGCCGTTCCTGCACGAGCGCCTCGCCGCACTGCATCGCAACGTGCGCTACGCCGGCCGGCCTCTCGCCGCCGCTCCCGCGACGGGATCGCATCACCGCCACGAGGAGCAGCAGAAGGCGCTCGTCGAGCGGGCGATCCACGGATGAAACGCGCACTCGTCCTGACCATCCTCTTCGCGCTCGCCGCGACCGCGGCGGGCCAGGGAGGGCGGACGTCCCGTCCGCCCCTTGCCGGCGGCATGGAGATCGTGCGAGCCGGACCCTGGGATCTGCACAGCAGCTTCTGGATGAGCCTTCATCAGACGCTGATGCACGACGCGACGCGACCCGATCCACGCGACGTCTATCGGATGCCATTTCCCGAGCGCGTGCGCGTCTACATCGCCCCGCACGCCGGCCCCTTCGGCGCCTACACGATCACGAACCTCCGCAATGCAGGCATCACGACCACGATGTCCAGCCGCGACGCCGGCTATCAAGGCTTCCGCGCGCTGGATGATGATGCTGCACGAAAGCTCGCACGCGCTGGTCGACCCGAACCGCGGCACCGTCGCCGCCGCGATTAACGCGGCCACGAAGAAGCTCGACGTGAAGTATCCCGTGGATCTATGGCACGCGATTCTGTTCGCGACGTCGAGCGAGTTGACGCGACGCGCGCTCGCCGAGCGGGGGACGACCGAGTATGTCCCCTACGCGAACGGCATGTTCAGAGACGTCTGGCCAAGGTATCGCGAGCCGATCGAGAAGCACTGGATCCCGTACCTCTCCGGGAACGGGACGCTCGAAGAGGCGGTCGAAAGAGTCGTTGCTGCGATTCCGCGGTGATGCGCTGCACGTTCGGCGGCTAGTTTGCATGTGCATACGCATGTGCATATCATTACCGCGTGGCGGAGTTCGAATGGGACCCGGCCAAGGCAGCTGCCAATTACCGGAAGCACTCCGTACATTTTGCGGACGCCGTCGGCGTGTTCAGTGACGATTTCGCGCTCACGATCGAAGACACGAGCGCAAACGAGGAACGATTCAGGACGCTCGGCGTGGACTTCCTGGGTCGTGTACTCGTGGTTGCCTACACTTACCGTGGTGACACGATTCGGCTGATTTCCGCTCGCCAAGCGACCGCACGCCAACGCGCGTCTTACGAGGGCACACGACGATGAAAAGAACAGACGATTTTTCAAAGGGCCGGCGCGGGGCCGTCGTTCCCGTTCCAAAGGGAAAGACTCGCATTACCATCCGGATCGATGACGAGGTGCTCGACTGGTTTCGCGAGCAGGTGAATGCCGCCGGCGGCGGAAATTACCAGACGATGATCAACGGCGCTCTTCGGGAGTACATGGAGAATCGCAGCGTACCGCTCGAAAAGACGCTTCGCCGCGTCATTCGCGAGGAACTTCGTAAGCGCGGAGCCGCGTGACGGCCGGCCGTCAGGCAAACAAACGCCAGCACTCAGGTGTCCGACCGCTCGTCTTGCCCTCCGACGCTCTCCGACAGCCAGCGCTCATACTGCTCGATTGTCGCTAAGTCATCTACCGACACGGAAGCGCCGGAAGACGCGTGCGAGACGATACGCCGCTTGTCATTAACGAAGACTAACCAAGCGGTCCGCTTGTCCTTACCGGCTGACGATCCCAAGCCCAGCATGGACTCAAAGAGCGTCCAGTTGTGTTGAGCGATGTCACGATAGTCGATGAAGTCGAAGTAGTACTCGCGTCCACCACGGCGGCCGTCGTCCTCTTCATAGAGGTCGCCGGCCTTCTTCCGCACCTTTTTGGGTATCCCCAACGTCCACCACTGGTCGTCATACTCGCGTTTGAGTTCATCGACGACACCCCGTTGCAGCGCACGTTCGATGCGATCAAGCGCGGCCTTTGCACGTACGTTAGTTTGCGTTCGTTCTTCATCGAGAAACTGGTCTAAACCCTCGGGCTCGAAATCTGGAAAGACCTGTCTGAGCGCCTCTTGCGCACGCCTAAGACGCTTGGCCAGGCCCTGATTCCCGCGGAGATCACGAAACGCCTTTCGTTCAGTGTCGTTCATGCGGCGGAAGTACTCACCCAACGCGGCTCCGTAAGGAGCAATCAGCTCCACCATTCTTTCGTCGGACTCTTGGAGCAATCGAATCCGACGTTGAGACTCAATATGCGGAAGCACACTCTTGAGAACATTAATCGACGTTACCACTCCATCATTCATAGCGAGGCCACCACCTTCGCCGGCACCTTTGTCCCACCAATCGTTGGCCAGGTCCCGCACAGCCGCGAGCCATGCAGTCATGACTCTCGTAGTGCGCCTTAGTGTCGCAACGTTGCCGCCGCCCCACAGTGCCCCGTATTCGATGACATCACCCTTTCGCTCTTTGGCGATGAAGAGATCTGAACGCTCCAACGCCCCAAAGATACTCGTGAAGCTGATGCAACGGATGTCATCCCGAGCGACATCAGACGCTTGGATTCGAGCATACAGCGGCGACTCCGGGTTTGCGTCGAGGCTTTGTATAGCTTTAGAGATGATGGCACGAACGCGCGTTTGTGGTGCGTCTGCATCCCAATGCAGTTCAGCATACAATTCCTGCAGTAGAGACTGCTTAACACTCTTTTGCTTTGCGTTAATATCGATAAACAGCGCCGCCTGCTTGCTTGGCGGCAGGCCTTCAAAGGCTAGAACGGCCAGGCGACTCGTCGCCGCACGTGGGTGCCCAGAATACGAGAAGAGACGATGCTGCCCGTCGATTATCCAAGCAGACTTGTACGTTGGCCGGACATCAAGCCAGCCGAGCAAACCCTCTTCGTTCCCGGTCTGCTGCTTCGCGCGTTCGAACTGAATGCGTTTAGAATCTAGGTTAATAACAATATTCGTTGGAAAGACGCCATCGTTGTCGATATACTCACGAATTCGATTCAACCGACCTCGACTTAGCATTCGCTGATACGTATGAACATCTGATGCCTTACCCTTGGATCGATGCGACACGTACGCGATTTTTAAGAGATATTCGGGTGAGATCGAAAAGGTGTAACAGTTGCTGCCACCGATCCTGCTCTTAACGGCGGGAACGCGAATTTCGAGCCCAGGAACCTGCTTACCTGGAATCGTGTCAGCAAGTAGCTGATACTTGGCAGCGGGTCCCAAATGCGACACTAAAGTCTCGTAATATTCCAAATCCTTGCTGTCAAAAAGCGTCACGTGAGCCGACGACGCTTCGGTGGCGTCAGCGTCAGAAATGATCACGTTCTCCGTGAAGATGATCATGACGACTGTTCTCTTCACGGTGGCGCCGAATGCCGCGTTGGACGCGCGCGCAAGACCTTCGCGGAGCTCGGCGAACTTACGGGCACGTTCACCAAGCCGGGGTAAGCGTCCGGGAACATCGTTCCTGAAGCAACGAACCGCCACCGCGATCTCTTCGCCAATGGCTACGATCGGTATCGCTTCTCGCTCCGGCGCATTCTTGCGTACGAGCTCCGAAGGCAACTCTCCGGTCAGATGGTCAAACGCTAGCCTGTAGAAGAGGGACCAGACGCGTTGTTGCAGTAAGTCCAGCGGCGGTTTTGGCTTCTTCAGCCGGACGGACTTTCTGTTCTTCTTCTCGACTTCCCAGCCTTCCTGCAGCCACCGCTCGATTGCCGTTCGCTGGACCGTCTTCGTATCGATCGTGCGCGTGCGATGGCGGGCGATTCCTCGCAAACTGTCGAGCGGCTCAACGTTGGTAAGCATACTCACCTATCTCGCATAGAAGATACTTTCTGTAACTAGCTTTCGTTTGGCTGAAGCGGCGGCAATCGTGGATACTCGCTCGATTCGAACCTCGTAGAAGTCACGATACAGATTTCGCACCGACTCATGATCAGCGTTCGTGACGACAACAAAGGCGCCTCGATCGGCAGCTCTTCGTGCCGCAAGGGCTAAACGCTGCTGATCACTCCATGAGAACAGGCGCGCGTTGTACCTAATGAAACCGTTGTTGGAATGAGCAACTGTGTAGGGAGGGTCGAGATAAACGACATCACCCACACGTGCTGTTCGGAGGGTAAACTCGAAGTCATCGCAACGCAGCCGCGCCGCGCGCAAGAACCGACTAGCAGCCCGTATGAGCGCGGGCTGGGTCGGACGACGATGTGGCCGGTGACCATACGGCACGTTAAACTCGCCACGAAAGTTGAGACGGTAGATACCGTTGAAACTGAGGTTGGTAAGATAGATTATTCTTGCAGCCCGCGACGTCGCGGTGCGCGGACGCGAGGCGCGAATCCGGTAGTAGTCCGCCTCTGAATTCTTCAGCCGGGCCAGCACCTTGAGGACATCATCAGGGTGGTCGCGGATCTGCATGTAGCAGTCGATAAGGGCAGGGTCAGCGTCCGCTAACAGAGCGCGGGCTGGTTTGAGCCTAAAGAAGACCGCCCCTCCACCGAGGAATGGTTCGATGTATCTCTCGTAGGTTTGTGGCAACAGCGCAACGATTCGGTCGGCGAGAAGGCGTTTGCCTCCCGGCCACTTTAGCAAGGGACGGAGGTCGTTGTTACTTGCTACTCCGCGCTCCTCTGCCTGACAGTTCATACGTTGGACTGACCGGCAGAGTAGCAAAATTCACGCAAGTACGGAAACGATTACCGGCGCGAAGGACGCTTTCGGATCAAGGCGTCGCGTCTGCTCAGCAACGTGTGACGTGGGATTCGGTGAGGCATCTCGGTCCGCCCAACACTCGTCACTTCAGCTGCGAGCCGCTTTCTGGCTCGCAGGGAGAGTGCGGCACGACGTTTGCCGCACTCTCGGCGGACGCGAGCTCCAACCGGCGTGACGCCGTGCTGGTTTGAAGTTCACGAGGCGCTTCAGCGCCGGGCCACGGAGCAGGGCTCGTCGGTTGTTAGCAGGAGTTAATTAATTAATTAGTAGGCGGCAAGTGTTCGGACCCTGGAAGACAGTGCCCTGAAAGCGCGCCACGAACTGCGGCGATTGAGGTAAAGCGTTGGCGCCACCGATGCCGTTTTCGGCGCGCCGCGCGACTTGGCGCCTGTCATTCTTGTCGCGACTCTTCCGGCCCATTAAACCTTGACGTCGTCGTCAATCGAAGGCGTGAAAAGTGCGAGTTGGCTCGCGTCGGGAGCCGAGTATTCGGCGAACGCGTCGGCCAAGTCCTTGCCAACCATTCCCCAGTCGACCGCCATCGCTAGCACATCAGCTTCTGCAGGACCCGGGCTCCAGTTGTAAGGCTCTGGCAGGCCAAAAGGATCAAACACCCTGCCGAGCCCCCGAAGGAAGGACGGCGTGGCAAAGAGGTAGTCGGAACTCATATCTTCGTCTTCTCTAAACGCTGTTCAAGCGACACGTATGCCGACTAACGAGCCGATGATGGCGCCAGAGTAGCATGTGAGTCAAGCCGTTAGAACACTCTCGTTGCAAGTCACTGACATTCCGGATCTTAGGTACGGGTTCAGTCAGTTGCTCAGCAACGAACAAAACACGTTTGCGTCGACGGGATTACAATCCGCCGAATCCACCAAGCGCTCAAGCGAGCCAGCCCGCCGGCCAGAGCCGTCGGTACGGCGGGCGAGCCGCCCGCGTTACCCCGCATCCATCTCCATCAGCGGCAGCACGCGATGCGGCGCGCCGGGCATTGGCGCCGCCACCTCCCCCACCCGGCGGGCGCCGAGCTTGACGTAGAAGGCTTCCGCGTTCGGGTCGGCGACGATGGCGATCACGCCGTGAGCGTGAGCGCGCGCGTGTTCGACCAGGGCGCGGCCGATGCCGCGGCCGTGGCTGAGGGGATCGACCCACACGTGCTCGAGCATCGCGTGATCGTCGCCTTGCTGCAGCTGGCAGATGCCGGCGACGTCGCCGTCGACCGACGCCACGTACGTGGCGTGTCTCTCGATGCCCTCGGCGGTGACGATCAGGTCCTCGTTCCACGCCTCGAGCCATTCCGCGGGATAGCCCCAGTGTGCCTTCGCGCGGCGCGCGAGCTCTGTCGCGCGTTCCGAATCGGTGGACGTTGCGCGACGAATCTCGATCATCATGCGGGGATTATGAACGCAAACGCTCAGGCGTCGCGTTGGTTGCTGGGTTGCTGGGTTGCTGGGTTGCTGAGTTGCTGGGGTTGCTGGGTTGCCGGCAGGTTCCCCAGGAACCCAGTAACCCAGTAACCCAGTAACTCAGTAACTCAGCAACCAAACGAAAACGCCTTGTTCTTGATCAGGCGAGCAGGTGCCGGTGCCACGACTCGGCTGCGGGACGCTCCCAGGCGCCGGTGCGGACGGCGCCGAGCTGTTCCGCGGTCGTGTCGAACACGACGGTCTCCGAGGTCGCGGCGTCGCGGAACGCATGGCGCGGCACGGCGCGGACGCCGCTCTCTTCACGGACGAAGACGCGGTTCGCGTCGAGGATGGTCACGCCGAGCTGCTGCTCTAGCGCGCGCAGCGTGCCGAACATCCGATCGATCGAGCAGCCCGACTTCTCGCGCTTCTCGTCCGCCGCGACGATCAGAAAGCTGCCGTCGCGCAAGTCGCGCGCGCCGCGGATGGGCACGCCGTGCGCGGCCCAGTCATCGAGGAAGGCATCGACGGTGCGCAGCACGACGGCCTGCTTCGCGTCGTCGAGCGCGGGGGAGATGCCGAAGATCCAGACGTGGGCGTCGTTGCTGAGCTGAGTGATGTCGACACGCATGTCGCGATGAACGAGGAACACGAGGCGATCCATTTCAGTAAACTCGCGCCGTGAGCATTGCCCGCATCCTCGATCTCCTCACCGGCCGCACGTCGGAAGTCCAGCCGCGCGAGCGGCACGATCCGCTGCGCCTCGCCACCGCCGCGATTCTGCTCGACATCGCATACGCCGACGGAGCGTTCACGCCGGCGGAGGACGGCAATGTCGCCGGCTTTCTCGCCCAGCGATTCGCACTCGAGCCGGACGACGCGAAGGAGCTGCTCGAAGCAGCGGACGAGATCCGGAAGAAGACCGTCGATCACTTCGCGCTCACGCACTACATCCGCAAGAACGAGCCGCTCGCGGAGCGGATCGAGATCGTGAAGACGATGTGGCGTCTGGTGTACAGCGACGGACGCCTCACCAACTACGAAGGCTATCTCGTCCGCAAGATCGCCGATCTGCTGGGGCTGGAGCATCACGTGATGATCGAGGCGAAGTCGGCGGTGTTGAGGGAGATGGGGAGGTAGGGTGCTGACCGGGTTACTGGGTTACTGGGTTACTGGGTTGCTGGGTTACGCGGGGAGGCGCTGCGATAATCGAGCAGCCTGGTGCTCGTTCAAGTTTGTAACGAGGGGTTTGTCATCCCGAGCGTGAGCGAGGGACCTGGGTGGGCGGGTGGCACGAGACTCGAGCCGCACACACACCCAGGTCCCTCGCTAACGCTCGGGATGACAAACCTGGGTAGCGCA
>DATLFB010000117.1:0-20794 GCA_035525285.1 Thermoanaerobaculia bacterium
TCAACATTGAAAGCGTAGGTACCAAGGCTTGTCATCCCGAGCGTGAGCGAGGGACCCGGGGGTAGGGTGGCACGAAGCCCGCGGGTCGCGCCGCCGCCCGCCCAGGTCCCTCGCTCACGCTCGGGATGACAAGGCTGGCCACGCATGCTTTCAAGGTTGAACGTCCACCAGGCAACATGAGTTTGCTCAACACAAAGCTGCGCGAGAACTTCATCTCTGCTTCACCGGCGCGTGCGCCGTCAACCCGCTCAGGATGACACTCTGTTTCTGCCGCGCAGACTCCTGGTCACGTCTGGCGTTACGTTACGTTGGTCGCTGCGTCACGTCGGGCGCTACGTCACGCCGCGCTACAAATGCGTTCTCACCGCGTCCGCGACGCGGCGAATCTCCGGCTGGCGCGGGTCGATCGTCAGGGAGCGGTTCCAGAAGTCGAGCGCGCGCGCGAAATCCTTCTTCTTCGCGTAATAGATCCCGAGATTGTTCAGCACCAGCGTCGACGTCGGCTGCAGGCCGAGCGCGCGCTCGAGCTCGGGGATCCCTTCCGAGTAATTGTTCGCCTGCGAGAGCGCGGAGCCGAGGTTCGCCGCGATGAGGGGCGACTGCGGAAAGATCTGCCGGCCCTTGTAGAGCAGGTTGATCGCGCGCGTGGTCATGTTCTGCGAGCGATACAGCGCCGCGAAGTCCGCGAACCAGCGGTCCGCGTTGGGTAGCCCGCGCGCGACGGCCATGATGAACACGTCGTCCGCCGCCGTGTACTGCTGCCGCTCGAAGAGGATCATGGCCAGGTTCAGGTACGGTGTCGGCCGCGAGGGATTGAGATCGATCGCCTTCTGGAACGCCTCGATCGCTTCCTGTGGCTTGCCTTGCCCGCGCAATTGAACGCCGAGGTTGTTGTAGTGCGCGTACGCGCCGAACTGTGCGGGCGGCACCGCCTGCGCGGGCCGCGGCTGGTCTCCGTCTTCGAGCACGGCCTGCATGCGCGACGGATCGGTGAGATGTCCGATCGCCTGCAGGTGCTGCATGTAGCGCGCGGCATCGACCGCCGGCCCTGTGGCACGTCCCGCGAAGAATTCGCTGTAGCTCACGACGCGCACGGACGTCACCGGAGTGATGTCGCGGAAGAGCCAGGGCGGCTGGTTGCCGGACATCTCCAGCGACTTCGGCAGGCCGAGGAGGGAGAGCGCGGAGGGGACGACGTCGTAGAGCGACATCGCGTGGCGCTCGCCGCCCGCGGCCACGTGATTGCCGTACGCGATGAAGATGCCGGGATTGCGATGATCGGACAGCGCGCTGCGTCCGGCCGGCTGCAGCCGCGGACGATTCTCCGACCAGCGAAAGCCATGCGCCGACACGAGGAACACGGTCGTGTCGTCGCCGAGCACCTTCATCCACTCGCCGATCAGCCGGTCGACCTCGGCGTAGTAATTCGCGACCGCCGGCCAGTACCTGCGGAACTGGCTCTGGCTGATCCCTTCGCGATACGGCGGGTGATACGGCGCGAAGAGGTGATTGACCGCGTCCGTTCCTTCGTACGACATCAGCATCACGAGCGGCTGTTGCTGCTGGTAGAGATGAATGCCGGCGCCATGATCGGTCCACGTCTTCGCGAGGATCTCGCGGAAGAGATTGATCGGATCGTTTGGATTGCCGCTCGTGACCGCGGCGTCGTACTCCTTCGCGGTGACGTTGAGAAAACGGCCGACCTGCGCGAACTGGATGGTCTCCCGGGGAACGACGAATGAGTTGAGACGCGGCGCGAGCTCGCGCGGGGAAACCGCGTTGGGCATCAGCTGCATCGGCGTGTCGAACGTGATCGTGGCGTTGGTCATCGGCGGCCACGCTGTCCACCAGCTCACGACGACCGACTTCCGTCCGAACGCGTCAGCGATGTCCCACAGCGCGGGCGCGCGGCGCATCGCCGCGTCGGCGGGCGTCTTCCGCGCGCGATCGATGAAGTCGATCACGCCGTGACGATCGGGAGGAAGCCCGGTCGCCACGCTGGTCCACACGAGCGGCGAAACTGTCGGCTGCAGCGTCTGCAGCGATGCGGTCGCGCCGCCGCGTGCGAGCGCGCGGATGTTCGGGATGCGTCCGTCGGCGGCGAGCTCGGAGATGAGGTCCCAGTCCGCGCCGTCAATGGCGAAGATCGCGACGCGCGCCGCCACGCCGCGCGCGCTGCGGCGCAGCTCCGCGCGTTTGTACTCCAGCAGCGCGCGGCGATCGGGCTCGATGCGCGTGATCTCGAACGCGGTCACCTGCAGTCCGCTGCGCGCGAGGTGGCGCTTCACCGCTTCTCGCAGCACGCTGCGCCGTGTCGCGAACTGCGAGGTCGGCGAGAGCAGCTCTTCGATCGGCACCTGCGCCGTCACCGCGGACATCGCTTCGCCGACACGCGTGCGGATCCACGCGCTCCAGCCGTCGTTCACGAGGCGGCGCGCGTCGGGCAGACGCTTGCCGGCAAGCGTGAAGCGAAGGCGGTAGCTCACCGTGACGGGAATGCGCTCCTTCGACAGGATGCGCACCAGCCCGTCGCGTTGCGCCGCGCCGTCGCGCTGATCGAATTCGAGGCGATAAAAGCGATGCGGCGGAAGAAACGTGACCTTGTTGCGCACCAGACGCACGTAACCGTTCCTCTTGTCGACACCGAGGATCAGCCGCCGCGACGAGGGGAGGAAGAGACTGATCATGAGGTACATGACCGCGGCCATGCCGGTGAGGAGGAGCAGGGCGCGAGTGGGTCGTGAGCGGAGCACGCGGGGCGGATTATGAAAGAAGGTTGCCAGGGACGGTTGCCCGGTTACCCGGTTGCCCGGTTACCCGGTTACCCGGTTACCCGGTTACCCGGTTACCCGGTTACCCGGTTTGCCGGTTTCCCGGTGGTTTTGCCGGGCAACTGGGCGACCGGGCAACTGGGCAACCGCTACTTCTTCCTCTTCACCAACTGCTTCACCTCATCATTCCCGATCGCGCTCTGCGCCGAGATGATCACGGCCGCGGTGCCTTCGCGGAACGCGGGGATGTTGCAGCGGATGGTGGCGGTGCCGTCGGCGGCGGTCTTGCCGCGGAAGATCACGCGCGGCGGCTCGACGGTCGAGATCACTTTCACCTCGATCGCGGCCGCGGGGATCGGCGCCTGGGAGAGGCTCTTCTTCGCCGCGACGCGCAGCTCGATCGGCGTGCCGGAGAAGAAGTCGACCTCGGTCATGATCGCGAGCTCGAGATGCTCGCTCTCGGCCTCCGAGGCGAGGTAGTCGATGATCACCTGATCGAGCGTCTTGTCTTCGTCGACCGCGGCGGCAGCGGCGGGCGCGGGGGAAACGATGTCTCCCGCCTCCTGCGCGAGTGTCGCGCCGGGACGCGGGGTCGTGCTCTTGGTGACGTCGGCCGGCTGGTCGAAGCGCCCGCGCTTGATCGCGGCGATCATCGTGCGGTGCTGCTGTTCCATCAGCCCGCCGATCCACTTCTCGTCGACGCCGCTCTTCAGCTGCTCCGCGTACGAGGTCTTCTTCGACGCGAGGATCTCTCCGCCCACGTACACGAGCGACTCGATGTAAGGGTTGGACGCACCCTTGTCCTCGGTCTGTACGTGATAGACCTTCTCGTTGTGCTTGATGTCGGTGTTGAACCCGGTAATCACAAGTGAGCGGTGATTTTACCTATCTTTATTGAAAGCGTAGGTACCAAGGCTTGTCATCCCGAGCGTGAGCGAGGGACCTGGGCGGGCGGCGGCGCGACGCTCGGGCTTCGTGCCACCCTACCCCCGGGTCCCTCGCTCACGCTCGGGATGACAAGGCTGGCCACGCATGCTTTCAAGGTTGAACGTCCACTAGTTCTGATCCAACCACGCGCGCAAGTACGCGATCTGTTCCCGCACGCGCGAGCGGTCGTCGGCCGACGGCATGAGCGCGAGGTATCGCTCGAACAGCTCCGTGGCCTGCCGGTACGCGTGCATCTGCATCGCCAGCGCGGCGCGGTCGCGCACTTCGTATGCGTCGCGGTCGTCGAGGATCAGCAGCCTGTCGATCGACGCCGCGGCGCGCGGCAGGTCGTGCTGCGCGAGGTAGGCCGCCTTCAGTTGCGCGAGCTCGCGCGCGAGGATCTCTTTCGGCGAGAACGAGCGGAGGTGATGCTCGCGCAGCTTCACGCCGCCGCCGAACGTCGCATCGAGAATCTTCTGCAGCTCGATCGTCGTGAGCACGCGCCCGCCGTCGAACGGATCGACGACGATGACGCCGAACGAGCCGCTGAACTTCACGAGGAACCTTCCGGGCAGCGACACGCCCGTGGCCTCGACACCGGCGCGGCGCGAGAGCTCGATGTAGAGAATCGAAAGCGTGATCGGCAGTCCGGCGTGGCGCTCCAGCGCTTCGCTCAGCAGCGCGCTGCGCGGATCGTAGTAGTCGTCGTTTTCGCCATGAAAGCCTTCCTCGTCGAAGAGAAGACGGTTGATTGTATCGACGATGCGCTCGATGTCGCGCGAGCCTTCGAGGCGTCCGCGCACGGATTCGCTCCACGCGCCGACTTCTTCGAGGTGGCGCTCGATGTCGAGCGCGGGGTTCTCCTCGAGCGCGATCACCAGCGACGCTTCGACGAGATCGAGCAGCGGATCGGGGCGGCCCGCGATCTCTTCGAAACGCCGCCGCGCCAGCGCGGGATGCGTCAGAACTCTTGCCGGCTGCATTCGGTCAGCTTCCTCCGCAGTTCATCGCTCACGGACATCTTCGATTGCCGTGCCCAATCGTAGAGCACGACGACAACTTCGCCTGTTGCAGCAACTTCGCCTCGCGGAACCTTCCCGATCTCGTAAACGAACGCGAAGGAAGTGTTACGAATCTCCCCAACGCGGACGCAGATCTCGATCGGCTCGAGGGCGAGCTGTTTTTTGAAATCGCACGACGCCCGCGCGACGATGAAGCCGATGTCGCGCGCGCCGCGCTGGCCGGTGAGGTCGAACCACAGCAGCGTGCGCGCCCACTCGAAGTAAGTGAAGAAGACGGCGTTGTTGACGTGGCCGAAGGGATCGAGGTCGCGGAAGAGGACGTGATGGGGGACGACGTACCAGCCGTCACGCCACGCACCACGAAATTCAGACGACACGATTCATTGTAGCGCCGCGCTCGCTGAACGTAGCGGCGGGCTTCAGCCCGCCGGGGAGCCGACCGGCTGAAGCCGGTCGCTACGTCATTGCACCGCGCCGCTCATCGCGATCGTTGTCGCCGCTTTCGTGCAGGCCTGGAGATAGCGTCCCGGCAAGGGATGATCGAGATACGGCGCGATGATCGTCGAGGCGTGGACGAGCCGGTTCAGATCGACGCCGGTGTCGATCGCCATCCGATCGAGCATGTACACGAGATCCTCGGTCGCGAGATTGCCGGACGCGCCGGGCGCGTAAGGGCATCCGCCGAGACCGCCCGAGGAAGCATCGAACGTCGCGATGCCCATCTCGAGTGCGGCGAGCGTGTTCGCCAGCGCGGTGCCGCGCGTGTCATGAAAGTGCATCGCCAGACGCGACGCCGGAATCACCTGCAGCAGCATGCCGATCACGCCCTGCACCTGCATCGGCGTGCCGACGCCGATCGTGTCGCCGACCGAGACTTCGTAGCATCCGAGGTCGAGCAGGCGCGCGCAGACTTCGAGCACTTTCTCCGGCGGCACGTCGCCTTCGTACGGGCAGCCGAACGCGGTCGAGACGTAGCCGCGCACGCGCATCCCTTCTTCCTTCGCGCGGACCGCAACGGGCGCGTAGTTCTCGAACGACTGCTCGATGGTCATGTTGATGTTGCGCTGGTTGAAGGTCTCCGAGGCGGCGGTGAAGATCGCGATCGACGTGACGCCAGCCTCGATCGCGCGCTCGAGTCCCTTCATGTTCGGGACGAGCACCGGATACTCGACGCCCGGGTCTTTCGGAATCTCGCGATAGACCTCGGCCGTGTCAGCCATTTGCGGCACCCACTTCGGACTGACGAACGCGCCGGCCTCGATCACGCGCAGTCCCGCGTCGGAGAGCGCGGTGATGTACGCGACCTTGGCCTCGGTTGGGATGACGACCTTTTCGTTCTGGAGGCCGTCGCGCGGGCCGACCTCGACGATTTTGGCGGTGTCGATGGCGAGTTTCATGTGAGTTCGTTTAACGATGAACGATGAACGATGAACGATGAATTATGAATCCGAGCGGCCGATTCATCGTTCATCGTTCATCGTTCATCGTTCATCGTTCATCGTTCATCGTTCATAATTCATAATTCATAATTCATCGCTCATCGTTACCAACTCCACACCCGGTTGCACGAGCTCCCCTTCCGCACAATTCACCGATACCACCGTCCCCTCGTGCCCCGCCGCGATCTGGTGCTCCATCTTCATGGCCTCGAGAATCAACAGCGGCGCTCCCTTCTGCACAACATCCCCTGGCTTCACCAGAATTTTCAGCACCATCCCGGGCATCGGCGCGGCGGTGGAGTGATCGCGGTGCCGCGCCCTCGCGCGCGCGCCTTTGTCGCTGACGTCGGCGATGTAGACCTCGCCGTCGAAAGCGAAGCTGACCGTCGAGCCCTGCACGACGTACGGGATGACGTGCGTGCGGCCGTCGATGCGCACTTCGAGCTCCTCGGCATGCATCGCCAGCACCTCGAGCTCATGCTCGCCGCTGCGGAACGTCGCCCCGTCACGCTCGAGCTCGATCTCGGTTTGCTGCGCTCCGATGGTGACGATCTTTTCGCTCATGGGCTGTGTCGCGATCCCGGCGCATCGATCGCGACGCCTTGCGCGCAGAGCGGGCAATCGGCTTCGGAATACGTGTCGAGATCGAGCGCGAGCAGCGACTCGTACGGCATGTCAAAGGGATTCGCTTTCCCGCTGCGATTGAGAATCGACGCGAAGCCGGTGATGATCCCGCCGTGTTGCGTGACGACGTCCGCCGTCTCGCGCGTCGACTTGCCGGTGGTCACCACATCCTCGACGATCACGACCCAGTTCGCGCCGCCGATCTCAAAGCCGCGGCGCAGCATCATCTGCCCGTCTTTGCGCTCCGTGAAGACGAACGGCACGTCGAGGGCCTCGGCCACGGTGTAGCCGATGATCACGCCGCCGAGGGCGGGCGAGACGATCAGGTCCGGCTTGCTGAGGCGGGCAGCGAGCGCCTCGCCGATCGCTTTCGCGTTGCGTGGATGCTCGAGAAGGCGCGCGCACTGCACGTAGCTCGGGCTGTGAAGTCCCGACGAGAGACGGAAGTGGCCGGTGAGCAGAGCGCCGGTTTCTTCGAGCAGCGCGCGGAGGTCGGTCATCGCGGGCGAGAATAGAATGCGCACGCGAGGAAACGCAATGGCATCACTGAGCGAACAGATCCGCGCCGATCTCACCGCGGCGATGAAGGCGCAGGAGAAAGAGCGCCTCTCCACGCTGCGCATGCTGCTGTCGGCGCTGAAGAACGAGCAGATCAACCTCGGGCACGAGCTCTCCGACGAGGAAGCGATGTCCATCATCCGCAAGGCGGTGAAGCAACGGCTCGACTCGATCGAGCAGTACACGAAAGGCAACCGCCCCGAGCTCGCCGGGAAAGAGCGCGCGGAGATGGAGCTGCTCAAGACGTATCTGCCGCCCGAGCTGACGGACGAAGAGATCGAGAGCGGCGTTTGCGAGATCATCGCCTCCACCGGCGCGCAGTCGAAGAAGGACATGGGGAAGGTGATGAAGGAAGCGACCGCGCGGTATCGCGGGCGGGTGGATGGGAGGAAGGTGCAGGAGATCGTGGCGCGGCTGTTGCCGTGAAGGGGGTTGCCGGGTTACTAGTGGACGTTCAACCTTGAAAGCATGCGTGGCCAGTTTTGTCATCCCGAGCGTGAGCGAGGGACCCGGGGGCTGGGTGGCGCCATAATCGTGCCACCCTACCCCCGGGTCCCTCGCTCACGCTCGGGATGACAAGCCTTGGTACCTACGCTTCCAATGTTGAATGTCCATCAGGTTACCTGGGCCAGCAACCCAGCAACCCAGCAACCATGAATCGTTACGCGCGCCAGATCACCCTCCCCGAGCTCGGAGAAGCCGGCCAGGAGAAACTCAAAGCCGGCTCCGTCCTCATCGTCGGCGCCGGAGGCCTCGGCAGCCCTGCCTCGCTCTATCTCGCGGCGGCGGGCGTCGGCAGGATCGGGCTCGTCGACTTCGATCGCGTCGACATCACCAACCTGCATCGGCAAATTCTTTACGGCACGTCCGACGTCGGCACGAACAAGCTCGTGGCGGCTCGCGAGCGGCTCGCCGATCTGAATCCTGAGATCGACATCGTCACGCACGACGGCGCGCTCACGTCGGACAACGCGATGGACATCCTCGCGAAGTACGACGTCGTCATCGATGGCACCGACAACTTCGCCACGCGCTATCTCGTCAACGACGCATGCATGCTCCTCGGCAAGCCGAACGTCTACGGCTCGGTCTTTCGCTTCGACGGACAGGTCTCCGTGTTCGCCGCGAACGACGGGCCGTGCTATCGCTGTCTCTATCCCGAGCCGCCCCCGCCGCATCTCGCTCCGAACTGCGCGGAGGGCGGCGTCCTCGGCGTGCTGCCGGGCGTGATCGGGACGCTGCAGGCGACCGAGGCGATCAAACTGATCACGGGAGTGGGGGAGACGCTGGCGGGGCGTCTGCTACTGTTCGACGCATTGCGGATGACCTTCCGCGTCATGCGTCTGCAGCAGCGGCACGACGCGCACGCGGCGATCACCCGGCTCATCGACTACGAGGAGTTTTGCAGTCCAGTGCACGAACGAAACATCACTCCGACCGAGCTCTCCGAAAAAATCTCGCGCGGCGAGGAAGTCGTCCTTCTCGACGTTCGCGAGGCACACGAGTGGAACGCCGGACACCTCGGCGGCGCCACGCACATCCCGATGGGGCAGGTTCCGCGGCGCCTCGATGAGATCCCGCGCGATCGCGAGATCGTCACGATCTGCCGCTCCGGTTCGCGCAGCGCGCACGTGCAGCATCTGCTGGAACAGCAGGGCTACACGCGCGTGAAGAATCTCACGGGTGGGATGACGAGGTGGGCGCGCGAGGTGGATCCGTCGATCCGGGTAGCGTGACCTGCATGACGTACGGCGCGCCGAAGAGAACGACGACCGACCTGCCGGTGGACGGTCCCGTCGTCGCGCCGTCGATGATCGCGATGCCGCAGTCATGAAAGTCGGGTGACAGGATGCTTGCCCGGTGTCCGGGCGACTCCATCCATGACGCCACGAGCAGTCCCGCGGTCTCGAATCCGGTCGCGAGATTTTCGGCGGCGGCGTTGTACGAGTAGCCTCGCGCGGTGATCCAGGCGAACGGCGAGACGCCCGCCGGCGACTCATGGCTCCAGTACGCCTGGTCCTCCATGTCGCGCATCCGGTCCTCGGCCGCCTTGTTGAGTCGCGCGTCTTCGCGCAGCGGCGGCAGCCCGACCTCGGCGCGATAGGCGTTCATCAACTCGATGACGCGCTCGCGCGTGATCTGGCTTTGGTTATGGACTGCGGCGGCAGAGCCGCCGCTTTCCAAAGCGGCAGCGATGCTGCCGCAGTCCAAAAGAACCAAAACGAGGACGAACCGTTTCATGGGCCAACTAGCGCACGCCGTCGGGACGTACGCGCATGAAGAATGTACACGCTTTGCCGGTCTTCGATTCCACCCACACCGAGCCGGTGTGCGCCACCGCGAATTCGCGGCACTTGAAGAGGCCGCGGCCGGTGCGATCGTGGTTCGTCGGATTCCACGCGAACGACGGCTCGAAGATCTCCTGCCGCAGCGCCTCGGGCACCATCGGACCGTTGTCCATCACGAAGAACAACAGCAGCGGCTTGCCCTTGTGCTCCATCCAGCGGACGCCGATCACGACCTGGCCGCTCGACGGCACGTAGTGCAGCGCGTTCTCCATGAGAATCGCCAGCGCGTCGGCGAGCTGCTCGTGATCGCTGAAGCGCTCCTCGAGCTCCTGCACGTCGACCTGCAGCACGACGCCTTTCAGATCCGCGTACGCGCGGAAGCGGTCGGCGACGCGGCGGACGACCTCCGTCACTGTTGGAACGGGGCGCAGCCCGGCGGCTGTCTCCTCGACTTCCGGCGCGAGCTCGAGCGAGGTCAGCACCTGATCGATCGTCGCGGCGGAATCGCCGAGGAACGGATCGTTGCGGGTGCGCGCGGAGTCGTAGAGCGAGTCGCGCAGCATGCGCAGCGGCCCGAACACCGTCTCGTGCACGTACGTGATGAACGACGCGTGCGCATCGTTCATCGGATCGGCGTGGCGGAAGACGAGAATCGCGCCGCCCGCGCCACCGGACATCGGCACGAGCGTGTAGATGAAGTTCCGCGTGCCGATCAGAACGCCCGCGGAGGTCGGCACGGACAGATCGCCGACACGAATGCCAGCCTTCGACTCGATGGCCTCCAGCGAGGCGAGCTCCGACTGCATCGCGTCGAAGACGCGGCGCGCGCCGTCGGAAACGAACTTCACGCCCTTGTCCGGTCCCAGCAGAATCGATGGCACGCCCGCGGCCACGAGCAGGTTCACCACGCTCGTGATCGCGGGCGATGCCGATTCGACGGGGAAGGGGACGATGGGCGCTTTCGGGAACGGATCGGGCTCGCGAGTGTGCGCGGGCGCAGATTGTTGCGCGGCCGCCTGCTGCGCGCCGGACGACGAGCGCGTGGACGACGGCGCGGCCATGTGCGGCGCGGTCGCGCGCGGCGAGGGCGCGGGTTTCGATTCTTCGCGTGGCGGCGCGGCGGTTGCGGCGGGGATCGCGGGTGACGTCGTGGCGGCGGAGGATTTCGCTTTACGCGGCTTGTCGCACTTCTCGCAGAGGATTCCACCTCCCGAGATCTCGCGACCGCACATGAAGCATTTCCGCGCCATGGTCAGATTCCGAAGGGGAAAGATCTTACGACATCTGAGGTAGAGTCTGCGCCCGATATGGAAAACATTGTCGTCATCGGCGGCGGAACGATGGGCAACGGGATCGCCCATACCGCGGCCGCGAGCGGCTTCGACGTTGCTCTCGTGGACGTCAGCGAAGAAATCCTCCAGCGCGCCGTGTCCACCATCACGGCGAACCTCCAGCGGGGCGTGGACAAGGGAAAAATGACCGCCGAGGAGCGCGACGGCGTCCTGAAACGGATCCGTCCTGTCACGAACGTGGAAGAGGTCGCCGGCGCGGACATCGTCATCGAGGCGATCATCGAGAAGCTCGACGCGAAGACGCAGCTCTTCGCGAAGCTCGACGAGGTCACCCGGCCGGAGTGCATCCTCGCCTCGAATACCTCCTCGATCTCGATCACGAAAATCGCGGCGGCCACGAAGCGCCCCGACAAAGTGATCGGCATGCACTTCATGAATCCCGTGCCGGTCATGACGCTCGTCGAAGTCATCCGCGGCATCGCCACGTCCGACGAGACCTGGCAGAAGGTCGAAGACCTCGCGAAACGGATGGGGAAGACCGCGATCGAAGTGAACGACTATCCCGGCTTCATCTCCAATCGCGTGCTGATGCCGATGATCAACGAGGCGATCTTCACGCTGTACGAAGGCGTGGCCACGCGCGAGGCCATCGACGGCGTGATGAAGCTCGGAATGAATCATCCGATGGGACCGCTGACGCTGGCGGACTTCATCGGACTCGATGTCTGCCTGGCCATCCTGCGCGTGCTCGAAGAAGGATTCGGCGATCCGAAATACCGGCCGTGTCCGCTGCTCGTGAAAATGGTCGACGCGGGATGGCTCGGCAAGAAGAGCGGGCGCGGGTTTTACGATTATCGGAAGTAGGTGCTGCGTGCAGCGTGCTACGTGCTACGTGCTGCGTGCAGAGCTCGGGTACGACGCAGCACGCAGCACGTGACGGGATGACACGACGGTAGAACGCTGTTCTAATCGCACACTCAAATGCTCTGCCAGACCTGCAGCGCGTACAACGACGACGAGCGCGAATACTGCTTTCGCTGCCAGAACAAACTGCTCGTGTTGTCGGGCGTTTCCTCCTTCGAAGAAGACGAAGTCGACGAGTACGAGGAAGAGGAAGATCTTTCCCTCGACGAGCATCTGCTCGAGCGCGTGTCGGCGATCGAAGAGATCGTCAAGCGCTCCGCGGAGACGCTGCGCTCGGTCGTCGACGCCGTGCAGAAGCACGAGCGGGCGATCTTCATCAATCAAACCGGCCTGCTTTCGGTCAAGGAGATCCTCGAGAAGAAGAACGTGATCACCGCCGACGAAGTCGTCGAGCTGTGGGAATCGAAGATGGGCGAGCAGATGCTCGCGCTCGAGAAGAAGCAGCGCTTCACCGAGCGCAAGGACCGCATGGTCTCGCTCTTCCGCGGCGAGAAGCGCGAGCGCTTCCTGATTCTCGTTGCCGATTCCGAAGCCGCGTTCGACGGCTTCGATCCCGACCGCGGGATGAAGTATCTCGAGGAGGCGTTCCGCCTCGACCGCGACAACTACGAGCTCTCCTTCTTCCTCGGCGAGATGTTCTTCAACGACGGCAATCTCGATCGCGCGAAGTCGTATCTCGAGCGCACGCTCGAAGTGCAGCCCGATCACTTCGACGCCGCGGTCTTCTACGGCGTACTGCTGCACGAGCGGCAGGATCTGAAAGGCGCCGAGCGCTGGCTGCGCCGCGCGATCCAGATCTCGCAGGAGTCGTTTCTCCCGTACTTCAGCCTCGGCGCGATCTACGCGCGCAAGGGAAAACTGCTGCGCGCGCAGAAGTTTCTCGAGAAGGCGATCCAGCTCGAGGCCATCCCGCAGGCCTACTACCTCCTCGGCACGATCTTCTACGAGAAGGGGCAGCTCGAGCGCGCCATGCGATCGTTCCAGGCCGCGCTGAAGCTCGATCCCGACTACGAAGAGGCGATCTATCACCTCGGCCTCTGCTATCTCGATCGCAACTGGAATCGCAAGGCGATCGAGTGCTTCCAGGAAGCGCTGGAGCTCAATCCGAACAAGATGGAGTACCAGCAGGCCGTCAAGATCTACGAGGGCATCTCCGGCCACGTGCCGGTCGAAGGTCCCGCCGCGCAGGTGGTGAGCGCCGCGGAGACGCTGGCCGCCGAAGGGCAGTACGCCGAGGCGATCGATCACTATCGGCGCGCGGTCGACGAAGAGCCGGACAACATCAACATCCTCCTGCCGTACGCGCTGCTCTGCTCGCACCTCGACATGAACACGGAAGCGATCGCGATGGCGCGGCGGATCCTCAAGCACAAGCCGGCTGAGATGGTCGCCGCGGCCGCGTACACGACGCTCGTCGAGGCGCTGCGTGCCGAGGGGAACTTCAAGGAAGCGAACCGCGCGCTCGAGGAGATGCTCACGGACTACACCTCGAACTACGCGAAGTCGATCGCGTACTACGAGAAGGCGTACAACCTCGCGGAGATGGAAGAGAGCCTCGACGAGGCGCTCGAGAGCGCGCAGCTCGCGCTGCGCTACTCGCCGAAGGAGCTGCGCCAGTTCCCCCTCGCCGCCCTCGGCTGGGTGTACTTCAAGCGCCGCGATTTCCGCAGCGCCGTCGATTTCCTCACGAAGTCCGCGGATCTCGGCCCCACCGCGACGAACCTCATGCACCTCGGCATGGCGCTGCTCGAGAGCGGCGAGAAGGACCGCGCGCGCCAGGTCTTCCGCCGCGCGAAGAGTTTCAAGATCAAGGGCGCGGGCCTCGAGGAGAAGATCCTCGAACAGGTGCGCAGCGCCACGAAGCTGATCGACCGGCTGCACCAGCGGCGGCGGAAGGTGGCGAAGGGGTAAACCCCCGTAGTTATCATCCGCCAGTCCGTGCGTCCTTCTTTCCTCCTCAGCCTATTCCTTGCCGCGCGCGTACTCGCGATGGAGCCGCTCGTCGTGCCGGAGATCGCCGTCGCGCCGTATACGCGCGGCGAGACGGCGGGAACGTCGTACGGCGCCGGTGTTGCGGCGAGTCCGTACGGATTCTTTGTCGCGTGGAGGGACGCGCCTTTGAACGGCAGCGCGTACCGGTTGAAGGGCGCGCGTCGCGCGATGCAGGAGTTGTATCTCGTCTTTCCGGTAATGGCCCGCGACCCGTGGCTGCATGGACGTGCTGATGGAGCCGTCCCGTTTTCATGTGCGCGAGTTGCCGGGCGCCCCGATACTGATCTCAATCTGCCGACAATTGATCCGGGAGCGGGAAGTTCGCGATTGAACATACGGGACGGGTCGGCGCCACGAACACGAGCCAATGGGGACAGCCCTGTCCAGGAAAGTTGTCGCAGACCACTTCGGTGACCTGGATGCGGCACGTTCGATTTGCCTCGCACTGCAGCGCCGGGCGCCGATTGCAATTGAACTCCGCAAACGCTTTGTCACAGGTCGGACAGGTAGGCGGGGGTGGCGGCGGAGGGGGCGGAGGAGGGGGCGGAGGAATGGTGAGCGTCTGCCGCTCGACGACCTGGTTCGTTCTGAGGTCGGTGATGACGAACGACAGCGACCGCCCGCTTCGGATGATGTCCTGCCGGTAGTTGGTGGTGGTGTTTTTCTTCTTGTCGCGGACGGCCTTGTATCCCGCGACGACGGTACCGTCGTTGTCAAGAATGGTGGGGTCTTTCAGGGCGGGGCTGGTGAACGATGCTGTTGCCCCGGAATCATCTTCAGCCGAGGCAAAGGCATACCCCTTCAGATCGGCGCCTTTCGTCGCCTGAATCAGCCCGCCCTTCGGGTCCGACGCCGGACGACCGCAAGCGCCAGCGGCGCCGAGATAGAACACGAGAACAGCAAGAGACACCGTGGAACGCTTCATGATTTTCTCCTTATGTAGTAGTGCATCCGGCCGCCTGTGCGTTTCAACCAATTGCGGAAAGAAAGGAAACGATCGTGGCGTCATTCGGTTGGCAAACGCTGTATGGTGTTTGTCTCGTCCCCATCTTCAGGTGCGCCTAACGCATGGGGTTAAGCTGCGAGCCGGTCACCCGCTGCAGCGGCCGTGTTATCTTGGAAGTTCAGTAGCCGGCTCGGCCGTCGGCTCGGCCGGCGGGCCGGCCGGCGGGCCGGACGGTCAGCCCGCCGTCGGCTCCTGCGTGGAGTTACAGTAGCCCGCCCGTGAAGCGGGTAGGGATTCGCCGCTGTCGTGCCTCTCCTAGGTGTGTCACGGCCGAATCACACCGAAACTGAAATAGGAGGCGTTTCATGCGTTTGATCATTGCGTCACTCATCATTATTGTTGGTGCCGGCGGGTGTCGCCATACCTCGAGCGCGCGTGCTTCAGCGACGTGCGTTCCTGCTCCTTACGGAATCATTAGTTGGTACCCGGCTGAAGGTAATGCTGACGACGTCGTCAGCCGGAACCACGGCACCCCCAGTCCGGGCGTGACGTTCGGGCCCGGTAAAGTACGACAAGCTTTTGAGTTTTATGGGCTTCCGAATGATGGCGTGAACCTAAGCGATGTGCCGGCGTTTGATTTCAGTGGCGCAAGCAGTTTTTCGATTGAAGCGTGGGTAAACGTCGCATCGTTACCAGTGTTGCCTAATGATGGTGCGTTCATCGTGTCCTTAAACTACAACTGCAATCAGCCGACGCCGGCCACGCAAACGCTCGCAATTCAAAGCGGCGGCAAAGCATTCTTTCTTGTCCGAGACGCAGCTGGTAATCAGAGGGGGGCATTTTCCACGGCGCCAGTCAATACGGGCACCTGGATTCACCTGGTGGGAGTTCGCGACGTTAGCTGTCAGACGATATACCTGTATGTCGACGGGGTCTTGGCTGATACACAATCCGATCCAACCCTGACATCGGGCTCGATGGGAAATGCCATCGCGGATTACATCGGCCGACGACCACTGTGTGGAACCACTAATCCCTTCAACGGAAAGATCGACGAAGTTTCAATTTACAACCGCGCACTGACGGCGTGTGAGGTCGCGGCACTATACGATGCGGACTGCGCCGGAAAATGCCGACCCGGCACGTGTACCAGCCAAGGGTGTGGATGTTGATCCGCAAGCTATGACAGCAGGAAGTGGTAGCAGAATCGCCAAGACTTTCGGTACTGTTCAGCCGAATCGCGGCCGTATGATCTACTGCTGGCGATCTGCTTTGCTGGCTGTAGGTCGGGCTAACGTCCTCACGCTAAGCTGCGCGGCCAGGGCCCACGTGCCGAAGCCTGAGCGGCGTGACGCCGTCACGCTGGCGCTGAAGTAGGCAGCTCGGCTGCCGGGCCGGAGCCGGGCCGCGGCAGCTTCAGCGGTGAAGTTCTATGAAAGCGATTGTCAAGGGCGGTTTTCTCCCTTGCTGATTGCTTTTTCTTCTTCTCTCTTGCAATCAGCCCCTTCCGATCCGAAGGGGATGAACGTGAGCGCTTCTGGGTGGGCGGAACAGTCGTACGCCGCTGACTCATCTTCGATCTTCTCCAGAGCTCTGTTCGAGACGATGACAAGCGTTTTGGGGCGATCACGGTGAACGTGTCGACCATGGTTCTATCTGAGACTCTCGCCTTCGCCGGCGGGTCTGACGCTTCTTCTGGTCATCCGGAGGGGACTATGGTTAGGCGAGTGCCTCGGCGTGACTGACAGCCGGGCGGACTCCACTTACTGAGTCTCTCCCCCGAACCTTCGTCTCAGACGCTTTGGAACAAGATCGAGCGAGTTACCCTCACTCGTGTCCGTCGCGTCCGAGCCGCTATGTCGCTTGTATCGTCAGTTTTTTCGGATCCCAGAGCTCTCCTTTCTTCCACAGCCGCAGCGCCACCGATGCGAGCTTCCGCGCCAGGGTGAGCTTGGCCATCTCTTCGGAGACACCGCCGGCCACGCAGCGGTCAAAGAAATCCTTCAATGGCCCCGCCTTCGCCGCCGCAGCATTCGCTGCCCCTTTGAAGACGTTCTTGAGCGCTGGGTTGTGGTTCCGGTTCAGCCCGCGCGTGAGCGGCGCACGCTTGCGTCTGCGCAGCTTCCCGTCCACGATCTCGTTCTCGGCACTCGCTCGCGTCACCACCGCCAGCCCTACATAAGGCCAGAACTGGCGTCTCCCTCGAAATCGAAACGGCGTGGCCACAATGGCCAGCAGCAGCGACACGCGAATCGGTCCGAGGAATGGCACCGAGCGCAGGATCTTCCATCCCGTCTGCCGGCGAGCCTCGGCGATCATCGCCGCTCTCGCTTTCCTCCGCAGCTCGAGCAGCGCATCGAGTTGCGTCAGCAGCGAGCCTGCTCGCACCTGCGCTCCTCGCCCCTCGAGCTTGGCCAGCCACAGCTTTCGCTGCGACGGCCGATACACCGCCTCCCCCTTGGTCGCGATGGCTCTTCCCCGATAGATCGCTTTGACTCGCTGCATCACTCGCGTCGAGTCATCCACCAGGTTCATGTAGCACCGAACCAGCTCTTTGAGCGTCGCCACCCCTGGCGATCCGTGATACACCGATTTCAACGCATTCAGCCGAAGCTGCTCGGACAGCCCATCGGCGTCGATCCGGTCGCTCTTATTCGTCGTCTCGCTCCGACCGCGGACGTTGCAGACGACCACTCGCTCGGCGTGCGCTACCAGCAGCCCGTACAACCACTGCGCGTGCGTTCCTTCCTCGAACACCACGTGCACGCGCGGTCCCACCCCCTTCACCAGGCCGACGATCGCTTTCCCCTCCGTCGGCACCGTCGCCCGCATCCGGATTGCTCCGCTCTCGTCCCGCACGCTCGCCACGCTCGTTGCCTGATGCACGTCCAACGCGAGATACTGAATCGCCTGTTGTTTCATGGCAGCCGTCCCTTCCTTTCGTTTGTCGTTTTCCAACTCCAAACTTACAGGAAGGGGCGGGCTTTCAATATGCGTTAGGCCCGCGGCACATGCATTCGTACAATTACACATGGTCACAAGCTCCGAAGATGTTTTCGAGACTCGGAAAGCCATTAAGTTTTGGCTTCCGACGATGTACGACGAATACTGGCGCGAGATCGACGCTGGTGGATACTTCCAAGTGCCGATTCCTCCTGCGTTGTCGACCCGACTTCGCCCACGGAACATGCTGCTTCGGAGCGGCACACGCGTGCTCAGGTGGGCATACCGCGATACGATCGAACGTGCCGCCATGGCTCTGGCCGCGGAGGCTACCGCGCGACAGATCGACATTGATGGCCTCGCGGCGCACTTTCGGTTCGTTATTCGAAATCGTGATGCTGCCGACGCCATCCGCTCCTACATTCGGTTCCTCGACCAGATCTCTTACCACCTGTACGAGATTTCCGGCCGCCGACTAGTAGACGTGAAAACACCTCGTGACGTGAGCTTCCAGCGTCTCGAGAAGCAACTTGCGACCGGAAGTACGAAGGCATCGAGGAGGATTGCGACGGCCGCGCGCAGGGTGGTCGTTAACGCCCACGGCGGACTGACTAAGGATGGATGGAAGCTACTTCAGAGCTTTCGAAATGTGGATACACACCGGTTCGTCGTCGGTATCGATCACGTCATTTACGATTTTGGGCCGGTGAGCAAGGACGATCCGGTACGGGGAGGCTACACGTTCGGGTTCGGCGATCCTAACGATCTGACATACGCTCAATTCTCGGAGCCGGACATTCGATTCGACGACATCGATAAGCTGCTCCGCCTCACGATGTCCAATGCCAAGACGGCGCTGTCGACGCTTGCATCCCTGCGATTGCTTGTCGTCTCGGGCGGCTTCTGATCGTCGCTGTTTTCGTCGGCCTAACTTGGGCATTAACATACTTGACGCAAAGCGATTCTGGACCTATATTGTCTGCATGCCCAAGAAGAAAACCCCCCGGAACGACAAGCCGTATGTTCCTAAATCCCTTGAAGAAGCAATCATTTACTTCGCCGACGAAGACAACGCTTTCGAGTATGCCGTTGCCCGCCGCTGGCCGGACGGCGTTCGCTGCGTCTACTGTGATTCGCCGGACGTGGCGCCCATCACCGCTCGCAAGAAATGGCGCTGCCGTCCGTGCAACAAACAGTTTTCCGTCCGCGTCGGCACGATCTACGAAGACTCCCCGATCCGGCTCGGCAAGTGGTTTACCGCCATTTGGATGCTCATCAACTGCAAGAACGGTGTTTCGTCCTATGAGATCGCTCGCGCGCTGGACGTGACGCAGAAGACCGCGTGGTTCCTTCTGCATCGCATCCGCGCCGGAATCAAAGCGAAATCGTTCGATAAGCAACTGTCCGGTGTTGTGGAAGCCGACGAGTGTTTTATCGGTGGCCTGTTCAAGAACATGCACAAGTCCCGCAAGGAACGCATTCGCGCCGAAAGCGATAAGAAGGGTGCCGCCACGATGCGCGGCGCGATCGGCAAGACTCTTGTGCAGGCCGTGCTTGAGCGTGACGGCGAAACCCGTACGCAGATCATCGAAACCATCAGCGCCGAGACGCGCATGCCGTTTCTCAACGAACACGTAGAGGACGGTGCACAGCTGATGACGGACGAGGGTTATCAGGACCAGATTTTTGGACAGGAATTCGTCCATCAGTTCGTGAACCATCAGGAGAAGTATGTCGAGGGTAACGTTCACTGCAACGGCGTGGAGAACTTCTGGAGCCTGTTGCAGCGTACCCTCGGCGGCACCTACGTCTCTGTCGAGCCGTTCCACCTGAGCGCGTACGTGGACGAGCAGGCGTTCCGATTCAACCAGCGGAAGGACAACGACGCAGGCCGGTTTCTGAAGGCTCTGGCGATGGCTCCGACCGCGCGCCTCACCTACAAGGATCTGATCCGAGCAGCGCAGGCGTGAAGCGTCAGCGCCGTGGGAAACGGTAGCTTCACGCCTTACAACTTCATGCGCCTGAGCGCTGCCCGCGTGAACTCGGCGACGAGATCGCTCGCGTCCACGTCGAGCGCTTTGGCGAGTTTCAGAATCACCGTAAGCGTCGGCACGTTGTCGCCGCGCTCGATGAATCCGAGGTAGTCGGCGGTCAGGTTCGCCGCTTCTGCGAGCGCTTCCTGACTCAGCCCGCGATCCTTCCGCAACCGGCGAAGCGTGTCGCCGAACCTCTGCCCTTCCGGGCTGCGCGTCCGTCGTCGTGGCATCGACTTGAACCCTAACCATGGATCGGAATACACTCCACCCCACCATGGACAGGAAACCCTCTCCAACGGGAGTGACGCGACTGGAAGCCTTCATGCGGGCGAACAAGCTGAAGCCCGTAGACGTGGCGAAGGAGTCCGGCCTGTCGAGGCAACAGTTGCTGCGCCTCCGGATGGGAAGACAGACGCCACGCCTCCTGACAGCTATGCGTATCCGTGACGCGTGCGGGCGCCTGCTCGTCCGGTACGTCCAGATTGCCGAGGTTTTCGAGGTTGACTGATGGCCGCGAGACGCGTTGATCCGCCCATCTCCGTTCCGCTGCTGATCCTCACCGATGCCGACACCGGCCGGAAGGTCGCGGTCAACGGCGGATGGATGACCACATTCACGGAAGGTGACCGGGAAGGCACGACGCTCTTTCGGTTCACGAACGGCGATCTGCTCACGGTCGAGGAAGACTTTGTTACCGTCGCGGAGATGTTCGTCAGGTAGGAGTATCATTCCGCCATGAGCAAGCGGCAGCCGCCTCCGCCCGTGGAGCCTGAGCAGGATGACGACGCTACTCGATTCGACCGCGTCGTGCGGGCGCTGTTCCGAGTCGATAAGCGGGACGTACCTAAGCATGAGCCGACCAAACGTGCGCAGGCAAGCGCTACGAAGCGTTAACTAGTTCCTGTCCTAAAATGCCCGAAATCGCCCGTGCGCATTGAGGCAGGCGATATGGAAGTGCCGCCAGAGGGCGTCAATTCCGACCCGAATGATGGTGAGGTTCAAGCGAACGGTACTCGGCGCTTCCGCGGGGTG
>DATLFB010000013.1:0-7899 GCA_035525285.1 Thermoanaerobaculia bacterium
AACGCCGGCGGCCTGGAAAGCTGCGCTACAAAAAGCGGAACGCCGACTTCGGATGCTGTGGAACTGGGCGTGTTTGGAGTGCCGTGAGGAACCGCCGACTGGAAGTCGGCGGACCGGCCGATTGGAAATCGGCGTTCCGACCTCGCTGTCGAACGGGAACGCCGACTTTCAGTCGGCCGGTCCGCCGACATTCTGTCGGCGGTGTGGAGTGCGGAGACGCCGCTGCGCGTGGCCACGATCCGCGGCGACTTCCTGTCGGCGTTCCATGACCGTTGCCCACGCGGACTCCGTTGTGGCGCGGGCATCCTGCCCGCCGTAACGCCGGCATCCTGCCGGCGACCTCGCTGGCTGGAAGCCAGCGACACGGCGGCCTGGAAGGCCGCGCTACAAATGGAACGCCGACTTTCAGTCGGCCGGTTCGCCGATCTCCGATCGGCGTCAAAACCCGCCGGCTGAGGCCGGTCGCTACGTGGCGCGCGGCAGCCGGATCGTGAACACCGCTCCCCTCTCGGCGTTCGTCACCACGACGGTGCCGCCGTACGCATCGACGATCGAGGAGACGATCGCCAGTCCGAGGCCGGTGTGTCCCGCCTCGTGCCGCGCGGCGTCGGGGCGATGGGTGAAGAAGCGGTCGAAGATCCGTCCGATGTTCGCCTCGGGGATCCCCGGCCCCTGATCGGCGATGCGTGTGGCGACGGTGCTCGCCTCCGCGGTCGCGCGGATCGAGACCGCGCTTCCCTGCGGCGAGAAGCTCGCCGCGTTGTCGAGCAGGTTCTCGAAGACCTGGATCGCGCGATCCTCCGACGCGTTCACGACGAGCGAGCCTTCGCCGAGCTCGAGATCGAAGCGGATGCGGTCGCCCTCGCGCAGGCGGAAGCCATCGACGATCCTCGGGAGCAGCGCGCCGAGGTCGACGCGCTGCGGCTCCTCGCGAACGAGCTGGGCGTCGATGACGGAGATCTCCCGCACGCCGGAGAGCAGCCGCTCCATGCGCGCGACTTCCTGCTCGATGACGCGCTCGAATCGCCGGCGGTCGGCGGGATCCTTGACGTCGTCGAGCATCTCGTTGGCGTTGCGAATCGAGGCCAGCGGATTTTTCAGCTCGTGCACGACGTCGCCGGCGAAGGTCTCGATGAACGCGACGTGGGCGTCGAGGCGGCGCATGATGCGCTCGAGCGCGCGCGAGAGCTCGCCGATCTCGTCGAGCCGCTTCGAGGCGTTGAAGTGCGCGCGGAAGCGGCCGCGCCGGTCGAGCACCGCGCGCGCATCGACGCGCAGTTGGCGCAGCGGGCGGACGATGGTCATCGAGAAAAAGATCGCCACGAGGATGGCCACGGCGAGCGACGCGGCGAAGACGCGCATCACGCGCAGGCGGACGACGTAGAGGTCCTGCAGGATGGTGTACGTGCTCTTCGACGCCACGACCGCGCCGAAGGTCCAGCCGCCGACGACGATCGGCGCCATGCGATACATCGTGACCGAGCGCTGCGCGCCGGCGGTGATTTTCTTCTCGAATCCTTCGCGTCCGCGGAGGACCATGCCGATCTCCGGCCCCTCCAGCCGCGTCGCGTTCGCGTAGTAGTCGAACTCCAGCGGCTCCTCGGGCGGCAGGACGAGCCGCTGCAGCGGACGAAGGACGAAGCGCCCGACGCGATAGAGGAAGTTCTGCCGGTCCGTGCGCGGCGGCCGCTGCGGCGCCGGCCCGACGATCTCGTGCGAGTCGGCGACGACGTTCCCCGCACGATCGATCAGCCGCACGCGCATGTCATCGATCTTCGCGCGCCGGATCACGTCCTCGAACGCATCCGCATCGAGCGTCCCCTCACGCGCCATCGCCGCGGCAATCAACCGCGCGCGATGCGTGAGGTCGCGCACCTCCGCGGTCTCGAGGCGCTGCTCGTATTGACTCAGGAAGAGAACCCCGGCGACAGGAAGAAAGACGAGAACGAGGTTGAACGCCAGGAGGCGGAAGGCGAGACGGGAGAAGGGGCGGAGGAGGCGCTTCATGACGGCGGAATTGAAAATTGAAAATTGAAAATTGAAAAAATGAACCAGTCACGCCGTCTTTGTTTTCAATTTTCAATTTTCAATTTTCAATTCCGATCTCACTCCTTCCACCGGTACCCCAACCCATACACCGTCTCGATCCTCTCGAAGCTCGCATCCGCATCCTCGAACTTCCTCCTCACCCTCTTGATGTGACTGTCGATCGTGCGATCGCTCACGTATGCGTCGTGGGGGTATCCGTCCTGGTGCAACTGCTTGCGCGTTTTCACGTGGCCGGGATAGCGCACGAGCGCGTGGAGCATCATGAACTCGGTCACGGTCAGGTTGAGCGGCATGCCTTTCCACTTCACGCTGTAGCGCTGGAGGTCGAGCTCGAGATCGCCGTGGCGCACGGGGGCATCGGCGGCGGGGCGGGCCGGTGCCTGGTCGATCGCGGAGCGGCGGAAGAGGACTTTCACGCGGGCGAGGAGCTCGCGCATCGAGAAGGGTTTGCAGAGATAGTCGTCGGCGCCGATCTCGAGTCCGAGGACGCGGTCGAGCTCTTCGTCGCGCGAGGTGAGGAAGATGATCGGAATCGACTCCGACACCGCGCGGATGCGGCGGCAGAGCTCGAGGCCGTCCATCTCCGGCATGGTGATGTCGAGGATCACGAGACCGGGAAGCTTCTGCTGAAACGCCTTCCAGGCCTCGAGTCCCGTCGCGTACAGCTCGATCGGATATCCCTCGCGGCGCAACGCGAAGCCGACCGTCTCGCGGATGTTCTCCTCGTCATCGACGACGGCGACGACGCTGTTTGCGGGCCTCATGGCGGGAGATCTTACCGTCTCCGGCACTCGCCGCCGCTGCAGTCGTATTCGATCGCCTGCTCGGGATCGGCCGCGAGCGCGCGCGTAAACGGCAGGAGCTGTGTGATGCGCTCGCGCGCAGGACCCTTCGCCGGCACGAACACGACGATGCGGAAGTCCTCGCGGCGGTCGTGAATCGAGCGGAGGAGATCCCGCGTCGCCTGCAGGCGAAGATCGCCGGTGACGACGGCGATCTTCGGCGCCGACGCGAGCGATGCGGCATACGCGGCGGAGCGCGTGCGCCACGCTTCGTTGCCGGTGAGCGTCGCAAGGCGCAACAGATTGACCGGCGCGACGGAGCTCACCGCCGGCATCTCCGCATCCTGGTCGGCGAGAAGTCCGCGCAAGATTTCAGGAACGCTCGCTCCGGTCGCATAGCGGCCGGCGCTCTCATCCCGGAAGAGCTGGTCCTGCCGCCGCTGCAGCGCGATCGCGAGCTCGAGCCAGCGCGCGTCGTACGACGCTTCGAACAGATCGAGGAGGCCCTGCACGAGCAGCGCGTAATCGACGGCAAGCGCGTCGACTCCCCCGCTGTGTTGAAGCGTTTTCTTCTGCGCATTCCAGAGCGTCGTCGTCACGGTGCGGGCGGTGAACGACGCCGCGTCGACGTACGTACGCTCGCCGAGAATTGCGCCGGCGCGGGCGAGCGCGGAGATCATCAGGCCGTTGATGCCGGTGATGATGTTCTTCTCGCGGAACGGCTGCGGTCTCTTCTGCCGCACGTCGAGCAGCTTCGCGAGCGCCGCCTTCACCTCGGCGTCCTCGAGCAGCGCGGGATCTTCCAGGCGCAGGATGTTGCGCGTCGCCTCAGTCATGCCGAAGAGGCGGAAGACCTTCACAGCAGCGTCGCGCCCGACGAGACGCGTGATCTCGTCCTTGTTCCAGACGTAGAACGCGCCGTTCCAGAATTCGGGCCCCTGCGCCGGGACGAGGTTGTGCGCGTCCTGGGACGCGTCGAAGCCGCCGTTCTTCTGGCGGAGATCGCGCAGCGCGGCATCGAGCGTCGCGCGCGCCTCGTTCGCGAACGCCGGATCGCGCGTGAGCTGCCAGGCATCGAGATGCGCAATCGCAATCAGCGCCTGGTCGCTGGTGAATTTCTCGAAGTAGGGAATGTGCCATTCGGCATCGCGCACGGCGCGATGGTAGCCGCCGCCAAGCTGATCGCGGATCGCGAGCGCTCTCCATTTGCGCAGCGTGTCCGGCGTGTGGGTTCGCGCGTTCGCGGCCGGCGCGCGCGCCTCCCCCATCGCCCGCGCTTTCAACACGTGCTGCCGCGCCTCGGCGACCACCGCCGCGTTCTCATGCGCCCAGCGATTCGCCTCGATCACGAGCATGCGATTGAGGTCGCCCGCCTCGAGGTACCCGGCCGCGCGAAACGGCTCGAGCGACGGCGTGAGGGTCATCAGGATCGGCCAGCCGGCCGTGCCGTTCATCGAGCGCGCGATGGTCTCGTACGTCTCCGCGACCTCGGGATACTCGAAGCGGTCGAGGAGCACGGGCACGAAGTACGTGTTGAGCGTCTCGGCGACCTCGCCGACGAGGAATGCCTCGCGCTGCATGCGATACGTCTCGAACGAGCTCGCGTAGCTGATCAGGACGAAGATCGGACGCTTCTCGTTTTTCGCGCGGGTGAAGGCGTGCGTGCCCCACGCTTCCCATTTCACGGGGCTCCCGGCGCCGTCGGCGACGTAGCGCGAGCCGGCGGGCGCGGAAATCGCTGGCGCGAGGAGCACGAGGAGTGCGAGGATGGTGCGGACCATCGCGGGGAGGCAACAATGGATCTTCGCGAGCATTTCCTTCGTCTCGCGTCGTCCCATGGCGCGGATGCGCAGATCGCGGAGCGCTGGTGGCGCGAGCTCGAGGCGCGCTACTCGGCGCCCGACCGCCACTACCACACGCTCGAGCACATCGCCGAGATGCTGGGCCTCCTTCCGCACGCACCTGAGACGGTGCTCGCCGCGGTGTGGTTCCACGACGCGGTGTACGGCGGACGGGCGAACGAGGAGCGAAGCGCGGAGCTCGCTCGCGCGGCGCTGAGCGAGCTGCGCTTTCCCGCGTATGCGATCGAGGTCGTCGAGCAACTGATCCTCGCGACGAAGCGCCACGATCCATCGGAGGTCGCACCTCAGTTCCGCGCCTTCCTCGACGCCGATCTCGCGATCCTCGGCAGCGAGCGGCCGCGCTATCACCGCTACGTGCAGCAGGTGCGCGAGGAGTACTCGCAGTTTCCCGAGCCGTTCTTCCGCGGCGCGCGGAACGCGATCCTCGACGGGATCCTCGAGCGTCCGCGGATCTACGCAACGGACGAGTTTTTCGCGAGGTTCGAGGAGCGCGCGCGGGAGAACATTCAGTGGGAGATCGCCATGTCATCCCGAGCGTAGCGAGGGACCTGGGGGTCCGGGCGGCGCGTCCATCGAGCCACCCGCACACCCGGGTCCCTCGCTCACGCTCGGGATGACAATTATCGAGACGTCTCCGAGCCGCGCTCGCGAGAAACACGTACGACGGCGCGATCTCCCCGGGCTGCGCGGGGCGTCCCCAGAACGTGTTCTCGCCGAAGCGGTTGGCGGACGAGACGTCCGCCCTCCTCACTGTCGCGCGGCGAGCGCCACCGTTCGGCCGGCGTCTCTCGCGGATGAGCGCGGTCGTTCATCGCTCGTCCGCGGTGCACGCTTTGCACCATCCATCGAGCATGATGAACACGAAACACAACCTGACGTTCGCGGTTGCGCTCGTCACGTTCCTGGCCCTCGGCTGCGGCTCGGGAGGCGTGGGCGGAGGCAACTTCAATCTCATTTCCATCGAAGAGGAGTGGCAGCTCGGGCAGCAGCTTTCGCAGGACGTGGCCCGCCAGGTCCGCTTCAGCAACGATCCCGTCGTCAACGGATACGTTCAGGCGATGGGACAGCGCATCGTGTCGCAGTCTTCGGCGCCCTTCAATCAACTGCCTTGGCAGTTCCACGTCGTGGAAGATCCGGCGATCAACGCGTTCGCGATTCCGGGAGGACACATTTACGTGCACACCGGGCTGATCGCGAATGCGAACAACGCGTCGGAGCTCGCGGGGGTGATGGCGCACGAGATCAGCCACGTGGTGGCGCGGCACACGACCGAGCAGATCTCGCGGCAGTACGGACTGAGCGTCATCGCCGGCCTGGTCCTCGGACAGGATCCGGGCGTGCTCTCGCAGATTGCGGCGCAGATCGTGGCGGGCGGCGCGCTCGCGCGATTCAGCCGCGAGGCGGAGCGCGAGGCCGACGAGCTCGGGATTCACGCGATGTATCGCGCGGGCTACGACCCGCGAGGCATGGCCTCGATGTTCCGCGTGCTGATGGAGCACGCGCAGCGCTCGCCGGGACGCGTGGAGCAGTTCTTCGCAACGCATCCGACGACCGATGAGCGAATCCGCAACGCGGAACGCCGCGCCTCGGAGCTGGCGCTGACGGCGAATCTCGTCACGGACGAACCGCAGTTTCGGCAGGTCCGGGCTCGCGTTTCGTAGCCTCGGATTCTTCGTCGACGCGATCCATCATCGCGTCGACGACGTAGTCGTCGCTGTGGCCGTCGAACTTCGTCGGCGTGCCGGGGACGAGCAGTCTGCGCAGGAGCGGCGGGGTGATGAAGGTGGTGAGCATCACCATCATCGCCACCGCGCTGTACATCCCGCCGCTGATGATCTTCGTGGAGAGCCCGATCGTGGCGAAGATCAATCCGACTTCGCCGCGCGGGATCATTCCGACGCCGATGACGATGCGTCGCAGCCGGCCGCCGACGACAAATCCGGAAGCGACTTTGCCGACGATCCCGATCGCGGTGAGCGCGAGGCCGATCCAGAAGAATCGCCGCGTGATCGGATTGAACGGATTCATCTGGCCGAGGTCGACCGCGGCGCCGACGACGACGAAGAAGATCGGGATGAAGAACTGCGCGACGTCGTGGACTTCGCGCTCGATCTCCTCTCCCCGCTTCGTCCGCGCGAGCACGAGACCGGCCGCGAACGAGCCGATGATGATCGCGGAGCCCGCCTTCTGCGCGAGCCAGGCGAGCAGCAGCGCGAAGACGAGCGACGCGAAAAAGAGGCCGCGGGCCATGTCGATGCGGTCGATCGCGCGGATGAGCATCGGCGCGAGTTGTGAGCCGATGACGATGGCCAGCAGCACGAAGCCGAAGGCGACGAGGACGATCTTCCCGACGCTGAGGAACGTGAGCTCGCCGCCCTGCGCGAGCGTGGCGACGAGGGTGAGCAGCACGAGGCCGATGATGTCGTCGACGACCGCCGCGCCGAGGATGACCTGCGACTCGTCATCCTTGAGATGGCCGAGATCGGAGAGCACGCGCGCGGTGATGCCGACCGAGGTCGCGGTGAGCGCGGCGCCGAGGAAGACGGCGACCATCATGCGCATGCCGAGGAGTTGGCCGAAAGCGAAGCCGCCGGCGAAGGGAAGGACGACGCCGACGAGCGCCACCGCGCTCGCCGAGCCGCCGACTTCCATCAGCTTCTTCAGGTTCGTCTCCAGTCCGATGAGGAAGAGCAGGAGGATGACGCCGAGCTCGGAGAGGAGATGAATGGTGTTGTTGTGCGGATTGACGAGGTGGAAGCCGGAGACGCCGATGATCACGCCGCCGAGAAGCTCTCCGAGGACGGCGGGCTGGCCGAGACGCTCGGCGATCTCACCGAACACCTTCGCGGCGATGAAGATCGAGATGAGCGCGAGGAGAAACTCGGCAATGGTCATGGTCGTCGTCGTGTTGCAGCGGCGGCCCGACCGGCTGCGGTCCCTGCGGCGTCCGTTGCCGCACCCGGGCGGGATTCTATCCGATGGACAGTCCCTTCTCCCCGCTCGCGGGGAGAAGGTGGCCGAAGGCCGGGTGAGGGGCGCCCCTCACCCTGGCCCTCTCCCCGCAAGCGGGGAGAGGGGACTGGTCAGAGCGCTGCTTTCACCGCCTGCAGTCTCGCCGCGAAGCGCGACGGGTCGTAGTCGTCGCGGTCTTTCAGCTCTTCGAAGAGGGCGTCGATCGATTTCATGAGCGGGCTGCGGAGCATGCG
>DATLFB010000020.1:0-20273 GCA_035525285.1 Thermoanaerobaculia bacterium
TCGACGTCCTCACCGATATCACACCGCTTCAGCAACGCGCCCTCGATCTTGTCGCCGCGTTCCCAGTAACCACCTAATCCTTTTCAAGCTATCCCGATCTGGTTCAGACGGATAGCGCTTTTCAAGGAAAGGAACTCCGGATTAAAACCCCGCCGACTGGAAGTCGGCGAACCGGCCGACAGGATGTCGGCGTTCCAGGCGCGGCACTGCGAAACCGCGCGACTGCGCAACCGCGAAACCGCCCCTACGGCAGCCGCCGGCTCGTCTTCAGCCCCCACGACGTGTCGGTGAGCCACTGCATGAAGTCGCTCGCATTCATCGGGCGGGCGATCCAGTAGCCCTGCGCGAGATCGCAGTCCATCTCCGCCAGCATCCCCCACGTCGCTTCGTCCTCCACCCCCTCGGCGCACACCTGCTTGCCGAGATCGTGCGCGAGGTGAATCACCGTGCGCACGATCGCCGCGTCGGCGTCGCTCGCGGTCATGTGAGCGACGAACGACTTGTCGATCTTGATCTCGTCGATCGGCAGCTCGCGCAGATGCGTGAGCGATGAGTAGCCGGTGCCGAAGTCGTCGACGGAGAGGCGCACACCCATCGACTGCAGCATCGACAGAATCGCCAGCGCGTGCGCGGGATCGGCCATGATGCTGCTCTCCGTGATCTCGATCTTCAGGAAGCGGGGATCGACGTTCCAGCGGTCGAGCGCCTGCTGCACCTTCCCCGGCAGCGCCTGATCGAGCAGGCTCTTCGCGGAGATGTTGACCGCGACGTGAATGGGCGCGCCCGCGTCCTGCCACGTGCGGCACTGTTCGAGCGCGCGGTTCAGCAGCCAGTCGGTGACCGGCCGGATGAGTCCCGTCCGTTCCGCGAGCGGGATGAACTGCGCGGGCTGCAGAAAGCCGCGGACCGGATGATTCCAGCGCATCAGCACTTCCGCGCGCGTCATCAGACCGCTGCGGAGATGCAGCTTGGGCTGATAGTGCAGCTCGAGCTGATCGCGCTCGATCGCGCTGCGCAGCTCGGCCACCAGCGTGAGTTGGTCCGGCGACCGCACTTCCGTCGTTTCGTGATGGAAGCTGTAGCCGCTCTGGCTCTGCTTCGCCGAGTACATCGCCACGTCGGCACCGCGGAGCAGCGAGCGAACGTCGGTGCCGTGCGTCGGATAGAGCGCGATGCCGATGCTCGCGCCGACGTCGAGCACCTGCCCTTCGACGACGAACGGCAGCTCGAGCGCGTTGAGAATGCGCCGCGCCGCCTTCGCCGCCGCGCTCGCGTCGGCGGGATCGGGGATCACGACCGCGAACTCGTCGCCGCCGAGGCGCGCGACCATGTCGGCGCCGCGCATCTGGTTCTGCAGCCGGAACGCCACCTGCTTGAGCAGCATGTCGCCGAAGTGATGGCCGAAGGTGTCGTTCACTTCCTTGAAGCGGTCGAGATCCATCAGCATCAGGGCCAGCATCGTCTTCTGCTCGCGCGCCTCGCCGATGGCCGTCTCCAGCGCATCGAAGAGCAGCGTGCGATTCGGCAGGCCGGTCAGCGCGTCGTGCGTCGCCTGATGCCGCAGCGAGACGACCTGATGCCGCGTGGCCGTGACGTCGCGCAGAAACGCGACCCAGTGCGTGAGCTGCCCGGAGTCCTCGACCGGCACGAGCTCGATGTCGAGCTCGAACTCGGAGCCGTCGGCGCGCCGCGCGGTCGCTTCCGCGTCGAACGCGCGCCGCTCGAAGACGTGCTGGAGAAGCGCGTCGCTGATCGACTGATGCTGCTCGGTGATGCCGAAGATCAGCGGCGTCTGGCCGATGATGTCCTCGCGGCCGCGGCCGTACATCGCGCAGAAGCCGTCGTTGACGAACGCGATGCGCGGTCCGATCGCCTCGACGGCCGGCGTGAGGATCGCGATTCCTTCCGCGGCCACGTGGACGGCGCTGCCGAGAAGCCGCAGCTGTTCGCTCTGCAGCCGCTGCTCGACGAGCTTGCGCTCCAGTCCTTCCGCCGGGTCGAGCGTGGTGGTCCACGCCGTATGAAAGGAAGTCCCCGGCTCAGGATCGTCGGACATAACGACGTAATGATAGCTGGAGCGACAGCGTTCCTTTACTGCAGTCCCAGACTCCTCGGAACGTTGATTCGCCCCTTTCCGTACTGAGGATCGGTGCCGGGCGCGCCGAGGTCGTCGGCGCCCTGCAGCAGCCTCGCTTTCACCTTCGCCGGATTCCCGTGGCCGACGTCTTCCACGATCAGCGCCGCGAGGCCGGACGCGTGCGGCGCGGCCATGCTCGTCCCCTGGATCGCGATGAGCCAGTCGGTCGGGCAGCCGCCGACGAGCGCCGTCTTCGCGCATGCGCCGATGATCACGGTCAATCTGTTGCCGCCGGGTGCCGCGACATCGATCGCCGAGCGTCCGTAGTTCGAGAACCATGCGAACGCGTCGATGTCCGTCCACGGTCCGAAGATGCCGCCGGCGGTCGGTCCCGTCGCGGAAACGCAGACGACATTGCTTCCGTCGCAGAAGAGCTTCAGCGTCGCGCCGTCGTGATCGAGGTCCGCGGACTCATTGCCCGCAGCGACGACGAGGAGCGTGCCTTTGCGATACGCGTAATTCATCGCCTGCTGCACGGCGGCGATGAGCCTGCCGTTGTGCGGGCGCTGGATCGCGCCGCCGAGGCTCATGTTCGCGACGTCCGCGCCATGATCGGCGGCCCAGAGAACGCCCGCGAGCACGTTCGCGAGCGAGCCGTTCCCGTTGCGGTCGATCACCTTCACGCCGATCAGCGTGACGTTCGAGGTGACTCCGGCCGCGAGCACGGCGTTGCTCGTGATCGTCGAGGCGACGTGCGTGCCGTGGAAGTAGAGGTCGGTGACCGGGTGATGACCGGGGAACATCGATGCCACGATCGCATCGTCGGACGGGATGAATGAGACGGAACGCGAGAGGTCGACGCGGCCTGCCAGATCGACGTGTGTGTAGTCGATGCCGCTGTCGATCACCGCGACGGTCACGTCAGGCGAGCCGTGGCGTCCCGCGGCCCAGGCCGCGTTCGCGCCGATGACATGCAGGTTCCACTGCAGCGAGTAGAACATCGCCAGCGTCGGATCGGATGCGCTCTCGGTCGTCGTGTCCGTGTTGCCGTCGCCGTCGAGCTGGTCGGTCGACGGGCCGGGACGCACGGTCACATCGACGTCCGCGACGGCGTCCGCGCCGTTGGTCCCGGCGAGACCGTTTGCGGCATCGTCAGTGAGTCCGGAAACGGACGCGAGTCCGGCCGCGGAATGCGACCACTCGAGCGTTCCGCCCGCGGCGGTCACCGCGTTCGCGAACGATTTCGGAACCGCTCCGTTGAACCGGACGATGTGCCGCTCGGCAGCAAATGCCGTTGCCGAGAAAAGAAAACACGCGACGAAGAAGCGTTTCGCCATCTGTATGTGCCTTTCGCTGGGGAGGACCCGCAGCGATTTTAGCACCTCCGTCCCTTCTCCCCGCCCGCGGCGGGGAGAAAGGTGCCCGAAGGGCGGATGAGGGGCCCCCTCACCCTGACCCTCTCCCCGCGTGGCGGGGAGAGGGGACTGGGGTTGTTTTACTGCAGTCCCAGCGCGGCCGGAACGTTGATGCGTCCCTGCCGTACGCGGCGTCGGTGCCCGGCTGGCCGAGGTCGCCGGCCGCCTTCTGCAGGCGCAGTAGGTGATGTAGACGCCGCCGTCGTAATCGAGATCGAACGCCGAGTTGCCCGCGGCGACGACGACGAGCTCAGGTAGCGCGGGCTGCCAGCCCGCCGTCGCGCCGGCTTCCAGCCGGCGCTCGAGGCGCGGGCGCGGGACGCCCGCGATCCGGCGGGCTGGAAGCCCGCGCTACTCCGGATTCGTCGCCCAGACCGTGGTTTCGGTGATGAATCCGCGATCCGGCAGCTCGAGCATCGAGCAGATCGTCTGCGCGATGTCGGCCGCGCGCAGCTTGCGCTCGCTGAGCTCGCGCAACGGCCGGCCGGAGTTGGCGACGAACTCCGTCTGCACCTCGCTCGGGTTGATCTGCATGACGCGGATGTCGTGCTTGCGCAGCTCCGCGCGCCAGCATTCGGTCAGTCCGGAGAGCGCGAACTTGCTCGACGCGTACGCGGTTCCGCCGGCGAAGCCGCGTTGTCCCGCGGTCGAGGCGACGTTGACGATGTTGCCGCGATTGCGCGTGATGAAGTGCCGTGCCGACTCGCGCGCGACGAGCGTGGCGCCGAACACGTTCGTCGCGTAGACGCCGCGCATGTCGTCGATGTCGGTGTCGACGAGGCTGGCGAAGCGGCCGAAGCCCGCGTTGTTGATCAACACGTCGTAGTCGCCGAATGCGTCGACGACCTGACGCACCATCCGCACGACGTCGTCTTCGACCGCCACATCCGCGACGATCGCCATCCCGCCGATCTCCTCGGCCGCCACGCGCAGCCGCGCTTCGTCCCGCCCGCAGATCGCGACCTGCGCACCGCGCGCACGCAGCTGGCGCGCGGTCTCCAGTCCGATTCCCGAGCTGCCGCCGGTCACGAGCGCCTTGGCGTCTGCGAGTTTCATCTCATTTCCTTTTCACTTCCAGATCCCCGCGATCCTTCGACTTCTCGAGGTGCTCGGTCCCTTTCGCCTCGCCGCGCAGATACGCGTCCCAGAACGCCAGCGAAAGCGCGCGGACGGCGCCGGTGATCGAGCGCAGGTCGTCGACCATGTTCCCGCGGGGGACGCGGTTCGGATCCATCCGCCGCGGACTCAGCGGATTGTTCGACGGATCGTCGATCGCGGAGTGCGTCGGCCGCGTCGCCTCTTCCTGCGTGATGCCGGTGCGGCCGGCGAAGGCGAAGTGTCCCGCGCCGGGGATGTACACGAGCCACTTGTCGCCGGCCGCGGAAAGCTCGAACGGCTCGCGGCGCCACTCCGGCTTCTCCCCTTCCATCCCGGCATCCCGATCGCCGGTCATGAACATGACGGGCGTTTTGATCTCGGCCCACGACTCCCGCGTCAGACCCCACTCCTCCCGCGGCCCCTGCGGCGACATCGCGATGACCGCTTTCACGCGGGGATCGGCGTAGCTCACCGGAGCGGGATGAAACGTGCGCGCGCCGGCGAGCTGGATCGCCGTCATCGCGCCGAGGGAGTGTCCGCCGACGCCGATGCGCGCGCGGTCGATCTTGCCCTTCAGCTCGGGATACTTCGTCTCGAGCGCGTCGAGCGAGTCGAGGACGAAGGTGATGTCGCCGACGCGCTCGCGGAAATCGCTCGCGGCCAGATCGGCGAGGCGCACGTTGTCGGGATGCGTCGGCTTGATCACGACATAGCCGTGACTCGCCCAGTGCGAGCTGAGACCGACGTACGCGCGCCCGTTCGCTCCCGCGCCGTGCGAGAAGACGATCAGCGGATGCGGGCCGCCGCGCGTGGGGTAGTCGATGGTGAGGCTGACGTCGCGCTCGCGCTTCGCGTCGCGCAGCGACGCGCTCGGAATCACGCCGACGGGCGTCCTGCCCGGCGAGGCCGAGTAGCGCATCGCCTGGACTTCCACTGCGTCCTCTTCTTCTTCATCCTTGTCGGCGCGGTCGCCCGTCGCACAGGCGAATGCGGCGAGAACCGCAAATGTGATGATGAGAAATCGGCGAGTCATGCTTCCTCCGGTTTCGTGTGCGCGGCAACCGCCGCGCCAGGTGCGTATTGCGTGATGAGAACGCCGGCGAGCACGAGGATGCCGCCGGCGATGACGAGCGCGCTCACGCGTTCGCCGAGGAGCAGCATCGCGGCGGCGAACGTGACCAGCGGCTCCGCGTAGAGCAGCGAGGCCACGCGCGACACTTCGATGCGCTCGAGCGCGCCGTACCAGAAGAGATATCCGAAAGCGGAGCAGCCGATCGCGAGGAAGAGCAGCGCGCTCCATCCGGTCGCGCTCAGACGCGGCACCTCGCTCCATCCGCGGCGCGCGAGGAAGAACGGCGCAAGCATCAGCGTGCCGAAGAGCATCGCCCCGGTGGTCGCGCGGCGCGGGCCGAGCTCGCGGATGGTCTTGTGTCCGATGACGGAGTAGACCGCCCAGTTGATCGTGCTGATCAGAATCAGCAGGTCGCCCGTCGTCGAAGGCTTCCCGAACACGCGTGCGCTGAAGTCGCCGCGCGTGACCACGAGCAGCGCGCCCGCGAATCCGAGGGCCAGGCCGAAGAGCTTCCATGCGCCGAAGCGCTCGCGGAGGATCGCCGCCGACAGCAGCGCCGACCAGATCGGCACGAGACCGATCAGCCAGCCCGTATTCGTCGCGGTGGTCATCGTGAGCCCGTATGCCTGCAGCATCTGGTGGATGAAGATGCCGACGAATCCCATCAGCGCGAGCGAGGGCCACGCGCGGCGCGGCGGAAGCTCGCGCACGATCGCCAGCAGCACGATCGAGCCGATCGCGAAGCGGGCGAAGATCAGCGTGACCGGAGAGATCTCGCGCAGCGCCGCTTTCGTCGCGACGAAGGAAATCCCCCAGAACACGACGGCGACGAACGCGAGAAGGCGCGGCGGAAACATTGGCAGAACATAGTAGCGCCGACCTCGGTGTCGAACCGGTGTCAGCTCTTGCCGAGCTTCGCGGGTCCTGCGACTCTGCGCGCGATCCAGCGAATCGCCGGGCCGATGACGGGTGTGCGCAGAACGCGGTTCGCGAGCCCGAGGACGGGGAAAAGCTGCTGGCTGTCGAGAGGTCGCGCGAAGTCGACGGAGAGCTTTTCCAGGTAACGACTGATGGCGAGGATCTCTGCGGCAGGATCCGGCGCCGCGCGCCGCTGCTCGTCGATCACTTCTTCATAGAGCGCGAGCATCTCATCGACGAGCATCGTGTGGCTCGCGATGCTTCGGATGGCATCGCTCACTCGCGTCGCGTCGGCCGGATCGTAGCGGCCCACTTCGCGAAGCAGGTCTTCCGCATGGACTCTTCGGTCGAGAGCGCGCGCCCCGAAGTTGAGCCGCCGCTGCGCCGCGAGCGAGTCGCTCGTCACCATCGTTCCCATCCCCATCGCGTCGCACAAAACCACGGCCGCGCCGGCGGCCATGGCCTCCATGGCTGCTTTTCCCTTCGCAAACACGAGGTCGTACTGCCCGAGAACGCGCTCGGGGTGCTCCAGCGGATTTCCGCTCGACCAGCCGGCGACATCGAGGGCGATCTCCGCACGCCCGCATGCCTCGCGGATCGACTCGACGTGCGTCATCTCGTTCGCGTAGTTGCTGAACACGAGCGCGCGGGCGGGACGGGAAGGCAGTGGACCGCGGCGCGGGAAGCGTTCCAGATCGACGGCGTTGAGCACGACCGAGAGTTTCTCTTCGGGAATCGCTTCCTGAAAGAGCATCCGGTCGCGGCACGTGTCGTCCACGGCGACATAGCGATGGATGCGCGGAAATCGCGGCGGCGCCGTGGACCACGCCCACCATCCGTGACAGACGAAGAGCGCCGGAACACCCGGAAAGCGGGTCAGCGCCGCCATCGTCTCGAGACTGCCGTTGCCATGAATGATCGTCGGAACGACGGCGATCGAGTCGAGATCGTCGGTCACGGGAATCGTTTCCGAGCGAAGGGCGCGCGCGGCGTCCCCGAGCTTCGTCGCGTACACGACGACCTGGTGCCCTCGATTGATCAGGCTGCGCGCGAGGTCCTGCACATATCGCTCGAGGCCTCCCAGTCCTTCGAGGCTTCGTAACGCGATCAGCACACGGAACGGACTCATGACCGCACGAGAGCCTCGGCGCAGAGCGACTCGCGCACCGGCAGGAGATGATCGCGAAAGCGGATCGTCTCGCGGTAGACGCCGCCGGCCACGCGGTCCTCGCCGATCTGCTCGTATTCGGGCTTGCTCGACTCGAATCCGCTCGTATCGTTCCACGCCGCGATGGACGCGAACGGCTCGGTGCGCAGAAACTCGCGGCCGAAGCGATCGAGCTTCGCCGTCACCTCATCGCGCAACGGCTCATACTTCATCGCCGCTGCAATCTTGCGCTCGATCACGTCCTCGGGCAGCTCGACCGTGAAGCCGCCGGACATCGGACGTCCCGTCGTGGAGAACTCGTATTGCGGGGCGTCGCATCCCGCGATCCGCAGCGCGGCACCGGCAATCCATCGACAGAGATCGTGTACCGGGTTGTAGCCTTCCAGCGAATCGGTCACGACGCACGCGGGAGGATCGTCGCGAAATTCACGGGCGAGGTCGTGCGCGACGTGCACGAGATCGTCGTGCGTGCGATCGAGGAGCACGCGATAGATCGCCGCGTCGCTGAAGCGGCCGAAAATCGACCCGGCGGAAGCGCCGGCTTCCTGCACGAGCTCACGACTGTAGTGAGTCCGCGGGTTTCCCACGCGGCCCGATCCGTCCGTCAGAATGAAGACGCGCGGCGCGGTGCTGACCATCCACCCGAAGACGAGCAATTCGTGGCCCGGGTGAGCGACGAACAGAACCGGGTTTCCGCCCATGAACGACTTTTCTCTCCGCTGCGGCAACCGCGATGGCGTCCGCCGTCGGCATGATACGACAGGCGTTCTGGCCCGGCCGGCCGTGATCCGTATCGAATCAGGAATACGAATCGCGCTCGCCGAGCGTCTCGCGCAGCGGCATCGTCCTGAGGATCGGGATCGCCAGCACGCCGAACGCGAGCATCGCCGCGGCCGCGGCGACGTACGCTCCACTGGTGAGACTCAGCAGTTTCGCTCCGGCCGCGATCACGATCGAGCCCGCGATGAGCACCATCCCGCGGCCGTCGCGCGCGGTCACTCCGAGCTCCCGCCGCACGACGCCATAGAGAAGACCGCGCAACACGATCGCGCTGATCAGCATCGCCGCGGCCGCGCCGGTTGCGCCGCCCGACGGCACGAGCGCCGCGAGCGCCACCGCCGTGAGGATGATCGCCATCGCGTACGGACGCAGCAACACGCTCGGACGGCCCGCCATCATCAGCAGATAAACGGCCGGTCCGATCGCGACGTGCACGAGCACCGCCACGCTCAGGATCGTGAGCGGAAGGGCGCCGTTGCGGACGAACTCCGGGCCGAAGAAGGCCAGCGGCAGCTCCGGCAGCGCGGCGGTGATGATCAACGCCGGCAGCGTCGCGATGAGAATCCATCGCGTCGTGCTGCGATAAAAACGGCCGAGGGCTTCGCGGTCGGAGGCGAGCGCGGGGACGTAGGGCGCGAAGACGGCGGTGATGGCCATGAAGACCATCAGCACCGCGTGAGTGATCTTCTGCGCTGCCGCGTAATGCCCGACAACGTCCGGCGGCGCGGCGAGCGCCAGCGCGAGCACGTCGAGCGCGGCGTTGTTCTGTTGCAGCAGCGTGACGCCGAGCATCGGCAGGGCCGCGGCAAAGAGCGGTCGCACATCCGCCGCCGACATGCCGATGTGCCCGCGCAGGAACGAGCCCGCCACCAGCGCCGCGACGAACCACGAAACGAAGAACGCGAGCGCGAAGGTTTCTTCCGCCGGCCACCACATCGTCGCGGCGAGCGCGAGCGCGAATGCGCACAGCGGCCGGACGATGCCCTCGGACATCGACGCACGCGCCGCCTGATGCCGCGCGCGCAGCGCCGCGTACATCACCTGCGCCGCCGCCATCACCGGAAGCGTGAAGAGGATCGCGATGCGTGGTCCGCGCAGCGATGCGGCGTAGGCGATGTCGAGGCCCAGCATCGGCAGCGCGAGCAGCGTCAGCGCGACCCCGCCGCCGAACGCGATCGAGATCGCGAGACCGATGCTCGCGCTCGCGCCGGCTTCATCGCCCGCGGCCAGGCGGTGGCCGGCGACGCGCATGATCCCGTGATCGAAACCGAAGCGGGCGATCGTCGCGAGCAACTGGACCGCCGTGGTGGCAATCACGAACTGTCCGAACGCCCCCGCGCCCTGTACGCGGCTGAGCAGAACGAAGAAACCGTACATCGCGGCCACGCCTGCCAGACGCGCGGCAAGCGTGATCGATGCAGCGAGGATGGCGGCCGGCGAGAACTCGGAGTTCGGTCCGTGGCGCACGAGCCGCGAGAGTATACGTGCAGCCTCGGATGCTACGCTTCGCCGCGCGCATGTCCACGAAGATCCGCCGTTACACGCTCAAGCGCGCCGAGAAACCGCAGAAGCAGTATCGCGTCCGCTACGAAGACGAGCTGAATCACGAGCAGCTCGAAGTGGTCATGGCCGGCGGCGGCCCGATGCTCGTGATCGCCGGCGCCGGCAGCGGCAAGACGCGCACCCTCACCTATCGCGTCTCGCGCCTCATCGAAGACGGGATCGATCCGAGCGACATCCTCCTCGTCACGTTCACCAACAAAGCCGCGCGGGAGATGCTCAGCCGCGTCGAGCAGCTCGTGACCATCGACACGCGCCGCATCTGGGGAGGCACCTTCCACTCGATCGGCAATCGCCTGCTCCGCCGCCACGCGGAAGCGATCGGATATCGCGGCAATTTCTCGATTCTCGACGCCGAGGATTCCCGCGAGATGATGGAGTCCGCCGTCTCCTCCCTCGGCATCAAGACGCTCGAGAAGCGCTTTCCGAAGGGCGACGTCCTCCTCGACATCTATTCGTTTCTGATCAACACGCGCACGCCGCTCGAGCTCCACCTCGAGCAGAACTACCCGCACTTCATGATGTACACCGAGGAGATGGTGAATGTGTTCCGCCGCTACAAGGAGCGCAAGCGCGATGCGAACGCGATGGACTTCGACGATCTGCTCGTGTTCTGGAAAGTGCTCCTCGACGATCACGAGGACATCTCCGCGGCGCTCAAGCGCCGTTATCGCGCAATCCTCGTCGACGAGTATCAGGACACGAACAAGCTGCAGGCCGACATCATCGACGCGATGTCCGCGGAGCGCCGCAACGTGATGGTGGTCGGCGACGACGCGCAGTCCATCTACTCGTTTCGCGGCGCGTCGTTCGAGAACATCCTCACCTTCCCGCTCCGATTTCCCGATGCGACGATCTACAAGCTGGAGACGAACTATCGCTCCACGCGCCAGATCCTGAGTCTCGCGAATCACTCGATCGCGCACAATCGCTTCCAGTTCCGCAAGGAGCTGCAGGCGGTACGCGGCGACGGGCCGGAGCCGGCGATGGTGGGCGTGGACGATGTCTACGAGCAGGCCTCGTTCGTCGCGCAGCGCATCCTCGAGCTGCGCGATGAAGGCGAGAAGCTGGGCGACATCGCGGTGCTCTATCGCTCGCACTATCAGTCGCTCGAGCTGCAGATGGAGCTCTCGCGCCGGCTGATCCCGTACGAGATCCGCTCAGGCGTCCGTTTCTTCGAACAGGCCCACATCAAGGACGTCCTCGGCTATCTGAAGATCGTCACGAACGCCCGCGACGAGCTGTCGTGGAAACGAGTGATGAAGCTCTATCCGAAGGTGGGCGAGAAAACGGCATCGGAAGTGTGGGGACGAATCAGCGAGGCGCCAAATCCGCTCGATCGTTTCCTCCATCATTCCCCTCTCCCCGCCCCGCGGGGAGAGGGTGGCCCCATCGGCTCCGCTCAGGGCAGGCTCCGGCCGGGTGAGGGGCGCGCCCTCTCCCAAAGCCTGAACAACCTGCGCGAAATCCTCCGCATCCTCGACGGCGAAGGAATGAAGCACAACCCCTCGGAGTCGATCCGCATCGTGGTCGAGAAAGGCTACGCCGATTACGCGCGCGCGAAATTCGCGAACGCGCAGGCGCGGCTCGACGATCTCGAGCAGATGTCGCAGTACGCGCTGCGCTACGACGATGTGACTCAGTTTCTCGATGAAGTGGCGCTCGCGAATCCGATCGCCGGCGAGGACGTCGCCGTGGTCGGACCGGAGGACGAAAAGATCGTGCTCACGTCAGTGCATCAGGCGAAGGGGCTGGAGTGGCGAACGGTCTTCGTGATCTGGCTCGCCGACGGCCGCTTCCCCTCGCAGCGCGCGCTGCGCGTTCCGGGCGGCATCATCAGGATCGAGCCGAGCCGCGTGCACGAGGCGCTGCCGCTGCTCGAAGGCGCGATCGATCCGAGCAACGAGTCGGCGCAGGAGATCGTGATCCCGGGCGAGGAAGAGGAGCGAAGGCTTTTCTACGTCGCCGTCACCCGCGCCATGCAGGAGCTCTATCTCGTCTTCCCCGTCATGGCCCGCGACCGCGGAGGAATGGACATCCTCATGGAGCCGTCACGCTTCGTGCGCGAGCTGCCGGGGGATGTGTACGAGAAGTGGGTGATCGGGAGCGAGTAGGGTCGCGGGGAGCGGCGGCTGGGGTCAGCAGCCGCTCGCCAATGACGCAGTACAGACAACGGTCACGTACTTCGCTTCTTCGAGAAAACGGTAACCCCTTCAATCTTTTCGAAGCCGGCATCCGTTGTTACCAGTTCGGCGTTGCTCGTTCGAGCGAAGGCGAGCATCATCGAGTCGGCCATGGGAAGTCCGTGCTCGAGGCTCAGATCCGCGGCGACGAGAGCGATCTCCTCGGTCAAGTCCGCGATCTGCGACTTCTTCATGGTCGCTACGGCTTCGATCGCTTCGTTCTCGGATCGCTCTCGCTTGATCCATTTGTAGACTTCGTAAATCGCCACGGTGGGAGTGATCACGTTCGCAGGCTGCCGCAGTCGTGTTGCGAACTCCTCCGCGTGCTGCCCATCCGCGAAGAACTCGATCCAACCCGATGAGTCGATGACGATCAGAATCGATCCTTCTTCTCGCGGAATCCTTTCGTCTTCATTCCGCGGACGAAGCCTCGCATCGCAGAAATCGGCCGATCCGGAACAAGCGTGATCAAACCGCCCTTCGCAATGACTTGAAATTCCTGCCCGACGCGAATATCCGCGCGCTCTCGAACTTCCCTGGGGATGACTACCTGATACTTCGATGAAACTCTCGTGCGTGCCATCTCGTCACCTGATCATGAGTATCGATGACCCTCAGCGTAAGACGGATCAACGAGCAGGTCAAGACAGCCCGTCAGCGGTGCCGCAATCCGCTCTGCGCCGGCGAGCGTATGCTTCATGACAACCACGGGAGGTCAGATGAGCGCAACGCCCACAGGAACCCGGCTGCCTCCAGGACGCGATGGCCTTCCGGTGCTCGGAGAGACACTCTCGTTCGCCAGAAATCCCTTTCGGTTCATCGAGGAGCGATTGGCCTCTCACGGCCGCATCTTCCGCTCCAACGTCCTCGGACGCAGGACGGCGGTCATTGCCGGAGCGGACGCCGTCGGACGTTTCATCGACGGCGATGTCGTGATGCGCGAAGGCTCGATGCCGCCGCATGTGCAGGAGCTCTTCGGCGGCCGCAGCCTTCCATTGCTCGACGGCGAGGTCCACAGGGCAAGGAAACAACTGGTCAATCAGGCGTTCACGCGGCCGGCCATCGCTGCGTATCTTCTGGTCATGCAGGAATCCGTCGAGCGATATTTCAGCGCCTGGGCGGTGGCCGACGAGATTCGATGGCTCGATGAATTGAAGCGATTGTCGATCGAGGTGATCTGCGCTGCAATCATGGGCATGCCTCCCGGCGAGGAAATGGACCGGCTTCGACGCGACTATGGCATCCTCACGGACGGTTTCGCGGCATTGCCGATCAACCTCCCGGGCACTCGATACCGTAAGGCATTACAAGCCCGCAATCGAATTCTGCAGGTCCTCGGGACGCTCGTACGCAAACGACGCGAGTCGCCCACCGGCGACGGCCTTTCCCGTATTCTCACCGCCGCGTCAGGCACGACACTCACCGATGACGAAGCCGCATTGGAGCTCCATCACATCGTCATTGCAGGCTTCATTGTGTACGGTGAGCTTGGCGCCCTCGTCCAGCAGCTCACCGCCAATCCGGCAGTCCGGAGCAAACTTGCCGCCGAGATCGACGCCCTTGCGCCGAAAGGCCCGTTGACGCTCGAAACGCTCACCTCGATGCCTTACCTTCTCCAGGTCGTCAATGAGGTCAAGCGGCTCTGCCCGATCATTCCCGCGGTCTTCGGGAAGACCAGACGGCCCTTCGAGCTCGACGGAGTGTCGGTGCCTGCCGGCTGGATGGTCATGTGGGCGGTGACTCCGAGTCACGTAGCGCAGAGCGTGTACACGAATCCCGAGACATTCGACCCCGATCGCTTTTCACCGGAGCGCGCCGAGGACAAACGTCACGAGCATGCGTTCGCACCTCAGGGAGCAGGACCGGCGACCGGGCATCGGTGTCCGGGGCTCGACTTCGCGACCTACTTCATGGAAGTGTTTGCCGTCGTTCTGCTTCGCGGCTATTCCTGGCAATTACCGCCGCAGAGCTTCGAGATGGTGTGGAACAGGACTCCGCCCGAGCCCGAAGACGCATTACGGGCGATCGTGCGGCCCCGCGCTGACGCCTGATGCGCCCCGTTTCCACGACTCGCCTCCATGAGAGCAATTTTCATCAACCGATACGGCGGCACCGAGGTGCTCGAGGAAGGGGACCAGCCTCGGCCTGTCCCCAGGTCAAGGCAGGTGCTCGTAGAGGTGCATGCCGCCTCCGTCAACCCGCGCGACTGGCTTCTGCGAGAGGGCAGATACGTGTTTCGGTACCTGATGCCGGGGTTCCCGCTGATTCTCGGAAGTGACGTCTCCGGCGTTGTCGTTGAGCTCGGCCCCAAGGCAACCCTCTTCCGTCCGGGCGACGCCGTTTTTGGAATGCAGACCCCGCTCGGTCGCATGGGTGGTTACGCCGAGTACATCGCGATTGATGAGCGGGCGCTCGCGAAGAAACCGGCCAACATTTCTCACGAAGAGGCAGCCGCTGTTCCGTGTGCCGGCCTGACGGCCTATGGGGCGCTGCTGCGGGTCGGGCGCACCCGGGCGGGTTCCCGCGTGACGATCATTGGCGCTTCGGGCGGCGTTGGCACCTATGCAACGCAGATTGCAAAGGCGTTGGGAGCCGTGGTTTCCGGAGTCAGTAGTGCGCGCAATGCTTCTCTCGTGCAATCGCTGGGCGCCGATCGCGTCATCGATTACACAACCGAGCGCTTCGACGCTCTCGTCTACTCGCAGGATCTGGTGTTCGACACGATTGGCCGCGAGAGCCTGCAAACATGTTCGCGAGTGCTGACTCGACAAGGTCGTTACGTCACGACCATTCCGAGCGTCTCGACCTTTACGAACGCTTTGACCACCAATTTGTGGCGCACGCTGCGCATGGGCAATGCGCAGAGCGCCCACACGATTCTCGTGCGCGCTGACGGTCAGGCCCTGAGCCAGATCGCCTCGTTGATGTCGGCAGAAAAGGTCCGAAGCGTCATTGACTCGGTGTTTCCACTGTCGGAAGTACGCCTGGCGCATGAACGCAGCCGCAGTTGGCGTAGCCAGGGCAAACTGGTTCTTCAGGTTCGCACCTGACCGATCGACCACTGGTCACGGGAGTGAAACGTATGCGCAAGCGATGGTCACGGCGTGGAAATCGTCGAATTCCCCGGTGTCGGTTTGTTCGCGACGTTGATGGATCCGGAAGGCAACCTGGTGACGATGCATGAAGATCGTTCACCGAAATCCCACGCCCGAGCAACGGGCGCTTCTGGACGCGAGCGATTGATCGAAGCGAGACGCGGCCTGATCCGGCGTAGCAGCCGACGAGCCGCCTCCGGTTCGCACAGCATGAGGCGCACGAGTCTCAAACGCCGTGCAACTTACAGTGTGGTAATCACTTGAGGCGATGGGATCGGGTGTTCTGAAGTAACGATCGTAGAAGTGCGCGTTGCGTTCGGACTCGATCTTGCCTTACCGTTATTCAATGAGCACTCCAGTGAACCTTCCCGATGAGCTAGCGGAGCAAATCGATCAGATCGCGACCGATCGCGCGACGTTCGTCGCGGAAGCGGTTCGCCGGTTTCTCCGCGAATCGGCCGAACCTGACACCCGTGATGAGGTGGCTCGAATCAACGAGCTTGCCGATGAGCTGAATCGAGAAGCGGAAGACGTTCTCGAGTATCAGGTCTCTCGTGAAGCGCGGCGAGTTGTATCGAGTTCGCCACCCGTCGTCGACCGACCCGCGCAAATCCAGAGTGTTCGTAGTGGTCGGCCGGCAATCGGTGATTGACTCACGCTTTTCATCCGTCATATGCGCACCGATCTACTCCACTTACCACGGCTTGTCATCGCAGGTCGCAGTCGGCATTGACGAAGGTCTCAAACACGATAGCGCAATCCACTGCGACGAGCTTGTAAGCCTGTCGAAGACGGCGCTGACCGACTCCATTGGAAGTCTCTCGCCGGCGACGGTTGCGCGATTGGATCGAGCACTTGCGGTTGCCCTTCAGATTGGCGGCAAGGTCTCGTGATGCCCGCTCGCGGCTCAATCGGGCTCATTGCCCCCGCGTTGCCACAGTCCCTCCGCCTTCGCGCCGAGCAACCCGGCCTTCACCAGAAGTTCGCTCACTTTGCCCAGTGTCCGGGCGCCGCCGCGCGGCAGGGTCCACGCTTTCGGGGTGCGATCGATCGCGCGATCGATGTAGAGCAGCTCGCGCTCGCTGAATCGCCAGCCGCGCGGCTCGAATCGCTCCAGATCGACCGGCAGGGTGAACGAACGCATCGTCCGCTTGCCGTACTGGTTGTAATAGCCCTCGAAGTAGCTCAGGCCGAGGGAGTGATAGGGGTAGATGGGCTCGCGGGAGCGGAGAGTCGTGAAGTTCGACTTCGCCACCGCGCCCCAGAGCCCTCCGCGCTCATAGACGGCCAGACAATGCCCGTCGTCGCTCACGGCGTCGATGTACATCAGCCGCGGCGCGTAGCCGAGCTCGCGCAGCGCCGCCGCGGCGAACAGCACCCCGCTCAGGCACTGCGCCTTCCCGGTTCGCATCACCACGCGGGGCGAGTCGGCGCCGCCCGCCTCGTCGTACTCCAGTTCGTCCAGAAACCGCTGGATGTGAGCAGGCGTTCGCAACGCTGCCAGGATCCTGCGCTCACTCGCCGTCCAGTTCATCCCGCGTAGCGTAACATCCGGGGCTCCACCCTACCCGCGCCTGCGCTTCCGCTTCGCGTGATGCCGCTGCTCGGCCTCTTCGATCGAATGCGACGCCGAAACGTGCTCGTCGCGCGCGGCCATCTCGACCAGCCGCCGATAGTGCTTATGCAGCGTCTCCAGCTCCTCCTCGGAAAGATCCTCGACATCGATCAGCCGATTGCTCGCCCCGTCGATCGCGGCCACGAGCTCGTTGAGCTTCACCTGGATGGCCATCCCGTCCTTGTTCTGCGCGCGCTGGATGAGGAAGACCATGAGGAACGTGACGATCGTCGTGACGCTGTTGATCACGAGCTGCCACGTGTTCGAGAAGCGGAAGATCGGGCCGGTCACGGCCCAGACGATGATCACCGTGACCGCCGTCGTGAAGCCCCAGTTGCTGCCGGCCCATTTGGTCACGGCGCCGGCGAACCGCGATAATGCCTTGCTCATACGAGCGTCCATTACACAACTCGCGCCTGGCCGGCACGGCCGGCAGCGCGGATTGCCCCAGGCTTCCGGCAAGCGTGTCGCCTGCATCACAACTCGCACCGGCTTCGTGACTGCCGTGACATGACGTCCGGCGCGCACGGCGCTACATTGTGGTCATGCTGCAGATCGAGCTTTTCATCTGGATCGTGCTGCAGTTGCTCCACGTCGCCGCCCCTTCGCCCCCGCCGCCGAATCCGGTGGACTTCGCGCGCGACGTCCGCCCCATCCTCGAGCGCCGCTGCCAGCCGTGTCACTTCGAAGGCGGGAAGATGTACGCGAAGCTGCCGTTCGATCGCGCGGAGACCATCGACCGGCTCGGCACGAAGCTTTTCTCGCGCATCAAAAAGGATGAGGAACAGGCGCTCATTCGAGCCTTCCTCGCGCGGCCCCGCTAGAATGCGCAGCGGATGCGCCGCCTCGCACCTCTTCTCGCCCTCCTTCTGCTCGCGTGTCCGCGGGAGACTCCGCAACCGCCCGCGCCCGCGCCGCGCAAAACCGTCACCGCCCCGCAGGACGGCGGACGTCTCGTCCGCCGCATCGAAAACGACATCGAGACGTTGAACTACGTTCTCCACACCGGCGAAGAAGAGCGCCAGGTCCTGACGTACCTCTACGATCCCCTCATCGCCCTCGATCAGAGCCTCAATCCGGCGCCCGGCATCGCCACGAAGTGGGAGATCACCGAAGGGAATCGCGTCTACACCCTGCATCTCGATCCGCGCGCGACGTTCAGCGACGGGGTGCCGGTCAAGGCGAGCGACGTGATCTTCACGCTGCACAAGATGATCGACGTCTCCCTGCAGTTCGGCAGCTGGTTCGAGACGCTCGACCGCGCGCAGACGAAACCGCTCGACGACCACACCGTGCGCGTCGTCTTCAAAGAGCCGCGCGTGACGCAGCTGCTCTCGTTCAACATCGGCATCATGCCGGAGCACGTCTACGGCAAAGGCGACTTCGGAAAGATCACCGCGGTCGTCGGCAACGGACCTTACGTGCTGAAGAAGCGCGAGCGCGGCACGATCCTGCTCGAGCGGCGCGCCGACTACTGGCGCGAGAAGCCGCGCATCGCGTCGGTGCTCTTCCGCTTCGTCGCCGACGACGCGGTCGCGTGGAATGCCATCAAGCGCGGCCAGATCGACGTCGGACGCATTCACAACGAGACGTGGTTCCGCGACAAGGACAACCCCGCGGTGAAGGAGAAGATCGAGTTCCAGAACGTCTGGCCGCTCTCCTACAACTTCTTCATCTGGAATCTGAAGAATCCGCTCTTCGCCGATGTGCGCGTGCGCCGCGCGCTGGCGATGAACTACGACCGCCGCACGGTCATCGACACTCTGTACCACGGACAGGCGCGTCCGGTGACCGGCCCGTTCGTGCCCGATCAGTGGGCCTACAACCACGAGGTCCTGCCGATCGAGTTCAATCCGCAGGCCGCCGCGGCGGTCCTCGCCTCCGCCGGCTGGAGCGACGCGAACGGCGACGGCACGCTCGAGCGCGAAGGAAAGCCGTTCCGCTTCGATCTGCTGATCCCGTCGGAGAACGCCGCGATTCGCTCGCAGGCGCAGGTCTATCAGGACGCGCTCCGCCGCGCCGGCATCACGATGAACATCCGCGAGATGGACGGCGCGGCGTATTTCGACCGCGTGCTGCAGGGAAACTTCGAGTCCGCGTTTTTCTCGTGGTATCTCGATCCCGATCCCGATCCGTTCTCGATCTTCCACTCCAGCCAGGTGCCGCCGAACGGACTCAACGCGGGAAGCTACGTGAGCGCGGAGGCGGATCAGTTGATCGAGCAGGGCCGCGCGGAGTTCGATCATGCGCGCCGCGCGGAGATCTATCACCACCTCCACGACCTCATCGCGCGCGATCAGCCGTATCTGTTCACGCTGCAGCCGGCATTCAAGTTTCCGGTGAACCGGCGCGTGCAGAACGTTCACGTCGCGCCCGGCCTCGGCCTCTTTCTCTGGCACCCCGGCCCGTTCGCATGGTGGCTGAAGCAATGACGCGACTGCTGCTGATCTCCAGCTCGATCGTTCACGGCTACGGCTTCCTCGATCACAGCGAGCCGGAGATCCGCCGCATTCTCGAAGGCCGGACGCGCGTGTCGTTCCTCCCCTACGCGCAGCACGATCACGAGGCGTACATCGCACTGGTCCGGGAGCGCCTCGGACGCATGGGGTTCGAGGTCGACACGGATGTCGCGAACGCGGAAGCGATCTTCATCGGCGGAGGCAACACGTTCCGATTGCTGAAGGCGTTGTACGACCGCAACCTGCTCGACCTGATCCGCTCACGCGTGCGCGGCGGAGTGCCTTACATCGGCTCGAGCGCGGGAACGAACGTCGCCTGTCCGACGATCAGGACGACGAACGACATGCCGATCGTCTATCCGCCGTCGTTCGACGCGCTCGCGCTCGTCGGCTTCCAGATCAATCCGCACTACCTCGATCCCGACGCGGACTCGACGCACCAGGGCGAGACGCGCGAGCAGCGCATCCTCGAGTTTCTCGAGGAGAACGACGCGACGGTGGTGGGACTGCGGGAAGGCTCGATGCTGCGCGTGGAGGATGGCGTTGCGACGCTCGTGGGATTGCAACCGGCGCGCGTGTTTCGCCGCGGCCGCGATCCCGAGGAAGTCGACGTGGAACGGACGTTATAACCGCCGACTGGAAGTCGGCGTTCCACCCTTGTTGTAGCGCGGGCATCCTGCCCGCCGTAACGCCGGCATCCTGCCGGCGACCTCGCTGGCTGGAAGCCAGCGACACGGCGGCCTGGAAGGCCGCGCTACGAAAAGCGGTGCGCCGACTTTCAGTCGGCCGGTCCGCCGACATTCTGTCGGCGGTGTAGGACAGCGGTGACTGGC
>DATLFB010000005.1:0-92391 GCA_035525285.1 Thermoanaerobaculia bacterium
ATCGTGAAGCCCGACTCCGTCGAGAAGGGGAACTTCGGAAGGATCGTGTCTCGAATCGAAGCGGAAGGCTTCGAGATCATCGCAATCAAAAAATTGCATCTGTCGAACCGGCAGGCGCGGGAGTTTTACGCCGTCCACCGCGAACGGCCGTTTTTCAACGACCTGGTCACGTACATGACTTCGGGCCCCGTCTATGTGGCAGCTCTCCGCACGGACAACGCGGTCCAGTCGCTGCGCGATCTGATGGGAGCCACCGACCCGGCCAATGCCGAGGAGAAAACTCTGCGGAAGGAGTTTGGAGAATCGATCGAGCGCAATGCCATTCACGGCTCAGACTCGGACGAGAACGCCGCGCGCGAGATCCACTTCTTCTTTTCCGATATCGAGCTGGTCTGAAGCAACGGATCTGCGCGATCCTCGTCCCAATGGCCTGAACTCGAGGGGGGGTCGGGCCTCCAGGGCCGACTCGCGACGGCGTCTTCGCCGTCGCAGGCTTGCGGAGGGCTGGAGCCCTCCGCGGGTCGGAGCGGGAGCCCCGACCCCCTCCGACCCACCTACTCTCAGCGGCTGCCGCCGTCGACGATGAGCGACGGATATCCGGCAGAGTCGAATCGCTCGCGGAGCTCGATCGCCCTGACTCGCGAATCGACCGGGCCGACACGAACCCGCCACAATCCGGCGGTCCTGGTCACGAATACCCGGTCATCGATCGATCGCGCCTCTGAGGCCAGCTTGCGGGCATTCTCCTCGATACTGAAGGCCCCGATCTGGATGAAGAAGTTTCCCTGCGAGGGCGGGGGCGGCGCTGTGACGATTCGTCTCCCCGTCTCGTCGACCTGGCGTTCGGCACGAGTTCCACTGGGAGTTTCTTCGATTACCTCCACAACGACGACATCGCCGGATTCCACTCTGGGGCGAACAGGAGCTTCCCGGCTCCCGGCGGAGTCGGGAAGTGGAAAATCGACCAGCGGCGGTGACTCCGGAATCTCGGGAATCGGCAGCTTGTCGGCAGGATCTTCGACCCGAACGACGTACGGAGCTGGGGGCTCGCCCTCGCTGGCGAGTCGAACGACCTCGATCCTGACCGGCGTGATGCCGATCTCGACCATGTCGATCTCTTTCGCCGCGGCGTAGGACAGATCGATGATCCGGCTTTCGATGAACGGGCCTCGATCATTGATCCGTACGACGACCGAGCCTCCGCTGCGCACGTTCGTCACGCGGACCAGGGTTCCGAATGGAAGCGTACGATGGGCCGCGGTCAGGATCTCAGGATCGAAAATCTCGCCGTTGGCCGTCGTGCGTCCGGCGAACTCCTGCCCATACCAGCTCGCAAGACCTTCAGTGCGCATCTCGTCCCGTCGAGTGGTGGTCGCGCATCCCACTACGAACGCAATCAATACCACGACTGACGCCGGCCATCTCATACGCGCAGGCTTCCCACCTCGTCGGAGATCAGCGCCCTGTCCCGCTCGAGAACGGGGTCGACCTGCTCGCGGATGAATCTCTCCGTCTGTCTCGAGGAAAGACCGGTGTAGCGCTCGGGGAGTGCGACGTCGCCGAGAGTCTTCTCGTCGAGGTCGAAGGACGGATCTGCGGCAATGCGATCGAGAAGATCATTCGTCCCCGCTCCCGACTTCATCGCGTCAGCGGCTGCTTGGGAATGAACGCGGATGCGCTCGTGAAGCTCCTGGCGATCGCCGCCGAGGCGGGCCGCCTCCATCATCAAATTCTCGGTCGCCATGAATGGAAGCTCACGCCGCACGTTCGTTCGAATCACCTCTGGATGGACCACGAGTCCGCCGACGACGTTGTCGTACAGAAGCACCACCGCATCCGCCGCCAGAAAAGCCTCGGGGATGGCGATTCGCCGATTTGCAGAATCGTCGAGGGTTCGCTCGAACCATTGTGTCGCCGCGGTCAGCGCCGGGTTCTGACGGTTCACGATGAGATGACGCGTGAGCGCGTCGATCCGTTCCGATCGCATCGGATTGCGCTTGTAGGCCATCGCCGAGGATCCGATCTGCTTTTCCTCGAACGGTTCTTCGATCTCGCGCATGTGCTGGAGCAGCCTCAGATCGTATGCGAACTTGGACGCCGACTGGGCAAACCCTGCGAGCGTGTCGAGCACCATTGAATCGAGCTTACGCGTGTAGGTCTGTCCTGAAACATCGATCACTCGCCGGAAGCCGAGTTTCTCGAGGAACAACCGTTCGAGCTCGTCGACCTTTTCCGCGTCCCCTTCGAAGAGGTTCAGAAAAGATGCCTGAGTGCCCGTGGCTCCCTTTACGCCGAGAAGAAACAGGCTCTCCTGACGATGCAGCAGCTCGTGATAGTCGATCAGAAGATCCTGCAACCACAGCGTGGCTCTCTTCCCAACCGTGGTGAGCTGAGCGGGCTGAAAATGGGTGAACGCGAGGGTAGGAAGATCTCTCCACTCCCACGCGAAGCCACGCAACCTGGCGATCAGGGTGACGAGCCGGCGACGGAACAGATCGAGAGCTTCGGCCATCTGGAGAACATCGGTGTTGTCGGTGACATACGCCGAGGTCGCCCCCAGATGAATGATCCCCTTCGCGGAGGGCGCCTGAGTCCCGAAGGTGTGAACATGCGCCATCACATCGTGCCGCACCTCGCGCTCCCTTGCCTCGGCCGTCTCGTAATCGATCTGGTCTGCGACCGATCGCATCTCGGCAATCTGCGCATCCGTGATGGGAAGACCGAGCTCCTTTTCCGCTTCCGCCAGAACGATCCAAAGTTTTCTCCAGGTCCGGAAGCGATAATCGGACGAGAAGATGTAGGACATCTCCGGCGAGGCATAGCGTTCGGTGAGAGGCTGGACCGCAGTCGATCGGTTCATCGCGTTAAGTATAGTCAGTCGTCAGTCGTCAGTCGTCAGTCGTCAGTCGTCAGTCGTCAGTCGTTAGCGGCTGAGTCCCGGCGAGCCTATCGTCAATCGCAGAACGTCCCGAGCCCGAATTCGAGCCCGAGCCTGCCCTTCCCCGTGAACGCGCCCGGGCCCGCGCCCGCGCCCGGCTCCTCATCTTTGAACTTTGAACTTTGAACTTTGAACTTTGAACTCTCATCCTGATCGCGAGGCTTCTACTTCTGCTCTCCCTCGCCGTCCTCGAGGACGTACACTGTCTCGCCCTCCTTCGCCATCCCCAGATCTTCTCGCGCGATCTCCTCGATGGGGAAGGTGGACTGGTCGAGAGTTCGGAGCTGCTGGCGGAGCCGCGCGTTCTCGGCTTCGAGGTGCCGGATCTCCTGTTCGAGCCTCTGGACGTTGCGTCGCGAGCGATCGAGCGCGGAGATTCCCTCTTCGCTGAACACGAACGAGACGAGAAAAACAATGGTCAGGACCGCAGACACGAGCAGCACGACTCGTAGAGTCACGCGGGCAGCCCGCCCTGGGTCACGCGTGGAGACGGCAGGTTTCAAGACCTCACCAGTGTCTGAAGATAACTTCTCAGTGTCAATGGTGAAAGACCTGGGCCAGGCACAATGGAGGGGGTCGGGCCTCCAGGTCCGAGCGACGGCGTCTTCGCCGTCGCAAGCTTGCGGAGGGCTGGAGCCCTCCGCGGGTCGGGGCTGGAGCCCCGACCCGCTGGCTGACTCACTGACCCAACGACTCGGCGTACTGCTTCGCGTACCAGGCCTTGAAGTCCTCGCTCTTTTCCTTGATCCCGCGCCACCACGGCTCGTTGTCACGGTACCAGGCAACCGTCTCGGCCAATGCCTGCTCGAAGTCGCTGTCGCACCGGAAGCCGAGGGCGGCGAGCTTCGTGGTGTCGAGCGAGTAACGCCGGTCGTGACCCTGCCTGTCGGGGACGTGTCGAATCAGAGACTCGGGCTTTTCGAGAAGGTCGAGGATCCACCTGGTGATGTCCCGGTTTTCCGCTTCGTTGCCACCACCGATGTTGTAGACCTCTCCCCGCTCTCCCCGTTCGATGAGGAAGTCGATCGCGGCGCAATGGTCGTTCACGAACAGCCAGTCACGGACGTTCCGGCCGTCTCCGTAAAGCGGCAGCGGCTGGTCGTCGATCGCGTTGGTCACGAACAGCGGAATGAGCTTCTCGGGGTACTGAAACGGACCGAAGTTGTTGGAAGCACGTGTCACGATGACCGGCAGCTCGTAGGTCTCGGCATAGGCGTACGCCATCCGATCGCCACCAGCCTTCGAGGCTGCATAGGGATTTCGAGGCTGCATGGGATGGGTCTCGCTGAACGAGCCTTCGTTGATCGAGCCGTAGACCTCGTCGGTCGAGATCTGCACGAAGCGTTTCAGGTTCGGTGCGTGTTTTCTCGCTTCCTCGAGCAGGACCAGCACGCCTTTGACATCGGTCTCGATGAACGAAGCCGCTTCGACCAGCGACCGGTCCACGTGCGTCTCGGCCGCGAAGTTGACGACCACATCGGTCCCGGAACCATCCACACCCCGATAGGCCTCGGCAACGATCCCGGGATCCGCGATGTCACCCTTGAGGAAACGGTAGTTCGCGGAGCCATCATACTCCTGAAGATTCTCGCGGTTCCCGGCGTAGGTGAGCTTGTCGAGGTTGACGACCCTCGCCTCGTCGCCGTACTTGTCGAAAATGAACCGAATGAAATTCGAGCCGATGAAGCCGGCTCCTCCTGTGACGAGGTATCGCATGGGGTGTTCGTTCCTCCGCTGGGCGAGGCCGCCACGAGCATACTTGCTATTCTCAGCGTGGGCGGCGACCGACGCCGCTGTCCAATCGGTTTGAGAGGAGCCTTATTTCATGCACTACTTCGTACGGTATTTCGTGAGAGGCCTGATCGTCGTCGTTCCGATCGCGCTGACGGCCTGGGTCCTGTTTCAGGTATTCGTCTCGATCGATTCTCTCGTCCCCTTCGCCGTCCCCGGAACGGGCTTCGTCCTGACGATCCTGACCATCCTCCTGATCGGGTTTCTCGCCTCGAACATCGTCACTCGCAAGCTCTTCGACGTGATCGAGATCGTCTTCTCCCGGGCGCCGATTGCAAGGATCCTCTATGTGTCGATCCGCGATTTCGTGGAGGCCTTCGTCGGTGACCGTAAAAAGTTCAACCGGCCGGTTCTGGTCTCGCTCGCGAATGGTCTCCAGGCCGTGGGATTTCTCACGCGTGACGATCTGAGCCTGCTCGGAATCCGGGACAGGGTCGCGGTCTACTTCCCTCAGTCGTACAACTTCGCCGGCAATCTCCTGATCGTTCCGGCCGCCAGCATCGAGCCGATCTCGACAGACTCCGCGCGCATCATGGCCTTCGTCATTTCCGGAGGAGTCTCCGAGGTGTAACCCCAATAAGACTGAACTCGAAAGGGGGGTCGGGCGTCCTCGTCTGATCCGACCCGGCGTCCTCGCCTGAGGCCGGCTTACCCGCTCGTTGCAGCGCGGCGAACGTGCGGTGCCGTGGACGGCCCCGCATATCGGGCGAGGACGCCCGACCCCCACTCCGGCAACCCCTCGAATCAGCTTCCGGTCTGTACCTCAGGCCACTGCGTCATGATCTCCTGGACGAGCTCGTCGATCATGGCGGACTGGGTGGGGTGAACCTCTTTGGCCTTCTCCAGAATGCGCACCGCTTCCTGCGGACGGCCCATCTGGAGATACGCCAGCGCCAGATGGATGCGGGCATCGAGCAGGCTCGGATCGGCCTCGATCGCCTCTTCGAGCATCTGGAGACCCATGGCGGTCTGACCCATCGCAAGACGAACCACGGCCTGATAACCCTTCGCACGCGGATGGCCCGGCACTCTCTCGAGCACGTAATTGGTCTGCTCCCACACCTTCATCATCTCCTGCTGCATGACGTAGATGCTGGCGAGTTGGAGTCTGGCATCGAGATCATCGGGATTCTGCGCAACCCACTGCTCGAGATTCTGAGCCTCCGCAGACATCTGGGGCATCTGCTGCTGTTGAGGAGCGGGCTCCATCCCCACGCCGCCCGTCACTGAGCCCCCTTCACCACGCTCAGTCGCCGAGTTGGCCACGAACAGAACGATCGATCCGAGGACCACCGCCGCTCCGACGCCCCAAAGGAAGCCCTTGAGACTCGTACCCCTAGTGAGCGGCTCGGCGTCTTCGACATGTCCGTCGTGGGCCGCCTTCTTCGGACGTTTCGATTGCCGCTTCAGCTCCTCGATCCGTCGAAGCACACCGGCGGCCTCGGTCTCCAGTACTTCGCGGGCCGCTCTGTCGGTGGAGCTGCGCATCTCGCGAAGTCGCTCGATCAGGAGATCGCGCTGCTGCTCGAGATCGTCGAGCGATTCGAGCTCGACCTCACGAGCCAGTTGCCCCCTGCGGCCGCGGGAAACGAGCATGACGATCAGCCCACCGAAAAGTCCCGCCAGAAGTACTGCCACCGCCGGAAGCCAGTCCACTGATTCGGCGCCGCTCATTTGCCCGTCTCCTCACTGTCTCCATACGCGAGCCTGCGGACCTCCATTACGTACGGATCGGCCGGCTCCTCGAGTGACTCGCCCTGGTCCGCCGCATCCCTGGTTCTCGCAGCACTTCGCTTGAAGAACCACACAACGATGGCGAGACCGATGACGAGCAGAATGCCTGGCGCGAGCCAGACGAACCAGTTGATCCCTCGCAGCGGTGGCTTCAACAGCACGAACTCCCCATATGACCGCTCGAAGTACGAGAGAATCTGCTCCTCGGTGAAGCCCTCGGCGATCAGGTCGCGGGTCTGCCGTTTCATCTTCTGAGCCATCGGTGCCGGAGAATCGGTCACCGAAAGCCCCTGACAGACGGGACACCGAACGAGGGCGCCGATCCGCTCGGTCTCCGCATCGAGGGCTTCGCCCGACAGCGGCTGACCGGCGGGTTCGCCCACGACGAGACTGGGCGGCGCCACCGCGATCTCGTCCTGCGCCTCCACCAGCCCCGACGACCTGCCGAGCATGAGGGCGAGGCACGCCAGCAGGATGATGCGCGTTCCGTTGCCCGCGATTTTCACGACTTCACTCCGATCTGCCCGAGGTACTGCTGAAGCGTCGCCTGATCGAGGGGACCCTCGTGCTTCGCGACGATCTGACCTTTTCCGTCGATGAAAAACGTTTCCGGTACGCCGTACACCCCGTAGGCGATCGCCGCACGCCCGTCCTGATCCTGGAGAGCGGGATACGAGCGGCCGTACTGCCGCAGGAAACGGTTGATCGCTTCTTCCTCGTCCTCGTAGACGACCCCGACGAACAGGACCTGATCACCGTACTGCCTGGCAGCCGCGACGAGGTACGGGTGCTCGGCGTAACACGGCACACACCAGGTGGCCCAGAAGTTCACGACCATCGGTTTGCCCCGGGCGGACTCGAGCGAGACGATCTCGCCGGTCGTGACGTCCCGGAGAGTGAACTCCGGGGCCGCTTTGCCGATCAGCGGCGAGCGGATCCTCGTGGGATCCTTTCCCAGCGCGAAAAACAGGAGACCGAGAAAGGGCAGGATCACCGCCAGCCCGATCAGCAGGACGTTTCGATTCATCTCAGGCGACCTCTTCGCGTAGTCCCCTGGCAGGAGCGGAGGCCGCGGCCTCCAGCTCACGGCGACGACTGGCCGGGAACATCGCCAGGAGTCCTCCCAACGCCAGGATCCCCGTCGAGATCCAGATCCACCCGACCAGCGGGTTGACGATTGCCATCAGACCTAGACGTCCCGTGGATGGGTCGATGCTCATGATCGAAAGGTACAGATCCTCATCCCATCGCGTCAGGACGTCGGGCGAGCCGATCGGCTCTCTCTGGGTGAAATACTGGTTCATCGCCGGTGAGAGTGTCCCGAACTGCCGTCCGTTCTTCCGGACCGCGATGTTTCCGATCGTGAGCGTACGGTTGGACTCCTCGCGCACCTCCACTCCGAGGAACGTGAGCTCGTAGTCACTGACCGTGATGCTCTGGCCCGGCGACATCATCGACTCGACGGTAGTACTCTGCGTCCCCGATACCGCGATCGCGACGATCATGATCACGACGCCGAGATGCGCGACGTACGCTCCCAGCCGACGCCGTCCCGCACCGAACTGGCTCGCGACAATGCTACCGATTGAAAGGTTCTTAGCCGCGGCGGCCCGAAGTCCGGGCAGCAGCATCTGATGAAAGGTCACCCAGAGGGTGTAGCCACCAAAGAAAATCGTGACGAGGGTCCAGCCGTTCCTGACACCGAACGCGAGACCGATGGCGAGCGCCACGGATCCGGCGATCAGCGGTATCGACAGTCGCCGGATCGCGTCACTTCTCGAGGTGCGTCCCCACGGCAGAGCAGGACCGACTCCCATCAGGAACAGGAGCGCAACCCCGATCGGTACTGCCATCCGATCGAAGTAAGGTCTCCCGACACTCATCTGGGAGCCCTTGACCGCTTCGACGATCAGCGGGAAAACGGTGCCGACCAGGATGGTGAGCGTGAAGAGCACCAGCAGAAGATTGTTGAGCAGGAAGGCTCCCTCCCGGCTCAAGGGATCACCGATTTCCTTGCGCTCGGTCAGATGATCGATGCGCGATGCCAGCAGGAAGATGGACCACGCGAGGGCGACGGCGAGAAAGGCCAGAATCGTCGGCCCGATCGAGCTCTGCGTGAACGAGTGCACGGAATTGAACACGCCCGAGCGCGTCATGAACGTACCGAGAATCACCAGCAGGAACGTCGACATGATCAGTGTCAGCGTCCAGGCCTTGAGTGCCTGTTTCCGCTCCATCACGATCGCCGAGTGCAGTGCGGCGGTCGCCGTCAGCCATGGCAGGAACGAGGCGTTTTCCACCGGATCCCACGCCCAGTAACCGCCCCATCCGAGGACTTCGTACGCCCACCAGCCGCCGAGCATGATCGCGATCGACTGGAAGATCCACGGCAGCATGAGCGACTCGCGCAACGGCTTGAGCAGCGCGTGTCCGAGCCGTCCCTTCAGCAGCGCCGCGCAGGCGAAGCCGAACGGAATGGTCATGCCGACGTAGCCGAGGTAGAGGAACGGCGGGTGAATCGCCATCAGCACGTGATTCTGCAGCAGCGGATTCGGACCGGGACCGTCGAGCGGCACGGGACTCATCGTCTGAAACGGAGACGCGGGGCCGGCGATGAGGAAGCTGAAGAACGCCGCGGTGCCGAGCCACACGCCGATCGCGTCGGGCTGGTACTCCGCGTAGCGCCCGCGCGTGAAGAACGTCGCGATCGCGACGTAGCAGCCGAGGACGAATCCCCAGAAGAGGATCGATCCTTCGAGCGACGACCAGAGGCTGACGACCGTCACCCACGTCGGTACCGCGCGCGATCCGACCTGCGCGACGTAGCTGACCGAGAAGTCGTGTGTGAGGAGCGCGTACTCCATCAACAGCGTCGCGAGGATCACGAACGCGGCATAGAGATACGCGAACCGGCGCGCCCATTTCAGGCCTTCGAGCGAGCGCGTGCGTCCGGCCGCGAAGCCGAGCACGGCTCCTGTCGTCGCCGCGAGGAGGGAGCCGAGAATGAGTAAACGTCCGAGAATGGGGAGCATGTAGTCGGTTCCTTCGTGCTGAGTGCTGAGTGCTGAGTGCTGCGTGCTGCGTGCTGCGTGCTGCGTGTTGCGTGCTGCGAATGACCTTGGCACGCAGCACGCTGCACGCAGCACGCTCGTCGTTCTAGTCCTCGAGATCCTTCGTCGACTCGATCATCTTCCGCAGTTGCTGCTGATCGACGGGATGACCTGCTTCAGGTGCCTTGTATTCGTTGTTGTGCGAGACCATGAGGCGGCTGCTCTCGAAGTAGCCGCCCTTGACCATCGTCCCTTCGACGACGACGCCGATGTTCTCGCGGAACATCTGCGGCGGGACGGTGCTGGTCTTCACGCGAACCATCTCCGCCGCGTCCTTCACGTCGAACTCGACCGCGGAGCCGCCGAGTTTTTTGATCGAGCCGGGTGCGACCATTCCGCCGAGCCGGATCGTCGCGCCGAAGGCCTTGTCGCCGGCACCGTGCAGATCGGTCGGCGTCCAGTAGTAGACGAGATTCTTGTTGATGCCGCTCGCGGCGATCACCACGAACGCGATCCCCGCGACGAGGAACGCTCCCAGCATGAACCAGCGCGTTCTGCGCCGCATCGCATCGGTTGCCGTCATGACGCTCATTGTTGGTCTCCACCCGCCGCTCGGCGGGACTGATGCTCACGAAACCGGGTGATCAATGTCACCCCGTAGATCGCGAACGCGACCGCGGTGATTCCGTACGCGGCCCAGACGAATCCCCAGCCTCCGGTGACGACTCCTTCGGTCATGCGAGCTCTCCTGCTTCTTCACCCGTGAGCAGCGACGGCATGGCCGTCTCGCGCTCGAGGCGCGCCGCGGCGATGCGCGTGCGAAGGATGAGGAATCCGATCATCAGAAACAAGACGCCGAACGCGTTGATGCGCAGCGGCAGATGAAACTGCGACGAGACGCTGTCCGGCGTCGACTGCTGCTGGTGCAGCGAGTTCCACCACTTCACCGAGAAGTAGACGATGGGCAGATCGACCGACGCGATGATCGTCGCGACCGCGGACCAGATCGCGCGGCGCGCCGGGTCGTCGACGAACTGGCGCAGCGCGAGGATGCCGAGGTAGGCGAAGAGCAGCACCGCGACCGAGGTCAGTCGCGGATCCCAGTCCCACCACACGCCCCAGGTCGGCTTCGCCCAGATCGCGCCCTGGACGCAGAGCAGAAACGCGAGCAGCGTCCCGACCTCGAGTCCCGCTTCCATGCGCGAGTCCCACTTGAAGTCGCCTTTGAAGAGGAAGGCGATCGCGGAGCCGAACGCGAAGATCACGACGAGCATCCAGTTCCACGCGGTCGGCACGTGCACGTACATGATCCGCTGCACATCCCCCATGTACTGTTCCCGCGGCGCCACGAAGAGCCCGAGATACGAGCCGGCGAGGAGTAAGACCACGCCGAGGGCGATGAAGACGTACGCTTTGCGCATCTCCTATTCCTCCACCACACGGTCGTACAGCAGACCGCAGAGCGACCAGTAGATCAGATCGAACGCGCCCAGAAGCGCGATCCAGTTCCGAGACTGCTGCATGGGATCTCCGAGAATCACGAGCGATGTGGCTTTGACGGACGCGAGCAAAGCCGGAACGATCAGAGGGAACAACAGCAAAGGAAGGAGAGTCTGTTTCGCCTTCAGTTGCGCCGTCATTGCCCCGTACAACGTTCCGGGGGCGGAGAGACCTGCCGCACCCAGGATGATGATGAGAAACAGCTTCAGCAGTGCCGTAGTTCCGGCATCGTACAGGACGACCATGACTGGCACGAGGGCGACGCCAAGGATCGTGAGCTGCAGCCAGTTCGCGATGGCCTTGCCGTAGTACAGCGCGCGCGGATCGGACGGCAACAGCAGCAGCCCCTCGAGCGCGCGATTCTCCATCTCGGCGTGGAAGCTCTCGGAAAGCGTGAGCGTCGACGAGAGGAGCAGGCCGAGCCAGAGAAACCCGGCCGAGAACGTGCGCAACGCATGCGCGTCGGGACCAATGGCGAAGCTGAAGAGAAGGAGCGAGGTCGCGCCGAAGACGAAGACAGCCATGAACTGGGCGCGGGTGCGCCATTGGAGGAGGAGCTCTTTTCGGAGGGCGGCGGCTAGCATGTACGTCTCCGGATGAAGGCAGAAGGCAGAAGGCAGAAGGCAGAAGGCAGAAAAGCCGCCTTTCTTACTTCTGCCTTCTGCGTTCTGCGTTCTGCGTTCACCGTCTCACCTCATGCTCCATCGCCTCTCCCGGTCTCCGGATGAAGGCAGAAGGCAGAGAAGCCGCCTTTCTTACTTCTGCCTTCTGCCTTCTGCCTTCATTCTCACCGCTTCACCTCATGCTCCATCGCCTCTCCCGCCTTCCCCATCCACACCACCCTCCCCGCATCCAGCACCAGACACACATCCGACAGCGCCGCGCTCCGCTCCCACTGGTGCGTGGCCATCAGAATCGTCGTGCCTTTCGATTTCAGGTCGCGGATCACGTCGTCCACGAGATCGAAGCCGGGAGGGTCGAGCGCGCCGTAGGGCTCGTCGAGCAGCACGACGCGCGGCTGCTGGAGGAGGACGCGCGCGAAGGAGAGGCGTTTGCGCATGCCGGCGGAGAACGTGGAGACCGCGTCATCGGCGCGGCCGCCGAGGGCGACCTGATCGAGGAGCGCGCCGACGCCGTTGCGGCGGATGCCGAGGTGATCGGCCACGATCTGCAGGTTCTCCTTCGCGGTGAGCGACTCGTAGAGATAGCTCTGATGGCTGAGCATCGCCGTCAGCTTGCGGACGTCTTCGCGATCCTTGACGACGTCGAAGCCGCCGATCGTGGCCGCGCCGCGGTCGGGGCGGATGGCGGTCGAGAGGACGCGGAAGAGCGTCGATTTGCCGGCGCCGTTGCGGCCCGCGACCATCATCACAGTGCCTTGTGCGACCTGGAACGAGACGTCGGCGAGCGCCCAGCGCGCACCGTAGCGGCGCGAGAGACGCTGGACGTCGATGACCACGTCATTCATCGGTGGGCAGTCTCACGCGCAGGGGGTTTTTCCGCAAGCGGATGGTCGCACATCGAGGGGTGATTGATGTCACAGGGGGTGGGGCGGTGCTGCGTGCTGCGTGCTGCGTGCTCCAGGTTAGACGCAGCACGCTGCACGCAGCACCGATATCATTCCCCCATGCGCCCACTCGCTCTCACAGCGCTGATCCTCACCCTCGCCTGCACGACCGCCGCACCGCCGCCCCCGCCCGCTCCTGCACCGGCACAGCCGGAACAGCACGGGTTCACGGTCGAAGAGGAGGCGCGCATCCTGATGCTGGAGGATCGGCGCGAGTACGATCCGGCGTTCGCCGCGGCGTGGACGCAGCACGCGAATCCGCTGCACCGCCTCCGCATCGCCCTCGCCCTCGGACGCATCGGTCCGCACGTGCTCGTGGGCGAGAGGCACGCGGGACTCACCGAGCTCGCGACGCTGGCAACGGATTCCGATCGCCGCGTGCGCGAGATGACCGCCTTCGCCCTCGGCGAGATCGGCGACAACACCGCGGAGGAAACGCTCTTCACGCTGGCAAATGACGCTGACGCCTCGGTCGCGTCCGAGGCGGTGGAAGCGCTCTCGAAACTGAAACCGAATCTGCCGCGCTACGTCGCGATCGCGGAAGGCAGCGCGCCGGAAGGTGTGCGCGCTCGCGCGGTGCGATACCTCTTCCGCTTCGCGAACGACGACGCGAGCGCCGCAGCAATGCGCGCGCTCGCATCGACGTCCGCGGCCGTGCGACAGGAAGGGGCGTACGCGCTCGCGCGGCGTCCGCTCGCGGCGGCGCAGTCACAGCTCGAGTTGCTGCTCACCGATCCGAACACGCTCACGCGCGCGTACGCGACGACATCCCTCGGCCGCATCGGCGCTGCCTCGACCGCGCCTCTCGTCTTCAGTCTCCTCGGCGATGCGCATCCGTGGGTGCGCACGAACGCTGCGATCGCCCTCGGACGCATCGCGGAGAAGGATCGCAGCGTGCTGAAGGCGGCGGACCTGCCGCGCATCTTCGCCGCGCTCGAAGATCCCGATCCCGGCGTGCGCGCGTCGATGATCGACGTCGCGGGCTACTACGCGGAGTCGAACGAAACCGCGCGCCAGCGGCTGCTCGACGTGATGAAGAACGGGACGCAGTGGGAGCGCGAGCTCGCGGCGGGCTCGATCGCGAAGCACCTGCAGGATCAGATGCTGCCCGACAATCTGCCGCCGTGGTCGCGCGTCCGGGTCATCGAGGCGACGGCCGCGACGCCGCATGGCGCGCTCCTCCGAAAGCAAGTCATCACCGCATCCGAGCCACTCGTCCGCGCGTCCGCCCTCGGCGCGATTCCCGATGACAAGACGGATGCGGAGATCGACATCATCCGCGGCGCGCTCACCGACGCCGACGTCATCGTGCGCGCGAACGCGATCGACCGCTACGGCGCGACGAAGCAGGAGCCGGCGGACGCGCGGCTGGCGACGCTGAAACAGGCCGAGGAGCGCGAGCGGAGCGCGGAGATGAACGACGCGCGCCTCGCGGCCATCTCGGCGATCGCGAAGATCGACCACCCGGAACGCGAGGCGTTTCTGCGCGGACTGCTCGCCGACGCCGATCCCGTTGCGCGCCGCATCGCGGCGGAGCTCATCGTCGAACAGTTGAAAGCGCCGATGCCGCAGTACGCGCCGCTGGCGGTGAATCGGACGGCCGAGGAGTACGCGGAGATCGTGCGCTGGTCGCGGCAGCCGCATACGGCGACGATTCATATGACCCGCGGCGTCATCGAGCTCGCGCTGCTGACGCAGGACGCGCCGATGACGACGTGGAACTTCGCGCAGCTCGCGAAGCGGGGCTTCTTTCACAACACCTCGTTCATGCGCGTCGTCCCGAACTTCGTCATCCAGGGCGGCGATCCGCGGAACGACATGAACGGCGGCCCCGGCTACGCGATCCGCGACGAGATCAACCTGCAGAAGTACACGCGCGGCGCGGTGGGCATGGCGCTTTCCGGACCCGACACCGGCGGGTCGCAGTTCTTCATCACCCACTCGCCGCAGCCGCATCTCGACGGCGGCTACACGATCTTCGGACGCGTGTACGACGGCATGAGCGGCGTGGTCGATCAGACCGAGCGCGGCGACCGCGTCGAGCGCATCGCCATCGACGAACATCCGCCCGTCGGCGCGGACGTGATCGGCGGCATCGCGAACGTCTCGCTGCCGCTGGAGACCGGCACGATGACGATGGAGCGCCTCCTCTCGCGCGTGCCGGATTACGCGCAGCGCACGAGCGCGTATCAGCCCGACGCGACCGTCGTCGAGATGATGAAGTCGTACGTGAAGCCGGACGATCGCATCGAGGTGTACATGGGCACGTGGTGCTCCGACAGCCAGCGCGAAGTGCCGAAGCTGCTGCGCATCGTCGGCGATCTGAAATCGCAGCACGGCGTAGAGCTCCCGACGACGTTCTACGCGCTCGATCGCTCGAAGCAGAAGCCGGCCGCGCTCGTGGCCGGCAAAGACGTCCAGAAAGTCGCGACGTTCATCTACTATCGCGGCGACCGCGAGCTCGGACGCATCGTCGAGCGGCCGCAGGCCGTGTTCGAGGACGACCTGCTCGCGCTCGCCGCGAAGCAATGAGCGCGACCATCGGCCGCCTGCTGCAGCTCGTCGGGCTGATCATTCTCCCGATCGGCCTCTCGTACGGATTGATCCAGGGAGACATCCGCCTCGAGGTGAAACTGCTGGCGCTCGGCGGATTTCTGTTCGTGCTGGGGTGGATTCTGGGCCGGAAGACGTAGGAGTCTGCGCGGCAGAACACAGTGTGTCATCCCGAGCGTGAGCGAGGGACCCGGGGGGTAGGGTGGCACGAAGCCCGCGCATCGCGCCGCCCGCCCTCCCGGGTCCCTCGCTCACGCTCGGGATGACAAGGCTGGCAGCTGCACTCAAGTTGAACGGCACTGGCGGCAGTACACTCTGAATCGTGCTGCGTGCCGCCTGTTGCGCAACGCTCCTTCTCTCTGCAGCGATCCTTTGCGCTCAGCAGAGCGCGCCGGATCAGGAACGCCGCCGGGTGGCGTGGCTGAGCGAGAACGCCGTGCGGATTCGCACGGTCGATCCCGCGAAAGACGACTTCGCGGACCTCGAGCCGCTGCGCGAAACGCTCAAAGGAGTTCGCGTCGTGCTCCTCGGCGAACAGAATCACGGCGACGGCACGACGTTTCTCGCGAAAACGCGTCTCATCCGCTTTCTGCACGAGAAAATGGGATTCGACGTGCTCGCGTTCGAGAGCGGTCTCTACGAGTGCGCGAAAGCGTGGGACGCTCTCGCGGCGGACGAAAACGCGGAGCAGGCCGTGTCGCGCGGCGTCTTCCGGATCTGGACCGAAAGCCGCGAGCTGCAGCCGCTGATCGAGTACCTCGGCAGCCGTGCGCAGAGCGAGCGCCCGCTGGAGCTCGCGGGCGTCGACTGCCAGCTCACCGGAACGGCGGCGAAGGAGTTTCTCGCCGCGGACCTCGCCGCCGCGCTGTCGCGCATCGATCCGAAGCTCACGGAAGGAGACGAGTGGAATCGCGTGTCGCGCGTGATCGCGCATCTCGCGGACGGCTCATGGGAGCTCGGAACCACGCCGTTGCCGTCCGCGGCCGAGCAGGCGGCATTCGCACGCACGCTCGAGCATTGGCGCTCGCTGCTGGCCGAACGCGATTCGACACCGGCCGCGCGGCCGTGGTCCGGAGCCTTCTGGCGTCAGATCCTGGCGAGCCTGCGCGTCAACGCGGAGCAAACCTGGCGGACCGATCCCGCGAATGCCGCGGGAAACGCGGCGGTCTTCGCGATGCGCGACCGGCAGATGGGCGAGAACCTGATCTGGCTGGCCGGCGAGCGATATCCGAATCACAGGATCATCGTGTGGGCGGCCACGTTCCACAATGCACGCCGACTCGCCACGGTGGAGACCGGCGATCCGAAGAACGACCGCCTCTACGAGGCCGTCTCGCCGATGGGCGAAGTGGCATGGAAGAAACTCGGCGACGAGCTCTATTCGCTCGGCTTCACATCGTATGACGGTGAATCGGCATCGGCATTCGCTCGCTCGCCGAACGCGATTCCAGCTCCGGGCCGCGGCTCTATCGAGGACCTCTTCGCGCGCGCCGGCCTGGAAACGGCGTTCGTCGATTTTCGCAAGCCTCCCGCGGGCGGACAGTGGCTTCGCTCGCCGCTCATCGCAAAACTCCTCGGACACGTTCCGATGCGCGCCGACTGGACACGCGTCGTCGACGGCGTGGTCTTCATTCGCACGATGCAACGCAGCAGCCGGAAGGAAGGCTCCGCAGAGCCGCCGCCGGCACCATGGGTGAACGTGTACCACGACGACAGCGTGGCCTTTCAGGTCCGGCGTACGCGGATCCTGACGCTCGATGACGGCCGGTATCGCGTCTGGCTGCGCTGGCTCTTCGCGGCCCCGCGGCCGTGGAAATCCGGAGAAGAGCTGTCGATGGTGATGAATGTCGACCTCGACTGCCGCGAGCGGCGGCTCCGCGAGCTCGTGACGGTTCACAAGAATCGCGCCGGCGAGATTTTCGATCGTGAGGAACGAAGGCCGGAGGATGCGCCGTGGAAGTCGTTCGGCGCGAACACGGGAGCGGCGTCGGCTCTCGACCGAGTCTGCGAATTCGTCCCGCGGTTGATCGAAGAAGAAAAGAAGCGGTGAAGCGTGCTGCGCGTCGCCAACACCGTCGCGGTCCTTATCTTCATGCTCGTCGCGGGCGGCGTGCACGCGCAGCTCGTGGGAAACGAACCGTGGCGCCGCGTGGACGGCGGACACGTGCTCGTCTACAGCAACCGCAGCGCCGCCGGCCTCGCCGATGTTTCACGCGGCCTGCACGCGTTCCTGGAGATTCTCACGACCGTCGTGGGCGAGCCGTCCGGCAAACACCGCGAGCCCTGCACGACGATGCTGCTGTACGAAGACCGCCGGTCGCTCGACGCGCTTCTTCGTCATGCCGGCTCGGCTTCGCCGCGCGGCTTCGTGATGCGCACGCCTGACACGACGTATCTCGTCTCCGCGGACGCTTCGGATGTGTATGGCGACGTGGCCCGAAGCTACCTTCGCGCGCACCATCCATCCATGCCGGCGTGGCTCGAGAACGGCCTGCGGCAGACGCTCGGCGCGTATCGCCACGAACCATCGCGTCTCGTCGTCGCGGTTCCGCGGCGTGAACATCTCCGGTGGCTGTCCCGCAACGCACCGTTCGACCTCGAGCCTCTCGTCAACACCGCGGACGCGCGGCAAATGGACGCGACCGACTACGAAGTGTTGTCGTGGGCGCTGACGCAACTGCTGCTGTTCGAGACCCCGCGGGGATTCGAGTCGCTGCACCGCTATCTCGAGCTCACGAGAACGGGCGGCGATGCGCTCCGCTCGTTCGAGGAAGCGTTCGGACTCGATGTGAAATCCGCCGGCGACGCGCTCCGCGTCTGGCTCTCGCAGAAAGTGCTCACGCCTTACGAGCAGTCCGCGGATCGCAATCCGGCCTGGGAGACGCGTCAGGCAACGCGATCCGAAGTGCTCCTTCATCACGGAAACGTCCTGCTGCACGGCGGGGAGGAGAATCGCGCGGTGGCGATCGGCGTCTACCGGGAAGCCGTCGCGGAGGATTCGAACAACGCCGGCGCGCGGGCGATGCTGGGCATTGCGCTCAAGGAGTCGGGCCGCCGAGAGGAAGCGATCGAGCACCTCGCCGCGGCGACGCGAGCGGACGTCGCGAACCCGCTCGCCTTCCTCGCTCATGCCGAGCTCCTTCTCGAGCGATCGGGACGCCGCGGCATTCGCTTCGGCGATTCGGATCCTCCTCCCGCGGCCGTCCTCGAAGCGCGCGCGCTGCTGCGAAGGAGCATCGCCCTCGATCGTTCGCTCGCTCCCGCATGGGCGGCGCTCGCAAAAACGTGGATCTTCGATCGGGCCGGATTCGATGAGGGCATCGCGGCCGCAGACGAAAGCCTGGCGATCGGTCCGCGCTCGGAAGACGCGGCACTGTCGCTGGTTCTTCTGCATCTCAGGAAAAACGACATCGAGCGCGCGGCGGAGAGTCTGGAGCGGCGCCTGCGGCCGATCGCGCGACAGGCGACGATCGACGTTGCCGAGCGCGGCATCATCGCGTGGAAACTCCACCGCGCAAACACGCTCGCGCAGGCGGGCGAGCTCGCACGCGCGAGCGCGCTGGTCGCCGAGGTGATGGCGACCGCCGCGGACGAGACGCTGCGAACGCGGCTCGCGCTCGACATGGAACAGATCGAGCTCACCAAGGAAACGATCCGCCTGACCGAGATCTACAACCGCGCGGTGCGCGCGACGAACCAGAGCCAGTACGAAGTTGCATTGAAGCTCGTCGAACAGATCCTTCGCGAGGCACGCGACCCGAGCCTGCGGCGGGACGCCGAGAACATGAAGCGGACGATCAAGGCGTTTCTGAAGCGGCCATGAAGTACACCGTCGTCCTCACCGCCGCCTTTCCTCGGGTCGCGCGCGATCTGCTGGCACCGCATTTCGACGTCGTCGAGCATCCGACGGAGCATGATCGTTCCGAGGAGGACATGATCACGATTCTCGCGGACGCGGATGCGGCGATCACGCTGCTCTCCGATCCGATCACGCGGCGCGTGCTGGAGTCGAATCCGAACCTGCGCATCGTGTCGAACTTCGCGGCCGGCTACAACAACATCGACGTCGAGGCCGCGCGCGAGCTCGGGGTCGCGGTCACGAACACGCCCGGCGTGCTCACGGAGGCGACGGCGGATCTGACGATGGCGCTCATCCTCGCGGTCACGCGGCGCATCGTCGAAGGCGATGCCGAAGTGCGCGCCAGCGGGCGTTGCGAGTGGGAGCCGCTCGAGCTCCTCGGCGCCTCGCTGCAGGGCAAGCGACTCGGCATCGTCGGCATGGGACGCATCGGCACCGCGGTCGCCGGCCGAGCGCGCGCGTTCGGGATGGAGATCGACGGCATTCGCCGCGGCGATTCACTCGACGTGCTGCTCGCATCGAGCGACATCGTCACGCTGCACGTTCCCCTCTCGCGCGAGACGCATCATCTGATCGACGCGGCCGCGCTCGCGAAGATGAAGCCCGGCTCGTATCTCGTGAACACCTCGCGCGGCGCGCTCGTCGATGAAGACGCGCTCTGCGACGCGCTCGAGAGCGGACACCTTCGCGGCGCGGCGCTCGATGTGTACGAGCACGAGCCGGAGGTGAACCCGCGCCTGCTCGCGCTGAAGAACGCGGTGATCGTGCCGCACATCGGCTCGGCGACCGAGGAGGCGCGCAACGCGATGGCGACCCTCGCGGCGGAAAACGTCCTGCGGTTTCTGCGAGGGCAGGAGCCCCTGCATCGGGTGATTTGATACCGTTGCCCCGCATGCGTCTCGACCGGCTGCAGAGCGTCCTCCTCGTCATCGACGTGCAGGAAAAGCTGATGCCGGTCATCGACGCGCACGAGGACGTCGCGCGCAACATCGAGGGGCTCGTGCGCGGCTGCCACATCCTCGGCATCCCCGCATTGCTCACCGTTCGGGAACCGATGAATTCAGGGCGATTTCACGCCTCGTGAAGTGACGCGGGCATGTTACTCTGCCTTCAAACTGCGACGTGTGCGAATCGCAACCTCCATGATCCGACTGCTCATCCTCGCCACGCTCGTCTTTTCCTCGCCTGTCGCCTCCGCTCAATGCACGGGGTTGCTGGACGCGCCCCCGGTGCAGCTCCCGTTCACGTTCTCCACGATCGCGGATTTTGACGGCGACGGCGATCCCGATCTCCTTTCAGGCAATGCGATCCATTACGGCGCGGCCGGGAGCACATTCAGCGCGCCCGTGCCGATCTTCGACGCGGCGCTGAAGCCGGTTGCGTTCGACGTCGCCGACATGAACGGCGACGGGCGCCTCGACATCGTGCTGACGTGGGAGCACACCGGATCGATCTTCGGAACTCCGGTCGTCCAGGTCGGCATTCTGTTCAATCAGGGGAACCGCAGTTTCTCCCCGCCTCAGTTTCTCGACCTCGGCGTGGCGAATCCCGCCGTCGGCGATTTCACGGGAGACGGCCACCCGGATGTGCTGGTGATCGAGCCGATCAACCCGGAGATTCTGTACGTCTTCGATCGCGGCCGTTTCGTGCCGGCCGCATCCTCCGAGATCGGCAACCCCGCGCGCGTGATCGCGGCCGATGCCGACGGCGACGGGAATCTGGATGTGGTCGCGGCGTCGGGCAACGAATGGCGGGCCTTCCTCGGCGACGGAGCGGGACTGTTCTTCGCCGGCGCGGTCCTGGCCACGGACGCACGCGAGTTTCTGATCGACGACATCGACGGCGACGGCTTCAACGACGTCGTTTTCACGCCGCAGGGCGTGCAGCGAGTACTCGTGCGCTTCGGGGGACCGGCCACGACCGAGTTGCGTCTGAGCCCGCGCGCGCTGCCTGACAGGATTCTCCTCGCCGACTTCGACGGCGACGATGATCTCGATCTCGCCATGACGGCGGCCGACGCCACGGTGACGATCTTCATGAACGACGGCGGGCGCGGTCTGACGCGCAGGAATGCGTATCCGGTGGCGCGAACCGACGTGCTGGGCGCCGCGGATTTCGACGGCGACGGTCACGTCGATCTGCTCGTCGGCGCGGGTCGCGGCCACGCGATTCTTCACGGCGCCGGCGACGGCACGTTCGATGCGGCACGCTCCATCAACGGTCTCCCCAGCGTGAGCGCGCTCCGCGCGGGCAACGTGGACGGGCGCACCTTCGACGAGCTGGTGATGGTGAACGCGGCGAACGAGGTCGTCGTCGCGGATGTCGCCGGAACGCTCGTTCGCCTGCCGGTGCAGGTCGAGGGCGAGACGTTCCTCGACGTGCGCGGCAATGAAGTGCTCACCGGCAACGGGACGCAGGCAACGGTCCTCAGACGGAATCCCGACGGCACGTGGGTCGTGCGCCGCACGGTCATCACGCAGTCGCCGATCGAGGCCGTCGCGCTGATCGACGTCGATCGCGACGGGACGAACGAGGTCGCTCTCGTGCAGGGAACGTCGGACGGCGGCGCGCTCTCGGTGTTCGGCTCGAGCGCGACGACGCCGCTGTTCGAGGCCGGGATCGGCCCATTCGTGTGGCATGACCTCCGCGCCGCCGACCTGAACGGCGACGGAAACGAAGACCTCGTGTTCACCGGCGGATCCGAGACCAGCACGGGTCCGCACGGAGCGATCGATGTGTTCCACGGCGCCGGCGGCGGCGTGTTCCTTCCGCCGGTCAGCTTCACCGATGCGGGCAGTGCTTTCGTCGAGGCAGGCATCGGCGATTTCAACGGCGACGGCATCGACGATCATGCTGCCGTGTCGCATGGCGCGGCCAGCGTGACCGTGCACTTCGGCGGTGTCGCCGGCCTGTCGCGCACGCTGTTGCTCCCGGGACCCGACACCGCGGCGGCCCGCGGGTCGATCGCCACGGGCGACATCGACAACGATCGGATCGACGACATCGTCGTCATCGGCTCGGACATCAAGGTCTACCGCGGCTCGCGGTCCGGACTCGTCGACGCCGGAACGTACCTCATGGGCCGTAACGTCCCCTCCTTCCCGCATCTCGCCGTCGTCGCACACATCGAGAACGGACTGTTCCGCTCGGTCGTCGTACAGACGCCCACCGGTTTCGCTGCCACGCGTCCCTGCAATATCGCGAAGCGCCGCAGTGCGCGGCACTGACGCTCACGGCGCGCAAATTGCTGCACAAGTCTCATTGCAGTGCGAAACGAGCAGCGAATTCTCATCGCCGATGACGACGATGCCATCCGGACTCTTCTTCTGACGGTCCTCCGCCGGCGCGGATTTCACGCCGAGGAGGCTCGGAATGGGATCGAAGCGCTCGAGAAGCTGATGGCGCGGCGCTACGCGGTCGTCCTCCTCGACCTGATGATGCCTCGCATGAGCGGTTATGACGTGCTCGATCGCCTGGCCGTGCTGCCGCGCTCGACGCGTCCGCTCGTGCTCGTTCTGACGGCAGGCCTCGAGCCGCGTCCGTTCGACACGAGTCTCGTGATCGGGACGCTGCACAAGCCGTTCGACATCGAGCTCCTCGTCGACATGATCGCCGGCTGTGTTGCGGCCGTCGAAGCGCAGCCCCAGGCGATCGCGGCCGAGACGCTCACGGTCAAGCCCGATGAGGCTAGTTGACCTCATCCGTGGCACGTTCAATCCTGAAAGCGTGCGCTGCCCAGGTTTGTCATCCCGAGCGTTAGCGAGGGACCTGGGTGTGTGTGCGGCTCGAGTCTCGTGCCACCCGCCCACCCAGGTCCCTCGCTCACGCTCGGGATGACAAACCCCTCGCTTACAAACTTGAACGAGCACTGGTACGCACTAGACTGCGCGCGTGAACGAACGCCGCACCGGCCTGCTGTACATCGTCCTCGCCGCATTGTTGTGGTCGACGGGCGGCATCGGCATCAAGGCGGTCGACGACCCGCCGCTGAAGGTCACGTTCTACCGGTCGGTCTTCGCGGCGATCACGCTGTTCGCGATCTTCGGATGGCGGACGTCTCGTCCGCCGCTCGGTGGGCGGACGGGACGTCCGCCCTCCAGGCTCGCGTTCGCAGCGGCGATCATCAGCTACGGCCTCTGCCTCACCGCGTTCGTGATCGCGACGAAGTGGACGACCGCGGCGAACGCGATCTTCCTGCAGTACGCGGGCGTCGTGTGGGTGCTGCTCCTCTCGCCGCTCGTCGTGCGCGAGCCGATGCGCAGCCGCGATGCGATCACGATCGCCGTCGCGCTCGGAGGCATGGCGCTGTTCTTCGTCGGCCGCTTCGAGGCCCGCGGGATGGCGGGCAACGCGATGGCGCTCGTGTCGAGCGTCTTCTTCGCGCTGCTCATCCTCTCGCTGCGCCGCGAGCACGACGCCGCGCGCGCGGCGGTGACGTGGGGGAACGTGTTCATCGCGCTGGCGCTGCTGCCGTTCGTCGCGAACGATCTCGCGCTCAGCATGAAGTCGTTCCTCGCGCTGGCGTTCCTCGGCGTGTTCCAGATCGCATTCGCCTACGCGGCGTTCGTAAAAGGACTGAAGCACGTGACCGCGACGGAGGCGTCACTCACCGGGATGCTCGAGCCGGTCGCGAATCCGATCTGGGTCGCGCTCTTCCTCGGCGAACGTCCCTCGGTCTACGCAATCGCCGGCGGAGCCGTCGTGCTCACGGCGATTGCATGGCATACGATGAAAGGCGAGCCGGCGACGGAGATGCCGGCACCCGACTGATGCGTCGAGAGGATTTGATGCAGACGGAACTGATCGAGCCCGCGACCGGCGAGCGCCTGACGACCGTCGCGCGCGCGACGGCGGAAGACGTCGATCGCGCCGTGCGCGACGCGGAGCGCGCCTTCCGCGGCGAGTGGCGCCGCGTCAACACGCGCAGTCGCGCGCGGCTGCTCATGCGGCTCGCGGCGCTCATTCGCGAGAATGCGGACGAGCTCGCGCGGCTCGAGTCGCGCAACGTCGGCAAGCCGATTCGCGACTCGCGCGATGAGGTCGGACTCGCCGCGAACGTGTTCGAGTACTACGCGGGCACGACGAACAAAGTGGGCGGGCAGACGATCCCCGCGGCGGCGCCGGGCGTGCTGCTGTCCTTCCGCGAGCCGGTCGGCGTCTGCGGGATCATCGTGCCGTGGAACTTTCCGATCGCGATCACGGCCTGGAAGAGCGCACCCGCGCTGGCGATGGGGAACACGGTCGTGCTCAAGCCGGCGGAGCAGACGCCGCTCACCGCGCTGCGGCTCGCGGAGCTCGCGCGTGAAGCCGGATTGCCCGAGGGCGTGTTCACCGTCGTTACCGGCGCAGGCTCCGTCGTGGGTGACGCGCTCGTGCGGCATCCGCTCGTGCGGAAAATCGCATTCACGGGATCGACGGAAGTCGGCGCGAACGTCATGCGCCTCGCGGCGAACGACATCAAGCGCGTGTCGCTCGAGCTCGGAGGAAAGTCGGCGAACGTACTCTTCGACGACTGCGACTTCGATCGCGCGATCGCCTCCGCGGTCTCGAGCTCCCTCGGCAACGCGGGACAGGATTGCTGCGCGCGCAGCCGCGTGCTCGTGCAGCAGTCGATCCACGACCGCTTCACGAAGTCGCTCGTCGAGGCGTTCGAGAAAGTGAAGGTCGGCGATCCGCTGGACGAAGCGACGGAGATGGGGCCGCTGGTGACGAACGCGCATCGCGAGCGTGTGTTGTCATACATCGAGCGCGGCAAGGCGGAAGGGGCGACGCTGGCGACCGGCGGCACATGCACCGGCTCGTGCTATCTCGCGCCGGCCGTGTTCACCGACGCACGCGCGGACATGGCGATCGTGCGCGAGGAGATCTTCGGTCCGGTCGTTGCGGTGATGCCGTTTCGCGATGAAGAGGAAGCGGTGCGCATGGCAAACGACTCGCAATACGGCCTCTCCGGCTCGATCTGGACGCGCGACATCGCCCGCGCGATGCGCGTCGCGCGCGCGATCGAGACCGGCAATCTCTCGATCAACTCCGGCAGCAGCGTCCACGTCGAAGGTCCGTTCGGCGGCATGAAGCAGAGCGGCCTCGGACGCGAGCTCGGACTGCAGGCGCTGGATGCGTACACGGAGTGGAAGAGTGTGTATATCGACGTAGGATGAGTGCTGCGTGCTACGTGCTGCGTGCCTGGATACGCAGCACGCAGCACGCAGCACGAGAACCCATGCAAGGACGAATCACTCTCGACGACCTCAAACGCCTCGTCGCCGACGGCGAGATCGAGACCGTGCTCGTGGTCTTTCCCGACATGTACGGCCGCCTCGTCGGCAAGCGCATCGTCGGCCGCTTCTTTCTCGAGCAGAGCGAGATCCACGCGTGCGACTACCTCCTCGCTTGCGACGTCGACATGGATCCGGTCCCCGGCTACAAGTTCACGAGCTGGGCGAAGGGCTACGGCGATTTCCGTCCCGTCCCCGACTTCGAGACGCTGCGAGTCGCGTCGTGGCTCGAGAAGACCGCGCTCGTGCTTTGCGACGTGTACGAGGAAGAGCGCGACGAGCTCGTGCCGTACGCGCCGCGCGGCATTCTCCGCAAACAGCTCGCGCGCGCGGCGGAGCGCGGCTTCACGGCGATGGGCGCATCGGAGCTCGAGCTGTACGTCTTCAAAGACTCGTACGACGACGTGGCGAAGAAGAGCTTCGTGAATCTCGAGCCGATCGGCCGCGTGATCGAGGACTACCACATCCTCCAGGGCACGAAGGAAGAGTTCCTCATCGGCGCGATCCGACGCCATCTCGAGCGCTCCGGCGTTCCCGTCGAATCGTCGAAGGGCGAGTGGGGACCGGGACAGCAGGAGATCGGGCTGCGCTACGCGGAGCTGCTGGAGATGGCCGACCGCCACGCAATCTACAAGCATGCGGCGAAGGAGATCGCGTGGCTGAGCGGGCACGCGATCACGTTCATGGCGAAGTGGGACGAGCGCTACGCGGGCTCGAGCTGCCACATCCACATGAGCCTCTGGAACAGCGACGGCGAGCCGCTCTTTGCCGGCGAGTCCGACGTCTTCCGCTGGTTTCTCGGCGGATGGATGGCTCACGTGCGCGAGCTCTTCGCCTTCTATGCGCCGTACCCCGCGTCGTACAAACGCTACGTCGCCGGCTCGTTCGCGCCGACGGGAATCGCGTGGAGCCACGACAATCGCACCGCGGGCTTCCGCATCGTCGGACACGGCCCCTCGCTGCGCATCGAATGTCGCACCGCGGGCGCGGACGCGAATCCATATCTCGCGTTTGCGGCGACTCTCGCCGCGGGACTCGACGGAATCGAGAAGAAGATCGAGCCGCCGCCGGCATTCGAAGGCGATGTCTACGTCGCGCGCGAGCTGCCGCAGGTTCCGCACTCGTTGAACGAAGCGATCGCCGCACTCGCGGAGAGCACGTTCGCGCGCGAGGTTCTCGGCGAGAACGTCGTCGAGCACTACCTCCACTTCTTCCGCACCGAGCAGCGGAAGTTCGATGCGGCGGTCACCGACTGGGAAAGGAAGAGGTACTTTGAACAGGCTTGACGTAGCGCCCGGCTTTAGCCGGGCGAAGGGCGGGCTGAAGCCCGCCCCTACGTTTCGAGGGATCGAATGAGATTGCAGAACAAAGTCGCGCTGATCACCGGCGGCGGATCGGGCATCGGGAAGGCGTCGTGCCTCCTCTTCGCGCGCGAAGGCGCGAAGGTCGTCGTCGTCGATCTGAAGAAAGAGACTGCCGAGGCGACCGCGGAGGAGATTCGCGCGAGCGGCGGCGAGGCGCGCGCGTTCGCGGCGGATGTGTCGAAGGCGAAGGACGCGGAGGGGATGGTCCGGTTCGCCGAGGAGACGTATGGCGCGCTGCATGTCGCGTTCAATAACGCGGGGATTTTTCACGCGGACGACGAGTCGGTGACCACGACGAGCGAGGAGATCTGGGATCTCGTCATCGACGTCAATCTCAAAGGCGTGTTCTTCGGCTGCAAGTACGAGATCCCCGCGCTGCTGCGCGCGGGCGGCGGCTCGATCATCAACACCGCGTCATTCGTCGCCGTGATCGGCGCGGCGGTGCCGCAGATCGCGTACACGGCGAGCAAGGGCGGCGTTCTGGCGATGACGCGCGAGATCGCGGTGGAGTTCGCGAGGCAGAACATCCGCGTGAACGCGCTTTGTCCCGGACCCGTCGAGACGCCGTTGCTTGCGGAGCTGCTCGCCGATCCCGCGCGGCGAAACCGGCGCCTCGTGCACATTCCGCCGGGGCGATTCGCGCGCGCGGAAGAGATGGCCAATGCCGCGCTGTTCCTGGCAAGCGATGAGTCGTCTTACGTGAACGCCTCGACGTTTCTCGTCGACGGCGGGATCACGGCGGCGTACATCACACCGGAATGATTCGCGAAGCCCTGCTCGCCGCAACGATGAACCTGGTTCCCGCCGCGCCAGTGGACATCTTCCGCTTTCTGAACGTGCCGGCGATCGTGCTCACGCTCCGGCGCGTCAGGACTTCACGCGGATGGCGATCCCGCCGTTCGTCGTGCGCAGCCGGAGCTGCGTGCCGCCGCCGTTGATCGTGCCGCGGAGCGAGTTGCGGCTGAACTTCGTCGTCGTGACCGGCAGGTCGGTGCTGATCGAGCCGTTCGTCGTGCCGGCGTCGACGTCGGCGGCGAGGTCCTTCGGCACTTCGACTTCGATGCGCCCGTTCGTGGTCTCGAAGCGGAGCGACTGACCTTTCGCGACGCGGACGAGCTCCGCGCGGATGCCGCCGTTGGTCGTCGATGCGTCGACGGAGCCTGCGCAGCGCTCGATCTCGATCTTGCCGTTCGTCGTCCCGACTTCGTGACGGCCCGCGACGCCGGTGAGGCGGATGGAGCCGTTGGTGTTGCGCACGTCGAGGTTCATCGTGCGCGGCACGGTGACTTCGTAGCGGACATTCATTTGCACGTGATCGCCGAGGAGCCAGTCGAAGATGGAGGAGATGCCGTCGTGGTTGCGCGGGTGATGGGTGGTGACGGAGACGCCGCCGTCGCGCTGCTGCATCTCGACGCGCAACGCCTTCAGCGCTTCCTTCGCATCGTCGCGGTCGCCCTTGGCTTCCTTGTACGCAATGACGCGCACCTTCGGCTGATCCCACGAAGAAACCGTGATCTTGCCGTTCACGTTGTTCACGGCGACGGTTGCGCCGGGACGGACATCGAACGTGCGGTCGATCGTTTCGTGAAGCGTGGCGGCGCTGGAGGCGGCGGCGAAGAGGAGCGTGGCGGCGGCAAGCTGCAGTGTGCGCATGCCCGTACGTACGCGAAAGCCGTGCACGGGTTGCACGGTCTGCGACAATGCGGGCGCACATGCGCCGTACGGCCGCGATCGTCGTCCCAATCCTGCTCGTTCTGGCCCTCGCGATCTGGCGCGGAAAAGGTCCCCCTCCGAAACCGGCCGGCGCGCCGGCGAACGAGTTCTCGTCCGCGCGGGCCATGGCGATTCTGCGAGAGTTGCTGCACGAAGAGGTGCCGCATCCTGCCGGAACCTCGGCGAACGCGCGCGTGTGCGACCGCATCATCGCCCGCTTTCGCGCGCACGGCTACGAGACGACGATTCAGCGCCGGTTCGCCTGCAACGCGCTGCCGGCGTGCGCAGAGGTCGAGAACATTCTCGCGCGCGTGCCCGGCACGCGCGGCCCCGCGGTGCTGCTCGTGTCGCATTACGACTCCGTCGGCGCGGGACCCGCGGCGTCCGACGACGGAATCGGCACGGCCTCGCTGCTCGAGATCGCGCGTATCGTCCGCAACGAGCGGACTCGCAATCCGATCGCCTTTCTCATCACGGACGCCGAAGAACAGGGCCTCCTCGGCGCAGAGGCATTCGTCGCTGATGAAACGCTGCTGCGCGAAGCCGGCGTCGTGGTCAACGTCGAGAACCGCGGACCCGACGGGCTCGCGAACATGTTCGAGACGAGCCGCGGGAATCGCTGGCTCATCCGCCACTTCGCGCGGCGCGTCGCGCGGCCGCAGGCGAGCTCGTTTTTCTACACGATCTACGACCTGCTGCCGAACGACACGGACGTCTCGGTCTTCAAGCGGGCCGGCATCGCGGCGATGAACTTCGCCGCGATCGGCGGCGTCAATCGCTATCACACGCCGAATGACGATCTCGCGCACGCGAACCCACGCACGATCCAGCATTACGGCGACAGCCTTCTCGCCACCGCGCGCGCGCTCGCCGATGCCGATCTCGACGCGCGCACCAGCGACGACGCGACCTACTTCGACATCCTCGGCTTCACGCTGATCCGGTGGCCCGCGAAGGCGACGATCTGGATCGCGGCCGTCAGCCTCGTGCTGCTGATGTTCGCCGCGCGTAAGAACGCGCCGCGCGCGATGACGTTCGGCGTGGTCGCGACGTTCACGGCGATCGTGGTCGCGGTGCTCGCCGGCTACGGCGTGAGCTGGCTCGCGCGGTTGCGCAGCGAAGGGATGAACTGGGTCGCGCATCCGCAGCCCACGGTCGCGGCCATGTGGCTGACCGGCATCGCCGCCGCGCTCTTCGCCTTCGCGCGCCTCCGCCGCTGGAGCGACGAGCGCGCGATGTTGTACGGCACGGCGATCGTGTGGCACGCAGTGGCGATCGCACTCGCGCTGACGCTGCCCGGCCTGAGCTATCTCTTTCTCGTTCCGGCGGCGGCCGTGATGATCTGTGCACTCGCCCGCGCGAGCGAAGCAGCGACGAGTGCCGTCGCCGGGACCGTCGCAGCGATTCTGTTCTTCCCGTTGATCCTCACGTTGTACGCCGCACTCGGCGGCAGACAGATGATCGCGATTACGATCCTCATCGGCATGACCGCCACGCTCGTCGCGCCACTCTTCGCCTCGGCGCGCATCGCTCTTGCCGCCATCGCTCTTGCTCTCGTCTGCGCCGTCCTCGCGATCGCGCTGCCGAAGTACACATCCGACTGGCCGCGCCACCTCTCGCTGACGTACGTCGATGACCCCACGGCGGGACCGATGTGGATGACGGGCACGCTCACGTCCGAACTGCAACGCGCCGCGCGCTTCGCGCCGGCGAACCGCGCGCTCACGCCGTGGGTCACGTCACGCCAATGGTCCGCGCCCGCGCCACGCATGCCGCTGCCGCGTGTCGAGATCAGCGCGACGCGCGAGGGCGAGCGGGTCACCATCAGAGTGCGCTCGCCGCGCCGCGCGAATCGCCTCGTGCTCGCCGTTCGAGGCGGAACCGTCGTGAGCGTGAACGGAGTTCCGCCCGCACCGCGCAATGCGCGCGGCCGTCGCGGCGACGGACCGTGGCGGTTCGCGATCGCGAATGCCGTTGAAGAGATGACTGTGGAGATCGCCGCGCGTGGAGCGCTCGACGCATTCGCGTCGGATGTCAGCTACGGATTGCCCGATGCGACGCTGGCGAAGGTGAGAGACGCGTCGATGACCGTGCCGGTGCACGACGGGGATCTGACGATCACGCGGGCGCGGATACGCATTCCGCCAACGCCTCGGCTATGATCGAACCGTATGGGCATCACGTACATCGACGGCGACGTCTCCGGACCGGCCGGTGAATCGCGGCCGGTGCGGTTTCTCGTGGACAGCGGCGCGACCTATTCGCTGCTCACGGAACACGATTGGAAAGCGATCGGCCTGCAGCCGAAACGCAAACAGAGTTTCACGCTTGCGGATGGAACGCGCCTGGAGCGTCACATTTCCGAATGCCTGCTGCGTCTTCCGCAGGGCGAATGCCACACGCCCGTGATTCTCGGCGAGAGAAATGATCAACCACTGCTCGGCGTCGTCACGCTGAAGATTCTCGGGTTGGTGCTGAATCCGTTCAGCCGCGAGCTGCAGCCGATGCGCATGATGCTTGCCTGAACTGAAAAGGCCCGCTTGCGCGGGCCTTTTCGTCACTTCGCTTTTTTCTTCGCTGCTGCTTTTTTCGCGGCGGGCTTTTTGGCGGGAGCTTCTTTCTTCGCCGCCTTCGGCGCGGCTTTCTTCGCGGCCTTTTTCGGCTTCGCTTCCGCTTCCGGCTCCTCGGCCGGCTCTTCCTTCTTCGGGGCGGCCTTCTTCTTCGGCGCGGCCTTTTCCTTCTTCTCGGTCTGCTTCGGCTCGGTCTTCTCCGGCGAGAGCTCGACCAGCTCGAGGATCGCCATCTCCGCGGCGTCGCCGCGGCGCGCGCCGAGCTTCATGATGCGCGTGTAGCCTCCCGGACGCGTGGCGAAACGCGGCCCGAGGATATCGAACAGCTTCGCGATCAGCGCATCGCTGGCCACGCTGCGTGCCGCCTGACGGCGCGCGTGCACGCTGTCGTTCTTCGCCAGCGTGATCAGTTTCTCGGCGAGCGGACGGAGCTCCTTCGCCTTCGGCAGCGTGGTGATGATGCGCTCGTTCTCGATGAGCGACGCGAGCTGGTTGCGGAACATCGCGGCCCGGTGGCTCGATGTACGTCCCAGCTTGCGATTGGCCATTCCGTGTCTCATTGCATTCCCTCGCTAATCGCGCATCTCGCCGCGGGCGCCGACCGGCATGCGGGTCATGCCGAACGACAGGCCGAGGCTGGCGAGAACGTCTTTGATCTCATCGAGCGACTTGCGGCCGAAGTTCTTCGTCGAAAGCATCTCGCGCTCGGTGCGCTGCACGAGGTCGCCGAGCGTGCGGATGTTCGCGTTCTTGAGGCAGTTCGCCGAACGCACGGAGAGGTCGAGCTCCTCGATCGGCTTGGCGAGCATCTCCGCGAGCCGCGGATCGACTTCCGGCGCCGCCGCTTCCTCGCGCTCTTCGAGACGGGTCTCGAACGCGCTGAAGGTGCGGAGGTGATCGGCGAGCAGCTCGGCGGCGAGGCTGATGGCTTCCTGCGGCGAGACGGCGCCGTTGGTCCACACCTCGAGGACGAGCTTGTCGTAGTCGGTCATCTGTCCGACGCGCGCGCCTTCGACGTGATAGTTCACGCGGCGCACCGGCGAATGGATGGAGTCGACTGTGATGTAGCCGAGCGGGAGATCGGTGTCGGCATTGCGATCGGCGACCGTGTAGCCGCGGCCGCGCTTGAGACGCGCCTCGAGCTTGAGCGAGCCTTCCTTCGAAAGCGTCGCCACGTGCGCCGTCGGGTCGAGGATCTCGATGTCGGGATCCTGCTCGAAGTCGGCGGCGGTGACGACGCCCGGGCCCTTCTTCTCGAGATAGAGCGTCTTCGGACCGCTGCCGTGCAGCTTGAAGGGGATCTGCTTGAGGTTGAGGACGACATCGGTCATGTCCTCGACCACACCCTGCAGGGAGGAGAACTCGTGGAGCACGCCTTCGACGCGAATCGCGGTGATGGCCGCGCCCTCGATCGAGGAGAGCAGCACGCGCCGCAGCGCATTGCCGATCGTCGTGCCGAAGCCGCGCTCGAACGGCTGGGCAATGAAGCGCCCGTAGTTGGGGGTGAGAGTCTCGGGATCGTAATCGAGCTTTTTCGGTTTCTGGAAATCTGACCACATCATGTGAGCGGCCTCCTCACGGCTATGGAGGGCGGACGTCTCGTCCGCCACGATTGATGGCGGACGGGACGTCCGCCCTCCACTGTTTTATTACTTCGAGTAGAGTTCGACGATGAGCTGTTCCTGGACCGGCAGGCGGATGTCTTCCCGCTTCGGAAGATCCGTGACCGAACCGCGGAACTGCTCGGGCTCGAGCTGGAGCCACGACGGAACGCCGCGACCCGCTGCCGTTTCGACGGCCTGGCGGATCTGATCGTTCTTGCGGCTCTTTTCCCGAACCTGGATCAGGTCGCCCTTGCGAACCTGGTACGAGGGAATGTTGATCTTCTTTCCGTTGACTTCGATGTGGCCGTGGCGCACGAGCTGTCGTCCCTGGGCGCGCGACGCGGCGAAGCCGAGGGAGTAGACCACATTGTCGAGCCGCAGCTCGAGCTGGCGGAGAAGGTTCTCACCGGTGATTCCGGTGCGCTGCTCCGCGCGCTGGAAGTAGAGACGGAACTGGCGCTCGAGCAGGCCGTAGATGCGCTTGACCTTCTGCTTCTCGCGAAGCTGAATGCCGTAGCCGAGAACCTTCGAACGGCGGCGTCCGTGCTGGCCGGGCGCGTAGTTGCGGCGCTCGATGGCGCACTTGTCCTTGAAACAACGATCGCCCTTCAGGAAGAGCTTCATGCCCTCGCGCCGGCAGAGCCGGCAGACGGGGTCGGTATAACGAGCCACTGTGCCTCCCTTAGTTCGCCCCGGCGCCACCATGGCGCCGCGCGTTCACGCCGGCTGCTGCACGGCGTAGATTCTTGACGGAGCTCTTAGCTCTTAGGTGTTAGGTCTTAGGAAAACCAAGCCGATGAAGCGAATCCCTGAGACCTAAGAGCTAATACCTGATACCTCTTCTCAGACACGGCGCCGCTTCGGCGGCCGGCAACCGTTGTGCGGGATCGGGGTGACATCCTTGATCGACTTGATGTCGAGTCCGGATGCCGCCAGAGCGCGGATGGCCGACTCGCGGCCCGCGCCAGGTCCCTTGACCTTGACGTCGACCGAGCGGATGCCGTGCTCCTGCGCCAGCTGCGCCGCATTCTGCGCGGCGACCTGCGCTGCGAAAGGAGTGCCTTTGCGCGATCCCTTGAACCCGATGCGGCCCGCGCTCGACCAGGAGAGGATGTTCCCCACCGGATCGGTGATGGCCACGATGGTGTTGTTGAACGTCGCCGCGATCGACGCGACGCCGTGCGGAATGTTCTTCCGCTCCTTGCGCTTCGTTCCGGCGCGACGTGCGCCCGCTTTCGGTGCTCTTGCAGTAGCCATGTTTTCCTCAGCTCTTAGCTGTTAGCTCTTAGCTGTTAGCTCTTAGGCCCACCGCCCTGTTTTCCTAAGAGCTAAGAGCTAAGACCTAACAGCTTCTTGCCTACTTCTTGGTTGCCTTCTTCTTCCCGGCAATGGCTCCCTTGCGGGGACCTTTGCGCGTGCGCGCGTTGGTGTGCGTCCGCTGGCCGCGCACCGGCAGGCCGCGGCGGTGGCGCATGCCGCGGTAGCAGTTGATCTCCATCAGCCGCTTGATGTCGAGGCCGACGTCCTTGCGCAGATCACCTTCGACCCTTCCTTCGTCGGTGATGATCTGGCGGATCCTGCGCACATCATCCTCGGAGAGGTCTTTGACGCGCACGTCCTTGTTGACGCCGGCCTGCTCGAGGATGTTGTTCGAGCGCGTCCGGCCGATGCCGAAGATATACGTCAGGCCGATTTCGACCCGCTTGTTCAGTGGAAGATCCACACCCGCGATACGTGCCATGTTTCCTGTGCTCCTAGATAGCTCTTAGCTCTTAGCTGTTAGCTCTTAGGCTGGCGCGCCCCTGGCTCGTCGGGTTTTCCTGAGAGCTAAGAGCTAACACCTAACAGCTACCCCTGACGCTGCTTGTGCTTCGGATTGTCACAGATGATCCGAATCACGCCCTGACGACGCACGACCTTGCACTTGCTGCAAATCCGTTTGACCGATGAACGTACTTTCATGACTAGCTCACTTGTACCGATAGGTAATGCGCCCGCGCGTAAGGTCATACGGCGAGAGCTCGACCAACACTTTGTCGCCAGGCAAAATACGAATGAAGTGCTTTCTCATCTTGCCGGAGATGTGTGCGAGCACCTTGTGTTTGTTCTCCAGCTCGACCTGAAACATCGCATTCGGCAATGTCTCGAGGACCGTTCCCGTCACTTCAATCGCATCTTCTTTCGACATAGATCCTTTTCTTGATTACTTGCCCAGAACCCACGGACCGTTCGCGGTCACGGCCACCGAATTCTCGAAGTGGGCCGCGAGCCCGCCGTCGATGGTCCGCGCCGTCCAGCCGTCCGCCTCCGTCTTCACGTCCTGGATCATTCCGTTCGATCCGGCACGCTCGATGCGCGACCGCAGCTTCGACCCGACCTCGCAAAGCATCGGCTCGATCGCCAGCACCATTCCCTCGCGCAGCTCGATTCCGCGGCCGCGCTTGCCGAAGTTGTGTACCTGCGGCTCCTCGTGCATCCGGCGGCCGATGCCGTGACCGACGAAGGTGCGGATGACGTGGAAGCCGCGCGACTCGGCATGCTCCTGCACGGCCGCGCCGATGTCGCCGAGGTGCCGGCCCGGACGCATCTCCTCGATGGCCAGTTCCAGGCACTCGCACGTGGTGTTCATCAGCGCTTCCGCTTTCCCGCTCACCTTCCCCACCGGGATGGTGATGGCCGCATCGCCGACGAAGCCTTCGAAGATCGACCCGAAGTCGAGCCCGAGGATGTCGCCTTCCTGCAGCTTCGCGCGATTGGGGATGCCGTGCACGATCACATCGTTGACCGAGGCGCAGACGACCGCCGGATACGGCGGCAATCCCATCGGAGAGTAGCCTTTGAAGGGCGACTTCGCGCCGCGTTTCGCCAGCTCTTCCTCCGCCATCGCGTTGATCTGCGCGGTGGTCGCGCCGGGGCGCACCATCTCGCGCATCAGCTCGAGGATCTCGACCACGACCCGGTTCGCCCGGTCCATGACCGCGATCTCGTCGCGATTCTTCAGCGTCGGTCCCTTCATGCGATCGAGCATCGTCTAGTTGACCGTTCGCTCAGCAAGGGAGTGTTCAATTCGTTCAAAGACCTCATCGACGGGGCCAACCCCGTCGACCACACGCAGGATGCTCTTCGCCTTGTAGTACGTCGCGACCGGAAGCGTCTGCCTGTGGAACGCTTCCAGCCGCTTGCGCACGGCCTCTTCGGTATCGTCAGGACGTGCGATGACTTCGGCACCGCAGCGATCACACACGCTGTCCGACGCCGGAGGTTTGTTTTCGAGATGGTAGATCGCCCCGCATTGCGCACACGTGCGCCGCAGGGCGATGCGGCGGACGATGGCCTCGTCTGGGACGAGCAGTTGGAGAACCCGGAGGGCCTCGTTCCCATTCCCCACGAGGGTGTCGAGCTTTTCCGCCTGCACGAGCGTGCGCGGGAAGCCATCGAGGATGAAGCCCTTCTTCGCGTCCGGCCTGGCGAGCCGGTCGTTGATGATGTCGATCATCAGATCATCGGGAACGAGCGCGCCGGCGGCCATGATCGAAGCCGCCTGCTGGCCGACCGGCGTACCGGCCGCGACTGCTTCGCGCAGCATGTCCCCCGTCGAGATGTGCGGAATCTCGAAACGGCCCGCGAGCCGTTTCGCCTGCGTACCCTTTCCGCTTCCCGGCGGTCCGATGAAGATGATCTTCAAGCGCTTCTTATCCTCTGCGTCCGCGAATGCGGCCCTTCTTCATGAATCCGTCGTAGTGGCGCATCACCAGCTGCGACTCGATCTGCTGCATCGTGTCCATCGCCACGCCGACCACGATCAGGAGCGACGTTCCACCGAAGTAGAAGTTGAGCCCCATGCCTTCCGTGAACCACAGCGGCAGCACGCGGTCGAGCGCCGGTCCGACGCCGAACGGTATCTGCGCGACGTGCACGCCCGAGATCAGGAACTCGGGGATGACGCAGACCAGCGCGAGGTACAGCGAGCCGACGAATGTGATCCGCGTGAGCACGCGATCGATGTAGTCCGACGTTTTCTTGCCCGGACGGATGCCCGGGATGAAGCCGCCGTATTTGCGCATGTTGTCGGCCGTGTCGACCGGATTGAAGACGATCGACGTGTAGAAGTACGCGAAGAAGATGATGCCCGCGACTTCGAGCAGGTAATAGAGCGGCTCGCCGACGCGCAGCTGGTTGCCGATCGCGGCGGCCCACGGCGCCTTGATCATCGTGGTGATCGTCTGCGGGATCACGAGGATCGACGACGCGAAGATGACCGGGATGACGCCCGCGGTGTTGACGCGGAGCGGCAGGTACGTGTTCGAGCCGCCGTAGACCTTGCGGCCGACGACGCGCTTCGCGTACTGCACCGGGATGCGGCGCTGCGCGCGCTCCATGAACACGACGAAGGCCGTGACGGCGACCATGAAGACCACGAGGAAGAGCATCGCGAAGAGGCTGCGCTCGCCCGTGCGGATGTCTCCGACCGTGCTGAGGGTCGCGGACGGGAGGCCGACCACGATGCCGGCAAAGATGATCAGGGAGATGCCGTTGCCGATGCCTCGCTCGGAGATCTGCTCGCCGAGCCACATGATGAACGCGGTGCCGGTCGTGAGGGTGAGCACGGTCATGATCGGGAAGCCGAGTCCCCACAGCGAGTCCTGAATGTGCGCCGGGACGAGCGGCGCGCCGCCGGGAGCGGCCTGCACGCGCAGCCAGAACGCCATGCCGAGGGATTGCACGATGGCCAGGACGATCGTCCCGTAACGGGTGTACTGGTTGATCTTTCGCCGCCCCATCTCTCCTTCCTTGGAGAGCTTCTCGAGGTACGGCCAGACCACCGTCAGGAGCTGCAGAATGATCGATGCCGAGATGTACGGCATGATGCCGAGGGCGAAGACCGACAGACGGCTCAGCGCTCCACCGGAGAACAGATCGAGGAAGCCGAACACGCCGCCGCCCATGGCCTTGAAGAACTCCGAGAGTGCGACGGGGTCGATGCCCGGCGTGGGGATGTGCGAGCCGAGGCGGTAGACCGCGAGAACCGCGAACGTGAAGAGCACGCGCTTGCGCAGATCCTCGATCGCCCAGATGTTGCGGACTGTGTCGACGACGTTAGGCACTGTGCTGAGTCTCCTGGCAGGTGCCGCCGGCGGCTTCGATCTGCTTGCGCGCCGAAGCCGAGAACTTCGTTGCCGTGACGGTCAGCTTCCTGGTGAGCTTGCCGTCGCCGAGAATCTTGATGCCGTCGTGCCGTCCCTTGACCAGGCCGGCCGAGCGAAGCGATGCCTCGTCGACCGTCGCGCCGCTGTCGAAGCGCTCCAGATCGGAGACGTTCACGACCGCGTAGTCACGCTTGAAGATGTTGGTGAAACCGCGCTTCGGCAGACGGCGGTGCAACGGCATCTGTCCGCCCTCGAAGCCCATCTGGCGGCTGAAGCCGGAACGCGACTTCTGGCCCTTCTCGCCGCGGCCGGCGGTCTTGCCGTGGCCGGAGCCGGGGCCGCGGCCGACACGCTTCTTCGCGTGGCGGGAGCCCTTTTTCGGTTTGAGGTTACTCAGTTCCATTGTCGTTGACCTCTCAACGATGAACGATGAACGATGAACGATGAATCGGTCCCGGCCGTGCTCATCGTTCATCATTCATCGTTCATCGTTCATCGTTCATCGTTATCACTCCTACTCGACCACCTCGACCAGGTGCGGGATCTTCCTGATCATGCCGCGGACTTCAGGGGTGTCCTTGCGCTCTGTGACGCGGTGCATCTTGCCGAGGCCGAGGGCGCGCAGCGTCTCGCGCATCTCGATCGGGCAGCCGATGCCGCTGCGGATCTGGCGGATGCGAATGGTCTTCTTCCCTTCGGCCGCTTTCGCAGGAGCCTCTTTTTCAGGCGCCTTCGCGACCTTTTTGGGTGAGGCACGCCCGATGGCGGCTGCCACTAATTCATCTGCTGTTGGATCGGCCTTCTTCGGACTCATGCTTCGCCACCTTCGCCAGGAGTGCGCTCGCCGCGCAACGCGTTGTACTGCTCCTCCGTGCGGAGCCGCTTGAGCGCTTCGAAGGTCGCCTTCACCACGTTGTGCGGATTGGCGGTGCCGAGGGACTTGGTCAGGATGTTCTGAATGCCCGCGGACTCGAGGATCGCGCGCACCGGACCGCCGGCGATGACGCCGGTACCATCCGAGGCGGGCTTGAGGAGGACCTTGCCCGCGCCGTAGTGACCGACGATCGCGTGCGGAATGGTCGTCCCGCTCATGGCGATCGAGATCATGTTCTTCTTCGCGATCTCGATGCCTTTCTTGATGGCAGCCGGAACTTCCTTCGCCTTGCCGGAGCCGAAGCCCACTTTGCCCTTGCCGTCGCCGACGACCACGAGCGCGCTGAAGCTGAAGTTCTTGCCGCCCTTGACGACTTTCGTCACGCGGTTGATGTGGACGACCTTGTCGATCATCCCGCTCTCACTGCGCTCTTCCTGGCGGCGATCGCCGCGCTGGCCACCCTGTCCGGGACGCTGCATTGGACGCTGCATGTGATCTCCTAGAATTCCAATCCGTTTTCACGCGCCGCATCCGCAAGCGCCTTGATGTTGCCGTGGTAGAGATAGCCGCCGCGGTCGAACACCACGCGCGTCACACCCTTGTCCTTCGCCTTTTTCGCGATGAGTGCGCCGACCGCCTTTGCGGCCGCCGCATTGCTGCCCCTGGTAGCGGCGTCTTTGTCGAGGCTCGAGGCCGACGCAATGGTGCGTCCGGTCGAGTCGTCGATCAACTGCGCGTAAATGCTCTTCAGGCTGCGGAACACGGCGAGGCGCGGACGCTCGCTCGTTCCCGTCACCTTGCGGCGGATCCGCTCGCGGATCCGGCCTCGTGCTTCCACTCTGTGTCTTGCGTGATCCATTTTTCCTGACCTCTGTGCCGGGGTTTCAATTCCCGGCTCACTAGTCGGAAATTGAAAATTGAAAATTGAAAATTGAAAAAAGCGCTCGCGCGACTCTTTTCGCCTTCCGATTTTTTCAATTTTCAATTTTCCATTTTCAATTTCTCTCTACTTCCCTGCCGCTTTCCCGGCCTTCCTGCGAATCACTTCATCCGAGTACTTGATGCCCTTGCCCTTGTAGGGATCGGGCTCGCGCAGGCTGCGGATCTCGGCCGCGGTCTGTCCGACTTTCTGTTTGTCGACGCCGGTGATGGTGATGTGACCGCTCTTCGCGTCGACGGTGATGTCGATGCCTTCCGGAATCGGGAAGCGCACCGGGTGCGAGTAGCCGAGCTGGAAGACGACTTCCTTCCCCTTCACCTCGGCGCGGTAGCCGACGCCGACGATGTCGAGCTCGCGCTTGAAGCCTTCGCTCACGCCCTTGACGTTGTTCGCCACGAGCGCGCGCATCAGGCCGTGGAAGGCGCGAGACTTGCCCTCGTCGTCCTTCCGCTCGAACTTCACCACGTTGTTCTCCACCGACACGGAAATGCCGGGGACGATCGGCGTGGTCAGATTGCCCTTCGGGCCCTTGACCACGACGTTGCCGCCGTCCTGACGGACTTCCACGCCCTTCGGCAGAGGAATCTCTTTTCTTCCGATACGAGACATTGGAGCTCTCCTTACCAGACCTGGCAGAGGACTTCGCCGCCCACGCCGGTGCGGGCCGCCTCGGAGCCGGACAGCACGCCCTTCGAGGTCGACACGATGGCGAGACCGAGTCCGCCGAGCACGCGAGGGATGTCCTCTTTGCCGCGGTACACGCGACGGCCCGGGCGCGAGACGCGCTCGATGCCGTGAATGACCGGCTCGCCGTCATTCGAGTACTTCAGGTAAACGCGCAGCGACGCCTGCGGCTTGCCGTCTTCCTCGAGCACTTTGTAGTTCGAGATGAAGCCCTCGGACTTGAGAATGCGCGCGATCTCGACCTTCAGCTTCGAAGCCGGCATCTCGACGCGATCGTGGTGCGACGTAATTCCGTTGCGGATTCTGGTGAGCATATCCGCGATGGGATCTGTCATTGACATGTCGTGTGACTCCTGTAATCGATCGTGAGAGCTACCAGCTCGACTTCGTCACGCCCGGGATGTAGCCCCCGAGCGAAAGCTGGCGGAAGCAGATGCGGCAGAGCTGGAACTTCCGCAGAAATCCGCGCGGACGTCCGCACTGCTTGCAGCGGTTGCGCTTGCGCACCGAGAACTTCGGTTTCCGCTCAGCCTTGACGATCATTGAGGTTTTAGCCATGTGTTGTTCCTCTTATTTGCCGAAAGGCATCCCGAGCTCGCGCAGAAGGAAACGAGCCTGCTCGTCGTCCTTCGCCGAGGTGACGATGGTGATGTTCATGCCCTTCGACTTATCCACCTTCCCGGCGTCGACTTCCGGGAAGATCAGGTGATCGCGAATGCCGAGGGTGTAATTGCCGCGACCGTCGAACGACTTCGCGGGCACGCCGCGGAAGTCGCGGACGCGCGGAAGCGCGATGTTGATCAGACGATCGAGAAACTCGTACATCTTCTCGCCGCGCAGGGTGACCATCGCGCCGATGGACTGCCCCTCGCGAAGCTTGAAGCTGGCGATGGACTTCTTCGCCTTCGTCACCACCGGCTTCTGACCGGTGATCGTCGCCAGCTCCTCGACGGCGCTGTCGAGGATCTTGGCGTTCTGAATGGCCTCGCCCACGCCCATGTTCAGGACGACTTTCTCGATCTTCGGAACCGCCATCGGGCTCTTGATCCTGAACTCGTCCTGAATCTTCTTCCGGACATCCTTCATGTACTGCTCTTTGAGTCTTGGTGCCATTGGCTTTCGTTTCCTTGCTCGGCGTTGTACGAGCGTTCCACGTGGAGGACAGGCAATCCTGCCTGTCCGGACAGGCAGGATTGCCTGTCCTCCACTTACTTTCCTAAATCCGCCTTACATTTCCTGCAGAAGCGCATCGCTTCCCCGTCTTCCCTGCGATGAGAGCCGAGGCGAGCGGGCTCGCCGCAGCTCGGGCAGACCACCTGGAGCTTGGCCACATGGATCGGCGACTCGCGCTCGAGGATGCCGCCCTTGATGTTCTTGCCGGGGTTCGGGCGGGTGTGCTTCTTGGTGAAGTTCACGCGCTCGACGATCGCTTTGCCTTTCGTCGCCAGGACGCGCAGCACGCGTCCCTTCTTGCCGGCATCCTTGCCGGAGAGAACGACGACCGTGTCGCCCTTGCGCACGTGCGGCTTGTGAATCGGCGCCTGTTTCTGTTTCGACGTACGTCCGTACATGGTTCGTTCCTTGTTAGATGACTTCCGGGGCGAGGGAGATGATCTTCATGAACTTGCGCTCGCGAAGCTCGCGGGCGACCGGACCGAAGACGCGCGTGCCGACGGGCTCGCGCTGGTCGTTGATGAGAACGGCCGCGTTGTCGTCGAACTTGATGTACGAACCGTCGCGGCGGCGGGTCTCCTTGACCGTGCGGACGATGACCGCCCTCACGACCGCGCCCTTCTTGACCGTGCCGTCCGGCGACGCTTCCTTGACCGAAGCGGTGATGACGTCACCCACGCGCGCGTACTTGCCGGCCGTGGAGCCGCCCCGCAGACGAATGCAGGCGATTTTCTTGGCGCCGGTATTGTCGGCCACCTGAAGGATCGTTCCCATCTGGATCATGACTGTTTCTCCTGTGGACGACAGGCAATCCTGCCTGTCAGGACAGGCGGGATCGCCTGTCCTCCACTTAGCTCGCCTTTTCGACGACTTCTTTGACGTTCCACCGCTTCCGCTTCGAGAGCGGGCGCGTCTCTTCGATGATCACGCGGTCGCCGACGTTGATGTCCGGCCGCTCGTTGTGGGCGAGGAACTTGTTCGTGCGCTTGATGTACTTCTGATACATCCCGTGCATGACCACGTTCTCGACGGCGACGACGACGGTCTTCTGCATCTTGTTCGAGACGACGACGCCGACCTTCTCGCGCTTGTTGCTTTCTTTCTGTGCCTTCTGTGCGTTCTCTTGCATGGCGGTGCCTCTTACGCGCTGGTCCGGGTGCGCTGGTTGAGCAGCGTTTCGATCTGCGCGATCTCGCGGCGGACCTGACGCATCTTCATCGGGTTTTCCACGCGCCCCGTGGCGCGCTGGAAGCGAAGCTTGAAGAGCTGCTCGCGCAGATCGCGCTCACGGGCGCGAAGCTCGGTCTCGCTCTTGTCCTGAAGCGTTTTCAATGTCTTCCTGCTGGCCATTACTCACCGACCTCCGTCTGCGAACGCGTGACGAAGCGCGTCTTGATCGGCAGCTTGTGCGCGGCCAGGCGGAATGCCTCTTCGGCGATCTCCCGCGTCACGCCCTCCATCTCGTAGAGGATGCGGGCCGGCTTGATCACGCACACCCACTCTTCCGGCGCGCCCTTGCCCTTGCCCATACGGGTCTCGAGCGGCTTCTTGGTGATCGGCTTGTCGGGGAAGATGCGGATCCAGATCTTGCCGCCGCGCTTGACGTGGCGGGTCATCGCGATACGAGCGGCCTCGATCTGGCGCGCCGTCACCCAGCCCGCCTCGAGCGCCTGCAGCCCGAAATCGCCGAACGACACCTTCGCTCCCCGCGTGGCGAGTCCGCGGCGCCGTCCGCGCTGCTGCTTTCTGAATTTGACCTTCTTCGGCATCATCATGGTTCTGAACTCCGTTCAGAAAATTGAAAATTGAAAATTGAAAATTGAAAAACGGCGTTCGGCGCTCGCGTTCAACTCTCATCTTTTTCAATTTTCAATTTTGCATTTTCAATTTACGGCGCTCGGCGACGGCTCCGCGCCTTGGCCATCTCGCCCTTGTACAGCCACACCTTCACGCCGATCGTGCCGTACGTCGTATGGGCCGTGGCCACGCCGTAGTCGATGTCGGCCTTGAGCGTGTGCAGCGGCAGGCGGCCGTCCTGGTACCACTCGGTGCGGGCGATCTCGGCGCCGTTCAGACGGCCCGACACGCGCACCTTGATCCCCTTCGCTCCGAAGCGGAACGCCGACTCCATCGCCTTCTTCATGGCGCGGCGGAAGGCGATGCGGCGCTCGAGCTGGGTGGCGATGTTCTCCGACACCAGCTGGGCGTCGAGCTCGGGACGCTGGATCTCCTGGATGTTGATGTAGACCTCGCCGTTGACCAGCTTCTGCAGCTCGTCGCGCAGCTTGTCCACTTCCGCACCCTTGCGTCCGATGATGATGCCCGGGCGCGAGGTGTAGATGTTGATGCGCATCTTGTTCGCCGTGCGCTCGATGTCGATCTCCGACACGCCGGCATGGCTGAGGCGCTTCTTGAGGTCATCGCGAAGCTTCAGATCGCGATGCAGCGTCTCGGCGTAGTTCTTCCCGGCAAACCACCGCGAGTGCCAGGTCTTGTTGAAGCCCAGCCGAAAACCGTAAGGATTGACCTTCTGACCCAAGATTCGCCTCCGTTATTTACGCGCGCGCGCGGTGCGGCCCTTGCCGCCGCTGCGCTCGTTCACTGCCTTGACTTCGTCCGACACATGCACCGTGACGTGCGCCTTGCGCTTCTGAATCTGATAGGCACGGCCCATCGGCGCGGGCTGAATGCGCTTCTCACGCGGTCCTTCGTTGACGTAGATCTTCGAGACCACGAGCTCGTCGACGTCGGGCGCGTTTTCCTTGTTCTCCGCATTCGCGACGGCCGAGCGAAGAAGCTTCTCCAGATCCTTCGCGCACGACCGGCGCGTGAAGCGAAGGATGGCCAGGGCCTCCTCGACCTTCCTGCCGCGCACGAGATCGGCCACGAGACGGACCTTCTGCGGCGATGCTTTCAGGTACTTCAGGGTTGCCGTTGCTTCCATTGCGTCTCTCCGTTTGTGGAGGACAGACAATCCTGTCTGTCCCGGACAGGCAGGATTGCCTGTCCTCCACGATTCCTCCGTTACTTCGCCGCCGGTGCGGCCGGGGCTGCAGCAGCAGGCTTGGCGGTCTTCTCGACCTTCTTGCCGCTGTGGCCTTTGAACGTGCGCGTGAGCGCGAACTCGCCGAGCTTGTGGCCGACCATGTTCTCGGAGATGTACACCGGCGTGAACTTGCGGCCGTTGTGCACGGCGATCGTGTGACCGACCATCTCCGGAGTCACGGTCGAGCGGCGCGACCAGGTCTTGATGACCTTCTTCTCGCGCTCGCGGTTCATCGCCTCCACCTTCTTGCCGAGGTGGTCGTCCACGAAGGGACCCTTCTTGGTTGAACGTGCCATTACCTGGTTCTCCGCTTGACGATGAACTTGTTCGTCTGTTTGTTGCGACGGGTCTTGTAGCCCTTGGTCGGCTGGCCCCACGGGCTCACCGGATGACGGCCGCCGGATGTCTTGCCTTCGCCGCCCCCCAGGGGATGGTCGACGGGGTTCATCGACACGCCGCGGTTGTGCGGCTTCTTGCCGAGGTGGCGCGTCCGGCCGGCCTTGCCGTACGACACGTTCTCGTGATCGAGATTGCCGACCTGTCCGATCGTGGCGTAGCAGCGCACGTGCACCTTGCGCATCTCGCCCGAGGGGAGACGGAGCGTGGCCCAGTCGCCCTCGCGCGCCATCAGCTGCGCGCCGACGCCCGCCGAGCGCACCATCTGGCCGCCCTTCCCTTCCTTCAGCTCGACGTTGTGAATCACCGTGCCGAGGGGAATCTTCGAGAGCGGGAGGGCATTGCCGACCAGGATGTCGGCGTCCTCGCCGGCGATGATCGTCGTGCCGACCGCGAGGCCGTTCGGCGCGAGGATGTAGCGCTTCTCGCCGTCGACGTAGTGCAGCAGCGCGATGTGCGCGGTGCGGTTCGGGTCGTACTCGATCGCCGCGACCTTCGCGGGAATCCCGCGCTTGTCGCGCTTGAAGTCGATGTCGCGGTACTTCTGCTTGTGGCCGCCGCCGATGAAGCGCGAAGTGATCCGGCCCTTGTTGTTCCGGCCGCCGGTCTTCGGCTTCCCCTTCGTCAGCGACTTCTCCGGCGTGGTCTTCGTGATGTCGTCGTAAGACGCATGCGTCGAAAACCGGATGCCGGGTGACGTCGGTTTGTATTTGCTCGTAGCCATAGTGTTTTCTCTTATCGGCTGCGGTTACACGCCTTCGATGAAGTCCGGCGCTTTCTCGCCTTCCTTCAGGCGGACGTAGGCCTTGCGCCAGTCGCGGCGCTTGCCGGCCCATTTGCCCATGCGCTTGATTTTTCCGCGAACGTTGAAGAGGCGGACCTCTTCGACCTTCACCTTGAACAGCTCTTCGACGGCCTTCCTGACCTGAATCTTGTTCGCGCCCGGAGCGACTTCGAACGCGATCACGTTCGCGCCCGACTCGCGGAGCATCGTGGACTTCTCCGTCACGAGCGGCCGGCGGATGATCTGATTAGCGTTCATTGCTGAGTGCCTCCGTCAGACGATCGAGCGCGGACTGGCTCAGGACGATGTAGCGGTTGTTGACGACGTCGTACACGTTGACGTGCAGCGCGTCGACGAACTGCAGCTTCGGGTTGTTGCGCGCGGCGAGGAAGGCGTTGGTGTTCTCCATCGTGTCGATGAGAAGAGCCTTCCCTTCGACGCCGATGCCCGCCATCTTCTGCGCGAACGCCCCGGTCTTCGCCTCGCCGACCGACATGTCGTTGACGACGACGAATTTCCCTTCCTTCACGCGCTGGGAGAGAGCCGACTTGAGGGCGGCCTTCTTCTCCTTCGTGTTCATCTTGTACGAGTGGTCGCGGGGCTGCGGACCGAAGACCGTGCCGCCGTGACGATGAATCGGCGGGCGGCTGCCGCCCTGGCGCGCGCGGCCGGTGCCCTTCTGCCGGAACGGCTTCCTGCCCGAGCCGCTCACTTCGGCGCGGGTCCTGGTCTTGTGCGTTCCCTGGCGCAGTCCGGCGAGGTAGTTGCGCACCGCCTCGTGCACGAGGTGCTCTTTGTACGGATACGCGTAGATCTCCTCGGGGAGCTCGACGGAGCCGACTTTCTTGTTGTCCCAGTTCCTGACGTCAATGGTCGGCATGGCTACTCACCCCGCTTCCCGTTCCTGGAAAACTGCACGAATACGAGGCCGTTGCGACCGCCCGGGACGGCGCCGCGGATGTAGAGCAGGTTGTTCTCGGTGTCGACCTTCGCCACGCGGAGGTTCTTGACCGTGACCTGATCTCCACCCATCCGGCCGCCCATACGCATGCCCTTCATGACACGCGAAGGGAACGCGGAGGCGCCGATGGAGCCGGGCGCGCGGTGGAACATCGAGCCGTGCGACTCGCGGCCGCCGGCGAAACCGTGACGGCGCACGACGCCCTGGAAGCCCTTGCCCTTCGACTGCCCGACGACGTCGATCGCGTCGCCGGCCTTGAACACGTCGACCTGCACGCGGTCGCCCACGTTCACGTCGCCCGAGTACGGGACTTCGGCGAGCGTCTTCACGGGCTGGACGCCCGCTTTCTCGAAGTGTCCGCGCACCGCACTGGTGATGCGGCGGTTCGAGACCTTCTCGACGAGTCCGATCTGCACGGCGTCATAGCCGTCCTTCTCGGTCGTCTTCTTCTGAACGACCAGGCAGGGGCCGGCCTGGATGACGGTCACCGGAACGAGTGCCCCGTCCTCGGCGAACACCTGGGTCATCCCGACCTTCTTGCCAATGATTCCTTCGATTGCCATGTGATGTCTTTCCACTTGGAACCCCGTGGGGTTCATGTGTTTGGTGCTGCGTGCTGTGTGCAGCGTGCCGCGTCCCGCCCATCCGGTTCGCAGCACGCTGCACGCAGCACGCAGCACGGCTTCATTTCCCGAACGCCTTGATCTCCACATCCACACCCGCGGGCAGCTCCAGCTTCATGAGCGCGTCGACGGTCTGCGTCGTCGGCTCGAGAATGTCGAGCAGCCGCTTGTGGGTCCGCATCTCGAACTGCTCGCGCGACTTCTTGTCCACGTGCGGGCTGCGCAGAACGGTGTACTTCGAGATCTGCGTCGGCAGAGGGATCGGTCCCGCGACCTTCGCACCCGTGCGCTTCGCGGTGTCGACGATCTCACTCGTCGACTGATCGAGCACGCGGTAGTCGTAAGCCTTGAGTCGGATGCGGATCTTTTCGTTCATCATGATGTCGTTTCCTCAAAGAACATAAGGACGGCGGACGTCCCGTCCGCCACCAGGCGGGCCAGAGGCCCGCCCTCCATTCGCTACTCCAGAATGTCCGTGACCGTGCCGGCGCCCACCGTGCGGCCACCCTCGCGGATTGCGAAGCGGAGACCCTTCTCCATCGCGATCGGTGCGATCAGGTTGATCGTCAGCGAGGTGTTGTCCCCCGGCATGACCATCTCCGCGCCCTCGGCGAGCTCCGCCGTGCCGGTGACGTCGGTCGTACGGAAGTAGAACTGCGGACGGTAGCCGTTGAAGAACGGCGTGTGACGGCCGCCCTCTTCCTTGGTCAGGATGTAGACCTCGGCCTTGAACTTCGTGTGGGGGGTGATCGAGCCCGGCTTGGCGCAAACCTGGCCGCGCTCGACGTCCTTGCGCTCCACGCCGCGGAGCAGGAGGCCGACGTTGTCGCCCGCCTGACCCTGATCGAGGAGCTTGCGGAACATCTCGACGCCGGTGACGACCTTCTTGATGGTGTCGCGGAGGCCGACGATCTCGACTTCCTCACCGACCTTGATGATGCCGCGCTCGATACGGCCCGTGACGACGGTGCCGCGGCCGGAGATCGAGAAGATGTCTTCGACCGGCATCAGGAACGGCTTGTCGATGGCGCGCTCCGGAATCGGGATGTAGCTGTCGACTGCGTCCATGAGCTCCATGATCTTGCCGGCCCACTCGTCGTTGTTGTCGGTGGTCTGCAGTGCCTTGAGCGCGGAGATGCGGATGATGGGAATGTCGTCGCCAGGGAACTGATAGCTGGTGAGCAGCTCGCGGATCTCCATCTCGACCAGCTCGAGAAGATCCGGATCGGCCGCGTCGACCTTGTTGAGGGCGACGACCATGGCCGGCACGCCGACCTGGCGGGCCAGCAGGATGTGCTCGCGGGTCTGGGGCATCGGGCCGTCGGTGGCGGCGACCACGAGGATCGCACCGTCCATCTGCGCGGCGCCGGTGATCATGTTCTTGATGTAGTCGGCGTGACCGGGGCAGTCGACGTGCGCATAGTGGCGCTTCGCCGTCGAGTACTCGACGTGCGCGGTGGCGATGGTGATGCCGCGCTCGCGCTCTTCCGGAGCCTTGTCGATCTGATCGAAGGCCACGAACGAAGCCGTGCCCTTCGCTGCGAGGATCTTGGTGATCGCCGCGGTCAGCGTGGTCTTGCCGTGGTCGACGTGACCGATCGTGCCGATGTTGACGTGCGGCTTACTGCGATCGAATTTCTCTTTGGCCATTTGGATCTAACCTCCGTTTTTCTCTTTCCCTCATGTCATCCCGAGCGTGAGTCGAGGGACCTGGGCGGGACGGGCGGCGCGACCACCACCCGGATCCCTCGACTTACGCTCGGGATGACATTTCAATCAAACTCGCTGCGTGGTGCCCCCACTCTTCGCGATTACTTCCTCCGCCACAGTCCTGGGGGCAGGTTCGTACGCGAAGAACTGCATCGTGTAGCTGGCGCGGCCCTGGGACATCGACCGCACCTGCGTAGCGTATCCGAACATCTCCGACAGCGGCACGTGGGCGCGAATGACCTTCGCCCCGGCGCGCTCTTCCATCTGCTGGATCTTTCCGCGGCGGCGCGAGAGATCGCCCATCACGTCGCCGGCGTAGTCCTCGGGCGTCACGACTTCGACGTCCATGATCGGCTCCATGAGAATCGGACCGGCCTTCTTCGCGCCTTCCTGGTACGCCATCGAGCCGGCGATCTTGAACGCCATTTCGCTGGAGTCGACGTCGTGGTACGAGCCGTCGTACAGGATGGCGCGCACGCCCGTCATCGGGTAGCCGGCGACGATGCCGCGCTCCATCGCCTCGCGAATGCCCTGCTCGGTCGGCTTGATGAACTCGCGCGGGACGGCGCCGCCGGTGATCTCGTTGACGAACTCGAAGTCCTTGTCCCTGATCGGCTCGAAGCGCATTTTCACGTGGCCGAACTGCCCCTTGCCGCCCGACTGGCGGACGAAGCGGCCCTCGGCCTCGCTCGGACGCGTGATCGCCTCGCGATACGCGACCTGCGGCTTGCCGACGTTCGCACCGACGTTGAACTCGCGGACCATGCGGTCGACGATGATCTCGAGGTGCAGCTCGCCCATGCCGCGGATGATGGTCTGGTTCGTCTCCGGGTCCGTGTGGACCTTGAACGTCGGGTCTTCCTGCATGAGCTTCGCGAGCGCGACGCCCATCTTTTCCTGGTCGCTCTTCGTCTTCGGCTCGATCGCGACGGCGATGACCGGCTCGGGGAAGATCATCGTCTCGAGGATGATGGCCTTGTTCTTGTCGCAGATCGTGTCGCCGGTGGTGACGCTGCGGAGCCCGACGGCCGCGCCGATGTCGCCCGCGCGCACTTCCTTGATCTCTTCGCGCTTGTTCGCGTGCATCTGCAGCAGACGGCCGATGCGCTCGGTGGTGCCCTTCGTCGAGTTGAGCACCGCGGTGCCCGACTCGACCATGCCCGAGTAGACGCGGAAGAACGCGAGCTGGCCGACGAACGGGTCGGTCATGATCTTGAACACGAGCGCGGAGAACGGCTCCTTGTCGTCGGCCGCGCGCTCGATGAACGACTCGTCGTCGGGATTCACGCCCTTGACCGGCGGGATGTCGACCGGTGAAGGGAGATAGTCGACGACCGCATCGAGCAGCGGCTGGACGCCTTTGTTCTTGAATGCGGAGCCGCAGAGGACCGGAGTGATCTTCTGGGCGATGGTCGCCTCGCGGAGCGCGGCCTTCAGCTCGGTGATCTCGAGGGTCTCGCCGGCGAGGTACTTCTCGAGCAGCTCGTCGTGCTGTTCGGCGATCGACTCGACCATCTTCTCGCGGTAATGCTCGGCCTCTTCGCGGAGCTCGGCCGGGATCTCGTCGACGTCGTACTTCGCGCCGAGGCTCTCGTCCCTGAACATGAGGGCCTTCATCTGCACGAGGTCGATGACGCCTTTGAACTTGTCTTCCGCTCCGATCGGGAGCTGCAGAGGAACGGCGTTCTTTCCGAGCTTGGTGCGGATCTGGTTCAGCACCGCGGTGAAGTTCGCGCCGATGCGGTCCATCTTGTTGACGAACGCGATGCGCGGCACGCCGTACTTGTCGGCCTGGCGCCACACGGTCTCGGACTGCGGCTCGACGCCGCCGACCGCGCAGAAGACGCCGACCGCGCCATCGAGGACGCGCAGCGAGCGCTCGACTTCGACGGTGAAGTCGACGTGGCCCGGCGTGTCGATGATGTTGATGCGCGCGTCGCCCCAGAACGCGGTGGTCGCGGCGGAGGTGATGGTGATGCCGCGCTCCTGCTCCTGGACCATCCAGTCCATCGTCGCGGTCCCCTCGTGCACTTCACCGATCTTGTGAGTGATACCGGTGTAGTAGAGGATGCGCTCCGTGGTCGTCGTCTTACCGGCATCGATGTGGGCCATGATGCCGATGTTGCGATATTTCCCGAGAGGAACCGTGCGTGCCATTGCTGTTCTTTTTCCAGTACCGCGGACAAACGGACAAGCAGCGACGTGCGGTCGCCACCTGCAAAAGTGATCGTTGTTGTTGTTTCCCGTTGCTCGGTCCGGAACCGCAGAACGTTTTCTGTGTTATCCGGTCGAGACGGAGCTAAGGGAAAAGCAGAATTGAAAATGGGAAATTGAAAATTGAAAACCGCTCAACCTCAACTTCCGTACAGCTACTACCTTACCGCGAAAGATCGAGAACGAAAACTTTTTTCAATTTTCAATTCTCAATTTTCAATTTGCCGCTACCACCGATAGTGCGCGAACGCCTTGTTGGCTTCCGCCATCTTGTGCGTGTCTTCGCGCTTCTTGATCGCGTTGCCGCGATTGTTCGCCGCGTCGAGAATCTCGCCGGCGAGCTTGTCCTGCATCGTCTTTTCGCCGCGCGAGGCGGCGTAACTGATCAGCCAGCGGATGGCCAGGGCCGTGCGGCGCGTCGGGCGCACTTCGATCGGCACCTGGTAGTTCGATCCGCCGACGCGGCGGCTCTTGACCTCGAGCGCCGGCTTGACGTTGTCGACCGCCTTCTTGAAGAGCTTGAGAGGATCATCCTTGGAGCGATCCTCGACCTTCTTCAGCGCGCCGTAAAACACGCGCTCGGCGACCGACTTCTTTCCGTGGGTCATGAGCGAGTTGATGAACTTCGTCACCAGCTGGCTGTTGTACACCGGATCCGGAAGGATCTCTCGTTTCGGAACTTCGCGTCGTCTCGGCATCGTCGTTACGCCTTCTTGGGTCGCTTCGCCCCGTACTTGGAGCGGCTCTGGTTGCGCTTGGCCACGCCGACCGCGTCGAGCGTGCCGCGCACCACGTGATAACGAACTCCCGGCAGGTCCTTCACGCGACCGCCGCGAATGAGGACGATCGAGTGCTCCTGAAGATTGTGTCCCACGCCGGGGATGTAGGTCGTGACCTCGACGCCGTTGGTGAGACGCACACGGGCGACCTTGCGGAGAGCCGAATTCGGCTTCTTGGGCGTCGAGGTGTAGACGCGCGTGCAGACGCCGCGCTTCTGCGGGCTCGACTGAAGCGCCGGAGACTTCGTCTTGTACTTGACGCTCTCACGGCCCTTCGCAACAAGCTGGTTGATCGTTGGCATTCGTAACCTGTTCCTTCTGAAGACACCTACAGCGACTTTGAAACTTCCCGCAAGGGAAAACCCGCGCACTTTAGGCGCGGGGATGGACTTTGTCAAGCCCGGACCCGCGCTAACGACCGGCCCTAAGCTCTTATTCCGCTTAGAACTCCACCCATTTGCCGCGCCCTTCCCGCCGCGCTTTCTCGTACAGCAGCGCGGCCGAGGCGAGGTCTTCCACGGCGAGCCCGAGCGACTTGAAAAGTGTGATTTCCTCGCGCGAAGTTCGTCCTCGGGCTGCGCCCGTGAGGATCTCGCCCAGCTCGGCTCGGATGTGCTCCGGCCCCGCGATCGCCCCTTCGCGGAGCGCGAAGAGGTAATCGCCCGATTCGTTGACCGTCGACTCGCGGCGGTCGACGAACAGCGAGGCGGCCGCGACGGTGGCACCGTCGAGCTCGCGGGCCGCCGCGATGCTCGATCCCACCGCGTTGATGTGCGCGCCGGCGCTGATCCATTCGCGCTTCAGGACCGGCTCGCGGGAGCTCGTCGCGGTCACGATGATGTCCGCGCCGCGAACGGCCTCCTCCGCACTCGCGACGACCAGTGTAGCGGCGGGCCCGGTTTCCCGGTTTCCCGGCGGCGCCGTGCGGGGGCCGGAGCCAACGCGTTGCGGCTCGGACCACCGAGCCGCGCCGGGAAACTGGGCAACCGGGCCCGCCGCTACATTTCTGCTGTACACCCTGACCTCGGAAATCGATCGCACCAGCGGAATCGCGCGCAAATGACTCTTCGCCTGCACGCCGGTGCCGAGGATCGCGAGCACCGTCGCGTCTTCGCGCGCCAGCAGCTTCGTCGCCACGGCGGAGACCGCCGCGGTGCGGATGGCCGTAATCGCCGCGGCGTTCATGATCGCCAGCAGCTCGCCCGTTTCCCCGCTGTGCAGGATCACGGCGCCGAGGTGCGTGTCGAGGCCGCGCTTCGGGTTCTCCGGGAAGACGCAGACTTCCTTGAGCGCGTAGTACGGAGTCGCGCCCGCGCGCCAGGCCGGCATCAGGCCGAGGAGGCCGGCGGCGCCGGGAGCGCGGATCGCCTGCCGCAGCGGGTTGTGCACCTCTCCACGGGCGAGCGCCGAGAGCGCGTCCTCCATCGCGACGATGCACTCCTCCATCGTGAGGAGCTCGGTGACTTCGTGTTCGTTCAGGACGAGCAGCTTCATCGCGGACGGCAGCATAATCCCTCTTCATGACTGCCTGGCCCGCGTTACGTCTCGAGGAGTGGATCGATACGAAGAACACGCTTCACCGCTGGACGCAGATCGTCGGCAAGATCCGGCTCGCGCTCACACCGCTCGTGAATCACTGGTGGAACGTGCCGCTCTACGTGTCGCCGCGCGGGCTCACGACCTCGACGATTCCGTACGGCGAGCGATGGTTCGACATGGAGCTCGATTTCCTCGCCCACGTGCTGCGCATCCGCACCAGCGACGGCCACCAGCACGACCTCCCCCTCGGCCCGCGCAGCGTCGCCGATCTCTATCGGGAGGTCTTTTCGGCGCTTCGCTCGCTTCGCATCGACTGCCACATCTGGCCCATGCCCGTGGAGCTCGTCGACGAGGTGATTCCGCTCGACCGCGACGAGCAGCACTGCACGTACGACGCGGAGGCGGTGCAGCGCTTCTGGCGCATCCTCGCGTCGACCGATGCACTCTTCACGAAGTTCCGCGCGGAGTTCATCGGCAAGTGCAGCCCAGTGCATTTCTTCTGGGGCAGCTTCGATCTGGCGGTGACGCGCTTCTCCGGCCGGCCGGCACCAGCGCGCCCCGAGGCCGACGCGATGACGCGCGAGGCCTATTCACACGAGGTCAGCAGCGCCGGCTTCTGGCCCGGCGACAGCCGACTTCCGCGCTCTTCGTTCTACAGCTACGCCGCACCGGAGCCGGACGGATTTCGCGAGAGCGCCGTCTCGCCTTCGTCCGTCTACTACGATCCGCAGCTCCTCGGCTTTTACCTCCCGTACGACGACGTGTGCAGCGCCGCCGACCCCGGGCAAACGCTGCTCGACTTCTGTCGTTCGACGTACGAAGCGGCGGCAACGAAGGGCAATTGGGAGCGCAGTCTGCTGGAACGAAGGAGTTGAACCTGGCGACGATCATCGGCATCTCCGGAAGCGTGCGCCGGGGGTCGTACAACGCGATGCTGCTCGCCGCCGCGGCGGAGACGATTCCGATCGAGATCGCGTCGATCGCGGACATTCCGCTCTACAACGCCGATTGGAACACAGAGCACGGACTCCCCGAGAGCGTGCACGCGCTGAAGGAGCGCCTCGCGAACGCGGACGGGCTGCTCATCGCGACGCCGGAGTACAACAACTCGATCCCCGGCGTGGCGAAAAACGCGATCGACTGGCTCTCGCGTCCGTACCCGGACATCCCGCGCGTCTTCGGCGGACTGCACGTCGCGCTGATGGGCGCGACGCCGGGCCGCGGCGGAACGATCCTCGCGCAAGCCGCATGGCTCCCCGTCCTCCGCGGCCTCGGCACGCGCGCGTTCTCCGGCCGCTCCATCTACGTCTCGAATGCCGGCGCGCTGTTCGACGAGAACGGCTTGCGCGACGAGGAGACACGCGCGCGCGTGGAGAAGTTCGCGCGCGAGTTCGCGGAGCTCGTGGCGAGCCATCCGCGGCAGCGAACGTAACGTAGCGGCGCAGTGTCCGTCGCAGCAACTGAGGAGGGCGGACCTCCGGTCCGCCGAATCCGCCGACTGAAAGTCGGCGGACCGGCCGACAAGATGTCGGCGTTCCGGCGCGACGTTGGTCATCGCGGCGCTACGTCAGTCAGTCGCGGTGCACGGTGTCCATCGAGAACGCCGGCAGGCACACCGCGATGTACTCCGCACCGTCGGGCCCGGGCGTCGAGTACTGCACCCATTCGCCTTTGTGAGCGACGACGGCCTGTCCGGCGTGCACGTCGGTCGAGCCGTTGCGTGTGGCGACGCGCAGCATGCCGCGCAGGACGATCGTGTACTCGTCGAACTCCGGCGTCTGTCCCGGCTCGACCCATCCGCTCGGGCTCTTCATCCGCGCGACGGAGAGATCGCTCGTCGCGGAGTTCACGCGTCCGATGAACTCCTCGATGATCTTCGGCTTGTTGCCCGCGGCCTGGACGATCGACGGATGTTGAATGTGCGTCGGCATGGCGCGAGAGTTTAGCGCGTGGCGACGACGAAGCGTCCGATCTGCTCGCGATTCGGATAGTTCGCGTCGATCCAGCGCGCGAGCTCGGGGACGCGCTGAGCGTTCGTGACGCCGTCGAAGGTGGAGATCGACGGATAGCCGCCGAGGATCACGCACACCGGTGGAGTTGCCTCGAGCTGCGCCATCGCCTCTGACAGCAATCGCGGCACCGACAGCATCGAGATCTCCATGCAGCGCACCGGCGGCTTGCGCTGCAGGAGGTAGTAGAGCGCGCGCTCGTTGGAGAAATCGAGAATCGGTCCCGGGCCGAGGGACTCGACGCGGCCGTTGAGCGCGGCGAGCTCGATCGCGTTCTCCGGCGACGTGTAGATGCCCTTGGCGGGCGCGACGGGATACGGCACGAGCCCTTCATGACGCTGACGCGCGCGCCAGCCGGCGAACAGCTTCGCGCCCGCGGCCACGTTCGGGATCACCTCGAGGTAGACGACGAGCGGCAACGCGACGAGTGCGGCGATCACCCACCGTCGCCTTCGCACGAGCGGCTCGAGGAAAAACGCGACGAAGGCGATGCCGAGGAGCGGGACAGCGAAGCGCGTGTGACTCCAGCTCACGCGGCCGGCGGCCGTGCGGAAGAGCAGGATCGAGAAGATGGCGACGATGCCGATCTGCGCCGCGAGGAGCTTCTCGCCGCGGCGCCACGCGAGTAGCGCCAGCGCGAGCAGCAGGCCGTAGACGATCGGCGGAACGAAGTAGCGCACGCCGTTCGACGTGAAGGGCGCGGGGGCCGGCAGCGCCCACACAGCGTCGATCGCCTTCGGCATGATCACGAACGAGTCGATGAAGAACTGCGCGATGTCCGCGCGCACGGCGAGCAGCACGAGAAGCGGCAGCAGCAGTGCGATCGCAGCGAGCACGAGCACCCGCATCCGCGGTTTTTGCACGACGAGCACCGTGAGTGCGGTGCCGGCGAGCGCGTACAGACCGGTGTCGAGACTCCAGAGCACGCCGAGGGTCGATGCGGCGAAGGCGAGGAAAAGCGGCGACGCGCGTCCGCTGCGCGCGTAGCGCAGCATGCCGAGGACCGCGAGGAGAACGGGCGCGAGACGGTAGTACGGAAAGACCGGAATCCAGAATGCCGCGGTTGCGCAGAGCGAGGCGAAGACGGCGGCAACGAGTCCCGCGCTCGTCGCGGTGAGCTCGGCGGCGATCGGGACGAGCAGCGCGATCGTGGCCGCGTCGAGGAACGTCTGCAGGCGGCGCGGGCGCTTCGGAGAGGGGGGATCGCCGAGGACGAGTGCGTCGAGCGCGGCGTCGCTGGCGAGACCGTGGAAGATGAAGAAATCGCCGTAGGGGCGTTCGCCGGTCTTCATCAGCCAGCCCGCGGTGAGGTGCTCGCCCTCGTGGAAGGGATCCATGTGGGCGTAGGGGTGGTCGTGGAGGAAGAGCATGAGGAGGAAGACGATTGCGGCGAGGATCCAGGAGCCCCTCACCCGGCCTTCGGCCACCCTCTCCCCGCGTGGCGGGGAGAGGGGGCTGGTGGCTAGTGCACCGCCGGCGAAAGCGCCGAGCACCAATAGCGCGATGACGAAGTAGTCCCAACCTTTGGGGTACGCGTTGACGGTGATTGCACCGACGCCAACGCTCGGAACCGAGAACCACGAGCGCGTGAATGGCGCGGCGGCGGCCGCGAGGGCGGCTCCGAGGAGCGAGCCGAGGGTCACGCGGGCGGTTCCGGTCATGCGGCGGACATTCTACTGATGGAATACGATTCGCCTTCGCCGCGGTAAGGCACAATGAACAAAGGATCATGGTGAATCGCGAAACCCCTCTGCTGTCCGTGGTCGTGCCCTGCTACAACGAGCGCGCGACCGTCGGTGAACTGCTCAAACGCGTGCTGAGCGTGCCGCTTTCGATGGAGATCATCGTCATCGACGATCGCTCGACCGACGGCTCGGATCGAATCGTGGAAGCGATCGCGCAGCGCGAGTCCTCCATCCGCCTGATCCGCCAGGAGCGCAACAGCGGCAAGGGCGCGGCGCTGCGCCGCGGCTTCGAGGAGGCGCGCGGCGAGATCGTGATCGTGCAGGACGCCGACCTCGAGTACGACCCGCGCGAGTATCCGAAGATCATCCAGCCGATCATCGACGGCGATGCCGACGTGGTCTACGGCTCACGCTTCGAAGGCCACCCGCGCCGCGTGATGTTCTACTGGCACACCCTCGGCAACCGTTTCCTCACGCTGTTCTCCAACCTCACCACGAACCTCAACCTCACGGACATGGAGACCTGCTACAAGGCCTTCCGCCGCGAGGTCATCCAGTCCATTCGCCTGCAGTCGAACCGCTTCGGCTTCGAGCCGGAGGTGACGGCGAAGATCGCACGCCGCGGCTATCGCATCTACGAAGTGCCGATCTCGTATCACGGCCGCGACTACTGGGAAGGGAAGAAGATCAACTGGAAGGACGGCATCAGCGCCATCTGGACGATCCTGAAGTACGGGCTCTTCGTGAAGGGCGACTCGGAAGCGTCGGGATACGTGACGCTCGAGCGGATGGGCAAGCTCTCGCGGTACAACGAGTGGATCTGGGAGAGCATCTCCCCGCACGTCGGCAATCGCGTGCTCGAAGTCGGCGCGGGGATCGGCAACATGACGCGCATGCTCTACGGCCGCGATCTCATCGTCGCGACGGACGTCGAGCTCCCCTACCTGCACATGCTCCGCAATCGCTTCTCGCGCCACCCGAGCATTCACGTCGCGAAGCTCGATCTCAATTCGAACGATCACCTCGCGCTGCAGCAGTACGAGTTCGACACGGTGGTCTGCCTCAACGTCCTCGAGCACATCGAGGATCACGAGGGCGCGCTGCAGCGGCTGCACGAGCTGCTGACGCCGGGCGGGAAGCTGCTGCTCTTCGTGCCCGCGGACCAGTCGCTGTACGGCACGATGGACAAACAGGTCGGACACTTCCGCCGTTACTCACGCGACGAGTTGAAGCGGATCATCGAGGCCGCCGGCTTCACGATCGATTCCGTCCGCTACCAGAATCGATTCGGCCGCCTCGGCTGGTGGCTGAACGGCCGCGTGTTCAAACGCACGCACGTGCCGGCGGGACAGTCGCGCGTGTTCGAGCTGCTCGTGCCGCTGCTGCGCAAATTCGAGTCCCAAGATCCGGCGAAGGGATTGAGCCTCGTGGCGATCGCCACGAAGCCGGGCGCTGCAGCCGCGCGGCAGCAGCAGACGGCGTAGCGGACCTTCAACCTTGAAAGCATGCGTGGCCAGCCTTGTCATCCCGAGCGTGAGCGAGGGACCTGGGCGGGGGGCGGTGCGACGCGCGGGCTTCGTGCCACCCTCCCCCCGGGTCCCTCGCTCACGCTCGGGATGACAAGCCTTGGTACCTCAGCTTTCAATGTTGAATGTCCACCAGGTCGGAACGCCGACTTCCGGCCGGGCAAAATGCCGGCGTTCCGAAAGTCTCCTAGAATGGCCGCGCGATGGAATCCTTCAGCCGCGCGTTTCTGGACGAGAGCATCGAAGCGATTCGCCGCATCGACACGGACGCCGTCGATCGACTCGCCACCGCCCTCGCCGCCGCGCGCGATTCCGGCGGCCGGCTCTTCATCGTTGGCGTCGGCGGCTCCGCGGGACACGCGAGCCATGCGGTCAACGACTTCCGCAAGATCTGCCGCTTCGAGGCCTACACGCCGACCGACAACGTCTCCGAGCTCACCGCGCGCATCAACGACGACGGCTGGGACAGCTCGTTCGCGGAGTGGCTGAAGGGCTCGCGGATCAACGATCGTGACGCGCTGCTCGTGTTTTCCGTCGGCGGCGGGAACGTCGAGAAGAATGTGTCGGTGAACCTCGTACGCGCGATCGACGTCGCACGAGGCGCGGGCGCGAGAGTGTTCGGCATCGTTGGCAAGGACGGCGGTTACACGAAACAGGTCGCCGACGAATGCGTGATCATCCCGGTCGTCTCGCCGCAACACGTCACCCCGCACACGGAAGGCCTCGCGGCGGTGGTGTGGCATCTCCTCGTCTCGCATCCCGCGCTCAAGGCGGCGGAGACGAAGTGGGAATCAGTGCGTTAGCGAGCTGCTCGAGACCATCCACGCGCAAGTCCGGCTCGATCGTTCCCCGTTTGTGCTCCGAGCCGCGGTGCTCGAGAAGCGCGACCTTGCATCCGGCGGCGCGGCCACAGGCGAGATCGCTGTCCTGATCGCCAACCATCCACGACCGCGCGAGGTCGACGCCGAACTCGCGCACAGCTTCGCGCAGAAAGAACGGGCTCGGTTTGCGGCACTCGCAGCGATCCTCGGCCTGATGGAAGCAGACGTAGCTGCGCACGATCGGGACGTCGAGGCGTTTGACGACTTCGTCGTGGACGGCCTGCAGACTCTCGCGCGAGGCCTTTCCTTTCGCGTGGCTCGGCTGATTCGTCACGATGAAGAGCAGCCAGCCGGCGTCGATGAATCGCTGCAGCGGCGCGGCGACTCCTTCGATCATCCGGATGTCGCCCGCGACGCGCGGCGCTTCCCATTCGCCGCTCGACGAGTAGTACACGAGCTCATCGAGCACGCCATCGCGATCGAGAAAGAGCGCTCTATTCGATTCGGGCATGGAAGTCGGGAACGTGCGTCACGCGCGTGCTCACGCCCTCGAGCGTGACACCGGGCGGCGGCTGGCGGTTGAGCGTCCGGTCGGCGCTCGGCAGGAGGATGACGCCGAGCGGCTCGCCGGCGGATGACGCCACTGCGATGACCTGCCCCTTGCGCAGCGCCACGCTCGCGCCGACCGTGGCCGGCTGGCGGTCGATCCACCACTGCAGCCGCGGGTCGTTGCCGGGCGGCGGCAGTGTGAGAAGCGGCCAGCGGATGTTCGTCGACTGATAGTGAGCGATGTACAACGGCCGGTCGAACCACGGATGCCCGGCGATCTCGCGGCCGGCGTACACGCGATACTCACCATCGCGCGGCGCCATCCAGACCATCGACTCGCCCGGCGCGAGACGCGCATTCAGACCCGGAATCCAGAGACTGCGCCACAACGGCACGTAGTGGCGGATGAAGTACGGCGCCAGCTCCCGCTGCACGAGAGAGAGCCAGGTCGCGGCCATGTTATCGACCACCAGCGCCGCCGGAGGATTGCGCACGAGATCCTCCAGCCGATACCGCTCTTCCTCGCCGTTGTGAACCAGATACGCGGCCATGTCGGGAAGGAACCAGAGGCGATGAGGCGCGTCGCGCCTAAGCGACCACGCGATTCCGCTCCAGATGGTCTCGCCGGGCCGCGTGCGCGCGTGGGCCTCGCGCAGGATCAGATCCTGGTACGCGAGATCGAGCTCCTTGCCGCGGAAGATCGAAGCGAACACGCTCACGCCCCAGGCGACGACGAGCAACACCAGGACGAGCGCGCGGCGCGGCAGGAGATCGATCATCATCGCGATCAGCGGCAGCATGAGCACGACTACGAGCAGGAAGTGATAGTTGTAGATCGTGTTCATCGCCGCGATGAACAGCATGTTCACGGCCTGGACGAACGCCATGACGAAGAGATCGTCCGGGTTCCGCCACCGCGCGAGCCCGCGGATCAGACCGATGCAGCCGATCACGACGACGACGATTCCGCCGACATCCACGGCCGCGGCGGACCACGGCTCGCCCGCATCGAGCACGCGGATGCCGAACGGGATCAGCAGGCGGTGCAGGAACGCGCTCAGGATCGGCGGCACGTATCTCCCCGAGAGAAAGTTGCCGCGGAACACATCCTCGATCAGCTCGTCGAGCGAGCCGGTGACGACGAAGTAAGCCAGCGATGCCGCCAGCGTGACGAGCGCGCCCGCAAACAGCCAGTTCGCACGCGAGGTCCCACGCCAGGCGCGCCCGCGCGTGTCGACGATGCGAAACAGCAGCGCGGAGAGCAGGATCAGTGGACCGAAACGGAGATTCGCGAAACCGGCGAGACAGAACGCCGCGCCCGCGGCGAACGCGGTGCCGGCGCCGGTACGCTGCATCAGCACGAGTGCGGCCATGATGAGGAGGCAGCCGAGCGCGTCGACGCGAAACTCGATCGCGGACAACATGAAGAACGAGCTGCAGAGCGCGAACGCCATCGCCGACCAGCGGGCGAAGCGCGACAAGCCCGCGTCGCGCATCCAGACGTTCGCGAGCCAGAACGTACCGATCCAGATCGGGATCTGCGCCCAGCGCAGAAGCAGCACCGCATCCACGCCGGGACTCTCGGTCACTCGCGTCAGCGGCGCGAACAGGAACCATGTCAGCGGCGTGTGGTGCTCCCAGAAGTCGCGGTAGGGCACGCGCCCCTCCGCGATCCAGCGCATCGCCACGAAGAACTCCCGCTCGTCAGGATTGAGCGGGTGCAGCCAGCCGAGCTGTGCGAGCCGGGCGATGGCGCCGGTGACCGCGGCGACGATCGCAACGACCACTCCGCGATCGCGCGTCATGACGGCGCTCCGTTTCGGAATTGCTCGACGATCTCGCGGATCGCGCGGCGCACCGCATCATTGCTGGCGAGCCGCGGCCGCCAGCCGAGCGCGGTCATCCGCCGCGTGTCGAGCTTCACGTTAGGCACGTCGCCGCGCCAGCCGCGTGGTGAATCGCCGTACTGCACGTCGAACGAGTCGCGCGGGATCTCCATCGCCTCGATCGTCCACTCCGCGATCTCGCGCACGGAGGTTTGATCGTCGACCGCGAGGTTGTAGCAGTTGACGGTGTCCGCGGCGCTCGCAACGCCATGCTCCATCCCGTCGATGCAATCCTCGACGTAGACGTACGGCTTGGCCTGCGAGCCGTCGCCGAGAACCACGAGGCGCGACGGATCGTCGCGCAGACGCAGCACGAAGTCGTGAATGACGCCGTGCGTCGGATTCGGCCCCACGATGTTGCCGAAGCGATAGATCCAGCAGCGCATGTCGTAGTTGTGGGCGAACGCCGTCAGCAGCGCCTCGCATGCGACTTTGCTCGCGGCGTACAGCGAGATCGGAAACACCGGTCCGTAGTCTTCGGGCGTCGGGATCACGACCGGCTCGCCGTACACGGCACCGCTGCTCGAGAACACGATCTCCTTCACCCCGCCGCGGCGCATGGCCTCGAGAACGTTGAACGTGACGATCGTGCCGCCCTTCAGATCGAAGTCGGTGTAGGTCGTCCCGAAGCTGATGTCGCTGTTCGCGGCGAGATGCCACACGCGCTGCGGCTGAAACTCCGCCACGAGCGCGGCCAGGCGCTCGAGGTCGAGGAGATCGAATTCGTGGAAGAAGAAACGGGGATGCGGCCGCACGTACGCGCGCTTGCCGAGAAAAAAGTCGTCGACGCCCGCCACCTCATCGCCGAGCGCGAGCAGGCGCGGAATGAGATTCGAGGCGATGAACCCGGCCGCGCCGGTGACGAGGATTCTCAACGATCCTCCAGCGACGCTCTCGTGCGAGCCAGCTCCTCGGGCGTTCCGATGTCGAAGAAATCGTGATCGACGATCTCCGCCGCGAGACCGCCGTGCTCCGCGAGTCCGGCGTAGACGATGTCCTCGAACGAGCAGGCGCCGTCGAGCGGCAGGAGATCGAGCACGCCCGCCTGCATCACGGAGAACCCCGCATCGACGTACGGCAGCTCCGGCGCGCGCTTGTCGAAACGCACCACCCAGTCTTCCGCGACATCGACATTGCCGCTCGTGCGCCGCGGGTAGACGGCGAGACAGTTGCCCTCGTGCTGCACGAAGCGATCGTAGTCGAAGCGGCGAAGGACGTCGCCGTACGTGACGAGGAAGCGCGCGCCGAGGAGCTCGCGCGCCTCGCGCAGCGCGCCGCCCGTGCCGAGCGGCTCACGCTCGCGGCTGTACCGGATCGAGACGCCGAAGCGCGCGCCGTCGCCGAAGTGATTCTCGATCACGTCCGAGCGGAAGCCGGTGAGCAGCACGATCTCGCGCAGATCGCGCTCGGAGAACGATTCGATCACGCGCTCGAGGTACGGCCGGCCGCCGATTTCGATCATCGGCTTCGGAATCTCGCGCGTCAGAGCGCCGAGGCGCGTGCCGCGCCCGCCGCAGAGGATGGCCACGACCACAGTCCCCTCTCCCCGCTTTGCGGGGAGAGGGTTAGGGTGAGGGGTCGTCGTCATCATCGCCCCTCATCCGGCCTTCGGCCACCTTCTCCCCGCGAGCGGGGAGAAGGGACGGAGAGCGCGCGCCAGAGCCGCTTAAACGTCCACGCGGTGCTCGCCCAACGGTGCAGCGTGGTTTGTCCGATGCGCTCGCGGTAGTCGATGCGCACCTCGGCGACGCGGTACCCGTGAGCGAGGGACCTGTGCGGGTGGGGGCTGCGAGGCGCGTTCATGGCGCCTCCACCCACCCAGGTCCCTCGCTACGCTCGGGATGACATCGAATCAAACATTCACCCGCGACTGCGACATCGACGCGGCCGGAACGCCCGGCACGAATCCCGAGCCCATCTGCGCCACGACCTTGGTCCCCTCGGCTTCGACGGTGTAATGCATGCGCGGCATGCCGTTCTCGATCATGAACTGCTCGAGCCCGGCCTGATGCCGCGGCACGTAGAACATCACGAATCCGCCGCCGCCGGCGCCGATGATCTTTCCGCCGAGGACGCCGAAGCGCTCGCGCACGGCGTCGTAGATCGCGTCGACCTTGCTGAACGAGATCTTGTCCGAGAGTCGCTTCTTGCTTTGCCAGTGCTCGTCGAGCAGCTCGCCGAAGCGGTCGAAGTTCGAGGCCTCGATCGCCTCCAGGACGCGATGGCCGAGGTCCTTGATGCGATGAAGACTGTCGGCCACGCGCGCGTGCTCGGCACTCTCCTTCTGCTGCATCGCGGTGTTCTGATCGTGCAGCACTTCGCGCGCGTCGCGCTGCGAGCCGGTGTAGTAGATGTGCGTGTGCGCGACGAGCTCGGCGATGTCGCTGCCGCTCGGCCGCAGCTGGCGCACCTTCACCTGTCCATCGCGCGCGATGTCGAGCACGGTCAGCCCGCCATAGGTGGCCATGTACTGATCCTGTTTCCCGATCGGCTGCCGCAGGATGTCGAGCTCGATGTGACACGCCTCCTCGGCGAGCGAGTGCAGCGGAACGTAATCGCGGCGGTCGTGGTGGAGCGCGTTGAGGAGACCGACGAGATAGCAGCTCGACGAGCCGAGGCCCGTTCCGGCGGGGAGATCGGCGATCGATGCAACCTCGAACGAGTGCTCGATTCCATGCGCGCGCAGCGCCTCGCGCGCCAGCTCGTGCCGCAGCTCGTCGACGTGATCGACGACTTCACTCTGCGAGTAGTGCAGCCGGATCTTCGTGCCGACGATGGGGCGGTTCACGACGACGTACATGAACTTGTCGAGGGCCATCGCGAAGATGAAGCCGCCGTGCTGCGCGTAGTACGACGGCAGATCGGTCCCGCCGCCGCCGAGGGTCACGCGGAACGGAGTGCGCGTCACGATCACAGCCGGTACCCCGCCGCGGCCGCGTCGTCGTGAAACATCTTCACCGTGTCGAGCGAGAGCTCCTCGAGCGGCTTGCCGACCATCGCGAGTTTTCTGAGGATGTCCGACGTGACGGTGATGATGTGGCAGCCGCACTCGTCGGCCTGAAAGATGTTCAGTAACTCGCGCGGACTCGCCCACAGCAGCTGCGCCTTCGGCTTCGCGGCGACGATCGCGGCGGCCTCGCGCATCAGCGGCACGGGATCGCGTCCGGTGTCGGCGATGCGGCCCGCGAAGACGGACACGATCGCGGGCACGTCCGGATGCAGCACCGCGACGATCGCGCGCACCTGCTCGAGCGTGAGCACCGCGGTGATGTTCAGCTTCACGCCGGCGGCCGAGAGGCGCGCGATCAGCGGGATCGCCGATTCACCGGCTGTATTCGTGATCGGAATCTTCACGAACACCGACTCGCCCCACGTGCTGATCCGCGTCGCCTGCCGCTCCATCTCCTCGAAGTCGTCGGCGAAGACTTCGAAGGAAACGGGCATCCCCGAGACCGCCTGCAGCGCCTCGCGCGCGAACGACTCGTAGTCGGAGACCCCGCACTTGCGCATCAGCGTGGGGTTGGTGGTGAAGCCGCGGACGAGGCCTCTGTCGCGCGCGCTGATCATGTCGCGCACGTCGGCCCCGTCGGCGTAGATCGAGATTCGCAGCGGGAGCGTGGCCATGGTCCGTGGCCGCATTCTAGCGGACGGTTCGTCACATGATCACCGGCACGTCCGGCGAGATGAAGAGCGTTGTGACGTCGTGCGGCACCATCAACACGCCGATGAGCTCCGACGCCTCGGACTCGAGCGTCACGACCGCGCCACGCTTCAAGTCGACTTCCGAACCCGTGATCTCCACACCGTCGACGCGAAGACGAATCCGCGCGCGATCCACCGGCGGCAGCTGCGCGAGCTCGACTTCGAAGCCGACGTCGCTCGTCTCGCGCAGAAACGGATAGCCGACGGGATTGATGAACCACGGATGCTTCGGCAGGACGTCGCTCGCGATCAATCGATAGCGGCCGTCGCGGGGCACGATCCATTGCACGCGCTGCGACGGGGAAACGGTCGCGCTCAACCCGGGCACCCACAGATCGCGATACAGCGGAACGTAGTGATGCGTCGCATAGCCCGCGGCCGCGGGGAACTGTCTGAACCAGTAGTGAATGCGCTCGGTATGAATGATCGCCGCCGGCGGCGACGCGATCATCTGCGGCGCGTCATACGGAGGGATCATCCCGCGCTGCGCCGCAATGCGAACCACGGAGGGCAGGAACCAATATCGATACGCCGGCTCGCGCCGCAACGCATACCCGACCCCGTCCCACACCCGCTCGGCCGGAAGCGTTCGCCGGTCCGCCTCCATCATCACTGCATTCTGATAGCGCATCGCGGTGAACGTGCCCGCGCGCGTGAGCATCGCAAACTGCACGGCGAAGATCGCCGCGATCGCGATGAGCCCTGCCTTGCGCGCGAGGTCCGTGCGCAGCAGCGCCGCGACGAGCGGCGCGAACAGGAGCAATGTCAACTGCAGGTGATAGGGATAGTGCACGCCGAGGCGCGCGACGAAGAGGAGACTGAGGATCGCGAGGATCGCGAGGAGTTGCAGGACGCCCGGACGCCGTGCATCGCGAAGCGCGATCGCGGCACCTGCGAGTCCGCCCAGCATCAACACGATCGCGGCGGGGTCGAGTGTCGTGAACGGACGCAGAAGCAGCGGACCCAGCGTGCGCGCCTCGGCCGCGAGGATGCGATCGATGGCGACATTGAGCCGCATCGCAAGGAGAAGCTCGTCATGCGCTCCGACGCCGACCAGCCAGCCGCCGAACGCGAGCACGACGAGAGCAATCCCTGCAAGCATCCAGAGCGCAACTCCGTTCCATCGCCACCGCCGCTCCTCGACATCCGCGAACGGCAGAATCGCGCCCGCCGCCGCGACGAGATACGCGAGGCGCAGGTTGGCCAGCACCGCGGCCGACATCAGCGCGCCGAACGCGATCCACGCCGCTTTCGAACGCGGACGTCGGATCACGACGGCGAGCGCGCCGAGAAATGCGAGTGCGCCGGGAACATCGAGGCGAAACTCCACGGCCGAGTCGACGAACAGTGGAGCCGCGAACAGCAGGACCACGCCGAGCCAGGCGGCATCGCGGTCGATCTCCGCACGGCGCATCATCCACAACAGCAGCGCGAAGATCCCGATCCACAGCGGCACCTGCGCCCAGCGCATCGCCACGATCGCCGCCGTCCCCGGCGAGCCGGCGAACGTCGTGAACGGCGCGAAGAGCAACCACTGGAGCGGCAGATGATGCTCCCAGAAATCGCGGAACGGGACGCGCCCATCGGCGATCCATTTCGCGGCGCGGAAGAACTCGACTTCGTCCCACGCGATCGCCCGCGCCCACTGCAGCTTCAGCGCGAGCCAAGCCAGCGGCAGCGCCAGCAGCAGGATGCGGACGCGCCGGTCGATGCCTGTCATCGCTCCTCGGCCACGGCGATCAGGACGATGCCGACGAGCAGCATCGCACGCGAGGCGGCGCGCTCTGCCGGTTCATTCACATCTCACCAGTTGATGTGGATTGTAGAGCGGGAGTCATCGGCGGAAGCTCAGTGTATCCGTCTTCACTTGCCATGTCGCCGCTATCCTCGCGGCGTGTTTCTACCATCGAGTTCCCGAGCGCGCGGAGCGATAGACGTCCTCGTAAACGCGTCGCGTCATCTCCGCGCAGCGGCGCCACGTGAATTTGCGCGCCTGCATCGGTCCGCGGCGCCGCAGGTCTTCGTCCAACGCGGCGTCGCACAGAATCCGGTCGACGCCCGCGGCGATATCTTCGGGCGAGCTCGGATCGACGTGGAGCGCCGCGTCCCCTGTGACTTCGAGGAGCGCCGGAGTCGCCGAAACGACGGCCGGCGTCCCCGCCGCCATCGCCTCGAGTGCCGGCAGACCGAAGCCCTCTTCGAAGCTCGGCAAAAGCGCCACCCGCGCGCCGCGATACAGCGCCATCAGCTCGTCGAGCGAGACGAAGCCGGTGAGGTGGACGCCTGCGCGGCCGCGCAGCGACCGGACGTTCACGCCGGCGACGACGAGCTGCAGCGACGGCCGGTCGCGGCGCAGCAGCTCGAACGCGGCAAGCACTCCGCGCAGGTTTTTGTGCGGCTTGTCGTTTCCCGCGTACAGCACGTAGTCGCCGTACGACTCGTTCCGCGGACCAGGATCGAAGAAGATCTCCTCCACGCCGTTCGGCGTCACCACGATTTTCTCCGCGGGACATCCGATCGTTTCGACGAGCGCTCGCTTCGAGGCCTCGCTCACCGTCAGCACGACCGCGCTCTTCCGCGCCGCGCGGTTCGTCATCAGCGACGCGTACCAGTATTCCGGCCGCCAGCGCGGAAGAACGTGCAAGGGGATGACGTCGTGCAGCGTCGCGATCGTCGGGCGGTCGGTGAGCGGGATATTGATGTGGGGAGCGTGAAACACATCGGCACCGGCACGCTCGATCGCACGCGCGACCACCCACAACTCGCGCAGCCTGTAATTCGGCGCGTCGACGATCAACGGGCGCATCGGCTCCGGCACGAGGTGCACCGCGCGGCTGGGAACGACGGCGATGTACTCCTCGCCGCCCCCGATGCGCGCCAGCTCGCCGATCAGTCCTCGGATGTAGGTACCGATGCCGAAATCCGCGAGCTTCCTGCAATCGATGGCGACGCGCATGGACAGACCTTGCTCAACGCAGCGTAATGGGGAGAACTGAGAAGCCGGCGGGGGCTCGCCCGGCGGGCTCCATCTTATCCTGCCGGTTGTCCTTACAATGCACGTCTTTGATGACGACTCAGCGCGTGGACGTGATCGGCGCCGGGATCAGCGGCCTCGCAACGGCGTGGTTTCTTGCCCGCCGCCGCTCCGACGTCGCCATTCACGTGTGGGAAGCGGCGCCGGAGCCCGGCGGTCTCGCCGGCTGCTTCCACGTCGACGGACTGACGCTCGAGAACTTCTACCACCACATCTATCGCCGCGACGTCGCGCTGCAAAACCTCATCGCCGAGCTCGGACTCGCCGGGCAACTGATCTGGCGACCCGCGAGCACGGGCGCGTACTATTTCAAACGCGCCTATCGATTTTCTTCGCCGATCGACCTCCTGCGATTCGACCAGCTCCCCCTGATCGACCGTCTCCGCGCCGGCTGGATGATCTTGCACGCGAGGCTCGTCCGCGACTGGCGCACGCTCGATGACGAGCCGGCTTCGAGCTACATCCGCCGCATCGGCGGAGAGAACGTCTATCGCGTCATGTGGGAGCCGCTGCTGCGCGGCAAGTTCGGACGCGACGCCGACTCCGTGTCGGCGGCGTGGTTGTGGCGAAAGCTCGTCGACCGCGGCGGCTCGCGCGACTCGACGGGACACGAGCAGCTCGGGTACGTCCGTGGCGGATTGGTCCGCGTGTTCGATGCGATGGTGGCGGAGCTGCGCGAGCGCGGGCACTCCGTGCACTTCGGCACGCGCGTGACCGCGCTCGAGGGAAGCGGTGCGGTCACCCACATCGCAACGTCCGCCGGGACATTCGCGACGGATGCAGTCGTCGCCGCCGGGCAGCTGCCCGACATCGTCCGCCTCCTTCCCGAGTCGCTCGCCTCGTATCGCGAACGCCTCTCGCGCATCGAGTTCCTCGCCAACGTCTGCCTGGTGATGCTCATGCGCAAGCCGCTGTCGGAGTTCTACTGGACGAACGTGACCGATCCTTCCGCGCCGTTCGTCGGGATCGTCGAACAGAGTCATTGGGCGGCGCCGGAGGATCTCGCCGGTCATCGCGTCGCGTATGTCTCCGCGTACGTCCCGCAGGACGATCCGCGTTTGTCGATGACGGCGGACGATCTGTTCGAGTCGTATCTGCCGCACATGCAGAAGCTCTTCCCGCACTTCACGCGCGACGCGGTGACGCGTCTGCTCGTCCGCACGGCGCGTTACACGCAGCCGATCGTGCGCACGGGCTACCGCCATCTCGTGCCGGACATCGAGACGCCGGCGCGCAATCTCTTCGTCTGCACGATGGCGCAGATCTACCCCCACGACCGGCAGGTCTCGAACGGGGTGGAGATGGCAGAGCGAACGGCGTCGCTCGTCGCGCACGCGGTGGTACACTCACGCCCCTCGCACGTTTCATGATCTCGCTCGTCGTCCCCGTCCACAATGAAGAGCCGGTCCTGTCGCTGCTGTTGGACCGCATTCGCAGCGCGTCGCAGGCGTGGGGCGAGGATCACGAGCTCGTCTTCGTCGACGACGGCTCGACCGACAGGTCACTCGCGATCCTGATGGATGCCGCGGAACGCGATTCGCGCATCCGCGTGATCAAGCTCTCGCGCAACTTCGGCCACCAGGCGGCCATCACCGCCGGCATCCAGCTCGCGACCGGCGATGCGGTCGTAACCCTCGACGCCGATCTGCAGGATCCGCCGGAAGAGATTCCGCGCCTGCTCGAGAAGTGGCGCGAGGGCTACCAGGTCGTCTACGGCATCCGAACGGGGCGCGAGGAGTCGCTGCCGAAACGCGCGGCGTATGCGATGTTCTATCGCGCGTTGCACTCGATCAGCGACGTCGAGATTCCGCTCGATTCCGGCGATTTCTGCCTTCTCGACCGAAAGGTCGTCGATGCTCTCAACGTCCTTCCGGAACGCGTGCGCTTCGTGCGCGGCCTCCGCGCCTATGTCGGATTCAAACAAACGGGCGTGGCCTACAAACGCGCCGCGCGTGCGGCGGGGACGCCGAGTTACACGTTCCGCGGCCTGATCGAGCTTGCGATCGACGGGCTGTTCGGCTTTTCGATGGTGCCGCTGCGGCTCGCGTCGTACCTCGGCTTCGTCATCGCGATCCCGTCGTTCCTCGCCGGCCTTTACTTCATCATTCACCGGCTCTTCAACTTCCCCGTCTTCGGCCATCGCGCGACGGAGACTCCCGGTCTCGCTGCCCTGGCGGTGGGTCTCTTTTTCCTCGGCGGCCTGATCCTGATCATCCTGGGGATCATCGGCGAGTATCTGGGCCGCATCTACATCGAGGTCAAGCACCGGCCGCCGTATATCGTGGACTTCGTGCATTCCGCTGGGAACCGACCCGATTCGGCAACGCGCTGAAACGCGCGTTGCCCACGCCATGCCGCCGGTCATCGCGCAGAACGGAGGCTCGTCGGGCGGCGGAAGATCGCGCGCGCCGCGTGGAGTGCGGCGAAGCTCGGCGACCGCGGGGACGACGCCGAACCAGTAGTAGGTCGCATCGCGAGCGTTGACGGGATGGCGTCTGATGTCCAGCGACACCGTGTCACCGGGCTGAAGCTCCACATCAGAAAGTAGTGATTCCAGAGAACCGGATAAGGAAAACGAAACGAAGCTCGAGTGCCGACGCGACGGCAAGCAGCATCAGCGCGAGCACGAGCGATTTCTCGCGTATGCGAGTCGTCAACATCGCCGCGCCGGCGATCACGAACGCGCCCACGACCGCAAACGGGCGAAGCAGAATCGGCGCGAACGTCAGCGGCGACTGCGTTCCCCAGTGTTCGCGGATTCTTCCGACGGATGGATAGTTCGCGCGATTGAACTCCGACGAAGAGGGAGGGGCGAGCAGCAGCAGAAAGCCGAGGAGCGCGGCCTCGAGCTCGATCCCGGCGTGGCGCACGATGCGCAACAGCAGCGCGAACACCCCGATCCAGAGCGCGATCTGCGCCCAGCGCATGATGAGAATAGCCACGACGCCGGGACTGTCGACCAGCGCTGCGACCGGCGCGAAGAGAAACCACTGCAGCGGCACGTGGTGCTCCCAGAACTCGCGGAACGGGACGCGCCCTTCGGCGACCCATTTCGTGGCGCGGAAGAACTCCACTTCGTCCCAGGCGATCGGATGCGCCCACTGCAGCTTCGCAATGACGTACGTCAGCGCCACGGCGAGCAGCGGGATCGCGTAGCGTCGATGGATCATTGCGACGATGGTAGCGGACGCGCGGCGCCGCGGCTCGTTTCGATCGTGTGCCGCGCGGCGTATTCGAGGCGGCGCAGGCGAAAGGCAGCCTTCTTCGGCGACAGTCCCCACGACGCAATGGGCTGATTCTCACGGCGCACTTCGAAGACGTGGTCTTGCGACGTGGCCGCGAGCGCACCGCGATCGAGGAGCGCGAGCGCGCAGCGGGCCACCACCGGATAGTGCTCGAGCCAGCTGCCGAACTCCACGAAACGTGTTTCGCGATCGAGGCCGGCGCTGATCCGGCACGGCGGAAGATCCTGCTCGCGGATGCGCGGCAGCAGCGACTCGCTGCGCGTTGCCTGCGCCATCGCGCCCGCCGTCACGTCGCCGAATGCGTACCAGAAATACGACGCGTCGTGTGCGGCGATCGGATGAAGCCTCGGAGTGAGCCAGACGCGGTCTCCGCGGCGCAGAACTCTCTGCAGATGCGCGCGGTCGCGCCACTCATCGCGACCCGTCCCGCGTCCGACGATCACCGGCGTGAGCTGCATGACCGAGAGGCCCGCAGCGGCAATCGTCGCCGACCACATCGGCAGACGATGCTCCGCATCGCGCATCGTGCGCCGGCCGGACGCGTGCAGAAACGCCGCGACCGCAGGAATCCAGCCTGCCACGATGCAGAGCGCAACCAGCGTCCGCGCCACTGGCGACGTCCGCTGCAGAAGCGCGAACACGAGCACCCACTGCAGCACCAACGCGACGGCGAGCGTGAAGAGAGCGACGCAGAGTCCGCGTGTCTCCGCCCGCCGGCGCGCGATCATCCTCAGCGAAACCGCGTACAGCAGCGCGACGACGATGCCGTAGAGAACGCCGGCCGCGACCTTATACGAGACGCGATACTGCGCCCACATCACGGTGTAGGGCTCGAAAAACGGCAGCTCCGCGATCGAGGCGACGCAGAGGGCGACCAGGATCATCGCCCGGCTGACATCGACATGCTCGCGCACGATCGGCCAGCGCCGCGCCGCCAGCACCAGCAACGCGCAGGCGAGGACGATCACGACGTCGCTCGACTCGATGACGGTCCACCACGCGACATCGTCGGACAGGCCGTAGACGTTCCTGCTCAGCAGATGCTGCTGAATGCCCGTCTTGAGCTGGAACGTGAAATAGAGGTACTCGGCGAAGGTCGTCACCGACCAGAGCGCCGCCGCCGCGCCGGCGAGCACGATCGCGGTCGGCAGCAGCGAGAGCAGCACCTGCGACCAGCCGCGACGCCGCAGGCGCCACAGGGTCATCAGGTAGACCACGCCGATGACGATCGACTCCAGCGGCCACTTCGGATTGAGCAGCGCCGCCGCGGCGACGAGCGCGATTCCACTCCCGGAAAGCAGTGCGTCGGATCGCCGCGGCTCGCGCCCGAAGGTGAGCGCGATCAGCAGCGCGCCGCCCCACAGCATGGCCATCGCGAACGGATCGAGCCGCAGATCGGCCAGGCCGCGCTGCCAGATCAGCGGGTCCTGCAGGATGAACGCAAGCGCGACGAGACCGGCAAGGGCGTTGCGCGTGGCGAGATACGAGAGCATGGCGGCGGCGATCAGCACGATCGCGCCGCACAAGCCGGCGAAGATGCGTCCCACCGCCGTCCACCGCTCGATATCGAGCAGCGGATAGATCCCGCCGCCCTCGCGCGGATTGAAGAGATTCATGAATTGAAAGAGAAACGGCGGATGGTCCTGCATGAAGTCGCGATAGATCGTCCTTCCCTGATCCATCAGCCAGGTCGCGTGCAGGTACTCGGCCTCATCCACGTGCAGCGGGCGTTCGATGTCTCCGATGACGCCGGCGAGGTGAGCAGCTACGACGAGCGCAATGAGCGCGATGCCGAGTCGCGAGACCGGCGCTGCGGATTGAATTGGAGTTGAACCCATCCGAGACCGCGGTAGTGTAGCAAAGCGCTTCTTGCCCTCTCCGCTGCGCGCGACTACTATCCGCGGACCGAACAAGGTTCAGGCCCTTTGACCCAAGCACCGCACTCCTCTTCCCGGCAGACGGCCATCATCATCGGCGCCGGGCCTGCCGGTCTCACCGCCGCGTACGAGCTCCTCGAGCGCACCGGCGTCAAGCCGATCGTGCTCGAAGCGACGGACATGCTCGGCGGGATTTCCCGCACCGTCAATTACAAAGGCAACCGCATCGACATCGGCGGACATCGGTTTTTCTCGAAGTCCGACCGGGTGATGGACTGGTGGCTGAACGTTCTTCCGCTGCAGCGACTCACCGGGAAGCAGACCATCACCTATCACCGCCGCACGACGACGGTGGGCAGCGACGGTGAAGGACCCGATCCCGAAACGGAAGACCGGGTCATGCTGCTGCGCAGCCGCCGCTCGCGCATCTATTTCAGCCGGAGGTTCTTCGACTATCCGATCAGCCTCTCGCCCGACACGCTGCTCGAGCTCGGTCTCTGGCGCACGGTGAAGATCGGCCTCTCATACGTGCGGGCGGCGCTGTTCCCGATCAAGCCGGAGCGCAATCTCGAGGAGTTCTTCATCAACCGTTTCGGCCGCGAGCTCTATGCGACGTTCTTCAAGTCGTACACGGAGAAGGTGTGGGGCGTGCCGTGCGACGAGATCAGCGCGGAGTGGGGCGCGCAGCGGGTGAAGGGACTCTCGATCACGAAGGCGATCGTCCATTTCGCGAAGCAGATCTTCGGCCGCGCGCGCGACATCAAGCAGAAGCAGGTCGAGACGTCGTTGATCGAGCAGTTCCTCTATCCGAAGTTCGGACCGGGACAGATGTGGGAGGAGATCGCCAAGCATGTCCGTTCGCGCGGCGGCGAGATCCTGATGCGGCACGTGGTGACGCGGGTGTTCACGGACGGCGCGAACCGCGTCACCGGCGTGCGCGCGAAGCCGCTCGACGGCGGCGAGGAGATCGAGTTGCGGGGCGACTACCTTTTCTCGTCGATGCCGGTGCGGCACCTCGTGCGCGCGCTCGACGTACCGGTGCCGCCCGACGTGACGCGCGTGGCGGAAGGACTCGCGTATCGCGACTTCATCACCGTGGGACTGCTGCTCAATCGTCTGCGGGTCACCGAGGCGGACGGCACGCCCATCCGCGACAACTGGATCTACATCCAGGAGCCGGACGTCCTCGTCGGCCGCATGCAGGTGTTCAACAACTGGAGTCCGTACATGGTCGCGGACCGGACGAAGACGTGGATCGGGCTGGAGTACTTCTGCTATTCGACCGATCCGATGTGGACGTGGCCGGACGAGCAGATGTCGAAGCTGGCGATCGAGGAGCTCGCGCGTATTCGACTCGCGAATCCGGAGGATGTGCTGGACAGCGTGGTGATCCGCATGCCGAAGACGTATCCCGCCTACTTCGGGACGTACGCGGAGTTCGGAGTGATCCGCGAGTTCGTCGAACGCTTCGAGAACCTCTTTCTCGTGGGCCGCAACGGGATGCATCGCTACAACAATCAGGATCACTCGATGCTCACGGCGATGGTGTGCGTGGACAACATTCTCGCCGGGCGCACGGACAAGACGAACATCTGGGACATCAACACCGAAGAGGAGTACCACGAGGAGAAGTAGCGCCCGCACACGCCGCCTATACTTGCGGCCGTGGCGACGCTGGCGGGGCTTTTCTTCTTCATCGGTGCAGTCTTCGTCCTCGGGTTCGCGCTGACGCGCGAGCTTCTCGCCCGCGCCGGCAGCCGCGCCTCGTCGCCGGAGCGCGTGGTCTACTCCCTGCTGCTGTCGGTGGCGCTCTGGCTGGTGATCGCCTGGGCGCTCGCTCTGGCCGGACGCCTTACACGCGCGCCGCTGCTCGCCGCGGGAGTCGTCGCGCTGATCGCCGGAATCGTTCTGCTGGCGGGCCAACGCGGCGAACGCCGGGAACGCACGGCGTACGACTGGCGGGCCATCCTCGTGCTGACGCCGCTGGCAGGTTTCACGCTGTTCCTGCTCTGGCGCGGCGTGGTCGCGCCGCCGCACACACCCGATGCGCTGACCTACCACATGCCACGCGCGGCGATGATCGCGCGGGCGGCTCATTTCGAGTACTTCACGGAGACTCGCGATCATCGCGCGAATCTGTATCCCGCGAACTACGAGCTGCTGGTGGCCACGATGCTCGTCCTCGACGGGCATGATCGGCTCACGGAGTGGCTCAGCACGTTGTTCTTCGTCGTGTTTCTCCTCGAGGCCGGGGCATTGTCGCGGCAGTGGTGGGGACGCGGCACGCACAACGTCGCGGTCGTGCTCGGGGCCGCGACCATGCCCGTGCTTTTGCTGCAGGGCGCGGCGCACAAGAACGATCTGATGATGAACGTGTTCGTCGTGGGCGCAGTGCTCGCTCTCGGCCGCTGGCTCGACGACGGCGACCGGCTGGCCGCACTGCTCCTCGGCGTCTGCACCGCCGCGGCGATCGGCACGAAGCCGCACGGTCTCGCGCTGGCTGCCCTCGCGTTCCTGCCGTTCGCCGCCGGCGCGGTGCGGCACGTGCGCCGCGGGGCGATGCGGCCGGCGCACCTCGTCGCGCTCGCCTGCATCGTGCTCACGCTTCTGCCGCTGCTCGGCGCGTGCGCGTACTTCATCAAAGAGCCTGCGAGTCAGCAGACGGCAGCGGCACCGGCGAGCGTCGCCGAGCGGGTTGTGCCGGTGATGTACGGTGAGTGGAGCTACCTGCTGGTAGCCCCCGCGCTGATGTTTCTCGCTCCCTTCTCCGGCTCCGACACCGTCGTGCGGCTTCCATGGAACGGCGAGGAGTGGCTCTGGGAACGATACGATCCGTACGCCTCCAGTTTCGGAGGAGGGCTGAGCGTGCTCGTGCTCGCGTTTCCGTTCGTGCTGTGGCGCTTCCGCTCCGCAGAGGGAGAGCTCACGCCGATGGCCCGCGGTCTGGTCACCTCCGTCGCGGTTGCGCTGTTTCTCATCGCGCTTCCGGTCAGGGCGCACATCTACGGATACATCAGCGGGTATCCGCGGTATCTGCTGTTCATCACGCCTCTCGTGCTCGCGTGGGTGATCGGCGCGCCGCTGCGCGAGGTGATGCGGCAGCGCAGCGAGCGGCTCGTATGGATCGGCATCGCCGTTTTCGCACTCCTGGTGACGCAGACGCTGGTTCACATCGCCAGGCGCGACAAGTTCGCGCGGCTGCACGATCTGCGCTGGGCGGCCGCGCATGCCGGCACGCGCCGGATGCCGTCGATGCCGCGGACGGCGACGACGATTGTCGACGAGCTGGCCGCCGAAGACGCGGCCATCGATGTCCACGGAGCGGTCGATACCTGGATCTATCCCGCCTTCGGGGAGACACTCCGCCGCGACCTTCACTACATCGAAGACGCGCGCGAGATCCGGCCGGAGGCGGAGTGGGTGATCGTGGAGCGCGCCTACTCGGCGATCTGGCCCGCTTTTCGGCACATCCGCGACTGGGAGAACTACCTCGGGAAGGGTCACGCCGCGGCGGCGGACCTGAAGGTCATCCGGCAACTCGATGCCGACCCGCGGTTCGAACGCGTATTCCTGCACGAGCGGACGGCGCAGGCGGTCTATCGCCGAAAGCCGCGTACAATTCGTCAGACCGTTCGATGATCTCCTCCACGTCCTCTCCCTCTCCGATCGCCGCCGCTCCGGCCGCTGCGCCGCGGGTCGCGGTCCTCATTCCGTGTCACAACGAAGAGCTCACGATTGCGGAGGTCATCGCGGCATTCCGGTCCGAGCTCCCCACCGCGCGAATCTACGTCTGCGACAACAACTCCACCGACCGCACCGCGCAGATCGCGAAGCAGGCCGGCGCGGAAGTGATGTTCGAGAAACTGCAGGGAAAGGGACACGTCGTGCAGGCGATGTTCCGGAGCATCGACGCGGACGTCTACGTGATGGTGGACGGAGACACGACGTATCCCGCGCCGGCAGTGCACGCGTTGATCGAGCCGATTCTCGACAACACCGCCGACATGGTCATCGGCTCGCGGCTGCAGGAGGGGACGAGCAGCGATTTCCGCGGTCTCAATCGCCTCGGCAACCGCATGTATCTCTTCGTGCTCAAACACATCTTCGGCATCCAGCTGACGGATCTGCTCTCCGGTTACCGCGCATTCAGCCGCCGATTCGTGTCCGGCACGCCGCTGTTCAGCGGCGGGTTCGACACGGAAGCGGAGATGACCATCCGCGCGATCCAGCGGCGCTTCCGCGTGGTGGAAGCCCCCGTCAACCTGCGCGCGCGGCCGGAGGGCAGCGAGTCGAAGATCCGCATCGTGCGCGACGGCACGCTGATCCTGAAGAGCATGCTGGCGCTGTTTCGCGACTACAAGCCGTTGTCGTTTTTCGGCGCGCTCGGTTTGATCCTGGTTCTTCTCGGTCTGGTGCCGGGCGGAATCGTCGTCGTCGAATATCTGCGCACGGGACTGATCGGCAAACTTCCGTCGGCAATCCTCGCCGTCGGCATGGTCCTCACCGGCGTGATCAGCATCGTGGTAGGGGTCATTCTCCACACGATCGCGCAACGCTTCCGCGAGCTCGATTTCCATCTGCAGAACATGGCCGACGAGCTGCGACGCTCGAAGTCTCACAACGATGCCTTTCCCCGCTGAGAGCGTCTCGGTGATCGTGGTGAATTTCAACGGCGGCGAGAAAGTGACTCGCTGTGTCGAGGCGCTTCTGGCCACCGCTCCCGGCGCCGACGTCGTGGTCATCGACAACGCATCGACGGATGGCAGTGCCGAAGGTCTCGAGCGCAGCGCCGGCCGCGTGCGTCTCGTGCGCAATCGGGAAAATGCCGGGTACGCCGCCGCGCTCAATCAGGGCGCGAAGTCGAGCGCGAGGGACGTGCTGGTCTTTCTGAACATGGACGTCGAGCCGGAGCGGGAGTGGCTCGAGCCACTGATGACGTTTCTCGCCGAGCACGAACACGTTGGCGCGATCAATCCGCTCATCGTGCTGGCAGACGGCGAGCGAATCAACGCCGCCGGCCAGCGCATCCACGTCACCGGTCTCGGCTTCAATCGCAGTCTCGGCGCGCCGGTCGTGACCGCCGGCATCGAACCGTTCGAAGTGACCGGCATTCAGGGCGCCGCGTTCGCGATGCGGCGCGAGGTCTACGAGCACATCGGCGGCTTCGACGAGAGCGGGTTTCTCTATCACGAGGACGTGAACCTCTCCTGGCTCCTGCGCCTCGCCGGCTACCGCCTGTACTGCGTGCCGCGGTCGCGCGTGCGCCACGACTACGTCCTCTCGATGTACGCGGAGAAGTTTCACCTGCTCGAGCGGAACCGGCTGGCGATGCTGCTGGCGTACCTCCGCTGGCGCACGTTCGTGATGCTCGCGCCGATGCTCGCGCTCACGGAGCTCTTCGGATGGATCTACGCGGTCATCCGCGGGCACGGCCTCCCCGGCGCGAAGGCGCGCGCGTATGGATGGGTGGTGCGGCGGCGGGCGACGATTGCACAGCGCCGGCGGGTCGGGCGTACGCTGCGCCGGATCGGCGATGCGGAGCTCCTGCGCGCGCTGCATTGGAGGTACGAGTGGGGCCAGTTCGCGTCCCTGGCCCAGGAGCGGGGCGAGGCTCGAAGGAAGCCGGTGGCGACGCTGCCGCTCGATCGTTGAGCATGAGCGAGGCGCGGGTCTCCGTCATCGTCCCGGCCTACAACTACGGGCGCTTTCTTCCGGAGGCGCTCGACAGCGTGCTCGCGCAGACGTTCACGGCCTGGGAGTGCGTGATCGTCGACGACGGATCGACGGACGACACCGCCGCGGTCGCGCAGCGGCATGTGGCGCGGGACGCGCGCTTCCGTTACCTGCGGCAGGACAATCGCGGCCCGTCCGCCGCGCGCAACCACGGAATCCGCGAGAGCTGGGGCGAGTACCTGCAGTTCCTCGACGCCGACGACAAGCTCGCCCCGGGCAAGCTCGCGCTGCATGCGCGATTCCTCGACGAGCACCCGGACGTCGATCTCGTGTACGGCCTCTCGACGTTCTTCCGCACCGAAGAGCCGGAGAAGGCGCTGTACTCGCTGCATGGACATCTCTCGCGCCCGCTGATGCAGAAGGTGACGGGAAACGCCGAGGCGCTTCTCAAGCTGCAGGAGTTCAATATCACGCCGCCTGCAGCGATGTTTCTTCGCCGCAGCGTCATCGACCGCGCCGGCTATTTCAACGAAGCATCGCGCGGGTGCGAGGATTGGGATTACTGGCTGCGCTGCGCGATCGCCGGATGCGAGATTCGTTACCTGGAGAGCGGCGAGGCGGTCGCGTTCATGCGCACGCACAGCGCCAGCGCGAGCCGCTCGTCGGAACGGATGATGCGCGGTCTCATTCACTCCGCCTCGACGTTTCACGAGATGCCCGCCGGAAAGCAGTGGGCGGGTGCCACGCTGCCGGCCGTGTACGAGATGGCCATGGGAATCGATGCCGTGGAGCACGGCAGGAAGCGCGAAGGGATTCACAGGATCGCGGATGCCGCGCTCTCGGCGCACAGCTCGTTCACCCGGTGGCGATGGCGCATGTACAGCATCGCCGCCGCCGTTCTTCCGCGGCCCGCGTTCCTCTGGCTCGTGATGCTTCCGATGCCCGAGCGCGGCCTCGAGCTCCTCCGGCGCCTGCAGAGGAGCCGCCGGTGAGCGCGCCGATCCTCACCGCGATCGTGTCCGCCTACAACTCGGAACGCTTCATGCGCGGCTGCCTCGAGGATCTGGAGGCGCAGACGATCTCGGACCGCATCGAGATCGTCGTCATCGACAGCAACTCGCCGCAGCGCGAAGCCGGCGTCGTCCGCGAGTTTCAGGAGCGATCCGGAAACATCCGCTATCTCCGCACGCCGGAGCGGGAGACGCTGTACAAGGCGTGGAATCGCGGCGTGGAGATGGCGCGCGGAAAGTATCTGACTTCCGCGAATACGGACGACCGCCACCGGCGCGACGCTTTCGAGACTCTGGTCTCGGCGCTCGAACGACATCCGGACGCGGCGCTCGCATACGCGGATGCAGCGGTCACGCTGCGCGAGGGCGCGACCGCCGATTCGTTTCGTCCCGCAGTCTTCCTGCGCTGGCCGGAATTCGACGCGCGCCTGCTGTTCCAGGTCGACTATGTCGGATCGCAGCCGGTGTGGCGGCGCGACCTGCACGAGCGGTACGGACTGTTCGACGACTCGTTCGTGGTCGCCGCCGATTACGAATTCTGGCTCCGCATGGTGCGCAGGGAACGTTTCGTCCACGTACCGGAGCCCGTCGGGGTCTACCTCGCCGCGTCGTCCTCCATCGAGCACAAACATCCCGAGCTCGCGTGGCGCGAGTCGGAGCTCGCTCGCGAGCGATGGTGGCCAGCCGAGTGGGGCCGCCGCCCGCGGCCACACGGTTTCTTTCTTCGCCCCGACCTTCGCTATATCCTCGCTCGCCTCGCGCGCTGCGACGCCGGTCCGGCGCGCGAGGTGCTCGCTCACGCGCGAATGCTCATCCACGGAAGACTTCACCGGTAGTCGCATGAACGTCTATTCACTCATCCGCCGGATGCCGCGGCCCATGATCGAGGCGGCGTATCGTGCCCTCGAGGCAGCCGACGCCGTGCCGAACGCGGTGCGCAATCTCCGCCGCAGCCCCAACGAGATGCCGCTGCCGCCGATGCGGCTCCGGGCGCGCGTCGGGAGCCGCGGCGCAGGCGCATTCCTCCAGGCCGGAAAAAGCTGCGCCGACGCTCTGCGCAACGCCGCACGCACGCATCTTCAGATCGAGATCGAAAACGCCGGCCGCGTGCTCGACTTCGGATGCGGCTGCGGGCGCACGCTCCGCCATTTCTCTCCCGCGCCGATCGAAGGGTGCGACGTCGACGCGCCCGCCATCGCCTGGATGCAGCGCAGCGCCGGCGCGGAGCGATTCGCCGCGAACCGCTTCGATCCGCCGCTGCCGTGGCACGATGCCACGTTCGATCTCGTCTACAGCGTCTCGATCTTCACGCATCTCGACGAGACCTCGCAGCGCGACTGGCTGCGCGAGATCGCGCGCGTCGTGAAGCCGGGAGGCAGCGCGCTGCTCACCGTCCAAAGCGAGCACGCACTGTCGATGTTTCTGAGCGACGCGATCTACAGCACGGCGTCGATGAAACGCCGGCTCACCGCGCGCGGTTCGCTCGACCGCCACGGCGGCTTCCTCTTCGAGCCATACGAAGTCGACACGACGAGCATGTTCCCCGGCGTCACGAAGGCATACGGCCTGGCCTTCCACAGCCGTGCGTACATCGAGCGCGTCTGGAGCGAGTGGTTCGACGTCCGCGGGATCGATGTCGGCTCCGTCGACCGCCTGCAGGACGTCGTCACGCTGAAAAGGCGATAATCGCCGCATGAGCACAACGGCCGCGCAGATCAGCAGCAGTGCCGTCGGGCAGCAGATCGCCGCCCGGCTTCGTGAGGAAACGGAGCGGCTGCGCGCCCAGTGGAACGCCTCCGCGCCGGTGCGCCACTTCTTTCTCGACGATCTTCTGCCGCACGAGCAGGCGATCGACATCTACCGCCGCCGTCCGCATCGCGAAGAGCTCATGCATCGCAGGACGCTCCGCGAGCACAAGTGGGTCGGCGTCGCGCTCGAACGATACGACCCGTCGATCGGCGCTCACCTTCTCGCTTTTCAGGAGCCTGAGGTCGTCGCCGCCGTCGCAGCCATCACCGGGATTCGCGCGCTCGAAGCGGATCCGACGCTCTATGCGTCGGGGATCTCGGTGATGGAGAAGGGCGATTTCCTGAACCCGCACCTCGACAACTCGCACGACGGCGATCAGACGAAGTACCGCGTCCTCAACCTGCTTTTCTACATCTCTCCGGAGTGGAAGCTCGCGAACGGCGGCAATCTCGAGCTGTGGACGCCCGCGCTCGATGTACCGCACGCCATCGAGTCGCGTTTCAACCGTCTCGTGGTGATGGCCACCGACGACCGGAGCTGGCACTCGGTGCGGAACGTCGTCGTTGATGCGCCACGCGTCTGCCTGTCGAACTACTACTTCTCCGCGCTCGCGCCCGGCGATCACGAGTATCGCAACGTCACATCCTTCCGAGGACGGCCGGAGGAGCGGGTCAAAAGAACAGTTCTGCGCGCCGATTCGATGCTGCTCAACGCCATCGGACGCGTCTTTCCGTTCCTGCTGCGGCGGAATCCGCACCGGCGGAAGGAATAGCTTGCGCATGCGACTCATCCAGGCCGTACGCACGCTGTTCGGCTTCGAGTCGTCGGCGGAGTACGAGATCATCGACGGCACGGACGCGGACGCAGCCGACGGTTGGCGCTCGCCGGAAATCGCTGCGAGGCAGCACGAGCAGTATGGCGTTCTGCTGCGGGACGTACGCGCCGGCCGCGCCCGCGCCGACCTGCGCGCCGCGGCCGATGCCGTGCGCGAGGCGGGCATCCACGATTCGCGCGTCGTGGAGATCGGCTGCGGAAGCGGCTACTACAGCGAGATCCTGGCCGCCCTCACCGGATCGCTGCGCTACCTCGGCATCGACTACTCGGCGGCGATGATCCGGCTCGCACGGAAGGCGTACCCTCGCGAGCGCTTCGTCGTCGCCGACGCCGCACGGCTGCCGCTGGCAAACGGCTCGTGCGACGTCGCGCTCTCCGGCAACTCGCTCATGCACATCCCGGCGTATGCCGGCGCCGTGAAGGAGATGGCGCGCGTGGCGCGCCGGTGGTGCGTCTTTCATGCGGTCCCGGTGCTCGAGCAGCGCGCGACGACGCGCCTGCGTAAGAAGGCGTACGGCACGACGGTCTTCGAGCTCACATTCAATCGCGCGGAGCTCGAGTCGCTCTTTGCCGACGCCGGCCTGGCCGTTCGCTCGGTCCGCGAAGTGTTTCCGTACGATCTCTCCCACGTCCTCGGCGAGCACACCCGCCTCCTCACCTACGCATGCGAGACGCGCTCGTAAACCTCGGCTGCGGGACGCGGTTCCGCGAGGGATGGTTCAACATCGACATCGAGCCGGCGTCGCCGGAGGTGATGCGGCACGATCTCAGCCGCGGCATTCCGCTGCCCGATGGAGGCTGCCGGGCGGTGTATCACTCGCATCTGCTGGAGCATCTGCGCCGCGAGGACGCGGTCGCGCTCCTGAAGGAATGTCACCGGGTGCTGCAGCCCGGAGGGGTCATTCGCATCGCCACGCCCGACCTGGAGCGCATCTGCCGCGACTATCTGGCCGCGCTGGAGCGGCACGCCAAGCACGATGCGGAGTGGATGCGCATCGAGCTTCTCGACCAGATGGTCCGCGAGCGAAGCGGCGGTCTGATGGCCGCGTGGTTTGCCCGCGACACGATCCCGAACACCGACTTCGTCGAGAAGCGGATCGGTTGCGAGGCGGAGGCGATTCAACGGGCCGTCCGCGCGCGCCATGGACGCCGCTGGCCCGGATGGGCGCGCGCGGCGAGGTACGGGCTTCATCTCGCCCGCCGCATAGCCGTCGCGACGGTCGCCGGACGAAGCGGGCTGCGGGCATATGACGTCGGCCGCTTCCGGCTTTCCGGCGAAGTCCATCAGTGGCTCTACGAGCGCGTCTCTCTCGCCGCCCTCCTGCGCGCCACCGGCTTCGCCGATCCGGTCGTTCAGACGGCGTCCGGAAGCCGCATCGAGGGATGGGACGCGTACCACCTCGATACGCTTCCGGACGGCACGGTGGTGAAACCCGACTCGCTGTTCATGGAGGCTGTCCGACCTCCCGTATGATGCCCGACGCATGAGCGTGGTCGAATCGTTTCGAGGGCGGCGCATCCTGATCACGGGAGGCCTCGGCTTCATCGGTTCGGCGCTCGCCCGGAGGCTCGTCGACGGAGGGGCGGAGGTGACCGTCGTCGACAGTCTCATCCCCGAATACGGCGGCAACCCGTTCAACGTGTCGGGGATCGAGGAGAAGCTCCGGATCAATTACTCCGACGTGCGCGACGAGCACAGCTTCCGCTATCTCGTCCAGGGTCACGAGGTGCTGTTCAATCTCGCCGGGCAGACCAGCCATCTCGACTCGATGCGCGACCCGTTCACCGATCTCGACATCAACGTCCGCGCCCAGCTCTCGATCGTCGAGGCGTGCCGGAAGTACAACCCGGAGATCCGCATCGTGTTCGCCAGCACGCGGCAGATCTACGGAAAGCCCGAGCAGCTTCCGGTCGGCGAACAGCATCTGCTGCGCCCCGTCGACGTCAACGGAATCCACAAGATGGCCGGCGAGTGGTACCACATCCTCTACAACAACGTGTACGGCGTCCGAGCCTGCGCGCTGCGCCTGACGAACACGTACGGGCCATGCATGCGTGTCAAGGACGCGCGGCAGACGTTTCTCGGCGTCTGGATCCGCAATCTCGTACAGGGAGAGCCGTTCGAAGTGTGGGGCGGCGGGCAGTTGCGCGACTTTACCTACGTCGACGATGCCGTCGATGCGTTTCTACTGGCGGCGGCGAAGCCGGCCGGCGGCAGGATCTACAACATCGGCGGCGACCGGGCCATCAGCCTCGCGGATCTGGCCGAGCTGCTCGTGTCCGTCAACGGCGGCGGAACGTTTCGCTGCATGGAGTTCCCCGCGGAGCGAAAGGGCATCGATATCGGCGACTATTACGCCGACGACACGCTCGCCCGCCGCGAGCTCGGCTGGTCTCCGCGCGTGACGCTGGAGGAAGGGCTGGCGAGAACGCTCGGCTATTACCGGCAGCACATCGAGCACTACCTCTGATGGCGATCGCGCAAAGCAATCCGGCTCTCACCTACCTCGCCCAGAAAGAGGAGATCGATGCGGCCACCGCGCGCGTCCTCGCGTCCGGCCGGTACATCCTCGGAGGGGAGGTCGAGGCGTTCGAGCGCGAGTTCGCGGCGTACAACCATGCCTCGCACGCCATCGGCGCCGGCAATGGGACGGACGCGCTCCATCTCGCGTTGCGCGCCGCCGGCGTGGAGCCCGGCGACGTGGTCGTCACCGTCGCGAATACGGCCGTGGCCACCGCCGCGGCCATCGAGATGGCCGGCGCGCGGATCGCGTTCGTCGACGTCGACTCCGATACGCTGACCATGAATCCCGCCGCGCTCGCCGGGATGCTCGAGCGGGGAGCACAACGATTCCGCGCGGTGATTCCGGTGCATCTCTTCGGCCGGTGCGCGGCCATCGAGGAAATCGTCGCTGTCGCGGCGCGTCAAGGCCTCACCGTCATCGAAGACTGCGCTCAGGCTCACGGCGCCTCCACGAACGGCGCCACGGCCGGAACGTTCGGCGCGGCGGCGGCGTTCAGCTTCTATCCAACCAAAAACCTCGGCGCGATCGGCGACGGCGGCGCGGTCGTGACGAGCGACGACCAGATCGCGGAGCAGGCGAGGGCGCTGCGGCAATATGGCTGGCGCGAGCGCGACCTCAGCCTGGTCGCGGGGGTGAACAGCCGGCTCGACGAGATTCAGGCGGCCATCCTCCGCGTCAAGCTGTTACGACTGGACGCCGACAACCAGCGGCGGCGCCTGCTCGCCGCCCGTTACGATCGGGAGCTCGCCGGTGCCGTGCAGACGCCGGCACCGGACGAAGGCGCCGTCCATCATCAATACGTGGTCCGCACCCCGCGGCGCGACTCCCTGCGGCAATTTCTGAGCGGCAACGGCATCGCCAGTCTCGTGCACTACCCGACGCCGATTCATCTGCAGCCGGCCTATCGCGGCCGCGTCGTTCTTCCGGAAGACGGGTTGCCGGTCACCGAACATGCGGCAGCCGAGATTCTCAGCCTTCCGATGCACGCGCATCTGACGGATGAGGAGCAGTCACGCGTCTGCGATTGCGTCAGACAATGGGCGATCCATGCCTGACGGGTTCTGCACGTATTTCGACTCGCGTTATCTGACACGCGGGCTCGCGCTCTGGGCGTCGCTCCGGCAGCATGCCGGAGAATGCGAGCTCTTCGTGCTCTGCATGGACGACGCGGCCCTCGACGCACTGCGCCGGTTGTCGCTCCCGGGCCTGATCCCCATTCCGCTGCGCGATCTCGAAGAGGACGATCCGGAGCTCGCCGCCGCGAAAACGACCCGCAGTCCGATCGAGTACTACTTCACGACCACGCCGGCGCTGCCGCTCCACATTCTCCGTCGTGCGCCGCAGCTCGAGTCCATCACTTACCTCGATGCGGATCTCTGGTTTTTCGGCGGCATCGATGCGCTGCGGCAGGAGCTGGGAGGCGGCTCGATCGGCATCATCGCTCACCGATTCCCTCCCCGCATCGCGCACATGAGCCGGTGGGGAATTTACAACGTCGGCCTGGTGATGTTCCGGAACGACGCGCGGGGGCGAGCGGTCCTCGAATGGTGGCGGGCGCGCTGTATCGAATGGTGCTACGACCGGATCGAGGCCAATCGCTTCGCCGACCAGAAGTATCTCGACCGCTGGCCCTCGCAATTCGAAGGCGTGGTCGTAATCGCGCACAAGGGAGCCAACGTCGCGCCGTGGAACGCGGAAAATCACGAGCTCCGCGACGGCGGCGGGAGGATTCTGGTAGATGACGCTCCGCTGCTCTTCTATCACTTCCACGGTTTGCGGCGCTGGAGCGCCTCCCTCTGGCAGCTCGGCTTCGTCCGGTACGGTGCGCGGCCGCCGCGCGTCCTCATCGACCGCGTCTACCTTCCGTACATCGCCGCGCTGCAACGATGGGATGCGCGGCTCGAGCACATGACCACGCTGCCGCCGCTGCGATACCGTCCCCGCCTGCTCGATGTCGTTCGCTTCCCGCTCCACCTCGCGACGCGCGAGCTGATCGTCGTCTGAGACCTGCATGCGAATCCTCATCCTCAGTACCGACTATCCGGAGTTCGTGGCGGAGCTGTATGCGAAGAACCGCGGACTGGAGACAAGGCCGTACGACGAGCAGATGGCGGCGCGGTTCGCGTCGCTGTTCGGCGTCGCGGACTTCTACTCGTACAACCTCGCGGCCAGCGGTCACGAAGCAGCGACGCTGATCGTGAACAATGCCTTCGCGCAACGCGCGTGGGCGCGCGAGGCGGGGATGCCGGTGCCGGACGATCCTCCCGCCGCTCCCGACAGCATGCTGCGCCGCAGCGCGCGAGCGGTCCTGCGGCGAGCGCCACGCCCGGTCACGCGCTTTGCCGGACGAATGAGCGCCCGCCTGCTGCCTCTGCGCGCGAAGTTCGACACGGCCATCGTGGCCGAGCAGATCCGCCGCTTCCGGCCCGACGTTCTCATCAACCAGGCCGTCGACGGAATCCCGTCGCAGTTCATCCGCGAGATGCGGCCCTACGTCCGCCTGATGGCCGGGCAGCTCGCCGCGCCGATCCCAAACGTTCGCCTGGACGTCTACGACGTGATGCTCTCGTCGCTGCCGAACTTCGTGGCGCGCTTCCGGTCGCAGGGACTGCGCAGCGAACTGCATCCGTTTGCGTTCGACGAGCGGGTTCTGAACCGCCTGCCGGAGGACGAGCCCTCCATTCCAGTCTCGTTCGTTGGCACGTTCTCGGCCGCGCACGCGCGGCGCTCGGCGCTGCTCGAGTATCTCGCACGCTCGCTCGACTTGCAGTTGTGGGGACACGCCGTCGAGAAGATTCCGGCGTCCTCGACGCTCCACGAGCGCTACCGCGGCCCGGCCTACGGCATCGACATGTACCGCGTGCTGCATGCCTCGCGGGCGGCAGTGAACTTCCACATCGCCGTCTCCGGGCCGTTCGCGAACAACATGCGCCTCTTCGAGGCTACCGGTGTCGGCACGCTGCTCGTCACGGACTGGAAGCAGAACCTGCACGAGCTGTTCGAGCCCGAGACCGAAGTGGTCACCTTCCGGTCGCCAGAGGAGTGCCGCGAGAAGCTCGTGTTCTATCTCGCGCACGAGGCGGAGCGCCAGCGCGTGGCGGCGGCGGGTCAGCGGCGGACGCTACGCGACCATACGTATCGGGTGCGCATGCCCCAGCTCGTGGAGATGCTGAGAAGGTACTTATGATGATCGATCGCCGGACGTCCACGAATAATCAATCAGCACGTCTCCCTGATCGCGTGTAACGAGCCGTCCGGTCCCGTAGAAATCGCCGTCGTCGACATCGATCCGAAATGCGTTCTGCAGCCAGTCCACGACCTCGCCGTTGATCGCGCAATAGAGCGCGCAATCGTACGCTCCCGCGCGCAGGTTGAAGCGCGGCCAGCGGCACTCGAAATACCCGCTCCTGTACACGGGCTGACGAAGGCCCCCGCTGTCGGTGGTATTGAGGTTCGCGATCAGCGTCCCGTTCGGCGAGCGCACATTGAAGGCAACGTTGACGTCGGCATGATCGAGGGCGGCATCCGCTTCATAGTGGAGGCGGATGACGAGATCGCGTCCCGAGAGCGCTACAGTTACCGGCTCGCCGCCGGCATCGAGGAGCTCCACACGCCGGAAGCGCAGCCGCTGAGTGCCGCGCCGGTCGCGGCGCCCGGCGAGATCGGTCTCCGCCACGGCCGCGGAGATCCCCATGTAATGGAGGACTCCCTCTTCGGTCGGCCCGTCGAACCCGACGCGTCCTTTGTCGAGCACGATCACACGGCCGCACAATTGCTGAATCGCCGCCATGTTGTGACTGACGAACAGGACGGTTCGCCCGCGCTGCGAGACAGCGTTCATTTTGCCGAGGCACTTGCGCTGGAACTCGGCGTCTCCGACGGCGAGCACCTCGTCAACGACGAGGATCTCCGGATCGAGATGGGCGGCGACGGAGAATGCGAGCCGCATGTACATGCCGCTGCTGTAGCGCTTCACGGGCGTCTCGAGAAACGGACCGATTTCCGCGAACTCGACGATCTCCGCCAGTTTCCGGGTGATCTCCGCGCGGCGCAGGCCGAGGATGGTGGCACTGAGGTAGATGTTCTCGTGGCCGGTGAGCTCGGGGTGAAATCCTGTTCCGACCTCCAGGAGGGCCCCGACGCGGCCATAAACCTCGGCATGACCGGCCGTGGGATCGGTGACGCGCGACAACAGCTTCAGCAGGGTGCTCTTCCCCGCTCCATTGCGGCCGATGATTCCTACGACTTCGCCCTCGGAGACGTCGAACGACACGCCGTCGAGGGCCTTGACGATCTCCCGGGTTGCCCCGCTGCCGCGGCGCAACGCGCCGCGCAGGATCGAGTGCAGGTCCTCGCGCAGCGTCCTGTACGAAGAGAGCGTCTCGGCGCGCGTAATCGAGTACGCCTTATGGAGGTCGACGGCCCGGATCGCGAGCTCGCTCATCAGATCACGTCAGCCATCGAGCGCTCGGTGCCGTGGAAGAACAGCACACCGGAGAAAAGCACGACCGCCGTAATGCCGATCGATAACACGACAGCTACCGTGTCGACCGAGGTTCCCAGCAGAGCCCACCGGCAACTGTCGATCCAGCCCGCGACGGGATTGAGCGCATAAAGCGTTCGCCATCGATCCGGAATCGCTTCGGATTCATAAACGACCGGGCTGGCGTAAAGCCAGACCTGCAGCAGGAACGGAGCGGCGTACATGAAGTCGCGATATTTCACGTTCAGCGCCGCCAGCCACAATCCCACACCCATGGCCATTGCAACACCGAGAACGACCAGGAGTGGAAGCGCCGCCAGTTGCCAGCCGGGCACCACCCCGTGATACGCCATCAATACGGCGACGACCGCCAATCCAATCAGAAGATCGATCAGAGCCGCAACGATACTGGCCAGCGGAATGATCACGCGCGGAAAATACACTTTCGTGATCAGCTTCGCGTCGAGGACGATGCTGCTCGAGGCGCGCTGGACGGCTCCTGAAAAGAACAGCCAGAATACGAAGCCGGCAAACACGATCAGGACGTACGGGCGATCGCCTGATCCTCCCACGAATCGCCCGAAGATCAGGACGAGGATCGTCGCGCCCAGAAGGGGCTGGAGAACGACCCATGCCACGCCGATGACGGCCTGGCTGTAACGAAGCTTCAGGTCGCGCCATGCGAGCACGAGCAGCAGATCGCGATAGGGCCACAGCTCGCGCGCGTTCGGAAGCCGCCAGCCGGAAGCGGGCCTGACAACAAATGACGGCCGGCGCGCGGGAGTGACGGGGACACTCGACACAAGCCAAGTATACGCGGGCGCCTCACGCATCGGACTCGCTGTCGCCGCCGGCCCGGAAGACGGTCACCCGGAAGGAGCCGCTCCACTCGAAGAGCACGTTGAACAGGTCCTGGTTGTCATTGAAGACGCGCTGCAACGGATGATAAACAGGGGAGAAGATCATGTCGTGCCAGAGGGTGCTTCGCACGCCTTCGGCAGTACGCGTGTCGTATTGAAAGAACACGAGCCGGTCGCCGATCCCGACGACATGCCAGGCGTGCATTCCTTTGGCCCAGGAAAACAGCGCATCCTTCATCAGCACCGGCGTCTCGATGAACCCGGCCCGGCCGACGCGCTGCAGCTCGCGGCACGCCGCCATAGGCTGATCGACATGTTCGAGCACGTGCGAGCAGACCACGTAGTCGAATGTCTTCTCGCGAAACGGCATCGCCGAGATATCGCAGATCACCACCGGCTTGTGCTCGCTCACGAACTCCGCGGCGCGGTGCCGGCTCGGCTCGAGATAACGGTCCGCGAGGACGGTGGCGTGAGGAAATGGGTCGCCGCCGCTTCCGATGTCGAGCACGCTCTCGCCGGGCCGGAAGCGATGCCGGATAGCCGGTTGCTGGTACGAATAGCGCCGCTCCGCCGGCGCCAGGCCGCGGCGCAGCGACCAGGACATCTGGCGCAAGATCGATCTCACCGCGTGGTACGCGCGGCGGGTGAAGCGCAGCAGGCGGTCAGACGCCGGAACCGTCATTCGTCAGGATCACCGTCGCCCAGCGCATGGCGTTGACGGGTCCCGGTCCCTCGAACCGGTGAGACAGAAATCCAGAGAGAAACGGCGCCGTGCGGGCGAAGTAGTAATCCCGGTCCGCATTATCGATGATCAGCAGGCCGCCGCGCGCCACTTTCGGCGCCGCGTGCATGATGCACGAGGGACGCGCCCGCCCGTCGATCATCACGACGTCGAACGACGCGTCGGGATACTCGTCGATGGTCCGGGCATACCGGCGGAAACGGAGGCCGCGGTACGACGGCTCGGCGCTGCGATACGCCAGCGGGTCCCCGGCGTCGTCGTCATTTTCTGCAGACTCCTGCTCGGGTCGGACGAGGCGAAGGTCGATCGCCTCCCATTGCCGCGTCTGCAGATGAAAGCGGTCGTACCAGGCCGGGTCATGCTCGACGCTGACGATTTGCGCGGCGCCGCGGCGCACCCAGTAGAGGGTCGAGCCGCCGCTGCCGTACTCGAACACCTTCGCGCCGGCGAGATCCCGCCGCTCGAGAGCGTCGAGAGCTGGATAGACGACCCAGGGGATTCTCGCGCGCAGAGGATAGTCGGGAGCCCGCCCGCGCCACCAGCGAAGGGCCTGGCGCGCCTCACTGCGGCGGGCGAGCAGCGAGACTGCGAAGAAGACGTTAGCCACGAACCGTCGCACCACCGGCGCCATGATATTCGGGATTGCGTCCGGAAAGCGAAAAGCCGCTGATTACTCAGCGGCTTTTCAAAAAATATCCCGGCGGCGTCCTACTTTCCCACGCAGTCACCCGCGCAGTATCATCGGCGATGAAGAGCTTAACTGCCGTGTTCGGAATGGGAACGGGTGTGACCT
>DATLFB010000028.1:0-71021 GCA_035525285.1 Thermoanaerobaculia bacterium
GGGCTGCCGGCGGACGGGTAGAGCGGCAGCGGGGCGTTGCCCGGTCCGGTCGTGAACTGGTTCGCCGCCTTGTGGTACACCACGCGCACCTGGTCGGAGCGGATCCCCGCCGCGCCGAGACGGCTGCCGATGCACGCATCCCACAGCGCCGCATCGTCGGCCGGGTCGTTCCACCGTTCGATGGCATGGCCGCCGACCGCGCAGTTGGCCACGCGCACCTGGGGGTTCACCGTGCCCGCCCACGTGCCGCGCACGCGCTCGATGAAGGTGGCGCACTCCTGGTTGCCGTTGCTCATGCCCACGCACACGAGGCCGATGATGTCGTCGACCGGCGTCACGACCGGCTCGCCGTTGTCGACCAGCCGCAGCGGGAGCCCCTTGTACGTCGTGGGGGCGCCGGCGCCGTGATCGATCGGGAACGGCTGGGTGTCGCCGGCCGCCGGCGGCGGGATGCCGGCAGCCGGGGTCGTCGGGGTTGCCGGGCTCGTCGAGCCGCCGCAGGCGGCGGCGACGAGCGTGACCAGCAGCGCGCACCGCGCGCGGCGGTGCGGGTGTGGGGTCGGGTGGCGTGTCTGGAAGCCGGGCATGGTCCCCCTGGTCGAGCGCCGGGCCGGTTGTGGCCGGCCGCCGCGCTCATGTTACCGCACGCCGCCGGGTAACGGTCTCGCTGAATGGCGCTTGACGGCCGCTCAACGGTTAGGCGGCCGACTGATGCTTGCCACGTGCCACGTGCAACGTGCAACGTGCAAGGTGCTGCGTGCTGCGGGCGGCCTGCGCGAAGCCGAGGCACGTAGCACGTAGCACCAGGCACGTTGATCCCACGTCCGCCGTCCTCCGTCCTCAGTCCTCCCGCAGGGTCAGGGCTGGATCCACGCGACAGGCCCGCCGGGCCGGGACGACCGTCGCGAGCGCGGCGGCCCCCGCCAGCAGCAGCGTCACCATTCCATACGCGGTGGGATCCAGCGGGCTGAGGCCGTACAGGTAGGCGCGCAGCACCGGGCCGCAGGCGAGCGAGAGCACGAGCCCGGCGCCGAGACCCAGGAGCATCGCGCGGCCGCTCGACGACACCAGCATCGTCACGATCTGCCTGCGGGCCGCGCCGAGCGCGAGGCGCACGCCTCTCTCGCGCCGGCGTTCTTCGACCGCGTAGGAGAAGACGCCCAGCACGCCGACCGAGGCGAGCAGCAGGCCGAGGAGCCGATCGCCCACGCGACCGCGGCGCCCATGCGGGACTCCTCCAGGTACTCTCCCGGGTCGTCGGCCAGCGGCCATGCCCTGACGCTTGCCGCCGCGTCCAGCCCCGCGGCGGCGGCGCGGATTCGCTCGATGGCCGCCGCGCCCCGCGTGTGAGGAACGTGCCCGAGATGGCAAGCCTGAAGACGATAGGAAGAAGGGCTTGCCCAAGTTAACGGAAAGGCCCATTCTCAGACCCGAGCCCCCCACAGCGCCGATTAGCGCTGTCCGACTGGCGCTTCCTGGCGCTTCTCCCCCGAACGCGCCGATTATGGCACCAGCCGCAGCCGTGTCAAGCCGGTCGAGGACGCGCGGATGCCGTCTCGGGCACACCCCCGGCACATCGGCGGCCCCAAGCCGTCGCTCAGGGGGCCGGTTCGTACTCGTCGGCCTCGGCTTCGCCCGCCGCGGCGATCAGCGGCGGCGCTCGGGCGGGGCGGGCGACCGGCAGGTCCGTGGGGAGACCTAGGAACTAGTGCCGGGGTCGAAGGTCCCGCCTGGCGCCTGCGTCGGCAGGGCGACAGGGTATGATGCGGCTTTCCCGCGGCTGTGGCCCGGGCCGAAGCGGTGCGCCAGCTTGACCGTGTGGATGTCCGATGGCGATGGTCGAAGGTCGATCCTTCGTTGGTGCGCCGAGGCGTCGTCGTCCGACAACCGCGCCAGGCACGGTCCGACATGCTCCTGGTGTATTTGCCAACTGCGCAACGTGGCGTGCGTTTGCGCAACATTCTGACAGCCTCTTCGGCGAGGAGACTACGCGGTCGATCCTTATAGTCCTCAACTGCCGGCGGTGAAGAGTTAGATCGGATCCTATTTCCCAATGCCCCTCGCACCCGGAACCCGGCTTGGCCCTTATGATATCCTCGTGCCCCTTGGCGCCGGCGGAATGGGGGAGGTATACCGGGCACACGATCCCCGTCTAGGTCGTGATGTCGCGATCAAGGTACTGCCGGCGGAATTCTCAGCCGATTCCGATCGCCTCCGACGCTTCCAGCAAGAAGCCCGCGCCGCCGCCGCGCTGAATCACCCGAACATCCTCGCCGTCTACGACCTGGGCACGCATGACTGGGCGCCCTACGTCGTCTCGGAACTCCTGGCAGGCATGACTCTTCGCGAGGCGCTCGACAGGGGCCCATTGCCTCTTCGCAAGGCCGTCGACTACGCGGTGCAGATTGCAAATGGGCTCGCGTCGGCGCACGAGAAGGGCATCGTCCATCGCGATCTCAAACCCGACAACATCTTTCTCACGCGCGACGGGCGTCTGAAGATCCTCGACTTCGGCATCGCGAAGCTGACCGCGCCCGGAGTCGTAGGCAAGAGCTCGGGCGCGGGACCCGACGGTCCGACGTTTCAGATCGCCGCAACGGAGCCGGGCATGGTTCTCGGCACCGTCGGCTACATGTCGCCCGAACAAGTGCGCGGCGAGCCGGTCGATCAGCGCTCCGATCTCTTTTCTCTCGGCGCGATCTTCCACGAAATGCTCACCGGCACGCGCGCCTTCAAGCGCAACTCGTCGATCGAGACCCTCGGCGCGATCCTGAAGGAAGATCCGCCCGATCTGACCGAGGTCGTTCCATCGATTCCGCCGGCACTCGAGAGACTCGTGCGCCGCTGCCTCGAGAAAGACCGCGAACAGCGATTCCAGTCCGCGCGCGATCTCGGGTTCAACCTCGAGACGCTCGCGACGATGTCGACGTCGGCAACGCTCTCCGGAACGCCGCGGCCTGCGGTCTCCGCCACGAACGTGACGCCGACAATGCGCCAGGCGGCGATGACCGGCACAGCCGCGGCGACGCCCGCGACGGGAGTCGCACCGGCAGTGCGAACGACGCGCACGGCGGCCTTCCGGCCGCCGGTCAAAGCGAAGCCGCGCGTTTCGCCGTGGCTCATCGGAGTGCTCTACGTCGTCTCCGTCGCCGGCGCGGCGTACGGAACATGGGTCTGGGCGCATCGCAAGCCTGTGGATGTGCGCGAGCCGCAGTTCCATCGCATCACCTTCCGGCGCGGCGACGTCGGCGCGGCGCGTTTCGCGCCGGACGGCGAGACGATCGTCTACAGCGCCGCGTGGGACGGGAAGCCGTCGGAGGTTTTCGTCGCCACGCGAAGCGCGACCGAGGCGCGGCCGCTGGGGCTGCCGGAGAGCGAAGTGCTCGCCGTGTCGAAATCGGAGCTCGCGGTGATGCTGCGCCGCGACCGCCTCACGGGACTCGGCGTGCTCGCGCGCATTCCGCTCGCCGGCGGCATGCCGCGCGAAGTCGCGGACAACGTGTCGCACGCCGACTGGTCGCCGGACGGCGCGAACCTCGCAATCGTGCGCCACGACAAGGGAAAGACGCGCGTCGAGTATCCGATCGGCACGTTGAAGTACGAGACCGCGCACTACATCCGCGATCTGCGCGTCTCCCCCGACGGCGCGCGGCTGGCGATCCTCGAGCAGTCGCAGGGCGAATTCGAGCTCGCGCTCATCGAGAAGAGCACGCCGGTCACGATCGCGCGCGGATGGGGACGCGGCGTGCGCGGCATCGCGTGGTCGCCGGACGGACAGGAAATCTGGGTCTCCGGCACGGCAACCGCCGCACCGCCCGCGCTGTACGCGGTGAAGGTCGCCGACGGCACGATGCGACTGGTCTCGCGACTGACCGGCCAGATTCGCGTCTTCGACATCTCGAAGCGCGGCGACGTGCTGTTGTCGAACGGGACGTGGAGAGCGGCGCTCGTGTGGAAGCCGGGTAGCCCGGTTGCCCAGTCGCCCGGTAACCCGGTAGAAACCAGTACGGCCGCGCCCGCGCGGACGGACACCGGGCAACCGGGTGACCGGGCCACCGGGCAAGCTGAAAAAGACGCCTCCTGGCTCGACTGGTCCATCCTCGCCGACCTCTCCCCCGACGGCCGCACGCTGCTCTTCAGCGAGACGCGCGAAGGCGGCGGCGCGAAGAGCGCGGTCTATCTCCGCCGTCTCGACGCGCCTACACCGATTCGCCTCGGCGAAGGCATCGCCGACGGACTCTCTCCCGACGCGAAATGGGTTCTCGCGCACAACGGACAGAAACTCGTTCTCCTGCCGACCGGCACCGGCGAAGCACGCGAGCTGAAGCTGACCGGCGCGTTCGACAGCGGCGCGGCGTGGATGCCCGACTCGCGGCGCGTGGTCGCCGGCGGCGTCGTGGGCAAGGAAGGCTATCGCCTCCACATCATCGACACGCTGGATGAGACGGTGAAGCCGCTCACGCCGGAGAACATCTGGACCGGCAACAACCGCTCGTACGCGGCGTCTCCCGACGGCCGTTTCGTCGCGGGCATGTCGAAGGACGAGACGATCGTGATCTATCCGGTCGACGGCTCCGCCGCGGCGCCGCTGCCGTCAGCGGAAAAAGGCGAAGTGCCGATCGCGTGGTCGTCCGACGGCGCGTCGCTGTTCGTCTACCGGCCGACTGCGATTCCGGCGCGCGTCCATCGCATCACCCTCGCCACCGGCGCGCGCGAGCTGTGGAAGGAGTTCGTCCCATCCGATCCCGCCGGCGTCTACCGCATCGCGCCGGTGTTCGTGACGCCGGACGGAAGCGGCTACGCGTACACCGCGCTGCGCACGGTGAGCGACCTGTACGTGGCGGAGGGACTTCGCTGACCGCGATCATCGTGATCTTCGTGGCCGGCACCCTCGCCGGCGCGATCAACTCCATCGCCGGCGGAGGCACGCTCATCTCCTTTCCCGCGCTGCTCTGGCTCGGACGCGATCCGATCATGGCCAACGCGACGAACACGGTGGCGATCTGGCCGGGATCGCTTTCGGCCGCCGTCGGATTCCGCCGCGAGCTCGCGACCGTGCGCGGCTGGCTGCTGCTGCTCATGCTTCCGTCATGCGCGGGAGGCGCGCTCGGCGCGTGGCTGCTGCTGCGCACGCCGGAGTCGACGTTCGAGCGCCTCGTGCCGTTCCTGATTCTCGGTGCGACGCTGCTCCTCGCGGTGCAGGAAGCAGTGACGAGCCGCCTCGGCGTCGTCGCGCGCGCCCACGAGAATCCGACGTCCGGCTGGGTCGCGTTCGTGTTCGTCTTTCAGTTTCTGGTCTCGATGTACGGCGGCTATTTCGGCGCCGGCATGGGCATCCTCATGCTGGCCGCCCTCGGCCTGATCGGCCTGACCGACATGCATCAGATGAACGGCCTGAAAAACATTCTCGCGGTCTGCATCAACGGCATCGCGGCGATCTACTTCGCGCTGTCGAAGGCCGTGATCTGGCGCGACGTGCTGGTGATGATGCTCGGCACGATCCTCGGCGGCTACCTCGGCGCCCGCGTCGCCCACCGCCTCGGCCGCACGTTCGTGCGGCGGTCGGTGGTGGTGATTGGGCTGACGATGACGGTGGCGATGTTCGTGCGGGGGTAGGGCCGGCCGCAACGCTGCCGACAGATTCGCCCAATCGGGCAGCGAGCTGGCGCAGACAGACCCCGCGGTCGGTCGCCGCATCGGAGCGCCGACAGAATGTCGGCGGACCGGCCGGCTGAAAGTCGGCGTTCCGGCGAGTGGGAACGCCGATTCCCGATCGGCCGGTCCGCCGGCTTCCAGCCGGCGCCGCGCGCTACGATACGTCCCGTGCACCTGCTCTATTCCTACCTCCTCCGCTACAAGCGCCTGCTCGCCGGCGCACTGCTGCTGGCCACGATCAATCACGTCTTCTCGCTGATGGATCCGCAGGTCTTCCGCCTCATCGTCGACCGCTACGCGGTGCGCGCGGGCGAGATGCCGCGCGAGACCTTCGTGCGCGGCGTGCTCCTCCTGCTGCTCGCGTACGTCGGCGTGGCGCTGATCTCGCGCATCGCGAAGAACTTTCAGGACTACTTCGTCAACGTGATCGCGCAGCGCACCGGCGCGCAGCTGTACGAGCGCAGCGTGTCGCATTCGTTCTCGCTGCCGTACGCCGTGTTCGAGGATCAGCGCTCGGGCGAGATCCTGCAGAAGATGCAGAAGGCGCGCGCCGACGCGCAGTCGCTGATCACGAACTTCGTGAACTTCGTCTTCATCGCCCTGGTCGGCCTCGTGTTCGTGACCGTGTACGCGTTCACGGTGCACTGGTCGATCGGCACCGTGTACCTGCTGCTCGCGCCGTCGCTCGGCACGCTGATGTTTTTCATCAGCCGCCGCATCAAGGCGCAGCAGCGGGTGATCGTGACGCAGACCGCGGAGCTCGCGGGCTCGACGACCGAAACGCTGCGCAACGTCGAGCTGGTGAAGTCCCTCGGCCTCGAGCATCAGGAGATCGATCGCCTGAATCGCGTGAACGCCGGCATCCTGCAGCTCGAGCTGAAGAAAGTGCGCTTTCTGCGGTTCTACAGCTTCCTGCAGGGCACGATCATCAACGGCACGCGCGCAAGCGTGCTCTTTCTCACGCTCTGGCTGCTCTACGACCGCCGCCTCACCCTCGGCGAGTTCTACGCGCTCTTCTTCTACTCGTTCCCGATCTTCTCCCCGCTCGCGGAGCTCGGGGCGATCATCGCCCAGTATCAGGAGGCCAGGGCGAGCATGGAGAAGCTCGAGGAAGTGCTGGCCATCCCTCCCGCGCCGAAGCCGGAGCATCCGGTGAGCGTGGGGATGCTGGCGCGCATCGCGTTCGAGCGGGTGACGTTCACCTATCCCTCGTCCGATGTGCCGTCGCTCGAGTCGGTGAGCCTCGAGATCCGCGCGGGCGAGACGGTGGCGTTCGTCGGTCCGTCGGGCTCGGGGAAGACGTCGCTCGTGAAACTGCTCGTCGGCCTCTATCACCCGAGCGAGGGCCGGCTGTGCGTGAACGGGATCGACATCGCGGAGATCGACTCCGATGAGCTGCGCGGGCGCATCGGCTTGGTGACGCAGGAGACGCAGCTCTTCGCGGGCACGATCCGCGAGAACCTGCTCTTCGTGAAGCCCGACGCGACCGACGCGCAGTGCATCGAAGTGCTGGAGCAGGCTTCGGCACTGCCGATCATCGAGCGCGGCGGAAAAGGTCTCGATACGAAGATCGGCGAAGGGGGAATCAAGATCTCCGGCGGCGAGCGGCAGCGCCTCGCGATCGCGCGCGCACTGCTGCGCGAGCCCGAGCTGATCATCTTCGACGAGGCGACGAGCAGTCTCGACTCGATCACGGAGAAGGCGATCACGGAAACGATTCGTGAGCTGACCACGCGCGGGCACCGGCGCATGACCGTGCTCGTCGCTCATCGCCTCTCGACGATCGCGCACGCGCAGCGGATCCACGTTCTGGCGAAGGGACACATCGTCGAGACCGGCACGCACGACTCGCTCCTCGGCGCGAACGGCTTGTACGCGGCGCTGTGGCGCGAGCAGAGCGCGCGGAGGGAGGAAGCGGCGTAGTCACCGCACGGCCGAGACGAACAGCTCCACATTCCGACGCATCACATCCATGCGCAACTTCGGCTCGCGCACGCCGTGGCCGCTGCGCGGGTAGATCGCCATCGTGACGTCGGCGCCGAGCTCGCGCAGGAGCTGATAGAGCATCACATTCTGGAAGAGCGGAACGCGGTCGTCGTTCTCGCCGTGCTGGATGAGCACCTTCGCGCTGGTCTTCTTCAGATTCCAGATCGGGCTTTGCGCGCGCAGGAGTTTGCGGGGCAGGCCGGGAAAGTATGCGGGGACGTAGTCGTGCACGTCGGTCGTCGCGTGCTCGCTGAGCAGATCGGTGATCGCCGCGCCGATGCTGATCGCGCGGAAGCGGTCGCTGTTTCCGACGGCCCATGCCGCGAGATAGCCGCCGTAGCTCCAGCCCATCAGTCCGAGGCGCTTCGGATCGGCGATGCCGTCGGCGATGAGGCGATCGATGCCCGACTCGATGTCGAGCCACGGCATGCCGGTCCAGTCGCGGAAGTTCGCGCGGCGGAACGCGAGTCCGTACGCGCCGGACCCGCGCGGATTGGGACGGAGAATCGCGAAGCCGCGCGCGGCGAGCACCTGCGGCGCGTACGTCGCGCCGAGATAGCCGAGGAACGACTGATCGAAATGCGAAGCCGGCCCGCCGTGCACGAACGTGAGCAGCGGCACGCGCTGGCCCGCCGTGTAGCCGGCGGGCAGCGTGAGCAGGCCTTCGATCTCGAGGCCGTCCTTCGGATTCTTCCAGCGGATCACGCGCGTCTCGCCGAGGGACCGGTCGCGGTAGGCGTCGTTGTGATGGGTGAGCTGCCGCGTGCCCCCTTGTAGAAACATGAAGAGCTCCGGCGGCTCGGTGAGCGTCTGGCGGATGAACACCGCGCGCTCGCCGTGCACGTCGGGCTCGGAGATCGCGCCTTCGAGCTTCGTCGTGTTCGTGAAGTTGCTGCCGTCGATGGTCACGCGGAACAGCTGGCGGGTCGTGTTCCACGGTCCGTCGATCCAGACCGTGCGCGAGTCGCCGCCCCAGACGATGTTCTCCGCGGTGCGGCCGTAGCTCTGCGAGAGCACGCGCGGCTCGCCGCCCGTTGAGGGCACGACGGCGACGTCGTGTTCGGAGATCCACTGATGCACGCCGCCGGTGGTGGTGAACGCGATCCACTTTCCGTCAGGTGAAACGCGCGGGCCGCGATCGAGTCCGGGACGTACGACGAGCGGCGTCATCGCGCCGTCCATCGCGACCTTGTAGATGTCGGAGTGATAGAGCCCGTCGAGGCCGATCGCTGGTCCGCGATCGAAGACGATCGCCGAGGCGTCGGGCATCCATGAAATCGAGAAGACGGAGAAGTCGCCGCGCGTGAGTTTTCTCACTTCGCCTCTTTCGTCGACGACGTAGATGTGCACATGCTTCACGTTTTCTCCGACGACGCGCGGCTCATCGCGCGGGAGCGGCGTCGGGTCGTCAAACCGGGTGAAGGCGATTCGCTTTCCGTCCGGCGACCATTCGGCGTTGCGGATCGCAGTCGCCTCGCGCGTCCATTGCTGCGCCTCGCCGCCCGCGACGTCGATCACATGGATCTGCGCGCTGCCGTTGCGATCGGAGAGAAAGGCGATGCGTTTGCCATCAGGCGACCACCGCGGCTGCGTGTCGTTCCCCTGCCGCGTGAGCTGGAGCGCGCCGCTGCCGTCCGCGCCGACGATCCAGACGTCGCCCTCGTACACGCTGCGCTCGAGGTCCGCGCGCGTGACGACGTACGCGACGCGCGTGCCATCCGGCGACCACCGCGGCGTGGAGAGCTGCGGCATGGTTGCGTAGTCTTCGATGGTCAGGGCGGCGGCGAGGAGGAGAGCGAGCATTCCGAGAGGATATTGGTGTGGAGTGCGGCAACGCCAGTTGCCGCTGTCCTACGCCGCGGCTCGAGCCGCGGCGCACGGCAGCTCTTGCTGCCGTGTAGGAGAGCGGTGACTTGCGTCACCGCACTCCAGACTCCATCTGCAGAAACGCCCGCGTCGCCGGATGCTGCGGATTCGTGAGCACGCTCTTCGCGTCGCCGGTCTCCACGACTTCGCCGTCCGACATCACGATCGCGCGCGTCGCGAACTCGCGCGCGAAGTCGTCGTCGTGGGTGGTGATCACCAGCGTCCGGCCGCCCGCGGTGAGCGTGCGCAGGGTCTGGCCGAGCTCGAAGCGGCGTGCGGGATCGAGTGACGCGGTCGGCTCATCCATCAGCAGCAGCGGCGGGTCCATCGCCATCGCCCGCGCGATCGCCACGCGTTGCGCCTCGCCGCCGGAGAGCTCGCGGGGCCAGGCGTTGCGGCGATGCGCGACGCCGAGGGACTCGAGGAGCTCGACGGCGCGGCGGTCGGCATCCGCGCGCGCGGCGTGCGTCACATGCAGCGGCGCGAGGGTCACGTTCTCGAGCGCGGTGAGGTGATCGAACAGGTGATGGAGCTGGAAGACCATGCCGACGCGCGTGCGCAGTTCGCGCAGCGTAGGACGCGGAATCGATCGACCGGCATGTAGTACAACGCCGCAGACGTCGATCGTGCCGGTGTCGAACGGCTCGAGCGCGGTCACCGCGCGGAGCACGGTCGTCTTTCCGCCGCCCGAGAGGCCCATCAGCGCGACCAGCTCGCCGCGCGCGACGGAGAAGCTCACGCCGCGCAGCACCTCGCGCGCGCCGCGCCTCAGTCGCAGGCCGTCGACGGTGAGGATCATTCCGTCGCCGCCTTCCATCGCGTCTCCAGTCGCCGCGCCACGCGCGCGAGCGGGAGCGACATCAATAGATACAGCGCGGCGCAGAGCGCGCCGGGAATCACCCAGCTGCCGATGTTCGCGGCGAAGATCTGGGTCTGCTTCGTCAGCTCGACGACGGTGATCACCGAGACGAGCGGGGAGTCCTTCAGCAGCGCGACGAAGTCGTTGGTCATCGGCGCGAGCGCGAGGCGGAACGCCTGCGGCCCGCGCACGAGCCGGAAGACCTGCACCTCGGTGAGCCCCAACGTCCGCGCGGCTTCGAGCTGTCCGCGCGGTACAGCTTCCATCGCGCCGCGATAGATCTCGCTCTCGTACGCGGCGTAGTTCAGGCCGAGGCCGATCAGCGCGGCGATGAATGCGGGAAGGCGGATCACGGCCGACAGGCCGTAGTAGATGACGAAGAGCTGCAGCAGCACCGGCGTGCCGCGCGTGACTTCGACGTACGCGGTGAGCACCGCGCGCGCGAGCGCGCCGCCGTAAACGCGGCCGGTCGCGACGAGCACGCCGAGGGCGATGGCGAGGGCCATGGCGAGACAGGAGAGGACGATGGTGATGAGCGCGGCGCGGAGGAGGGATGGGAGGTAACGGCGGACAGAGTGGAGGACAGGCAATCCTGCTGTCCCTGCGGTGCCTTTTGGACAGGCAGGATTGCCTGTCCTCCACTCGTGCGCGCGAAGAGTTGCGGCTGGAACTGGTCCCACACGTCCCACTTGCGATAGATGCGCTCGAGCGTGCCGTCGCGCATGCGCGCCTCGAGGATCTCGTTGACGCGGTCGCGCAGCGCGGTGTTCTCGCGCGCGAGGACGATGATGTAGTGGCCTTTCTCGACCGGCTTGTCGAAGTGCGTGTAGAGGCCGGGGATGCGGCTCATCTGCACTTTGGCGATGATGTTGTCGAGGAGGACGGCGTCGAGCCGTCCCTTCTGCACGTCTTCGTACGGGTGCACGGTGTCGTCGTACGAGACGGCGGAGAGTCCGATGTCGAAGTCGCCGCGCTGCACGGACTGGTCGATCGACGCGAACGCGACCTGCACGAACAGCGGCTTGCGTCCGAGGCCTTTTGCGACTTCATCCGCGACTTCGACGTCGAAGCCGACGAGCTTCGCCGGATCGTTCGGGTCCGCTTCGACGTACGGCGCGCCGCCCTCGGCGTCACCGCCCCAGCGGAGGATTTCCAGAGCGTGCGCCGGCCACGCCAGGAGGACGAGGAGAACGATGAACGATGAACGATGAACGATGAATCATGAACGATGAATGCAGCGATCTTACTTGGTTCATCATTCATCATTCATCGTTCATCGTTCATCGTTCATCGTTCATCGTTCATCGTTTCTCAACCCTCTTATCGCCACTCCGCACCGCATCCACGATCCCCCACCCTTCATTCAACGTGAGTGTCCATCCTTCACCGCTTGCAGGCACGACGAGCCGTTTCCAGTCCGCGGTGAGCAGCGCGCCGCCGGTGACGACGATTTTTCCCCACGCGTCGGTGATCTCGATCTTGCGGTAGACGGTGCCGAGGTCGTCGAGAGGCTGGAGGGCGTGCGGATCGAAGACGAGTTGCATCTGCGCGAGGGGCAGCGTGAGCACTGGGCCATCGACGAACTTCGTGCGCAGCGCGGCGCGCTCTTCGCGTTTTCGTGCCGCGCGTGCGTCTTCCGCGGCGCGCAGTTCCTTGCCACCATAGCGCGCTTCGCGCGGGGCGGACGGGACGTCCGCCCTCCATTTTTTGCGTGCGAGCTGGGCGAGATCGTCCGATGGCTTCAGCGATCGCGTCCACTTCGGGTCGCGCATTTCGATGAGCGCGCCCCACGCGGGACCGCTCGCATAAGCAAATGAACGCACGAAGCTCTCCCCTTCTCCGGCGCGCGCGAGTGCCGTTGCGATCGAGTCCGCGCGCGCGGCGAGCTTCGGCTGCGTGACCGCGAATCCGGTGTGCTCGGCGAGGCCTTCATGCATCTCGAGCAGCCGCTCTTCTTCCGCGGCGTTCGTCGCCAGCGCGTGCCGTCGCGCACGAAACGCGAGTGCGTCTTCGACCGCGCGCCTGTTTCGCGTTTTCAGCGCCTCAGCCAGCGCGCGCCATTCGAGGCGCAGCCAGTAGCGCGCATCCGCGGTATCGAGATGCGCGTTCGACGGACCGGTCGAGGGAAATCCGAGGTCCTTCTGCAGGCGATGAAACGACTCGTGCGCGAGCAGCCTGCGCCGCGCGAGCTCGTCGTCCGGCAGCGGCCACATGACCATCGTCCATGCGCGGCCGTTCCAGTCGACCGAGGTGTTCGCGATGCCGATCGACTCCGGCATCTTCGTTTCGAACACGCGACCGTCGGCGCTCGCGACCGCCTCGCGCGTCGACGGATCGACGAGCACGATCGGGCCGCAGAGCGAGCGGCCCCAGAGCCTTCCGCCTTCGGCGCGGCAGACTGCATCGAAATCCTGCAGCGCGGTCTGGGCGGCGATCAGCGAGATCAGAAGAAGGACCTGCATTGCGCCATGCTACCCTCCCGCCCGCATGAATCCAGACCTTCAGCTGGCGCTCGAGCTGGCCGGCGCGGCGGACGCGATCACGATGAAGTTCTTCCGCTCCGCGTCGCTCGCCGTGCGCACGAAGCAGGACCACTCGCCGGTGTCGGAGGCCGATGAAGCGGTCGAGCGGACGCTGCGCGAACTGCTGCAGCGCGCGCGCCCCGACGATGGCATCCTCGGCGAGGAATTCGGCGTCAGCGGCGCGTCCGCGCGGCGGTGGATTCTCGATCCGATCGACGGGACGAAGAACTTCGTGCGCGGGATTCCCGTGTTCGGCACGCTGATCGCGCTCGAGGAGAACGCGCGCGTCGTGGCGGGCGTCGTCTCCGCGCCCGCGATCGCGCGGCGCTGGTGGGCGTCGAAGGGCGAAGGGGCGTTCTGCAACGGCGACGCGATTCGCGTGTCGCGCGTCGATTCGATCGAAAAGGCTTATCTCTCCTCGTACGCGCTCGACGAGCCGTTTCTCGCGCTCGCGCGGCGCAGCGGGCGCGCCTGCGCGTTCAGCGATTTCTGGGCGCACATGCTGGTGGCCGAGGGCGCGCTCGAGATCGCGGTCGAGCCGAAGCTTGCGACGTGGGACGTCGCGGCGCTGATGATCATCGTCGAGGAAGCGGGCGGCCGGTTCACCGATCTGCGCGGCAACGCGCGGCACGACGGCGGCAGCGGCGTATCGACGAACGGATTGCTGCATGACGCAGTGCTGGAGGCGTTGGCTTGAGCGAGCAGGTGCCTGAGAAAGTCATGGTCGTCGCGCGCGAGGACCTCGCAGCGCATCTCGTCGAGCGCGGTCTCGTGCGCGAGCAGCTCGACGAAGTCCTCGATGCGATCAATGAGCGGCATTTCTTCATCGACCGCGCAACGGCCGAGGTCTCGCCGGAGTACAAGCAGATCATTCCGTACGTGCTGATCCGGCACGGCGAGTCGTTTTATCTCCTGCAGCGCACGCCGAAGCAGACCGAGGCGCGGCTGCATCACAAGCTCTCCCTCGGCATCGGCGGTCACATCAACCCCGACACCCCGGAGCTCCTCGACGGTCTGCAGAAAGAGCTCGAGGAAGAAGTCGAGGTCGCGGGCGACTACGATCTTGCCTTCGTCGGCATTCTCAACGACGACAGCACCGAAGTCGGCAGCGTGCACCTCGGCGCGGTCTTCGTTCTCGACGCACACGACCGCGAGGTGCGCGTGCGCGAGACGGAGAAGATGACGGGCCGCTGGGTCGCGAGTGACGCGCTCGCGGCGGAACGCGAGATGATGGAGACATGGTCGCAGATCGTCTATGACGAGTTCATTGCTCGCTAGCGCGCTCGTCGTTCTCCTCCTCGGCACGGGCTATCCGCGTCCCGATCCGGAGCACGCCGGCCCTTCGACCGCGATCGTGATCGGCGACAAGTGGTTCGTCGTCGACGCCGGCCGCGGCGCAACGCTGCGCATCGCGGCGACCGATCTGAAGTACGCGAATCTGCGCGCGGTCTTCCTCACCCATCTCCACTCCGATCACACCGCCGGCCTGCCGGATCTCTTCAACACGTCGTGGCAGTTCGGGCGCAAGACGGTTCCGCTCGAGCTCTACGGACCGCCGGGCACGCGGAAGCTGTCGAAGGCGATGCTCGACTTTTTCGCGGAAGACATTCACCTGCGGCGCGATCTGCTCGAGAAGCATCCCGCGGCCGGCGCGACGATCCGCACGCACATCGTGCGCGAGGGAGTGGTGTACGACGACGGCGAGGTGAAGGTGACCGCGTTCGCCGTCGATCACAAGCCGGTGAAGCACGCGTTCGGATATCGATTCGATGCGCGCGGCGAGAGTGTGGTGATCTCAGGCGACACGCGGCCGGCGGCGAATCTCGTCCGCTATGCCAAGGGGGCGGACGTGCTCGTGCTCGAGGCGTATCTGCCGGAGCACTTCCTCAAAGTCGACACGCCGGAAGTCGCGGCGCGATTGATGAGCTATCACACGAGCGCCGAGGAAGCAGGCGCGATCGCGGCGGAGGCGAGGGTGAAGACGCTCGTGCTCACGCATCTCATTCCGGCGAATGCGGAGGAGACGTTTCGGGAGAGGGCGGCGCGGAAGTTTGGCGGAAAAATCATCGTGGGCCGCGATCTGCTGAGAGTCCCCGCTCAGCGGGGAGAAGGTGGCCGGAGGCCGGATGAGGGGCGCCCCTCACCCTAGCCCTCTCCCCGCAAGCGGGGAGAGGGGACTGAGACCCTTCCGCTGGCTGGAAGCCGGCGATACGGCGGACTGAGGCCCGCGCTACAGAGTAGCGCGGCCTTCCAGGCCGCCGTTCCGCGGACATCCTGTCCGCGCTTCGTCAAACGCCGACTGAAAGTCGGCGGACCGGCCGATTGAAAATCGGCGTTCCTGGCGGACAAGCACAGCGGAACGCCGACTTCCAGTCGGCCGGTCCGCCGATCTCCGATCGGCGGGGCCTACCTTCCCGCGAAGAACACCGGATCGCCTGACGCGTTGTCGATCATCGATCCGAAGGCGAACAGCTTCGCGTTGCCGTCGCCGCGCACGTGCAGCGTGAAACTGCCGGCGGACGCGGAGACGTTCGGGAACAGCGACGTCACCGAGTGCTGCACCATCGCGCCCGGCGCGAGTCCGACGACGGCGCTTCCGAGCGCGTAGCCGCCCGGCGCGAGCAGCGTGACCTGCAGTTGCTCGTGCTCGCTGCCGCCGTTCACGAATCCGACGTTCGAGCGATAGCCGGTGTCGGAGCGGAGGCCCGGCACGTACATCTCCGTCGCGAACGTCTCGATCGGATCGATCGACTGTCCGAATGTTCCGCCGTTGCCGTTCGTCGTGTAGGTGCGGCTCATGACGATCGGCGTGCCGCCGCCGTTCCACGAGATCGTGAAGATGCCGCTGCCGTTGCCGTGGCCCATCTCCGTGACGACGTCGCGGAGCGTGAAGGTCTCGCGCGCGCCGAGAGACAGCGTCTTCGTCGTGCCGGCATAGCGGAACGTGTAGAACATCCAGTTGCCGGTCGGATTGAACAGCGTCACGTCGCTGCGCCAGAACGTCCCGTTCGCGCCCGATGCGCGGCCGACGGCCGGCAGGGTGAGCGAGTTGCCGCCGCGCGCCGGCATGGCCTGCACGTACACCGGATCCTGGCTGGCGTTGTCGATGATCGATGCGTACGCGGTCACCGCGTTCTGCGACGCCGCGCTCACGCGCATCGAGAGCGAGTCGTAAGACTTCCCTTTGACCTCGGGGAAGTACGACTGCAGCGACGACTGCTGGAAGTTGTTCGCCGGAAGGGCGATGTTCGCCGTGCTGATCGTCGAGCCGTTCGCGTCGTACAGCGTGAGCGACGCCGTGGCCGCCGCGCCGCCGCGATTCACGAGACCGATGTTCGTGCGGTACGCGGCGCTCGACTGGATGCCCGTGAGATAGAGCGTCTGCTCGAGCGCGCCGTCCTGCACGCCGGGCACCGACTGGCCGTACGTGCCCGCGCCGCCGCTGGTGAACGTGCGGCTGGTGACGCGCAGATCGGCGTCGGCGCCCGCGCTCGTCGCCTCGATCGCGAGCGCGCCCGCGCCCGTGCCGAGGCCGAAGAGATCGAGAAGCGCGTTCGCGTAGGTGGCCGACTGGCGCGGCGCGAGGAAGATCGAGCGTGTGATCATCGAGCCGTCCGCGCCAGGGATGAACAGCAGCGTCACCGACGCCCCCTGCGTGCCGGCGTTGAAGAGACTCAGCTCCGTGCGCCACGACGTGCCGCCGAGGCCGTTCGTCTGCGCGGCCGCGGAGATCAGCGAGCGGTACGTCACGGCCGGCGTGATCGGTGACGGCGCGGAAACGACGACCTGCCGCACCGAAGTCGACGACTCGCTGTTGCGGAACGCGGTCAGCGTGACGCTGTACGTGCCGGGCGTTGCGTAGCGCTTCGACGGATTCTGCGCGCTCGAGTACGTGCCGTCGCCCAGGCTCCACGACCACGACGACACGCCGCCAGTCGTTTGATCCGCGAAGGAGACCGTGTCATTCGTCGTCGGATTCGACGGCGACCAGCTGAACGACGCCTTGAGAGGCGTCGAGCCGGCGAAGCTCACCGCGATCGTGTTTGAGGCCGGTGAATGGCCGGCCGAGTTGAACGCAGAGACATAGACGCGATACGAGCCCGCCGCGAATCCGGAGAGCGTCGCGCTCGTCGTGTTCGCGCCGACGTCCGCGACTCTCGAGTAAGAGCCAGTTCCGGCGGCGAGATAGATCGACTGCCCGGTTTCGTTGTTCGCGTTGTCGGACCAGTGCAGTTGCAGGTTCGTACCCGACGGCGTGCCGCTGAGGTTCGATGGCGCGGCGGGCACGGTGGGAGTCGGTGTCGGAGCCGGCGCGCTGCCGCTCGGATAGAGCCAGCGCGCCGCGGTCTGGTCGTCGCTCCGGAGCGACGGGCCGAGGCCGGTGACGCTCGAGTACATCAGCGCGCTGGAGTCGGTGCTGTGGCCGAATCCGAGGGTATGGCCGAACTCGTGGGCGATGATCTCGGCGAGACGCGTCGGGCTGATGCCCGTCGACGGCGAGACGCCGTCCTGGATCACGAGATTGCCTTCGCTGATGTTGTAAACGCTCTTCGCGCCCGCGGTATGCGTGGCATCCGCGGTGAACGGCGCGTTCCAGTTGGCGCTTCCGCTCACGCCGTTGAAGCCGCCTGTGCCGACGACGCCCGAGCCGGTGAACGTCCCGCTGATCTCGTTGTTCGGATCGCCGAAGACGACTTCGTTCACGTTGTTGCGCGTCGCGTGTCCGCCGATCGCGCCGGTGTGCGCGCCGGAGTAGGAGTAGAGAATCCGCGCGGCGCCGTAGCCCGTCCACGCCGCCATCGCGGTCTTCAGCTCGTTCACGCCGCCGCCGGTGTAGCCGCTCTGCGTGCCGGCGTGGTACCAGCTCGCCGTGACGCCGCTGTCGAAACTCCCCCACCGATAAATCGTGGGCTCGGAGAGCATCGTGAAGTTCGACTGCACGGAGCCGGGCGCGCTCCCGGCGACGTCGCGCGCGAGCACGGGATTCTCGACGCCGTAGTTCCTCGCGCCAACGCGTCCCGCGATGCGCTCGCCGACGAAGGTCTCGAACGCCGCCGCGTCGCGCTGCACGTTCTTCGCGTGCAGCGGCTGGAAGTTCTGATCGAGGAGCACGACTTCGGCGGCGAGATCGTCGCGCAGCCACATGCGCCGGCCGTCGAGCGTTTTTCCTTCGCCGAATTTGCCGGCGAAAAGATCGATCGTACGGTAGCCGCCGCTCGGCGACGGCTCCAAGAAAAGCAGTACGCGCTCGCCTTTCGCGAGCTCGGCGGTGCCGAAGAGTTTCGTGAAGCGTCCGTCGATCTCGCCGCCGATCTCGCGCACGACGATCGATGCGTCCGCTTGCCCTTTCAGCACCCGCGCAACGTCGACGGACGACTCGGTCCAGATCTTGCCGTCGCGCTCGACAGGCCGGGTCGCGGTCACGCTGCCGATGAGAATCACCGGCGTCTTCGCGATCAACTGCTCATCGCTCGGCATCACGATGGTGGTCGCGCGAGTGGCCGCGGCCGCCAGCATCAGGACACACGTCACCCCGTACACCCGAAATCGATTCAATTGGACCTCCGCAGTTATTTGGCGTAACGGGAGGGTCTCAGGCCATCATTCCCTACACTTGTGACCCTGCTCACATGAAGACCAACGCCGCGCGATTCCTCGATTCCCTCGGCATCCGCTACGAAGTCCGCGAGTACGAGATCGATCCCGATGACCTCGCCGCGGAGAGCGTGGCGCGCAAGGTGGGCCTGCCCTCGTATGGAACGCCGACATCGAGTCGGCGTTCCGTTTTCGAGAAAAAAGTAGCGCGGCCTTCCAGGCCGCCGTGTCGCTGGCTTCCAGCCAGCGATGTCGCCGGCAGGATGCCGGCGTTACGGCGGGCAGGATGCCCGCGCTACGACCGCGCAGCTGATCCTCGCGGCGGCGGATTACGTTCGCGCGACGGGGGCGAAGGTGGGGCGGATTGCGAAGGAGAAGTGAGTTGTTATAGTTGCCTCCCGCCATTGGGGAGTCGCCAAGTGGTAAGGCAGCGGCCTTTGGAGCCGCCATTCGGAGGTTCGAATCCTCCCTCCCCAGCCACCGGGCACGGCCCGGTGCGCTTGTTGGCCCAGCCTCCTTGAGGGGTTTCTTCGTTTCAGGTCACTCATCGTGATGAGTCCGGGAGGTGAGCGGATGCCAGGACAGCACTTCATCGACGACGCGCGAAAGAGACCACCGCGGCTCGTTCGCGAGGCGAGCCGGTCGCGGCGTTTCTCGGAAGCGTGGAAGGAATTCACAAGTGAAGTCACGCTCTCCGAATTGGCGATCGATCCTGACGAGATCTTCAACAATCCGGCACGAACTTCGATGCGCCGCCGCCGTGCCGTGCGCCGCTAACGGACATTCAACATTGAAAGCGGTAGGTACCAAGGCTTGTCATCCCGAGCGGAAGCGAGGGACCCGGGGGGGCGGCGGCGCGACGTCCGGGCTTCGTGCCACCCTCCCCCCGGGTCCCTCGCTCACGCTCGGGATGACAAGGCTGGCCACGCATGCTTTCAAGGTTGAAGGTTCCCTAGCGCTCGCAGTCGAGGAGCACCTTCAGCACGCCCGGCTTCTGGGCGTGCTCGAACGCGGCGATCCCGTCCGACAGCGGGTAGCGCGCGTGAATCAGCGGCGTCGGATCGATCGCTCGATCGGCGAGGAGGCGAAGCGCGGCAGGAAACGGGCCGCAGCGCGAGCCGATGATCGTCAGCTCGTCGACGACGATCGACGACGCGTTCAGGGTCAGCTCTCCCGCGTACGTGCTCTTCATCACCAGCGTGCCTCGCGGGCGGAGCGAGGTGCGCGCAAGCGCGAAGCCGGAGGCCGAGCCGCTGCATTCGACGGCGATGTCGAAGGAACGCGGCGCGATCGCATCGGCGGCGATCGTGCGGATGCCCGCGCGCTCGAGAAGCGCGAGCTTCGCGCGATGGCGGCCGCTCACCGCGAGCGTGCAGCCGGTGAGCGCGAGCGTGCGTGCGACGAGTTGTCCGAGCTTGCCGTCGCCGACCACGAGCACGCGATCGGACGGGCCGATCTCGATCTGCTCCTGAATCTCCAGCGCCGCGGCGAGCGGCTCGGTGAACACCGCGACTTCGTTCGAGAGATCGTCGGGGACGACATGCAGGTTCCGCGCGGGCAGCGTGAGGAATTCGGCGAACGCGCCGTTGCGGCCGATGATGCCGAGCACGTTCCGGTTCTCGCAATGCGTCGCGCGGCCATGCACGCACGCCTCACAGCGGCCGCAGACGGCGTTGATCTCGCCGACGACACGTTTTCCGCGCAACGCGTCCGGACCTTCCTCCACCATGCCGACGAACTCGTGTCCGGGAATGCCTGCGAAGGGGTAGTAGCCGCGCGTCAGCTCGATGTCCGTGTTGCAGACTCCGGCCATCAGCACGCGGATGCGCGCTTCGCCCGCGACCGATGGCAGCGGCACGTCGTCGCGGAGACGCAAGCGCCGATCTTCGAGCCAGAGCGCGCGCATCGTCTCCGTCATTTCACTGGAATCCATCGCGTGAACCACTCGAAGTTGCGGCGCATCACTTCGCGCTGCAGCACCGGCTCGTACATCACGTGTCCGCCGCGCGGATAGATGTCGAGCTCCACCGTCTTCCCCATCGCCTTCAGCGCGCGATAGAACTTCCACGCGCCGGCGATGGGGACGCGGTTGTCGCGCTCACCGTGCTGGATGAGCAGCGGCGTCGTGACGCGCTCGGCGAACGTGAGCGGTGAATGCGCTTCGTATGCGGCGCGGTTCTTCCACGGCTTGCCGAAGTACTCCTCCATGAACTGCCCGCCGTCGGTCAGATAAAACGGATCGGTGAGATCGCTGATGCTCGCGCCGGCCGACGCGGCCTTGAAGCGATTCGTCTGCGTGACGACCCAGTTCGTCATGTAGCCGCCGTACGACGCGCCCATGACGCCGAGGCGGTCGGGATCGGCGAGGCCGCGGCGAATCATCTCGTCGACGCCGGCCATGATGTCGCGATAATCGGCCTCGCCCCACGCATTCACGATCGCGCGCTGTCCCGCCTCGCCGTAGCCGGCGCCGCCGCGCGGCATCGGGAAGAGCACCGCGTAGCCCGCGCTCGCGAACGCCTCGACCGGATACGGATCGATCTGACTGACGTTGTGCATGAACTGCGGGAAGAGTCCGTGCGTCACGCCGCCGCCGGGGCCTCCGTGGATGTAGACGAGAAGCGGGAGACGCCCCTCACCCGGCGCTGCGCGCCACCCTCTCCCCGCAGGCGGGGAGAGGGGACTGAGGAGCAGTCCGTAGATCTCCATGTCGTCGAACGATTGCCACTTCACGACGCTCAGCGTGCCGAGGTCGAAGTCGTTCAGCTCCGGATTTACATTCGTGATCTTCGTCGCGCGTCCGCTCTGCGTGTCGAGCACGAACACGTCGCCCATCGTGCGGCTCTCCACGCCGCGATACACGAGCCGGCGTCCGTCGCGGCTGATGCTGAGCGAGAAATCGACGCCCGGCGCGACGCGCTCCGCGTGCCCGTCGGCCACGCGCACGCGCACGATCGGCTGATCGAACATCCGCTCCTTCGACGCGAATGTCCCGTCGTTCGTCGTCACGAACACCGACTTGCTGTCGTGCGCCCACGCGAGCTCGTTCACCCATGCGTCGTTCATCAAGTACAGGCGCGGCGCGCCGCCCTTCGACGAGACCACGGTGAGACTGCGCGGCGCCATGATCTCGTTGCGCCCGTTCGTGGAGATGAACGCGATCCGCGTCCCGTCCGGAGAGAACTGCGGACGCGTGTTCATGCCCGCGCGGTCGACGATGGCGCGCGGCTCGCCGCCGCTCGCGGCAATCGCATACACGCGCGTGTAGTACTGCGCGGGGAATCCGCCGCGCGATGCGGCCGAATAGGCGAGCTCGCGGCTGTCGGGCGACCACGACATGGCATCGACGAAGTGCGTGAGCGGGGTGAGCGTCACCGGCGTGCCGCCGAGCGGCCGCACGACGAGGCGCGCCGGCCGATCGGGCGCATCGGCGCGAATCGCCACCGGCCGTTCCGCGGGCATCGGATCGCGCGTGAGGTACGCGATGCTCTTCCCATCCGGCGAGAGCTCGAATCCGAACACCCCCTCGCCCGCCTCGGTCAGCTGCCGCACCTCGCCTCCCGCGATCGGGACCGCGAACACCTGCGGCTTGTCGCCGGCGATGCCGAGGAGCGCGATGGACGTGCTGTCGGCAGTCCAGCGCAGGCGCGGCGCGGGAAGCGGCGTGTTGAGGATGCGCACTGTCTCGCCGACGCGCTTCGCCTCCCCTCCGTCGATGCCGGCGACGAACAACGCCACTTCATGCTCGTTCTTCGTGACCGACGGCGTCGAGACGACGTAGGCAACGTGCTTCCCGTCCGGCGCGATGCGGACATCGACGATCGAGCGAAGCTTCATCAGATCATCGACGGTGACAGGCTTCGCCGCAACCGTCGACACGGTGAGGAGAAGGAATGCGAGAGCTCTCATCCGCGCGATGATAGTTCGACCGTGAGCATCGACACTGATCCGCCGTCGATCCCCTCGACCGGAAACGTCGCGACGTCATCCTCGGCGCGCGCGCCGAGAACGTAGAGGAGCGGGAGATAGTGATCGGGAGTCGGCGCGGAGAGCATGGCGTCGCGGCCGAGGGCCTCGTAGTCGATGAGCGGTGCATCGTTGCCCGCGCTCATGCGCTCGCGCGCGAAGCGCTCGAAGCGAATCGCCCAGTCGAACGGCTCGACCTCGTGCCGTCCCCACGCGTACGCGTGCAGGTTGTGCACGAGGTTCCCGCTGCCGGCGACGAGGATGCCTTCGTCGCGCAGCGGACGAAGACGCCGTCCGAGCTCGTAGTGAAACGACGCGGGCTGCGTCTCGTCGATGCTGAGCTGGATGACCGGCACGTCCGCGTTCGGATAGACGTGAATGAGCACCGACCAGGTGCCGTGATCGAGTCCCCATTCCTGATCCAGCCCGGCGGCGAGGAGCTCCTGCAGACGCGGAATGAGCGCGGGAGCTCCCGGCGCGGGGTATTGCACTTCGTACAGCGGACGCGGGAATCCGCCGAAGTCGTGAATCGTGCGCGGCGAAGGCATCGCCGTGACGAGCGTCGCGGGGAGATACCAGTGCGCGGAGACCATGACGATCGCTTTCGGTTTCGGAATGCGCTCGCCGATGGCGCGCCACGCGCGCGTGTAGTCGTTGTCGAGCAGCGCGTTCATCGGATTGCCGTGGCCGAAGAAGATCGCCGGCATGCGTCCCATTTGCGCAGTTTAAAACGTAGGGGCGGCTGATATGGACTGCGGCGGCAGAGCCGCCGCTTTCCAACGCGGCGGCATGGCCGCCGCAAGTCAAAGCGGCAGCTTGCGCTGCCGCAGTCCATAAGAGGCTACCGCCGCCCGCTGCGAACGCTGTCGATGCGGCGCGCTTCGAACACCCCGTTGCGCTCCCAGTCGCCCGTCAGTTCGACGTAGCTGCCGCGCTGCAGATCGTTGATGTCGATTCCGCGCCGGCGCTGGCCGCGGGGCATGATCACCGTGATGCGCCTTCCGCCGCGGCCTTCGCGCAGAACGAACGCGTTGCGGCGGACATCGATGCGCTCTATGATGCCGCTCACGAAATCGCGATCGCGACCGCGATCGCGGTCATCGCGGTAACGGCGATCGTCGCGGTAGTCATCATCATCATCGAGCCACTGCGCCGACGAGACGTAGACGTACCCCGCCGACCGCATGACGCCGACGAACCGCACGCTTTCGCCGACGCGCAGATCGTTGCGGCGCCCGCCGCGACTCATCACCGACTGCGGGATGACGAAGCAATGCCCGCCGCGATCGAGACTGACGTGATACTCGCCGCGATCGCGGGTCACGTTCGCAATGCGTCCCTCCATCGTCACGCTTCGCTGCGCGTTGCGGTTGGCATCATTCCAGCTTCCCGTCACGTCGCGAGGACGCGAATCCGCGATTGCGGACGCCGAAACGAGCATCGTCATCGCCGCCGCCGCCGTCATCCACTTTGTCAACTTCTTCATTCTGTTCATGTTGCCTCCCCTGGGCCGATTGACTACGCTCCGTACGAATCGCAACCGATGAGCCAAAGGAGGCAGCGATGCTGAAGCGAATCATTCTCGTCACAACGATGATGCTGATCGCCGCGTGCGCGCACGACACGGCGACCACCGCGCAACTCGAGACCACTCCGCGTCACGACGAATGGGTCACCATCGACAGCGCGGGACGCACGCTGCATGCGTACGTCGTCTATCCGCAGTCGAGCCGCAGGAGCGGCGCGGTGCTCGTGATTCACGAGAATCGCGGACTCACCGACTGGGTGCGCACCGTCGCCGACCGGCTCGCGGAGCACGGCTACATCGCCATCGCGCCCGATCTCCTCTCCGGCACGGCGCCGGGCGGCGGACGCACGTCCGATTTCCCGACCTCCGATGCCGCGCGCGAGGCGATCTCGAAACTTCCGCGCGAGCATGTGATGACCGATCTGAAAAACGCCGCCGCGTACGTGCGCACACTTCCCTCGGCGAACGGCAAACTCGCCGTCGCGGGATTCTGTTGGGGCGGAGCGCGTACGTTCGATTTCGCGAACGCCGGCGACAGCGTCGCCGCCTCGTTCGTGTTCTACGGAACGGGACCGACGACGGACGAAGGAGTCACCGGCATCGACGGTCCGGTCTACGGCTTCTACGGCGGCGACGACGCGCGCGTGAACGCGACGATCGATGCCACGCGCGCGGTGATGACGAAGCACGGCAAGAGCTACGATCCGGTGATCTATCCCGGCGCCGGCCACGCGTTCATGCGCCTCGGCGAAGAGGCGACTCCGACCGAGGCGAATCGGAAGGCGCGGGACGAAGCGTGGTCGCGATGGGTTGCGGGTCTGCGCGCGATCGAATGAGGCTTCCGCCTTGCACAGAACTTCGGCAATGGAGGTGTATCCATGCTGAAGAGACTGGCAGTCGTGAGTCTCGTCGCGCTGCTTTTGCCGTTGCAGGCGGCGGCGCTCGACAAAGAGGACCTGCTCGCGCTGGTGGCGATGCCGCTCGCGGTGGCCGCGGTGTCCGAGATGACGGATGTCCCGACGAGCGAGCTCATCGACGTCGTCACACTACTGAATGATGCCGCGGTTCCGCCCGCGCAGTTCGTGGAAGTCGTGCGCTACGTACCGGTCGCGCTGGTGGTCGAGAACGACGAGCCCAGCTTCGTGGAGTTCGTGCGCGTGCAACAGCGGCAGGGCGTGCGCGGAACGCAACTGGTCGCGGTGATCGAAGAGCGATTCCGCACGTTCGGCCTTCCGGACGTGGAGCTCGACGTGGTAGCGCCGCGGGTTGTAGTGGTGAACGACGACTTCATCCCGCTGATCGTGCGCACGCGCGTGGCGGAAGTGAAGGCACATCCGCACGGCGGCCCTCCCGGCCAGCTGAAGAAACAGAGGGGCGTGCAGACCGGCGCGGAGATCGTGCACGGAGGGCGGACGTCTCGTCCGCCGGACGCGCGCGTGGCGAAGCCGCGCAAGGAAAACAAAGGCCACGGCGACCACGATGACAAAGGCAAAGGCCACGGCAAGGGTCACGGCAAAGGAAAGGGAAAAGGATGAGAGTCACAACGATCGTCACACTCGTCCTGACGCTGGCCCTCGCCGGCGCGTGCAAACAGAAGACGGAGAGCGCATCGACCGCGACCCCGCCGCCGGCGACCAGCGCCGCAATCCCAAATCTCTCCCCCGAACAACTCGGCGAGCTCGGCGCGCAGATCCAGAAGAGTCCCGACCGCGCCGCCGAGCTTCTCACCCAGCACGGCTACACGCCGGAGTCGTTCGAGAAGGCGATCCGCGACACGACGGAGAATCCGGACGCGTCGCGACGGTATGCGGCGGCGTATAAGAGGGCGAGCGCTTAAAGGCGCTCGCTCCTCCTGACACCTATTCGTTCCTTCTGGACAGGGCTCTTTCGATAGTGCTACCCTGCCGTACGTAAACCCGTCATGCACTTCGACGACGAAGCGCTGTCCCGGTACGCTGAAGGTACATCGCCGCACGCGGCGGAAATCGAGTCGCACGTTCCCACGTGCGACTCGTGCTCGACGCGCGTGCTCGCGCATCGTTCAGTCGTCGAGACGTTGCGCGGCAACGAGGTGTGGGAGTCCGAGCCGTCTCCCCCCCGCCAGCTCGTCGTCGATCTCGTCGCCTTTGCGAATCGCGCCAAAGAAGAGGAAGCACACGCGCGCGAGCTGTGCGACGAGATCCTGACCGGCCCGGCCTCCTGGTGGCCGCAGCGCCTTCGCAAGGCGAAAGACGCGCAGACGGCGGGGATGGTGAAGGAGCTGCTCGAGCGGATGGGCTCCTTCATCGCATCGTCGCCCACGAACGCGCTCCAGATCACCGCTCTCGCGATTGATGTCGCACATGCGCTGGACGTCTCCGAGTATCCCTGCGACTACGTCGTGAAACTGCGCGCTCAGGCGTTCCGCGATCACGCTTACGTGCTGTCGTTCATGGGAAGGTTTCCGGACGCGCTCGAGTTCGCGGAGCGATCGAAGCGGTTGTTCGAACAGGTTCCGCTGCCGGAGTACGACCTGGCGCGGCTGGCGCTGGTGCGGGCGTCGATTCTGCGGAACATCGACCGCGGGAGCGAAGCGATCCAGCTGGCGCGTGACGCCGGGGAGACATTCCGCCGGTTCGGCGACATGAGCCGCTACGTTGGCGCGCGAATCTGGGAAGCGATCTGCATCTCGGAAAGCGGCGGCGTCGAAGGAGCTCTTGCGATCTGGAAGTCGCTCGAAAGCGAACCGTCGGTCGACAGCACGAGCCGCGTGCGTCTGTTGAACAACATCGGTGTCGCTCACCGGCAACTTGGACAGCTCGATCTCGCGGCCACGTACCTGAAGCGCGCAACCGAGGAGTTCGCTCTCCTTGGAATGGATACCGAAACCGCGCGCAGTCGGTGCAACCTCGGCCAAACGCTCATCGCAGCAGGGCGAGTGCGCGAAGCGCTTCCGATTCTGCGCCAGGCGTGGCGCGACTTTGAACAGCTCGAAATGATCGCCGATGCAGCGCTGGCCGCACTACAGCTTGCGGAGGCAATGCTGGTCGTCGGCGAAACTTCCGAAGTCGCTGCGATCTGTCGCGATCTCATCGCTCGGTTCACGTCCGCCGGCATGACGTCGCGCGCCATTACCGCTCTCTCCTTTCTGCGTGAGGCCGTCGCGATTGGGCAGGCAACACCGAGCCTCGTTCGTCATGTGTATGACTTCATGCGAGAGCTCCCTGCCGAGCGCCCCCGCGTCTTCGCGCCACCTCCGACCACCCACGGAGAGTAAGGCTTCGCCGGCATCCGCACGATCTCGCGCGCGTCCCGAACGTGCGCCGAAGAAGTACGTCCGCGGCAGTCAATATGCGAAAGGGAGTTCCTTTCGTCCGTTCAAATTCAACCGACACACAACAGGAGGAAAGACCATGTCCAAACACATCCGCCGTTTCACCGCCGCCGTTTCGCTGACGCTCATTCTCGCAGTGACGCCTGCTGTTGCGGCACCGTCGCGCGACAGCGGCAACGATCGTGACCGTACGTCAATCGTGCAGATCATCAAACGGATCGCTCAGCGGATATTCGGCGTGACACCGAATACCGACCTGACCGGCCCGAACCCCGCGCCAACTCCGACGCCTGAGCCGTAGCCGCCGCTACCGCGCCGCCTTCGTGCATCTCGGGACGAGCTCCTCGAGGAGCTCGTCCACGCGATCGATCTCTTCCGCCGTCGTGAAGCGGCTGAGTGAGAATCGGACTGTCGATCGTGCGTCGTCGGGGGTCAGGCCCATCGCCAGCAGCACGGGGCTCGGTTCGACGCGGCCGGACGAGCAGGCGGAGCCTGTCGATGCGGCGACGCCGGAGAGATCGAGGCCGATCACGATTCCCTCCCCGTCGGCGCCGTGGAAGATGACGTTGCTCGTGTTCGGGACGCGGCGGGCGCTCGCGCCGTTGATCGTCACGTCCAGCGACGCGCGGAGGCTCGCCTCGAAGCGGTCGCGCAGCTCGGCAATGCGGCGGCGCGCGACGAGATCGCCGGCGAGAGCCGCGGCGGCGCCGAATGCCGCGGCGAGCGGCACGTTCTCGGTCCCCGCGCGGCGGCGGCGTTCCTGCGCGCCGCCGAGGATGTGCGGGGACATGCGCACGCCCTTGCGGACGTAGAGCGCGCCGATTCCCTTCGGCGCGTGCATCTTGTGCGCGGAGAGCGAGAGCGTGTCGCAGCGGATCAGTGCGACGTCGATGTCGATCTTCCCCGCGGCCTGCACCGCGTCGACGTGAAACTGCACGCCGCGCTCGGCGCACGCCGTGCCGATCGCCTCGACGGGCTGAATCACGCCCGTCTCGTTGTTCACCATCATCACGGCGACGAGTTTGGTATCGGGACGCAGCACGGCGATCACATCCTCCGCGCGCACGTCGCCGTTCCGCGTGGGCGGAACGAGTGTGACCTCGCAGCCGCGCCGTTCGAGCTCACGCACCGGCTCGGCAACCGACGGATGCTCGATCGAGGTTGTCACGATGTGGGAACGATCGCCCTCCTGCGCCGCGCCGAAAAGTGCCGCGTTGTTAGACTCGGAGCCGCCGCTGGTGAAGACGATCTCTCGAGCCGCCGCGCCGATCATGCGCGCGACGGCCTCGCGGGCATCCTCGATCATCCGCCGCGCAGTCTGGCCTTCTTTATGAATGGACGAAGCGTTACCGAAGACCTCGCGCAGCGAGCTTTCGAGCACGTGCAGCACGTCCGGATGAATGGCCGTCGTCGCGTTGTTGTCCAGATAGATCCGCATCACTCGAGCCCTTAGTGACCAACGATGAAACGTCCAGCCATTGCTGCAGCAGTGACGTTCGCCTTCGCTACAACCATTCTCGCCCAAACCGGCAATCCTCCGGCGCCCGCGAAAGCGGAAGTGAAGAAGCCCGCCCCTCCGGGACAGGGCATTCAGAAACTGTCCCGCCGCGAGCGGCGCGAGCGCATCGCGAAGCTCGGGATCCGCTTCCAGGACTTCCTCGCCGACGTCGAGCCGATTCTCCAGCCGACGGAGTCGGACACCTTCCTCGCCCTCGAGACCGACGCGCAGCGCGATGCGTTCGTCGACGACTTCTGGCGCCGCCGCGACGCGCTGCAGGGCACGGCGAACCGCGCGTTCCGCGACATCTACTACGCGCGTCTCGAGATCGCGAAGTCGCAATTCAAGCAGATCGGCTCCGACCGCGCGCGCATCTTTCTCCTCCACGGTCCGCCCGCGGAAGTCGTGCGCACCGAGTGCCAGCGCCTCCTCGTCCCCATCGAGATCTGGAAATACCCGCAGGTCCAGACCCTCGGATACGACATCCGCCTCCTCTTCTTCAAGGCGCGCAATCAGGGCGACTACAAACTCTGGAATCCGATCGGCGGCAACATGGCGCTCGCCGAGCTGCTGGTGAGCGATAACGCATTCGTGGCCGCGGACGAGGCGGGCCGGCGACGCCAGAACGAGTCGTCGAGCCCCTACAGCTACACCAATCGCATCCAGCTCGAATGCCAGGAGGGAGACGAGATCCTGCGCGCGATCACGCAGATGGTGCAGAGCCGCGTCGATCTGCTGAAGATCTTCGACCCGCCGCGAATGAACGAGGAGGACGCGCAGAAGATCCTCCGCTCGCTCGTCATCACGAATCCGAATGCGCCGAAGCTGAGCGCCGAGTTCAGCGTCCGCTTTCCGTCGAAAGACGGCAGCCGCACCGACGTGCAGATGATGCTTCTCGTGCCGCGCGCCGAACTGACGGCGAACGAGATCGGCGGCGCGGAGGTCTACAACGTCGACGTCACCGGCGAGATCCTCAAGGACGGAGAGCTCTGGGAAAAGTACCGCTATCGCTTCGATTTTCCGGGTGACTTCAAAGGCGACAAGCTGCCGATCGTCGTCGATCGCCTGCTCCGTCCCGCCGAGTACGTCGCGCGCGTGAAGGTGATCGATCCGAACAGCGGCGCCGAGGTGGTGGTGGAGCAGCCGCTGAGCGTCCCGGAGATCTTCACGCCCGAGCCGATCGCGGCAGAGAAGCCAAGGAGGGCGGACGTCCCGTCCGCCCCGGGGCGGACGGGACGTCCGCCCTCCACTGCCGAGGCGCCGAGACTGCGCATCGTGCCGCCGGAGGACGAAGTGCTGTACGGCATCCGCACGATCGAGACCATCGCAACGGGCAGCATGATCAAGGCGGTCGAGTTCTCGCTCGACGGCCGCAAGGTCGCGGTCCGCCGCGCGCCTCCGTTCTCGCTCGACTTCGACTTCGGCAGCATGCCGCAGATGCGGCGCATCCGCGCGGTCGCGCTCGACGGCGCGGGCAAGCCGGTCGCGGGCGACGATCTCGTGATCAACACCGGCACCGATCCGTTCCGCGTGCGCATCACCTCGCCGCGCATTGCGCCGTACGTCAACGGCCCGACGCGCGTCGACATCGACGTGCGCATCCCCGAGGACGAGGAGCTGAACAGCGTCGAGTTGTACTGGAACCAGCAGCGCGTCGCGACGATGTTCGATCCGCCGTTCGTGCACACGGTCGACATCCCAGCGACAGACGGCGTCGGCTATCTGCGCGTGGTGGCGACGGTGAAGGACACCGACGTTCCGCCGGTCGAGGACGTAGTGCTGCTCAACACACCCGCGTACATGGAAGAACTGAACGTGCACTTCGTCGAGCTGCCGACGACGGTCACGATCGGCGGCAAGCCGACAAATCACCTCACCGAGAAAGCGTTTTCGCTTTTCGATGAAGGAAAGCCGGTCTCGATCGCGAAGTTCGACTACGTGAAGAATCTGCCGTTGTCGATCGGGCTCACCATCGACACGTCGGGCTCGATGCAGCCGCGTATCGACGAGGCGCGCAAGGCGGGCGCGCAGTTTCTCCAGAACGTGATGAAGAAGGGCGACAAGGCGTTCCTCGTCTCGTTCGACCGCGAAGCGCAGGTGGTGCAGAAGTGGTCGAACAGGATCGCCGACATCCACGCCGGCCTCGGCAAGCTGCGCGCCGAGGAGTCGACCGCGCTTTACGACGCCGTCGTCTACTCGCTCTACAACTTCCTCGGCCTGAAAGGACAGAGAGCGCTCGTCCTCATCACTGACGGCCGCGACACCGCGTCGAAATTCAACTTCGACCAGTCCATCGAGTACGCGCGGCGCGCGGCCGTGCCGATCTACCCGATCGGCATCGGCATCCGCTCCGGCGACGCCGACGTCAAGTACAAGCTCAGCCGTTTCGCGAACGAGACCGGAGGCACGGTTTACTACGTCGAGAATGCGGGCGAGCTCGAACGCGTCTATAAAGTCATCGAGAGCGAGCTCCGCTCGCAATACGTCCTCGGCTTCTACCCCTCGCCCGACATCAAAGCGGGCAGCAAGTGGCGGGAGCTCGAGGTGAAAGCGACCGAAGGCAAGGTGAAGACGATCCGCGGGTATTACCCGTAGACGTGCTGCGTGCAACGTGCTGCGTGCTGCGGCTCCCCGGACAGGCACGCACCACGCAGCACGCAGCACGCAGCACGCAGCACGCAGCACGATATGAAACGACTAACGATCATCCTGCTACTCACGCTCTTCGCACCGGTGCTTCCCGCCGCGGACGAACAAAAACCGCTCACTCGTCGCGAGCAGAAGGAGCGCATCGCGAAACTCCCGGAAGAGCACCGGCAGTTTCTGCTCGACGTGGAGCCGGTCATCTCCGAGGCCGAGCGGCAGGCGTTCCTGAAACTCGAGACCGACGCGCAGCGGAACTCGTTCATCGATGACTTCTGGCGCCGGCGCGACAAAGCGCGCGGCACGACGAATCACTCGGCGCACGACGAGTACTACGAGCACCTGCAGTTCGTGCGCGAGACCTTCGAACAGGTTGCCTCGGATCGAAGCCGCATCTATCTGATCCACGGACCTCCCGCGGCGATGATCGACATCAAGTGCCTGCAGTACATCCAGCCCGCGCAGGTGTGGATCTATCCGTATCTCCCCGAGCTCGGCCGCGAGATGGCGCTGCTTTTCTTCATGCGCCGAGGCGAGCGCCAGTACCGTCTCTGGGATCCGTTCACCGACGGGTTGAAGGCACTCGAGACGGATGACATCAGCAAAAGCGCGAACGGCTCACTCCGCGACGTTTACCGTCTCTGCAAGGACGGCGAGATCTTCATGGGTGCCGTGGCGCGGATGCAGGCGGAGCAGTACCGCGTCCACAAGGTGTTCACTCCCCCGCCGGTCAACGAGGAAGACGTCAACAAGATGCTTCGCTCGGCGGTCGTCGCCGATCCAAAGGCGGCGAAGCTCGCCGCCGAGATCAGCATCAGCTATCCGGGTGCGGAGGGAATGAGAACCGACGCGCAGCTGACGATCTTCGTGCCGCGCGCGCAGCTGAAGACCACGACCGCGGGCAACGCGTCGGTGTACACGATCGACGTCGTCGGCGAGGTGCTGCGCGACGAGAAGCTGTGGGAGAAGTACCGCTATCGCTTCGATTTTCCCGGCACCATGCAGGACGAGAAGCTGCCGATCGTGATCGATCGCATGCTCCGTCCCGCGACCTATCGCTCGCGCGTGAAGATCACCGACGCCGCATCGGGCGCGCAGGCGATCCTCGAAAACGATCTCGTCGTTCCGGTTGTCGAAGTGAAACCGACGGAGGAGTCGGCGACGCTCACTGCGCTGCAGGACGATCTGCTGTCGTCACGCGCGAGGCTGCGCATCGTGCCGCTGCCCGAGACGGTCACCAGCGGCGTGCAGACGATTCAGACGCTCATCAGCGGCAGCGGGATCAAGTCGGTCGAGTTCTGGCTCGACGGGAAGAAGATCGCCGCGCGCCGCGCGCCGCCGTACACGCTCGATCTCGACTTCGGCACGATGCCGCGCGCGCGCCGCGTGCGCGCGGTCGCGCTGGACGCGCACGGGCAGATCATCACCGGCGACGAGATCGTGATCAACACCGGCACCGATCCCTTCCGCGTGCGCATCGCCTCGCCGCGCGTCGCGCCGAAGCTGAGCGGACCGACGAAGGTGGAAATCGACGTGCGTGTACCGGCGGGGAAAGATCTCGAGTACGTCGAGCTCTATTGGAACGAGCAGCGCGTCGCGACGATGTACGACCCGCCGTTCGTGCAGACCGTGAACATTCCGCAGACCGAGGGCGTCGGTTATCTCCGCGCCGTCGCGAAGCTGAAGGAAGAAGAGAGCGAACTCGTCGAAGACGTGGTCATGGTCAACACGCCCGAGTTCATGGCGGAGATCGACGTCCACCTCATCGAGCTGCCGACGACCGTGCTGCGCGACGGAAAGCCGGTCAACGGCCTGGCAGAGTCGTCATTCAAGGTCTTCGACTCGGGACAGCCGGTGAAGCTCGCGAAGTTCGAGCACGTGAAGGACCTGCCGCTCTCGATCGGCATGGCCGTCGACACGTCGGGCTCGATGGACGAGAAGATGGCCCAGGCGCGCGGAGCGGGAGCGTCGTTCTTCGAGAACGTGATGAAGAAGGGCGACAAGGCGTTCCTCGTCGCGTTCGACTCGCAGCCGCACATCGTGCAGAAGTGGTCCGGCGATCTGATGGACATCAACTCGGCGCTCGCGAAGCTGCGCGCCGAGGAGTCGACCGCGCTCTACGACGCCGTCGTCTACTCGCTCTACAACTTCATGGGCGTGAAAGGACAGAAGGCACTCGTGCTTCTCACCGACGGGAAGGACACGGTGTCGAAGTTCTCGTTCGAGCAGGCCCTCGAGTACGCACAGCGCGCCGCGGTGCCGATCTACGCGATCGGCATCGGCATCCGCGCCGCCGATCTGGACGTGAAGCAGAAGCTCAACCGGCTCTGCGCGGAGACCGGCGGGAGCACGTACTACATCGACAACGCGAGCGCGCTGACGAAGATCTACAGCGACATCCAGTCCGAGCTGCGCTCGCAGTACGTCCTCGGCTTCTATCCGCCCGCGGAGGTGAAGCCGGGCGGCAAGTGGCGCGAGGTGACGGTGCAGGTGGCCGAGGGAAGGGCGAAGACCATTCGAGGGTATTACCCGTAGCCGCCCGCCCCCGCCCGACCGGGTTCCCCCGCCCACTCCGCCGGTTTCCCGGTTTCCCGGGCGTGATGGCGCAGGGGCCGCGTGCAGTGAGGCGCGCTGGGGCGCGCACCGCCGCCCCACCGGTTTCCACCGCCCGGCCCCCCGGTTGCCCGGGTTCCCGGCGTGTCGGGCGCGTGCCCGGATTCATGGCGGCGCGCTGGAGCGCGCGGGCCACTTGGAACGACAAGAAAAATGCGCGCACCAGCGCGCCGCATTGCATTCGGCCGCTGCATAGCACGCCGGGAAACCGGGCAACCGGGGGCCGGGTGGAGGAAACCGAGCGGAACGCCTACGGCGTTCCGCTCTTCCTCTCCTGCGCGGCGCGCTCCCGCTCCGCCGCTTTCGCGGCGCGGCGCTGATTCGCCTCGTCCTTGAGCCGCTTCGCGATCGCGGAGCCGGTCTCGGTGGTTGCGAGTCCGCCCTCCGCCGTTTCGCGCAACCCGCGCGGCAACGCGCGGCCGATGCGCACCATCGCTTCGACGATCTCGTCCATCGGGATCACCGACTCGACGCCGGCGAGTGCGAGCTGCGCGGCGGTGAGGCCGTGCACGGCGAAGAGCGCGTTGCGTTTCACGCACGGCACTTCGACGAGGCCGCCCACCGGATCGCAGACGAGTCCGAGCGTGTTCTTGAGCGCGATCGCGGCGGCGTGAATGCACGCGCGCGGCGAGCCGTCCATCATGTACGCCACGCCGGCGGCGCCCATCGCCGACGCGACGCCGACTTCGTTCTGACATCCGCCCGCCGCGCCGGAGATGTTCGCGGAGAGGGCGATGATCGAGCCGATCCCGCCCGCCACGACCATCGCGCGTACGGTTTTCTCCAGATTGATCTTCCGCTCTTCCTCGAGCGCGAGCAGCATGCCGGGAACGATTCCGCCCGCGCCCGCAGTCGGCGCGGCGACGATCACGCCCATCCGCGCGTTCTCGCCCATCACCGCCAGTGCGTACAGCTCTGCCTTCACCGTCAGCGGATCGAGAAACGTTTTCCCGCTCTGGAAGGCTTCGTTCAGGAGGCGCGCCTCGTTTCCGACGAGCTTGCCCATCGACTCGCCGCCGCTCTTGCCGCGCTCGACGCAGTCGCGCATCACCGCGCGCCGCTTGCGCAGCGCCTCGAGGATGTCCGCCGCGGGGACGGCGTGCTCCTGCTCGTCCGCTTCGAGAAACACTTCCGCGAGATCGCGCTCGCGTGCGAGCTCTTCGAGTTTCGTGAAGGATTCAATCATGGGATTCGATCGAGATACCGTGCGTCAGCCACATCGCCCGAGGAACAGATCCTCCGCAGCGCCTCTTCCGACAGCGGCGAATCGACGTCGATCTGCATGAACGCGTCCTTGCCGCGCTGCTTCCTCGAGCAGTACAGCGACGCGATGTTGATTCCCTCGTCGGCGATGATCTGCGTGACCTCGGAAATCATCCCCGGCCGGTCGCGATAGAAGAGCAGCAGCGTCGGCGAGTCGCCTTTGAAGCGCGTCTGGAAGCCGTTGATCCGGAAGACCTCGATCACGCCGCCGCCGATCGACGAGCCGACGATCTCGACTTCGCGCGTCGCACCGCGCTCCTCGATGCGCACCGTGTTCGGATGCACTTCACCGAGGTCTTCGTCGTGGAACTCGATGTTCACGTCCATCTGCTCCGCGATGCGCAGGGCCTCGGGGATGCGCGGATCGTCGACGTTCAAGCCGATCGCGCCGCCGGCGAGCGCGAAGTCGGAGCCGTGGCCGCGATAGGTCGCGGCGAGCGGCGGATGGAGGAAGAACTTCACGTCGACCGGATCCTCGTCGAGGATCTCGCGCGCGACGCGGCCGAGGCGCGCCGTGCCCGCGGTGTGCGAGCTCGACGGACCGACCATCACCGGTCCCATGACGTCGAGGATGCTCACGTGTCGATCGTGGCGAACGGCCATGTCGCTACTCTATCGCCTCTGCTAGACTCGCGTCCCGTCCATGTCTCGTCCGCTGATTCTGGTCGTCGATGACGACGCGCCCATTCTGCTGCTCATGAGAAACCTGCTCCGCGAGTTCGGCTTCGAGCCGCTCGCGGTCGCGAGCGGTCCCGAGGCGATCGAGCAGGCACGCCAGCGCACGCCGGATCTGGTCCTCCTCGACTGGAACATGCCCGGCATGTCCGGCGACGAAGTGCTTCGCACGATGCGGGCCGAGCCGGCGCTGGCGTCCGTGCCCGTGCTCATCCTGAGCGGCACTCCGATGGAGTCGCAGGAGCTCCGCGCCGTCGGGGCGACAGGCGCGGTGATGAAGCCGTTCGACGTGATGAAGCTGGTGGATACGATCCGCAAACACGTTGCATAAAGCGAAACAGCGCTTTTCGGCGCTGTTTCGTCAGGGAGTGCAACGACGTTAGGCGTCGCCGCCAACTCTTGCTTTTGTCATCGCTTCCTCCACGGTAGGAATCTTAGCATCCTTTGGGCCATGGACTCAGGTGGCTTAGGACTCGTCTTGGCAACGCCCGCGACCGCGTCTTTTGTTCCGTACCACGCAATGCACAACCCGTTTCCCGGCATCAGCCATCCCGTCAGCTGCGCCGAGCCCTCTTTCGAATCGTACTTGCTGGTGTTGCGACCGACCTCGGTCCATTCGAACACGGCTATTTCGTACGGATGGGGCAGCGACGGGGTGAAGTTCGTCTGGACGGAGTAGCCGAAGGTCGGCTGCGCGACGCGCAGGAACGATAGCCCGTCCTCGAGCTCGCTGATGAATTCCTTCTCGATGTCGACGCTCACGACCGGCATGCGCTGAAAGGCATCGGGAAACGCATACTTGAAGACTGCCTCGACAGAATGTTCTTCCGGGTGGTATTTGAACGTCACGTCGATCGGCGGCGGCACGACGCTTCCGTCGGCCTGATCGACCGGGACCAGGCGAGTTGCTTCCCTCCCCTCGAACGTGAGCGAAGGACCGCCTGTGAAATCGCGAATGCTCAACCGGATCGCCTTCAAGACCGTTCCGAACTTCTCAAAACTTGCCGCTGATTGATTGCGGAGCTTTTGAGGGATGGTCGTGATGACGCTGGACGTCACCTCGGGCCCCGTCTGCGCAAGGGCATCGTTCCGCACGAACTCGTAATAGGTGCGCCGCTTCCACGCAATCAGGCCTGCGGCCGCATCGATGGTCGCGTTCATCGTGAGCCTGAAGTTTCTGCGGTACGACCCGAGATACATGCGCGTCAGGCGGGGCGCGAGGTAGTTGCTGAGATCCTTAGGGAGGTTCACCTTGTTTTTCGCTGCCTCCAGAGCACCCTCGAGCCGTCCGATCACTTTGGGGTGTTCGCTGATGTATTTCTGGTCGAAGAGCATCTCCTCCAGCTCCTCGCGGAAAGGTTTGCGGATGTTCTCCGCGGTCAGCAGACCAGTGATCCGATCGTGCACGTCGCGCGCGGTGAGCGGTTCCTCCTCCGCTTGCCGTGTGAGCTTCTTGATCAGCTTCTGTGGGTCGAACGCGCCGAGAGCCATTCCAAGAAGGAGGTAGGACTGCGATCGGAGCGGCGGCTTCTCGAAGCCGAAGAAGTTCCAGACTTCCTTGGTCTCGACCGCCGTCCATGCAAGCGCCGCGGCGAACAGCACGCCGAACGCGCCGTACAGAATCGAGGAGAGACTGCGCTTTCGCGCGAAACCGATCCGCACGATCGCTGCCGCGACGGCGCCTGCCATCGCGATAACGAAGCCGAACCACGCCGGAGCTCGCGGAAGAATGTTCTCCAGCGTTTCGTCGTCGATGAGCTGGCCTGCGGCATCGTGCACCGTCGCGCGGATGGTGGTCTCCTCCGGCCACCACGGCGACGTGCTGCGGATCTCGTATTGGTCGCCCTGATGGGCGCGGCTAGGCTCCGATCGCCGCCGCCACTGCTGCGGCGTATTCGAAAACGGCCGGACGTAGGCGTCCGTCGCGCTCACCTGGATGGAGAGATCCTTCGGCAAGGTACGAACGGCATCGCCGTCGCAGTCGAGGTAATTGACGACGATTCCCGATCGCCCCTGCTGTTTGAGTTGCACGCGAACCGGCTCGCCCTGCAGCGCAACTACTGCTACGAGCATCACCAGCAACGGCAGAACGTGTTTCTTCATGCATGGGTGTGCTGCGCGGCAAGCCGATCCCTACCTGCCGTCATGCGTTTTTGCTAAAGTCCGGGTCCATGATACCCGACGGGTCCATCGACGGCCTCGTCCGCACGGCCGTCTTCAGCAGCAACGCGGATGAGAAGGCCGAGGCGCGCAGGCAGATCCATCTCCGCGCACGGCAGAGCGGCGCGATCTCCTCCTCGATTTTCCCGTTGTACAAGGCCCTCGGACGCAACGAGATCCAGCGCAGGTTCACCGTCCCCGCGTTCAACATCCGCGCGCTGACCTACGACGTCGCGCGCGCGCTGTTCCGCGCCGCGATGCGCCATGAAGTAGGCCCGTTCATCTTCGAGATCGCTCGCAGTGAGATCGGCTACACGGAACAGCGCCCGGCCGAATATGCAGCGTGCGTCCTCGCCGCGGCCATCGCCGAAAACTACAAAGGCCCCGTCTTCATCCAGGGCGATCATTTCCAGGCCAGCGCGAAGAAGTGGGCCAACGACGAAGGCCGCATCGGCGAGATCAAGGCCCTCGAGTCGCTGATCGATGAGGCCATCGCGGCCGAGTTCTACAACATCGACATCGACACCTCCACGCTCGTCGATCTCTCCTTCCCCACACGCGACGAGCAGCAGCGGACGAACTACACCTACACCGCGCACTTCACGCGCTACATCCGCGCGCGGCAACCGAAGGGAATCGAGGTCTCCATCGGCGGCGAGATCGGCGAAGTCGGCAAGTACAACACCCAGCCGGACGAAGTGCGCGCGTACATCGATGGCGTCCGCCGGGAGCTCGGCGGCGATCCGGGCATGGCGAAGATCTCCGTGCAGACGGGGACGTCGCACGGCGGCGTTCCGATGGCCGACGGCACGATCGCTGAAGCCGAGATCGACTTCGACGTGCTGCGCGAGACGACGCGCATCTGCCGCGAGGAGTACGGCATCGCCGGATCGGTGCAGCACGGAGCGTCGACGCTGCCCGAGGAAGTGTTCAACGAGTTTCCGGAGAATGATGCGGTCGAGATCCACCTCGCCACCGGATTCCAGAACATGATCCTCGACGCACCGGCGCTGCCGCAGCAGATGAAGGACGAGATCCGCCGGTTCTGCTTCGAGCACTGCGCGGACGAGCGCAAGAGCGGCGAGACCGACGAGCAGTTCGTCTACAAGACGCGCAAGAAGGCCATCGGCCCGTTCAAGCAGCGGATGTGGGACCTCGGCGACGACGCGAAGCAGCCGATCATCGATGCGATCGAGAAGAAGTTCGAGTTCCTGATGGAGAAGCTCGGCGTCTTCGGCACACGCGATCTGATCGAGAAGTACGTCCCGCTGCGCGGCGCCGACCTGCCGGAGTACGCGGCGGCCTCGGCGGAGCTGACCGCGGCCGCCCTCGTCGATCCGAACGAAGGCGAGTGAGCCGGCACGGCCGGCAGCGCTGGTTGGCCCAGCCTCCTTGTCCGGTCACCGCACGTTGGATCACTTTCTGCCACGCGGTCTCCTATGAGTCTGCGCGGCAGTAAGCGATCGTGGAGGGCGGACGTCTCGTCCGCCCAGCGGACGGGGAGGCGGACGAGACGTCCGCCCTCCAAGGATTCGCCAAGGCCAGCCGTGCCGGCTACCGCGCCACTCTCCAGATCGCGATCATTCCGAGCATCGCCGCCATCAGCATCAGCATCCACTCCGACAGCGTGGGGGCGTCGACCGGTCCGGCCGGACCGCCCTGATCGACGATCACGCCGTCGACCGGCGTGTCGTCGCCGTCGCCGCCGTCGGTGAGGCTGAAGTCGATGCGTCTGACGGTTACCGTTCCGACGGTCGCGGTTGTGAATGACACGCCGTTGAGCGTGTACCACTGCGACGGACCACCGGGCGGCAGCGGACCAAACTTGCGATAGACGTGCGCCGCGCCGGAGCCGTGCAGGAAGAGCGAGAACGAGGCTGACGCGCACGGCGCGCGGAAGAAGATCAATCCATGCGGATAGGAGTAATGCGTGTCTTCCGGTAACCCGTTCTCGGCGATCACGCCGACGTCCGTCAGCGTGCACGTCGACTGGAGCGTGAGGTAGCCGTTTCCGGTCGCCGACGGCAGCGAGGCCACGTTGTCCTGCAGATGATCCGGCGTGCCGTCGCCGTTGCCGTCGCCGCCGTTCGGCGCAGCCTGTTCGACGGCGTCCGACACGCCGTCGCCGTCTCCATCCGTGTCGCAGACGTCGCCGATGTCGTCGTTGTCGGCATCCGCCTGATCCGGGTTCGGGTTGGACGGACAGTTGTCGGTGTAGTCGCCGATCCCGTCGTTGTCGGTATCGACGATCGTGAAGGACGTCGCGTCGCCCGCGGCCGCGGTGCTCGGGTCATCCGTCTGCACGCTCGATTCGTTCGTCCCGTTGTTGTCGAAGTCGACGGATGCGGTGCCCTGGTTCGAGATCGCTCCGCTCGGTGCCACGAGCGTGGCGTTGATGGTGATGGTGACGCTTGCGCCATCGGCGAGTGAGCCGTTCCACGTCACGGTGTTCGTGCCCGTATTCGCGACCGCGGTTCCGGTGGTGGCGCTGGCGCCCACGAGCGTGAGGCCTGCCGGCAGCACGTCGGTGAACTCGTTCCCCGGGTTGTCGGCGAGCGTGAAGCCGAGGTTGTTCGTGAGCACGACGGTGTACGTCACGTTACTGCCGGTGCCCGGATTGCTCACCGACTTCGTCGCGGCGTAGGCGCTCTGCGGAACAACGGTGAATGCGGTCGCGTCGTTCGCCGTGCCCGTCCCCGGATCATCGGTGACGCCGCTCGACTCGTTGCCGCCATTGCCGTCGGCGTCGAAGTTGACGGTGCCCTGATTCGAGATCGTGCCGCTCGAGGCGGTGATCGTGGCGACGATGGTGATTGTGACCGTAGCACTCGACGCGAGCGAGCCGTTCCACGTCACCGTGTTCGTGCCGGTGTTGGCCACCGCCGTGCCGCTGTTCGCGGTGGCGCTGACGAGTGTGAGGCCGGCGGGCAGAACATCGGTGAATTCGTCGCCCGGATTGTCCGCCTGTGTGATCGCCATCGCGTTCGTGAGGACGATCGTGTAGGTGACGTTGCTCCCCTGCACGAACGTGCCGCTGACGGACTTGGTGGCGGAGACGATGCCGGCCGGGATCACGGTGAAGCTCGTCGGGTCGGCGCTGCCGCCCACGCCCGGATCGTCGGAGAGCGTATTGCGCTCGTTCGTGCCGTTGTTGTCGAAGTCGTCGTTGAGCGAGGCCTGATTCGAGATCGTTCCCGAGCTCCCCACGTCAATCGTCGCAACGATCGTGATCGTCACGCTCGAGCCGGAGGCGATCGAGCCGTTCCAGGTGACGGTGTTCGCGGCAGACCCGGTCGTTCCACTGCTCGCATTCGCGCTCACGAACGCGAGGCCTGATGGCAGCAGGTCCGTGAGCTCATCGCCGGCGTTGTCGCCCTGCGTGAACGGCTTGTCGTTGAAGATCGTGATCGTGGAGGTGACGTTGCTGCCCTGCACGAAATTGCCGCTCACGGTCTTCGTGGCGCGGTACTGCGACGGCTGCAGGATCGTCACCTGCTGCGAGTCGGTGTTGTTGCCCGCCACGAGATCGTTCGCCGGCGTCGACACAGTCGCCGTCGCGTTCGTGACGGTGCTCGCGGGTGCCGCCGCATCGGCCGTCACATTCACCGTGAACGTGTGGGTGCCGAGCGCCGCAGCCGGATTGCTGCATACGATCGTGCCGCTCGTGCCGACGGTCGGCGTCGTCGGGCATGTCCATCCGGCCGGCGGAACGACCGAGGAGAAGAACATCTGCGCCGGCAGCGGGAAGCTGAGCGATCCCTCGGCAACGTCGGGACCGTTGTTCGTCACGACGATGGTGTAGCTCGTCGCCGCGCCCGCGGTGGCGAAGCCGCTCGCGTGCTGCACGTCGACGCCGAAGTCGGCGATGGTGATCGCGTTGGTCGCGAGGAACGCGACCACCGGATCGTGATCGGAGATGCGGAACGCCGTGGCGTTGTTGTTGCGCTCCGTATCGGGATAGTCGGCGTTGATGCGCGGATGCTCGATGCGCCGCGCGATCGTGTCGGTGACCACCCCTGAGCTGACGAGCACGTGATCGATGTTCTGCGCGTTGCCCTCGTGCACGTACGAGTAGCGCTCCGCGGCCGTCGGTGTGTTCACGAGGTTGACGAGATCGGGATTGACGAGATCGACGCCGTCGCCGGGAACGGCCGTCTCGTTGTCCGGCGGCGGCGTGCCGGTGATGACATTCATCACGTCGGTGTATCCATCATTCACTTCGAACGCGTTGAAGTCGCCGATCACGACGATGTGCTCGCCCGGCGTGGAAGTCTGTCTGCCCTGAATGTAATTCGCGAGGAACTCCGCCTGTGCCAGGCGCTTCTGGCGCACGCGATCCCCATCGGTGGTCAGACCGTTCGGTGCCTCGCTTTCGATGTCGATCAGCGAGCGGAGGTGGTTGACGATGACCACGATCGGGAAGCCGAGGGTGGATGTGCGGTTCACCTGTCCGACGAGCACGAGCGGCGGGCGATCGTTGAGCGTGTGCGGTGCGTTGTCGGTCGGATCGGTCCACTGCGTCGCCGCGCCTTCCTGCGTGACCGAAGTAACGGCTACGCGAGGCACGCCGCCGGTGACGAGATCGACCTTGAAGAGGAAGCCGACGTCGATGCCGCCGATGTCATTGCCTTCGAAGAGAGACGCATCGTAATCCGGACCGCCGTCGGCGAGGATCTTCGCGGCGAGGGCGTTCAACACGTCGATCTTTTCCACTTCCTGCACGCCGATGATGTCGGGATTGCGCAGGTGATCGCGGATCGCGATCGAGGCCTTGGCCAGGCGATTGTTGTACGCCGTCAGCGTCAGCACCGGATCGCTGTTCGGATCGTCGACGGTGTCGAAGAGGCGCTGGATGTTGAACGATGCGACGGTCACTTCGTTCGGCATGGGAACGCTGACCGTCGTCGGCAGCGTGCCCGGCGTGACGATCGCGGTCTGCGTGCTGTCGGGGTAGATCGCGTAGCCGCGGAAGCTGTAATCGAGCGGGCCGGCGATCGGTCCGACGAGGTCGCTCGCCTTCACGGTGAGCAGCGGACCGCCGATGGTCGTGCTCTCGATGCGCAGCCGCTCGGGATTGAAGTCCCACCGCGGAATCGGCGGAATCGTGCCGAAGCCGGTCGGCGCCGGATCGGGCGCCTGAATGCCGGCCTCGCGGAAGGGACGCGCGGTTCCGGTGACCACACCGTGGAATCGCCCGTTGCTCGTACCGGTGCCGGCGCTCTCGTTGAAGCTGCCGTCGCTCGGACCGGTGACGGTGATCGACGTCGCGCTCACGCGCATCCCTTCGAGGCGCTCGAGCTGATCGAACGGGCCGGCGGGATCGGGGAAGGTGGCGCTGAGCACCACCGCCCCAGGCAGCGCTTGTCCGGTCGCCAGCTGCACGACGCTGGGCGAGGTCAGCTCCGTCAGCGGCGGCTGGAACGGATCGGCGCTCGGCACGAACTCCGCGACCGTGCCGGTGACCTGCACCTGCGCCTGGAACATCGCGGCGGCCGGCGGCGTGCCGCTCGTGAAGACGAAGATGCCTTCGGATGTCGCGGGATTGCCGTCCGCATCCGCGTCTTCTTCCTGTACGAAGAAGCCGTTCGACTTCACGCCGGTGACGATGCCGCGAATGGTCACGCTGCTGCCGGTGATCGGCGACATCGCGCCGCTCCCCTGAATGGCGTGAATGAGCGTGATCGGCGAGTCATCGTCGACGATCGTACCCACGCCCTGCGGATCGGAGGATGTGGCGTTGACGACGTTCGTGACGTTCACGAAGAACGTTTCGGTCGGCTCGGCGGTCGGATCGCCGTTGACGATGACGTCGAACGTATAGCTCGACGCGTCCATCGGGATGTTCTGCGTCGTGAGCGTCTTCGCCACGTAGTCGCTGTCCGCCGTCGTGGCGGTGTCGTCCTGCGTGGCGATGTCGAACGTGACCCCGCCGGCGGGCGCGGGCTGGGTGAGGCTGACCGTGAAGGTGAACGTCGTCGTGCCGGCGTTCGTTTCGAACGCGGAGACGTCGTCGATCGACAGGAATGCGGCGGTGGAGTTCGCGACGACCGAGAAGTCGTCGACGGCGAGGCCGTCGTCGGCGCCGGACGCGTCGAAGTCTGCGAAGCGGACCCAGAATACCGCGCCGGGTGCGATGGAGAGCGATCCGACCACGAACGCCTTCGGCGTCCGGTTCGGGGCCGCATTCCCATCCACTCCCCCCTCGACGCCGGTCTTGATCGGATTCACGAAATCAAGGGGATCGACGTCGATCCACGTTCCCGTGTTCAGACTCGTGGCGTCGAGGCTGTACTGGAAATTCAAACGGTCGTCGCGCGCCGCACCGCTGTTGCCGATGCGCCACTGCTCGCCGGTGTACTGGAACGTGAGCGTGGTGATCGGCACGCCGGTGTCGTTGCGATAGAACGCGCCGATCGTCGGAACGAGGCTGCCGCTCCGCAGACCGCCGAATGCGCGCTCCGGATTCGCGGCGGCGCCGAAGTTGTACGTGTCGCCGGCGTTGGCGCTGCCCGTTCCCGGAGTGTGAACGAGATTCGCGTTGGAACTGGTCTCGAGGAACGTCCAGCCGGGAGGCGTCGACGGCATGGCGATGAGGCCGAGGGCGGCAAAGTCCTCGGCAAGGGGCGTATCGACGGCGGCGATGCTGATCGGCTCGTCGTTTTTGATCACGCCGAACGCCTGCGCATCGGAGATCGTCGCTCCGGTCGCGCCGCTGAGGTTGACGACGAAGTGCTCGTCGCCTTCAGGATTCACGTCGCCGTTGATCGTCACGTCGAACGTCTGGATCGTGTCGGCGGGCGCGAAATTGAGCGGCGTCACGCTGTTGGCCACGTAGTCCGACGTGCCGGTCGTGGCCACGCCGTCCGCGGTCGCGACATTCACGCTCGACGGGAAATCGGTTGCACCGATCTTCGTGACCGTGAACGTCATCGTCTGCGTTCCACCGTTCAACTCGAGCAGTGCGACGTCGGCGATCTCGAAGGCCGGCTGCGGGTCGTCGTTGGTGATCGTGCCGAGTCCCTGCGCGTCGGTCACGTTCGCGCCGGACACGTTCGTCACGTTCACGAAGAACGTGTCGTTGTTCTCGAAGATCGCGTCGCCGTTGACGGTCACGTCGAAAGTGGCGGACGTGTCGCCCGGCGCGATCGTGCGGCCGGTCTCCGTTTTGTGCACGTAGTCCGTACCGGCAACCGCTGTGTCGGGAGCGGTGGCGATGTCGAACGTCACGCCGCCGGCGAGCGCCGGTGAGGAAAGCTGGACGGTGAACGTGAACGTCGTCGTGCCGCCGTTCGTCTCCGCCTGCGTGACGTCGGTGACCGTCAGATCGGGCGTCGAGTCATCGTTGGTGATCGCGCCGACGGCCTGGCCGTCGGCGACGGTCACGCCGGTACCGACGACGCTCGTCACGTTGACGAAATACTGTTCGTTGGGCTCTTCGACGAGATCGCCGTTGACGACCACGGTGAACGGCGCGCTCACATTCCCCGCGGGGATCATCGCGCCGGTTGCGCCGTTCGGCTCGTAGTCGTTGTCCGCGTCGGTCGCGCTGTCGTCCTGCGTGGCGATGTCGTAGGTGACGCCGCCGACGGGCGCGGGACAGGTGAGACTGACGGTGAAGTTCGCGTTCGGAGTCGACGGCGGATTCCCTTCGACGGTCACGACGTCGGCGATCGAGAGCGCGGGGCCGACGCCGGGATCGGAGGTCACGGTGATGTCGTCGATGCCGACGTACTCGTCGTTGCCGGCGGCGTTGGTGGTCATGATGCGCACTTCGACGAGCGGTTGGTTGTCGGCCGCGCCAGGAAGAGTGACCGCGCGTGCCGTGACGAGCGTCGCCAGACTCGGTCCGGTCGTGGCATCGGCGATGTAGCCGGCCGGGAGATCGGTGAAGGCGCCGCTGTTGCCGAGGCGATAGTGCACCGCGATCTGCTGAATGGCGTTGTCGGCCGAGCCGTCGATGTCGCGGGCGTTGAAGGAGACGACGATGTTCGTCCGGCAGAACGTATTCAGATAGATCTTGATGTACGGCGCGTCCGCGGTGGCGCTGCCGGCGAGGCCGGCCACGGGATTGGCGAGATGAAACTCACTCACACCGCCGGTGCCGAACGTTCCGGCGGTCTGATTCGCGTTGACGTCGACAACGCCCGGCGTGTCGCTCGCCGTCAGCGTCTGCGGGTTGGTGCCGGTTGCGCCGGTCAGCCCGTCGCCGCGGAATCCCGTGATCGAAGGCACGCCGCTCCAGTCATCGCTCGTGGTGATCAGACCGATGTCGGTCCAATCCTGCGCAAAGTTTCCCGTAGCGAGCGGATGCGGATTCGTATCCGCGAGGAGGAGAATCGGAAACACGAGGAGAAACGCCGCAGCGACGCAACGGACGGTTGAGTTCATAGAATTGTCCCGTTCTGGTGAGGCGGAGATCTGAGGCGCGTCATTGTCTGCTCGTCGCGAACGGCAGGCAAGTGAAGTTTTGCGACGCTTCGCCGGATGAGGAGGAAAGCCCCTCACCCTAACCCTCTCCCCGCTCAGCGGGGAGAGGGGACCGGGAGCGACATCGGCTCGAACTGCGCGGTGAAATGTCGCAGCACGGCCGGCGCGCTCGTGATCCGGTATCCGTGCAGCGAGCGCGAGATCTCCTTCACCACCGCGGCGATCTGGCCCACGTAGTCGATGTGCGACTGCGTGTACAGCCTGCGCGGCATCGCCAGCCGCACGAGCTCCAACGCGGCCGTTCCGGGGAACATCACGCTGCCGATCTCGCACGCGCGGATTCCCCCTTCGAGATAGAGCGCGTTCGTGAGCGCGATACCCGGGAACTCGTCGCGCGGAATGTGCGGCAGCATCGCCGCCGCGTCGATGTACACCGCGTGGCCCCCGGTCGGAAGCACGATCGGGATGCCGGCGGACTGCAGGATTTCGCCGAGGTATTCGATGGTGCGGATGCGGTAGCGGAGGTAATCCTCGTCGAGCACTTCCACGAGTCCCTGCGCGATGGCCTCGAGATCGTATCCCGCCAATCCACCGTACGTCGGAAAGCCCTCGGTGAGAATCAGCAGGTTGCGGCACTTCTGCGCGAGCGCATCGTCGTTCAGCGCGAGGAAGCCGCCGATGTTCGCCAGCCCGTCCTTCTTCGCCGACATGAGCGCGCCGTCCGCGAGGCGGAACATCTCCTGCGCGATCTCGCGGGCCGAGCGCTGGTGCTGTCCCGGCTCGCGCTGCTTGATCAGCCACGCGTTCTCCGCGAAACGGCAGGCGTCGAGGAAGAACGGCTTTCCGTAGCGATGGGCCAGCGTCCGGACGGCCTTCAGGTTCTCCAGCGAGACCGGCTGGCCACCGCCCGAGTTGTTCGTCACGGTCATCATCACGATGGCAACGCGCTCGCCTTCTTCGATCAACACCCGCTCGAGCGCCTTCAGATCCATGTTTCCCTTGAAGGGATGGATCGACGACGGCTGGCGTCCTTCGGCGATCACGAGATCGCGCGCTTCCGCCCCTTCGTACTCGACGTTCGCGCGCGTCGTGTCGAAGTGGATGTTGTTGATGACGACGTCGCCCAGCTGCAGCGCGGAGTGAAAGAGGATGCGCTCCGCCGCACGGCCCTGATGCGTGGGAATGATGTGCCTGAACCCGGTCAGCTCGCGCACCACGCCCTCGAACCGCTCGAATGAACGCGAGCCGGCGTACGACTCGTCGCCCTGCATCAGCGCACCCCACTGCGCCGCCGACATCGCGCCGGTGCCGGAGTCGGTCAGCAGATCGATGATGACGTCGCGGGCGCGAAGGAGAAAGACGTTGTTCCCCGCGGCCGCGAGCGCGCGCACGCGTTCCTCGCGGGACGTGAATCGAAGCGGCTCGACGGCTTTGATGCGAAAGGGCTCGATGATCACGGACACGGCAGCGGCCTCCAGTCGCGGCCATCCTCCCGCCCGCATCACGCCGGCCCTATGAGCATCATCACAGCGGCTTGTGATGCCGGCGAATCGGTTCAGCTCGCCGTCTTTTTTCGCGACCTTCCACAAACAGGGGTACGGAAGTCGAAGTTGGGGACACTCCATGTTAGGGTCCTCTAAACAACAAGGAACGAATCCGAGTCCATGACCGGTGAAGAGCTCTTCCTGTCGAGCCTCGAGGTGATCGAGCGCGCGTGCCGCTATGTGTCCGGCCGGGCGAAGGTTTCGCCCGAGGATGCAGAGGACCTCGCGTCTTCGGTGAAGCTGCGCCTCATCGAAGACGACTATGCGGTGCTGCGGAAGTTCGAGGGACGCTGCTCGCTCGCGACGTACATCGCGTCGATCGGGCACCGGCTCTTCGCGGACGAATGGATCCACGTGCACGGGCGCTGGCGTCCCTCCGCCGAGGCGAAACGCCTCGGCGATGCGGCGATTCTGCTCGAGGGTCTGCTGCTGCGCGACCGCGTCACATTCGATGAGGCGCTGGCGACGGTGCAGGGAATCGATCCGACCTTCACGGCGGACATCGCGGAGTCGATCGCCGTGCGTCTGCCGCAGCGCACGCCGAGGCCGCGCCTCGTCGCGCTCGAGAAGCAGCCCGATCCCGCGGTCGGCGCGGAGACGGTGGAGCAGCCGCTCGTCGACCGCGACTGCGCGGAGCTCGCCGGAAAGGCGAACGCCGTGCTGCGGCGGACGCTGGCGACGTTCTCGCTCGAAGACCGCGTCGCGCTGCGGCTGCGGTTCGAGCAGTCGATGCGCACCGCGGACATCGCGCGCACGCTGCAGTGCGATCAGAAACAGCTGTACCGGCGGCTCGAGGCGATGATGAAACGTCTTGGCGCGGACCTCGTCCGCGCCGGAATCGATGCGGCCGCCGCGGCGCCGCTGGTGGGAGGAGCGGTCTCCAGACTCGAATTCGGACTCGGCGACGCGGAAAACGCCGCCTCGCGACAGGCTATGTGGAAAAGGGCAAGTGCAAAACAGGATCTACCGGAATGAGAAACACCAGTCACGCCACCTGCCCTGATCCCGAAGTTGTTGGAGCCTTTGTCGAGGGCCGGCTGGGTCCGACGGAGCGAACGGAAGCACTGGAGCACCTGGATCACTGTCAGCGATGCCGAAACGAGGTGGCAGCATTAGCCGGATTCGATGGGATCGGGAGAGCAGACCCGGTTCGCAGTCAACGGTCCGTCTGGTGGCTGGTTGCGGCGGCTGCTTTGGTAGCAGTGATTGGCGCCACTCTCTCGTGGCGAAGCGGGATGGGACCCCGCGAAGCCGTGCCGGTTGCTCCGCTCGTCGCCGCGACGGCGCCGCTCGAGTACAGACTCGTGGAGGCGCGCCTCACCGGCGGATTCGCCTGGGCCGAATTCCGCGGTCCGGTCCGGTCTTCGACAGAGGCCCGCAACAGCCCCGCGCGCCTGAAGCTCTCCGGCGCGGCTGGTGAAGTTCTCGAACGCGCCAGCCGCGACGGAAGCGCGCGCACGCAACACGCGGCGGCGCTGGCGTCGCTGCTGATCGAGGATCACGCGGACGCGATCGCGCGGCTCAGAAGCGTCACAGCGGCGCATCCGAGTGAGGCGCGTGCATGGAGTGATCTCGCGGCCGTTCGCGATGACAGCGCATTCCGCTTCGGAAATCCATCCGAACTTCCACAGGCGCTCGCTGACGTCGACCGTGCGTTGCGCATTGATCCGCAACTTCCCGAGGCGCTTTTCAATCGTGCTCTGATCGTCCATCGCCTCGGCATGCTCGAAGAAGCACGCCTCGCATGGAAACGCTACCTCGAGGTCGACGCGAAGTCGCGATGGTCGCGTGAAGCACGTACGAGGCTGGACGTGCTGCCGGTCACGACGGACCAGTCGCTGTTCGAGAAATCCGGCGCGCAATTGGAACGCGAAGTCGCCGCCGGAGATACGGCCGCCGTCGCTCGCTTCGTCGAGCGTTTTCCTCAACTCTCACGCGCATTCATGGAGGTGGAAATGCTCGGCCGCTGGGCCGAGTCCTTTCGTGAGAAGGACGTCGCTGCCGCGCAACTCCACCTCGCAGTGGCTCGTGCTGTCGGCGCCGCGCTTCGCGCGCGCAGCGGCGAAGGTCTGCTGGCGGATTGTGTCGCCGCGATCGACGATGCGGATGACGTAAGCCGCGCCCGGCTTGCGGCAGCGCACCACGCATATCGCACCGGTCGTCTTGCGCTCAAACACAGCGACATCGTGGCCGCGCGCCGAGAGCTGCGTACGGCCGCGAGATTGTTTGCACCTGTCTCTACTGGTGGGTGGCTGAATGCGCGTTACTACCTCGTCGTCGCCGAGTACAGCATTTCCCAGATCGAAACTTCGGAGCAGGAACTTCACGATCTCCTGCTCCGTACGGCCGACTTGCCTAACTACCAGGCCTTGCGCGCGCAGGTGGCATGGCAGTACGCGCTGAAACAGGGAGCGATCGGACGATGGCCGAAGGCGCTCGAGCATGTCCAGCTCGCACACGATCTCTTCCGCTCTCTCGGTGAGCGCGGAAACGCCGCGTACATGGCGGCCCTGATCGGCGAGGCGATGACCTACGTCGGGAGGCGTGACGAGGCATGGGACCAGTGGCCGGGGGCTTTCCGCTCGATGAGCGAGCTCGGAGACACGCGCAATCTTTCGGTCTCCCTCAGCACCGCCGTGCAGACGGAACTGCTTGCCGGACATCTCGATCGTGCGAGCTCGCTGCTCGACGTCGAGTTACGGCACGGCGCTCGAAGCGGCCGGATGCGCGCCCAGATGTTGTTCCGCCGCGCGATTCTGAGTACCAGGATGGGTGATCGCGCTGCCGCTTCAGCCGCCCTGGCGGAAGGCATGCGGGTGGCGAACGAGATTCCCGATAGCGACATCCGCGCTTCGGTCGTCGCTGACCTGGCTGTTGCAGAAGGAATTGCATTTGCGTCGACCGAGCCGGATCGCGCATTGGCGTCGTTGTCTCATGCAGCCGAGTACCACCGGCGCACGCGTCAGATCCTCCTGCCGGCGACGCTGTTCGAACGTGCGCGGCTCCTTCGCGCATTGGGCAGAAGCGACGAAGCGCAGCTCGATCTGGAGTCGGCAATCGAGACACTCGAAACGCAACGCGGCGACGGCAAATCCGTCGATCCTCGCACCGTTGGTCTGGATGGCGTCGAACAGATCTACGCGTTGCTCGCCGAGCTGCTCCTCGAGCGCGGCCTGAATCGCGAAGCATTCGTCGTCATCGACCGCGCAGCGGCCCACGGATTCTATGGCGCCAATGTCAAGGCTTCGCTGGGATCTCTCAGTGAGCTACAGCGGCAGCTGGCTCCTGGCGAGCTGGTCGTCGAATATCTCGTCCTTCCGCGCGAAACGCTGATGTTCGTCGTCGGTACGCAGCGCTTCGAGCTGCGCCGGACAGCCATCGCGGCGAGCGAAATCTCGCAACGAGCAGCGAACCTGGACGCCGTACTACGCGATCGCGTCGCCAAAAACGTCGTGCGACGTGCCTCGTCCTCGCTGCATCAGGCACTCATCGCGCCGATTCGTGACGAGCTCGCACACGCGAAATCGATCATCTTCGTGCCCGATCCGCTCATCGCATCCATCCCATTCGTTGCATTGCTCGATTCTTCGACGGGCCGCTGGCTGATCGAAGATCACATGATCAGCGTTGCCGCGAGCGCGTTGTATCGGAATCGCGACGGAGCTGCGAAGGAGTATGCGCAACGGGTCGCTGTGATCCGTCCATCGGTCGGCCAGGTCGACCTGCCAAACGCCGCGGCCGAGGTGGACACGATCATGCGTCTCTATCCGAGAGCGACGGTGATCAAGGGCGACGAAACGACCGCGACAAACGTCCTTTCGCTGATCAGCCGCGCCGGCCTCGTTCACTACGCGGGCCACACCGACAGCGATCGAGACGCCGGCCTCGTGCTGCGTGTCAGGAACGACCACCGCGAGCTCCTTTATGGCGTTGACGTCGCACGCACGAGGCTTCGTGGAGCGCCGCTGGTGATTCTCGCGGGATGCCGGACGCTGCGTGGCGGCGCGCGGCGCGATGACCTTGCCGCGAGTGTTTCGCGCGCATTTCTCGTCGCTGGCGCCAGCGCAGTCATCGGCACATCCTGGGATATCGACGATGGCGTAGCATCCAGACTCTTCACTCGCTTCCACCACCTCCGCGCCGGCGGCGCCCACCCCGTCGCGGCGTTACGCGATTCCCAACTCGCGATGCTTCACGACCCGAGGCTACATGCCGCCGACTGGGCGTCGGCGCAGATTGTCGTCCGCTCTCTCGATCTATAAGAAAGGAGAGACGCCATGTCTCCGGTCGTGATCACGATCTTCTTCGTGGGTATTGCTGCGTTCGTCAACGTGCCTCCCGGGAGCGATGTCGAGAGGATGGTCATCTTTCCGACCGCTCTCGTCGGCCAGTACCAGGGGGTGCAGCTCTCTCCGCACAGCACGTTTCTTTATCTTCCGGGCGCTGCGCTTGTCGCGACGGACAAGGCCGCGGCATGCACCGGCGAATACAAAGGAACGTGGAATCCCGCCACATCACTATGCACCATCGCGCTCACTGGAGCGCTCGTATGGACACGCACGTCCGAGGCACTGACGGAGACTCCGTCGTTCCGCAAGATCCCGTCGTTCGGTGCGTTGTGTCCCGACGCCGTCGATCTGCCCGCGAAATACACCGATCCGGCGATGATCGCCCCGGAAGTCGTCGCCGCGCACGTCGATATCACGGGCGGTACGGCGACGGGTTGCAAACGCGCCAACGGCGCGTTCGTGACCAGGCTCGATGTGCAATCGGACGATGGAGCTCTTTACGTGCGGCAGAACGGCGCAACGCGGCGCATTCTGCTCAACACCGGCGCCGTCGTTGCGATCGAGAACAAAGAACAGTCCATGTTGAACCACACCGCTGAGTCACATTTCGGCTGGTACTACTTCATGACGAAAGAGCAGATCTCTTGTCCGATCGCGATTCCGTCAGCGGCGGACGACACAGTTCCGGCGTGCCCCGTGATCCTGGGCGTCGCGGAGACGCTCGAGGCGATGACTTCGTCGTTCGGCGGACCTGACTGCGGAAATACGAACTACCCCTAATTCGGCACCTTCGCTCGTCCGATCGTGTCCGTGTCCGTGCCGAACCAGAGCTCGCGGGTGCGGGGGTGGAAAACCATGTGCCGGACGTTGCCGCCGCCGCTCTGGATTTCGGCGGCGGCGAAGAACTGCTTCGACTTCGGGTCGAAGCCTACCAGGCGATTCGGTTGCGGGCCGGTCTCCACGAACCAGAGACGGCCCGCGTCGTCGCTCGCCATCGCGTACGGCAGCGAGCTCGCGCCGGCGGGCGTCTGCCATTCCGTCACCGCGCCGCTCTTCGGATCGAGCCGGCTCACGAAGCCGCGCGCGTAGTCGACGTACCAGATCCCGCCGTCGCCCGTCAGCGCGATGCGGCGGCTGCGCGCGCGCGTTCGGCAGCCGGTACTCCGTCAGCTTCATCGTCTTCGGATCGACCGAGCCGATCGCGTTCGTGCCGAACTCGTTGAACCATGCGCGGCCGCTCGCGTCGACCACGATTCCGTACGGACGCGCACCGCGCGTTGGGACCTTCACCAGTTGAATCGCACCGCTCTTCGGCTGCAGGCGTCCAACGAATCCGCCCGATTGCACCGTGAACCAGATGCTCCCGTCGGACGACGCCACGAGCGTGTGCGGATCGCCCGCGGCCGGATCGGGCATCGGATGGCGCTTCACGTGCCCGGTTTTCGGATTCAGGCGTCCGATGTACGCATCGCCGTTGCCCGCGAACCAGATGTGGCCGTCCGCGCCGGCGATGAGATTGTGCGGCGCGCTGCCGCGCTCGAGCTCGAAGCGCCCGAACTTCCCGGCCGCTGGCTCGAGCCAGCCGATGTAGTTCCCTTTCTGCCCGACGAACCAGACCCGCCCCTGCGCATCGACCGCGGGATCGCGCGGACGCGTGTCCTTCCACGGAACCGGCCACTCATGAATGTCGACCTTTTGCGGCGTTGCGGCCATCGCGAGCAACAGCGCCGCGGCGGCGAGGAGTGCGTTTCTCATGCGCCCGATTATCCGCCTCATCACACCCATCGGTGATGGCCGACGCAACATTTCGTATGAGCCTCTGCCTACATTTGTGACATGAAACGCACGCTCATCCTGACGACCATCCTCCTCATCGCCCTGGCGCCCGTCGCGCTTGCCGAAGACGCCGCCGCGCTCTTCAAGGGAAAATGCCAGGCCTGCCACGGCGTGAACGGCGCCGCCGACTCGCCCATGGCGAAGAAGCTCGCCGTGAAACCCCTCGGATCCGCCGACGTCCAGAAGCAGACCGACGCGCAGCTCACGAACGTGATCGCGAAGGGCAAGGCGAAGATGCCCGCGTTCGAGGCGAAGCTGTCGGCCGATCAGACCAAAGCCGTCGTCGCGCTGATCCGTACCTGGAAGAAGTGACGTAGCGGCGGGCTTCAGCCAGCCGATTCCGCCCGGCTGAAGCCGGGCGCTACGTTCCGGGCGCCACATCCGGCGTCGTCATCGCCAGGAGCCGCTCCTCGCTCAGCTTCAGCTTGCGCGCGAAGAGCTTCTTCCAGATCCGCAGCACGCCTGTTTTCCAGAGCACATAGCCGGTGTAGCCCGTGATCACGGAAAACTCGCCGAAGCGGAGATGACGCAGCCCCTGCTTGATCAGCCACGGGATGCGCACGAAGTGGATGAGCACCGGGTGCATCGACTGCTCTTCCGAATACGCACGCACGCGCGGAAGCAGCTTGTCGAACCACGCCCGCGGCAGGCGCCACACGAGCAGCACGTACAGCAGCACGTTCGAGAACGTCGGCCGCAGCGTCGTGTAGTTCGCGTTGATCTGCTCGAGGTCGATGCCGTTCTCCAGCATCTGCTTCTCGAGCACCGTATTCGGGATCACGCGCAGCGAGAAGATGTTCAGCGTGAACGGGCGCGGCAGACGCCAGATCAGCTCCAGCGTGTCGACGACGTCCTGCCGCGTCTCGATCGGATTGTCGACGATGATGTCGTAGGCCGGATTGATGTGGTACTTCGAGAACCGCGCGAGATCCGCCGCCGCGCTCTCGATGCGCGCAATCGGCGTCGGACGGCGATAGAACTTCAGGATCCGGTCGCTGCCGCTCTGAATCCCCATGCGCACGCGATTCATCCCCGCCCAGGTCAGCACTTCCAGCTTGTCGCGCTGCACGTAGCTCGGAATGACGCCGTACACGCAGAACGGGAGATTCACTTTCTCGCGCCAGAGCGACGCGAAGTCGGTCAGCTCCGTGAGCGGGATGGCCATGAAGCTGTCGTCGTGGAACAGCACCGTGTTCAGGTGCGGATGGATCTCCCGAGCGCGCTGCACCTCGCCGACGATGTACGCGGCGGACGTGTGGCGGATGCGTTTGTACTTCGGATCGTTCGCGATGAACACCGTGTTGCCGCAGAAGGTGCAGTGCAGCGGGCACCCGATCGACCAGATCGCCTGATACGCGAGCCCGTTGTTCTGCAGATAGTCCGACAGCGCAACCGGGCGGAAGCCCTCGTTGGCCTGGTAGATCCACTCCTCGCCCGCGTACTTCTGATACGGCAGCGTCTCGAGCTCCGCCGCGCTCATGAGCGGGCGGAACGAGTTGCGCTGAATCTCGCCATCCTTCCTGAACCAGAAGTTCTGCGTCTTCGAGAAATCGGTGCCGCGCTGGAAGTGATCGAGCCACTCCTCGAACGCGAGCTCCCCTTCTCCGGTGCAGATCGCATCCACGTCCGCCTGAATCGCGTCTTCGGCATAGATGATCGGATGGATCCCGCCCCACATCACGTACGACTGCGGCGAGACTTCGCGCACGCGCGCGATCACCTTCTTCGCGATGTCGGAGTAGCCGGTCATGCAGGAGAACGCGATCAGGTCCGCGCCGGCGACCCCCTGCGCGATCTGATCGATCTGCTCGGGCCCGAACTGCAGCGCGTTGCCCATCCGCCGCGAGAACGACTTCCAGAACGAGCGATAGCTGTTCGTGCCGACGTAGAAGAGACGCGTGTCAGGATTGACGCGCTCGACGAAGGCAGCCATCTTCCGGAACCCGGTGGCGGTAATGCCGTCCTCGAGCGAGACCATGTGGATTTTCATGCGCTTGGCTCACAACAAGCCTACCAGCATGTGTCATCCCGAGCGTCAGCGAGGGACCCGTGCGGGTGGGTGGCGCGCCGATCTACGCAACTTCTTCGCCCCGCCCATCCCGCCCGGGTCCCTCGCGGACGCTCGGGATGACAGGCTTGCGGCTGGCGAGCACGAGCGCTCCCCCATAAATCGCGAGCGACAGAAACAGCGTCGCCGGCGACCCCACCCGAAAGTCCTCCACGAGCAGCTTCAGCGCCGCGAGGATGAGCGTTGGATACACGAGCGCACGCGTCGCGGCAAACCGCCGGAAGAGCAGTGCCGCGACGGCGAGAAGAATCGTTCGCAGCGTGGCCACACGCGCGGCGTGCGCGGTGATCACCGGAATCGTGAGCGCGACGAGCATTGCCGCAGAACCGAGTGCGCTGAGCGTGATGAGCACGAGATTCGGCGGACGCGCGAGCGCGGTCGCGAGCGCGATCGCGGCGAAAACGACGATCGCGACGATGCCCGGCGTGAACAGCGACGGGCTCACCGGCGCGAACAGCGCGCCGAGGGCAAAGGTGAGGAGGCCGGAGAGCGCGACGGAGGCGGTTGCGAACGCGGCCGCCTGTCGATGGTGGCCGAGACGAACGAGCACGATCGCCGCGATCGCCCACGCGATCGTCGCCGGCTCGCGCTGCACCGCGAGCACGCTGCCGAAGAGCGCGAGCAGCACCGCCGCGATGACGAACGTCATCCGCCGCTGGAAGTACGCGGCGATCGCGAGCGCGAGGAGGAACACCCCCGCGGCGATCCGCGCGGCGACGAACGGCGTCACGAGGACCGTCGTGCCGGTGAGCGCGATCAACAGCACCGCGAGGAGCTGCGCGGTGTCGAAGCTCGTGCGCGTTTCGCGCTTCCACGCCATCGCCGCGAAGTACGCGCTCAGCGCGAAGAGCGAGACCGCGGCCGCGGCCATGCGGGCATTCGGCGCCTTGCCGATCGACGTCATCGCCGCGAGCACGATCAGCATCAGATCGAGCGCGACGCCGGGGGCGAAGCCGAGGTAATCCCATTGCCGGCGCGCGGCAGCCCAGATCGCGACGATGCCGATCGGGACGAGCGCGATGGCCGGAGCGACGAGCTCGCGCGTCCCGATCGCGAGCGCCACCAGCGCCGCGCTCGAGCCGCAGGCCACGATCCACGCGAGCTCGCGCAGGTCGTCGCGCACGGCCACGATCAGCGCGATCACGGCAACTGCCGTGATCATCGCCGCCGCGAGCCACGCGTCGAGCAGATGAAAGCGCGCCGACGACTCCCACGCGAGGGCGCAGGCGATGAAGATGCCCGTCCCGCCGTCGAACAGCGCACGCCGCGCGTTGCCCCTCGCGCGATGCGCGCCCCAGATCCAGAAGAAGGCGTACAGGTACGCGAGCGCAACGCCCGCGAGCTCCGGGAGCAGCGTCGCCTGCGTGATGGCACGCAGCAGATACGCGCCGCCGAGGACGATGAGGGAGCGGCCGAGGTGGGAGAGGAGGTCGGCGGTTGCCCGGTTACCCGGTTGCCCGGTGACCCGGTGATCCACCTCACCGGGCAACTGGGCAACCGGGACACCGGGCAACCGAGCCTCCAGCGCCTCCACCCTCCGCTCCAGCCGCGCAATCGCCTCGAGCACTTCGCCTTCCGACGGCATGGACAGGTTGTCGCGCGGCAGCGCACGCATGCGCGGTGCGATCGGTCACCTCGACGGGTGACTCGCACTACACTTCTTCTCTGCGTTGAGCCTCTACGTTTCGTTGCACTGTGAGGAGAGACCGGCGATGACCAACGAAGCCGTTCCCGTTCCGCCCCGGCGCAGGTTCCTGAACTGGTTCCTCGGCACCACCGCGGGCGCGCTCGCGGTCTCCGTGCTCTATCCGCTCGCGCGCTTCGCGAGTCCTCCGCACATCGCCGAAGCGGCCACGAACGAAGTCGAAGCCGGACCGACGAACGATCCCGAGCTGATGGAGAAAGGCTTCAGGATCGTCCGCTTCGGCGCCGAGCCGGTGCTGCTGGTCAAGCTCGCCGAGACCGATTTCCGCGCGTTCAGCGCGACCTGCACGCATCTCGACTGCATCGTCGGCTATCAGAAGGATCGTAATCGCATCTGGTGCAACTGCCACAACGGCGAGTACGACCTGAACGGCCGCAACGTCGCCGGTCCGCCGCCCAAACCGCTCACTCCCTACAACGTACACGTCGCAACGAAGGCCGGCCAGCCGGGCACGGTCGTGATCTCGAAGGCCTGATATGTCGATCGCCGGCGTTTACTCCTGGCTCGATCAGCGCCTCGCACTCGACAAGCTGCGCGAGATGGGCGCGCACAAGACCGTCCCCGTGCATCGCTACACCGTCTTCTACTACCTCGGCGGAATGACGCTCTTCTTCTTCCTCGTGCAGGTCATGACGGGCATTCTGCTGATGCTCTACTACCGGCCGTCCGCCGAAGAAGCCTTCGAGTCGGTCGAGTTCATCATGACGACCGTGCCGTTCGGATGGCTGATCCGTTCGATTCACTCATGGTCGGCCAACCTGATGGTCTTCTTCGCCTTCGTCCATCTCGTGACCGTTTTCTTCATGAAGGCCTATCGCGCGCCGCGCGAGATCACCTGGGTCACCGGATGCCTCCTGCTGTTCCTCGCGATGGGCTTCGGCTTCTCCGGATATCTGCTTCCATGGAATCAGCTCGCGTTCTTCGCCACGAAAGTCGGGACCGACATCGCCGGCTCGGTGCCGTTCATCGGCGAGTGGACGCTGCGCTTCCTGCGCGGCGGCGATCGTGTCACCGGCGCGACGCTTTCGCGCTTCTACGGCTGGCACGTCGCGATCCTTCCCGCGATCACCACGCTCGTCCTCGGCCTGCACATCCTCCTCGTGCAGATGAAGGGGATGAGCGTTCCGCCGGGCGAAGAGAAGAAGCCGCCCCGCTCGATGAAGTTCCTCCCGCACTTCGCGATCCGCGATCTCTTCGGCTGGATCGTCGCCCTCGGCGTCCTCGCCGCGCTCGCGGCGCTGCTGCCGTGGGAGCTCGGCGAGAAAGCGGATCCGTTCGCGCCCGCGTACCCCGACATCCGTCCCGAGTGGTACTTCGTCTTCATGTTCCAGACGCTGAAGTACGTGCCGGGCGGCGAGATCTTCGACATCGAGTACGAGGCCTTCGCGATCCTCGCCTTCAGCCTCGGCGGCCTCGTGATGCTGCTCGTGCCGTTCCTCGACCGCGATCCGCAGCGGACGTTCCGCAGCCGCGCATTCTCTGCCGGCGGCGCGCTCACATTGCTGTTCATGCTCGGCATGACCGTGTGGGGCTACGCGTCGCTGCTGCCGGTCTGGATCGTCATAGCGACGATTGCGCTGCTTTTCGTGATTGCGTGGGTGACAAGGAGGGCGGACGTCCCGTCCGCCCCGGAACGCGAAGGCGGACGAGACGTCCGCCCTCCGATCGTGATGGCCGCGTTCGCGCTGCTCCTCGCCGCGAGTGCGAGCGCCGCGACGCCGAAGTCGTCGTGTCTCGGCTGTCACGAAGATCAGGTTCACGCGTCGAAGTCCGACATCCACATCAGGAGCGGCCTGTCGTGTCATGACTGCCACGGCGGGAATCCCGATCCGAAGCTCGCCGATGACCTCGCGGCGATGGACCCGGCGGCCGGTTTCATCGGCAAGCCCGATCGCAAGTCGACGCCGGAGTTCTGCGGACGCTGCCACTCATCGCTCGCGTTCATGCGCCGCTTCCAGCCGCAGGCGCGCGTCGATCAGGTCGCGGAGTACTGGACGAGCGGCCACGGACAGGCGCTCAAGAGCGGCGACGACGGCGTCGCGACGTGCACCGACTGCCACGGCGTGCACGGCATCCGTGCGGTCGGCGATCCGGAGTCGGCGGTTTATCCGACGCACGTCGCCGAGACGTGCGGGCGCTGTCACTCCGATCCGAAGCGGATGGCCGGACGCGATCTGCCGATCGATCAGCAGGCGAAGTGGAAGCGGAGCGTGCACGCGAACGCGCTGCACGCGAAGGGCGATCTCAGCGCGCCGGCGTGCAACGACTGCCACGGCAATCACGGCGCGACGCCGCCCGGCGTGGAGTCGGTCGCTTTCGTCTGCGGCAACTGCCACGGCCGCGAGGCGGAGCTGTTCCGCGCGAGCAAGCATGAAGGCCTCATGGAGTGCACGACCTGCCACGAGAATCACGGCATCATTCGTCCGACCGTGGCGCTCCTCGGCGCGTTGCCCGAAGTGCCGTGCGCGTTCTGCCACGAGGGACGGGGTCCGCTGGCGATGAAACTGCCGGAGCCGAAGAAAAAGAGCGAGCACTATCAGCAGCGCCGCGACACGCTGCTCGCCGAAGCGTCGAAGCTCGGACTGAAAGGCAACGAGCGTTTCGACTGGTTCGTCGATCAGGCGACCGGCCTCGACACGCATCGCAACTCGGCCGAGTTCCGCCGCCTCTTCGAGAAATTCAGAATCGGCAAGACGCACTACACGTACACCGATCCCGTCACGAACAAGGAAGTGCGCACGGCCGTGCGCCGCTGCGACGAGTGCCACGGCAGCACCGACGTCGCGCAGAAGTTCGTCGACTCGATGCAGGAGCTGACCCTGCTCACCGCGCGCGCCGAGCGCATCCTGCTCGCCGCGCAACGCGGCGGCGTCGAAGTGCGCGCCGTCCGCCCCGAGCTCGACGCCGCGATCGACAGCCAGATCGAGCTCGAAGTGCTCGTGCATACATTCGATCCGGAAGGCGAGTTCGCGAAAAAGCACAAGGAAGGCATCGCGCACGCCAGCGCCGCGATGGAAGCCGGCAACCGCTCGCTCGCCGAGCTCGCGTACCGGCGCAAGGGACTCACGGTGGCTCTCGGAGTGATCGTGCTGCTGCTGATCGGCCTCGGAGTGAAGATCCGGGAGTTGTCGAAACGCGCGTGAACGGTGGCTCTCGGAGTGATCGTGCTGCTGCTGATCGGCCTCGGAGTGAAGATTCGGGAGTTGTCGAAGCGCGACTGACATGTCATCCCGAGCGTAGCGAGGGACCTGTGCGGGCGGGCGGCGCGACGCTCGGGCTTCGTGCCACCCTACCCCCCGGGTCCCTCGCTCACGCTCGGGATGACAGGCCTTGGTACCTACGCTTTCAATGTTGAATGTCCAAAAGACACACCGACTGGCGACAACGCTCCAGGGAGGCTTGGCCAACCAGCGCTGCCGGCCGTGCCGGCTAGATCAACCCCATATCGATCGCCTTCAGCACCGCTCTCGTGCGATCTCGCACGCCCAGTTTTGCCAGCACGCTCGAGATGTGATTCTTCACCGTCCCGTCCGAAATCTTCAGCAGTTCCGAGATCTCGCGATTGCTGTACCCGCCGGCGAGAAAACGCAGGATCGTCTTCTCGCGATCGGTGAGCGGTTCCGGGAGATCCGCGGAGTCGAAGGCGACGCCGCTTCCGTCGAGCGCGCGCACGATGCGCTCCGTGATCACCGGCTCGATGCACGTCCCGCCCGCGGCGAGCGTGCGGATCGCCGACGTCAATCGCTCGAGCGACACATCCTTCAGCAGCCATCCCTTCGCACCCGCGCGCACGGCCTCGAAGAGCATCGCGTCGTCATCGAACGTCGTGAGGATGAGCGACGGTGGCACCGTTCCGCGCTCGCGCAGCGCTCGCAACAAGCCCACCCCATCGAGCTTCGGCATGCGCAGATCGAGCAGCACGACGTCGGGCTTCTCGCGCTCGATCACCTCGATCGCCTCCTCGCCGTCCGCCGCTTCCCCCGCGACTGTGATGTCCGCGTTGAGCTTCAGCAGCGCGCGCAGGCCTTCGCGCACGATCATCTGATCCTCGACGAGGCAGACTCGGATCACGACGCGCGCTCCAGCGGCAGGCGGATGTGCACCGCAAATCCTTCGCCGCGCATCGACTGCACGTCCATCGTCCCGCCCGACTGCGCGATGCGCTCGCGCATGCCCGTGAGCCCGTTCCCGAACTCCACGCGATCCGTGCCGATGCCGTCGTCGCGCGCATCGATCGCCAGCGCGTGATCCGCGCTCGCGATCTTCAGCCGCAGATGACGCGCGCCCGAGTGCCGCACGGCGTTCGTGACGATCTCCTGCAACGCACGCAACGCGACCTCCGCGATCGCGGAGTCCGTCACGGCAACGTCCTCGGCATCGACGCTGATCGCCGGCGAGGGAACGACGTCCCGCAGCGACTGCACCGCCGCGACGAGATCGACAGGCTCGTTCTCGCGCAGCCGGCTGACCACGTCGCGCACGTCGCTGAGCAGCAGCTTCGTGAGCGCCTGGCTCTTCTCGATCTGCGCGCGCGCCTCCCCATCCGCGAGATGGCTCGCAACTTCCAGATTCAGACTGAGCGCGGTGAGGTGATGTCCGATCAGGTCATGCAGGTCCCTCGCGATCCGCAATCGCTCCTCGGCGCGGCTGCTGATGTCGAGCAGGCCCGTCGCCACGCGCAGCTCCGCATTCGCCTCGGCCAGCGCGGTCTTCGCCTCCCGCTCCTCGTGCGCGATGCGCATCGTGAAGATGCCGAACAGCTGGAACGTGAAATACGCCAGCAACTTCAGCAGTCCTTCGAACGAGCCGACGAACAGCACTGCGAGCACGGCCGTCTGCGCGATCACCCACATCATCGCGATGCGCATCGGGAAGCGGCCGAGCTGCCCGGCGACGATCACCAGCAGCACTTCCATGAATCCGCGCGGCTGCAGCGCGACGCAGACCATCGCGAGCACCGACTGCACCGCGATGTAGATCGCTTCGCGCCTGCCGTAGCTCAACCCACGCGTCGAGAGCCAGAAGCAGACGACGAACGCGAGCATGGCCGCCGTCCACGCGAAGCCCTTCGGCGTGAAGAGCTCGCCGCGCTGCACGCTCCACATCACGTGCGGCGCCGCGACGATCGCCCACGTGAGGATGCCCAGCCAGTTGAGATTGCGATGCTGCACGGTCATGAGATTGTGTCAGAAGTAGAAGCGCATGCCCGCCGTGGTCACGCGCGCGACCTGCAGATAAGCCATTTCACTGTTGGCGCGGCCGAGGAACTCGGTGTGGATCAGATAGAGACTGAGATTCGGATGGAGCTTGTGCGCGAGCGTGCCGCGCACGATCGTCGAGCCGTCGCGCAGATTCGCGATCGCGATCAGCTCGAGGTCTTCGCGCGCGACGCGCACGAAGCCGTACGCGCGCCCCATGCGCAGCGGCGCGTACGCGGAGTTTGCCGCGCGCAGGTCGGTCGTGGCCATGCCGCGAAACGCATCCCACTGCGACGCCGTGAGTCCGTCCCCGCCGAAATACACCTCGGCCACGACGTTCACGTTGTTCGCGAACGTGTACTGTCCCCCCGCCACCGCGCGCAGCACGCCGCCGTCGCGTACAACTTCGCCGTGCAGCTCGAGCGCATCACCGAAGACGCGCGAGAGGCTCACGCCAGCGGCGCGGTCGCGAAACACGAGCGAGACATCCGTCCCCCGCACGAGGCGGTACACGCGCCCCGCGACATGCCCGCCCTCGATCGCATACAACGACACGTTCGTCTCCTTCACGAAGACATCCGCGCGAATCATGTCCAAACCGCGATACGCGGAGCGGCGATCGTTCGGATCGGTCGGATTTCGCGCGGGGCCGATGAACGCGGTCGGCGTCCACGCGTACCCGGTGCCCCACTTCTCGATCACGCGTCCCGCTGTGACGTCGAGCCACTCCGTCGCGCGCACCTGCACGAACGCCTCGCCGGCGCTCACGTGATCGGACGTCCGGTCCGACGCATCGGCGCGCAGCTTCACGCGCATCTTCCACCGCTCGCCCGCCGCCTCCGCGAACGCGCTCACGTCGGCGCTGTTCGTCTGCAACGGCACGCCCGCGATGTTGTCGGGATTCAGCGGCGAGGCGGTGTTCGCCGGCGTGAGCTGCGACTCCGCGCCGGCCGAGCCGAAGACGCGCAGCGTCGCCGCGAGCAGGAGGGCGTTCACCATTTGCCGAGGGAGTCCTTCGTGAACATCTTGTCGGAGTTGTCGCGGGCGACGAGGTTTGCGTAGTGCATCAGCGTCCGCCGGCCCGGGCGCAGCACGTCCTCGATCTCGATGTCCGTGATCGTGCGCCGCCCGGCCATCACGCCGTACTTGCGATAGTGCGCGCGCTTGAGCAGCTTGCCCGAGGCGACGTAGAACTCCGCGCGCAGCGGCTCGCTCGTCGTGCGGTCGATCCAGAGCCGCACGCGCTTGTACGAAAGCGAGGGATCCTTCGCCTCGAGCTCGAGCACCCACGCGCCGCCATCCTCGATCGCCGACTTCGCGAGGTAGTCGACGCTGAAGCTCGTGCGCGCCACATCGCCGTTCGAGGCCTGCCCCATCAGCCGCTGCAACGGCGAGATGCGGATCGGACGGCTCGCGGACGGCATGTAGATCCACATCGCGTCGCGCAGCATGAGCAGGAACCGTCCCTTCTCAGCCGCCGGCGCCAGAAACTCCACGACGCTGCGATCGGAGCCCTTTCCGTACACGCGGAACTTCGACGTCTCCGCCTTCGCGCCGTCGTGGCTCGTGAGCTCGACGTCGATGGCGAAGCTCGCCAGGGGATTGCGGTAGGTGTCGCTGCGGGTGAGGAGGGTTGTTGCATCGTCGGCTTGAACGTGTGCCGCGAGAAGAAGAATCAGTGCGAGTTTTTTCATGATGGCTCCTAATGGTTGCCCGGTTGCCCAGTTGCCCGGCCCCACCCGTCCACCGGGAAACCGGGCGACCGGGAAACCGGGCAACCCTCTCCTAAATGTGTCCCAACGCATCCACGATCTTCATCCGCGACGCCTTCAGCGCCGGCAGGATCGCCGACAGCGTCGACGTCATCACTGCGATCGTGAATGCCGTCATCAGTACCTGCGTCTGCATCAGAATCTGCAGCCGGTACCCGGTCGTGTAGCCCGGCGGCGGCGGGAGCATCACGTTGCCGCTGTTGATCAGCTGCGCAAGTGACACGCCGGCGACGATGCCGATGATTCCGCCGATCACGCCGATGAGCAGCCCCTCGAGAAAGAACATCCGCCACACCCGTCCGCGCGTGGTGCCGATGGCGAGCAGCGTTCCGATCTCGCGGGTGCGCTCGAAGATCGACATCACGATTGTGTTCGCGACGCTGAAGACGACCGTGCCGAACACGATCAGTCCGAGGAAGCCGAAGATGCCGTTGTAGAGCAGGACGACCTGGTGGTAGAAGCTCGCCAGCTGCGACCAGCTTTTCGTCTCGATGGCCGCGTTCTTCCGCAGCGTCTCGTCCACCGCCGCCGTGTCTTCCGTTTTGTTCAGGAACACGAGCAGCTTCTCGATCTTGTGCGTCTGCAGGAGCTGCTGCGCGCCGTCGATCGGCATTTTCACCGCGCGGTCGTCGTACTCCTTCACGCCCGTCGCGATGGTGCCGGCGACGCGCGCGTCCATCGCGTTGAGCGAGCCGGTGACCGTCGTGGTCAGCAGCGTCACGTAATCGCCCGGCTTCACGTTCATCGACGTCGCGAGACCGCGGCCCAGGAGAACGGCGTCGAGCTCGCCGTCAGGCAGCTCGGTGCCGGAGATCAGGCGATGCCCGCGCATCTCGCGATCCTTCGCCGGCTCCACCGCCGTCGCGAGATACGTCTCGGACTTGTCGCCGTTGCTGATGAGGCCCATCAGCGTGATCTGCGCCGCGGTCGTGCGCACGCGCGGATCGCGCTCGATCGTCTGCCGCAGCGCGGCCGCGTTCTCGAGTCCGTATTCGAGGGGCTTCTGCGACTCCGCCTTTGCCGAGCCCGCGCCGAAGACCTGCACGTGCCCGATGCGGCGGATCGTGCTCTCGCGCAGGCCGGCGAAGGTGACGGCCTTGTAGCCGCCGAAGAGGATGATGCCCACCGCGCCGAACACGATCACGGCCAGCGTGATCGCCGAGCGCCGGCGGTTACGGAAGATGTTGCGCAATGCGAGTTTGATCAGCATGAGTTTCTCCTTAGGCTGCGATCGAGCGCTCGGACGGCATGATTCGTCCGTCGCGAATGTGCACGACGCGGGCGACGCGCGCGATGAGCGCGGGGTCGTGCGTCGAGAACACGAACGTGCAGCCGCTCGTGCGGTTGATGTCGGTGAGAAGGTCGAGGATGCGCGTGCCGGTCTCCGAGTCGAGATTCGCGGTCGGCTCGTCGGCGATCACGAGCTTCGGATCGCCCGCCATCGCCCGTGCGATCGCGACGCGCTGCCGCTGCCCGCCCGAAAGCTGATCCGGCCGCTGCTTCGCCTGCGCGGCGAGTCCGACCTGCTCGAGCCAGCGCGCGACGCGCGCGCTGCGCTCTTTGCGCGGCATGCCGCGCATCAGCAGCGGAACCTCGACGTTCTCCCACGCCGTGAGGACGGGGATCAGATTGAAGGTCTGAAAGACGAAGCCGAGAACCTCGCGGCGCGTATCGGCGAGCCGGTGCAGCGGCACGGCCGTGACATCGACGCCGTCGACGAGCACCCGTCCATGGTCCGGCTTGTCGATGCAGCCGATGAGATTGAGGAGCGTGGTCTTCCCGCTCCCCGACGGCCCCGCGAGCGCGATGAAGTCCCCGCCTGCGACCTCGAGCGAGACATTGCTGAGCGCCTGAACGTTGATGCGCCCCAGCCGGTAGGCCTTTTCGATTGCTGTGAGTTGAACGACGTTGTGCGTTGTCATGCACGCCAATGTAGGCGCGCACCACCCGCGGCACATGTGCCGGAGGAGGGGTCAGCGGAGCATGACTTTCGGCAGGGTTGTGCGCGTTACGCGGTTGCGCGGTTACGCGGTCGCGCGGGTGAGAGCACTGCGAAACTGCGCGACCGCGTAACCGCGCAACCTCTCACCGTGCCTTCGAGATAGCCGATCACGGGCGCTCCTTCGGAGCGGATTGAGGATTGAGGATTGAGGATTGAGGATTGAGGAAGAGGCGGGCACAGCTGGTTCATTTCCTCAATCCTCAATCCTCAATCCTCAATCCGGCGGCGCGGCGGGTAGGGAAGAAGCCGTTCCCGTCACTCCTCATCAGAGAGCGATTCAAATCATGGCGAAAGACTTGTCAGTGGAAGGCATGCCGGCGAGCGTGACCGGCGTGGTGGGTGCGACGACGAAAGCACCGCCGTTCGGTCGTTCATCTGCCGGCCAGATCTACCTCGAGCACGGACCACTCATGCGCCGGGTAGCGATCCGAAAGTTCAACGTTCCCCCGATGGAGGCGGAAGCGTTGGTTCACGACGTATTCATCAACTTTCTCCTGACGGCGAGAAACGTCAGGACCGATCTCCGCGCGTACCTGATTGCGGCGATCTGCAACGCGAGCCGGAACTACTGGCGATCGCGCAGAACCGAAGATCGAGTCTTTGCGGATGCAGGAGCCACGATCGAAGAGCTCGCGACCGATGATGATCTCTTTGAGGGGCTGGCGATGAACCTCATGGTCGCCTCGACGCTTGCGAAACTCGGAGAGCGGTGTCGCGAAGCGCTGAAGCGCTACTACCTGGACGGCGAAGACACCGTATCGATCGCCGCGGCGATGAATACCACACCGTCGAACATCAATTACCAGATGCACCTCTGCCGGAAACGCGCGCGGTCCATTTACGAGCGAATTGCGCGAACGTCGAATGTCTAGCGCCGAACATCTTTCCGACGAAAGACTCGCCGCTTACGCCGGCGATCCGGCCTCGATCCAGGACCGCGCGGCCGTCGAGGAACATCTGTCCGCCTGCGCGCCATGCTGGACGAGACTCGACGACTATCGAACGCTCTTCGCTGCAATGCGCGACGAAGAGACGTGGTCGATGACGGAGGACATCGCGGGAACGGAAGGCATGCACGCCGTTCGCGATCTTGCAGCGCGGCTGGAGTGGGAGGACGAAGAAGCTGCACGGATGCTGCGGCCGGTTCTCGAAAGCCCATACAGCTTCGCCCGCGTGAACATCGCGTGGAAGGGGCGATTTCAGACCGGGGGCGTCGTCAGGCTGCTGTGCGAAGCGGTGCGCCAACAATGCGACCGTGAGCCGCGATTCGCGCTGGCAATCGCGGATATCGCCTGCCTCATCGCGGACACGTTGCCGGACGCGTATTACCCCAACTCGGGTGTGAACGCTTTGCGAGGGACAGCCTGGAAGGAATACTCGACCGCCTGTCGATATCTCGCGCTCTTTGATAATGGATTTGACGCTCTGAACCGGGCAGAACGTGCCTATCGGCTCCTTCCTGATCCGGCGATCTCGCTGGCCGCCGTCGCACTCGGCCGCGCCGCGATGCTTTGGGAACAGCAACGCTGGCAGGAGGCGCTCGGGTTCGCTCGCACTGCCGCCCAGACGTACGCAGAGCGGCGCGACACGAAGCGCTACTTCGAAGCCAGGGAGTGGGAGGCGATGATTCTGCACCGGCTCGGCGATGTGCCCGCCGCCCGCGACACGTACAGAAAAACGTACGATTTCGCGGACAGCATTGGTGACGCCGAGATGAAGGCGCGCGCGGCTGAGAAACTCGCCATCGCATATCGCGACACGGGCGATATGGCAATGGCCAGCAGCTATCTCTCGATTGCACTCCAGCTTTTCGGCGCGCTCGATCAACCCGCGCTGGTCCTGATCACTCGCTGGTCGATTGCGAGGCTGGCGCTTGCGGGCGGAAACGCAGGCGAGGCCGCCCGACGGCTGCCGGCTCTCGTGACGCAATTCGAGAAGCTCGGCATGGCCGTGCAGGCGGCGCACGCGCAACTGGACCTTGCCGAGGCCCACCTCGTCCTCGGCCGCTTTGATGAAGCGCACGCCGCGTGCTCCGCGCTCATCCAGTTCTTCAGGCACGCCAGAATGCTCACCGGCGCGCTGACTGCCGCCGCCTATCTCGATGAGGCAGCCGGAAAACGAACGCTGACGGCTCAGAAGATCGGCAGTGTCCGCGATTACCTCACTGCGCTGGAGCGAACACCGGACCTGCCTTTTCGCGCCCCCGCCTGAACTGGATTGAAAGAAACGCACCTGATGCCGTTACTCCGCTGATGTAGAGAGCCCTCGTTCGCTCGCGGGGCCTCGAAAAGGAGGAGTCTTCATGCGTCAGTCATTGCGGGAAAGGTGTGTTGTCGCGGCGCTCGCTCTGGCCATATGTCTGCTGGCGGCCGGAAACGGAAACGCTGGTGAACCCAGGGCGACGGCTGCGGATAGGGCAGTTGCCCGGCAAGTCCAATCGCTCGATAAGGATCGGGCGTCCGGGCTGTGGCCACGCATCCGCCAGTTCGTCCTGCGGGTATTGTCGGATGACCTGATCGGGCCAAAGCCATAGGTGGGCACAGGACGGTGGGGTAATACTTAACCCACCGCCCGGAATTCATCGCAGGATCGCTACTCGCATGGGTAGGGAACCTCACCGGCTGCCACACTCCCTGGGCAGCGAGGGTGATTCTTGTGCGCAGCGGCGCGCAAAAAGATCGCCTTCGTCCTTTGAGTTGGCGGATCGTGGCGACGAACAGAAAAGGTGCTGACGCGGGTTTCGCTGCCCGGCGGCTTGCCGCTGACCGCAAACGGTACGAGCTGGCGATCGACCTCTACCTTCGAGACTGCTACGCAAGGCGCTCCGTCGCTCGCGTGTCGGAGCTCGCCGAGCTGCTCGGAGTGCCGCGTGCATACCTCAGCCGGGTCGTTGCCCAGCTATTCGGGAGACCGCTGAGCGCCATCCTTCGCGAAAAGCAGCTCGCGGAAGCCAAACGACTGTTGACGGACGTGGCGCCGTTGACTCACAGCGAAATCGCGGCCGCCAGCGGCTTTGGTCATCGAAGTACGTTTTATCGCGTGTTTCGCGAAGCCGCCGGCATGACGCCGGGCGAGTATCAACGGCGATTCCGAAAGTAACCAAATGCGACTCCGATGAAAAAAGTGGCGCGCCAGACTCCTCGAGGTGCCGTTCAGGCGGCGATTGCGGCAAAAAGTAACGGAATGCGACTGGACGAGCGGCAACGACTCCGCTACTCTCGCCGCCGTTCCATCACGACGCCCTTACATAGCTGACGAATGAATAAGAGTGTGAACCGGCGATGAATCAGCTTCGCGAGCTCGATCCCGTCATGCGGGCCGGCCTTCCGGCTCTGGAGCGCCTGCTCGACCGCCTTGCGGACGTGATGTTCGATGCCGAAGAGGCACGCGACGTTCTGCTCGGTGACGACGCTTCCGCGCTGCGATGGGTCGACCCGCATCTGCGCAACGTCTACGACGAGATCAATCAGCTGATGAAACGACTCTGTGATTAGCCGTTTTCGCGAGAGGAGCATGAGGAATCCTGTCCACAAATACCCTTTATGGCGGCGGTGTGAACATGGCGATGTTTGTCGAGTCTCCGAGCGGACCTGTGCGGATTTGTCTTACCGACGAACCGGGCGCCTGCGACTCTCTCTCTCTCTTCTCCTTGCCCATCGTCCTCCAAACGTCGCTTCGCACCGCCGCCGCCAGTCCGAGGTTTCTCCAGTGAGCCCGCTCGTGTCCAACACAACGCGACGCGCACGCTCGCCCCTCGTATGTCGAACATTTCGTCGAAGGAGCATCAGGTGCCATTGAACCGAGCCGTAAGGAAGAACACCGTTCCTGCTATTAGCCGGCGACTGCTGATTGCATCGGTCGCGATCTCAATCGGTCTCGCCTTCGTCGCGCCCCCCACGTTCGCCGTGGAGCCGCCCTCGCTGAGCAGTTTCGAATGGCTCGGGTTCACCAACAGCGGGGTCAGCATGCTGCGCCTCGCGGGCACATTTCCCGGCACCACCGCGCATCAGGACAGAAAGGTATTTCTGGATCTCGATG
>DATLFB010000048.1:0-95052 GCA_035525285.1 Thermoanaerobaculia bacterium
GGCGCGCAGCGCCGCGCCTGAGAGGAAGAAACCTCTTGAGTGTGCAGGACTCATAGCAGTTTGCAAAGTACTGATCACGTGTGGTTTGCGGATTCGAGAAAATTGAGTTTCTTGGAAGCGTGAGCGAGGGACCTGGGCGGGGGGCGGTGCGCGACCCGCGGGCTTCGTGCCACCCTACCCCCCGGGTCCCTCGCTCACGCTCGGGATGACAAGCCCTGGTTACCTGCGCTTTCAGTGTTGAATGTCCACCAATCAGTGGAGCGCAAAATTGAACGCGCCGCCTGGGCTCCTGCTGGCAGTGCTTCAGACCGCCCGTCGACCGGCTGAAGCCGATCGCTACGTTTTTCTCTCGCTCGCGAGTTTCCTGAGCGCTTCCACGTACGCCTCGTGCTCCTGCACGAGGATCCGCGCCGCGAGTGACTCCGCGGTGTCATTGTCACGCACCTCGACCGCGCGCTGCACGAGGCTCGGTCCGGCGTCGAGGTTCTCGTCCACGAGATGCACGGTGCAGCCGGAGATCTTCACCCCCGCCGCAATCGCCTGCGCCTGCGCGTCGAGGCCGGGGAACGACGGCAGCAGCGACGGGTGAATGTTCACGATGCGATTGCGATAGCGGTCGATGAACGACGGGCTGAGCAAACGCATGTAGCCGGCGAGCGCGATGAAATCCGGTCTTGCGTCGTCGAGCACGCGCAACACTTCCGCTTCATGCGCGGCGCGATTCGCGAACTGCTTGTGATCGATCACGTGGGCCGCGTATCCGTACTCGCGCGCACGGGCGATACCCGCCGCGTCGGGGCGATTCGAGATCACGCAGACGATCTCGGCATCGAGTGCGCCGTTCTGCACTGCTTCGTGAATCGCCTGGAAGTTGGAGCCGCGGCCCGAGAGGAGCACCGCGAGGCGCATTACTCTATCCACGACGCGTAGCCGCTCGGCGGGATGTCGTACTGCACGCGCCCCGTCCCGCGAATCACGTTGCCGATGAAGTAGTGCTCCTGGCCGATCTGCGCGAAGTGTTTCGACACGCGGTCGGCATCCTCCGGCGCGACGATCAGCACCATGCCGATGCCCATGTTGAACACGCGCAGCATCTCCTCGCGGTCGACGTTGCCCTTCTCGTAAAGGAACTTGAAGACCGGCAGCACGGGCCACGAGCCGAGCTTGATGCGCGCGTCGAGCGCATCGGGAAGCACGCGCGGCACGTTGTCGGTGAGCCCGCCGCCGGTGATATGTGCGAGCGCGTGAAATGCGCGCTGCTCGACGAGCGGCAGCAGCGGTTTCAGATAGGAGATGTGCGGCTGCAGCAGCACCTCGCCCGCCTTGCCGAGGCCGGGGACGATCGACTGATGGTCGTAGCCGAGCTTGTCGAAGAGGATTCTGCGCGCGAGCGAGTAGCCGTTCGTGTGGAGGCCAACCGACGGAAGGCCGAGGAGGAGGTCGCCTTCGCGGACGGCCTTGCCGTCGATGAGGTGTCTGGAGTCGACGACGCCGAGAATGAAACCGGCGACGTCGTAGTCATCGTCGCCGTAAAAGCCCGGCATCTCCGCGGTCTCGCCACCGATGAGCGCGCAGCCGTTCTCCTTGCACGCGCGGGCCATCCCGCGGATCACGTCGGTCATCACCGGCGGACGCAGCCTTCCGGTGGCGTAGTAGTCGAGAAAGAAGAGCGGACGCGCGCCCTGCACGAGGATGTCGTTCACGCAGTGGCAGACCAGGTCGTAGCCGACCGTGTCGTGGATCTTCATGGCTTGAGCCACGCGCAGTTTGGTGCCGACGCCGTCGGTGGACGAGACGAGGATCGGCGACTCGATGCCCTCGAACGTGCCGCGAAAGAGCCCGCCGAACGAGCCGATGTCGGAGAGCACGCCGGGCGTGTAGGTGTCGCGCGCGATGCGTCGCACCTCGCGCAGCGCCTCGTCCTGAGCGTCGATGTCGACGCCGGAATCGCGGTAGGTCGTCTTGTCCGACACGGCGGGCGAGTCTATCAGAGGGTCCTGCGTGCAACGTGCTGCGTGCTGCGTGCGGCGTGAGGACAATCGCAGCACTCGGCACGCAGCACGCAGCACTACAATGCGCCTCCGTGGCTCAGGCTCTTCTCATCACGACCCTTCTCACGATCGCCGGCCTCATCGTCACGATCATCATGGGCTTCCAGGCCTCGCCCGCGCACGCGGCGGATCACATCATCGTCGCCATCGTGACCGTGGTGATCGGCCTCTTCTCGCAGTCGATGACGATGTTCTTCTTCATCGGCACGGGGAAGGAGCTGAAGGAGAAGTCGAACATGGACGCGGACATCGTGCAACGCACGCGCGCGTTCAAGTCGAGCGTTTTTCCGGCGGCGATGTGGGCGATGACCGCGATCATGATCACCTTCATCATGGGCGGCGGCGTCGGCTCGGGAAAAACTCCGCGCTGGCTGCACGACGCGCTCGCCGCGGCCTCGCTGATTCTCTTTGCCCGCGCGTACTGGGTGCAGATTCACGCGATGCACGAGAACGCTGGTCTCATGGAGCGCTACCTGAAGGAAGAATGACGCCGATCGACGCGAGCGCGGCGAGGTACTCCTCGACATCCGCGAGCGGGATCGGCGCGTAGATCGCGGAGAGCGCGTCGCGGATGTCGGCGGCGGTGCGGCGTCCGTCGACGAGATTCAGCGTCTCGTAGCGGTACTCGTTGTTCAGGGCGAGCTTCTGCTTCCCGTACTTGTCCTCGAAATAGTCGTAGCCGAACGCGCCCATCGGACCTTTGATCGCCGGATTGCGGCGGTAGCATGGAGGACAGGCAATCCTGCCTGTCCGGACAGGCAGGATTGCCTGTCCTCCACCAAAGACGGACACCGACTCCCTCATCTTCGCCTCGTACCACTCCGCGAACTTCATCGCGTTCGCGTCGCGGCGGCGCATCGCGGCCGCGCGCCTCTCGAGCGCGAACGGCTCCAGCATCTCCAGCAGCCTCGCCTCATCCTCGGCGCCGAGGCGCGCGAGCGCGTAGCCGCTCGCGGCGGCGATGAATCCCGCACGGGCGAGCTTCGTCGAGTCGATGTTCGCCGGGACGTCGAAGTTCGTGTGGATGTAGCGGTCCGGCCAGTCGTTGAGATAGATCGCGGGGATGCCGAACGAGCTGTCGCTATAGACCTGATGATCGCTGCCCTGCGAGAACGGCGACATCATCGCCTGCAGCGCTTCCTTCCCGCCGTCCGGCGCGACGAGCGGCCAGCGCGCCTTTCCGGTCGACGCGAACTGCGCGGACTGGTCGTTCACGAGCGTGCCCACAGACTCCGCGACGTCGTAGATAAACGACGGCTGGCTCGCCGGTCCGCGCGTGACGTGGAAGATCGCCTTCGTCTCCGGACCGCCCCCGACCATGTCGAGATGCACCGCCGCCTTGATGCGCTTTGCGATCTCCGGGCGTCCGTTGAGCAGCGCGAGCGTGCCTTCGATCTCGGCGGGCCAGACGAAGCGGATCGTGCGCCGCGGCGGCGCGAGGCGCCGCTCGCCGATCAGCTTCGACAGCGTCCGCGCGACCTCGAGGATCGTCGCGCAGCCGCTGGCGTTGTCGTTCGCGCCGGGACGCGGATGATCGAGATGACAGCTGTACACGATCTCCTCGCCGGGCAGCTCGCGCCCCGGAATCGTCGCCGTGGCGATCTCGTACGCGCCCGTCTCCTGGCCGGCGATCACTTTCGCGCGCAGGCGAATCCGCTCGCCGGCCGCGAGCCGTGCCTGAAGCGCCCGCGCGGTTTTCAGCGAGACCATGAACGCGAACGTCTTCACCGGCGTGAAGGTCTCGAGATGCCCCCAGCGGATGAGGTTCTCGTTCTCGCCCCACCACGCCGTCTTCTGATTCTGCGCGTAGCTCACGATGCCCGCGGCGCCGAAGCGCGCAACGGCGAGCGCCGCGATGGGGCCCGGCTGGTCCGACGCGAGGACGATCTTTCCCTTCACGTCCTTGTTCGCGTAGTCCTCTTCCCTGGTTCCGGCGCCGATGTCGATGAGATCCGCCGTCACCTCCGCGCTGCTGCTGTCCTGCGCGAGCGTGATCGGCGCGGCCTCCCAGCTCGCGTAGCGCGTGACGGGCGTGTCGCCGTCGATTTCCCACAGCTCCGCGAACCGCGCGTTCCAGGCGGGGCGCGAGCGCTGCGTGCCGTAGAAGATCTTCCCGTCGGCCGGCAGCGACTCGATGTGCGCGTCGCTGTAGCCGTAGCGCTTCAGCTCCGCGACGATCTGCTCGGTCGCCGCGTGAAATCCGCTCGAGCCGCGCATGCGGTGATGGCGCGCGAATCCCTCGACCGTGCGCTTGGCCGCCTCGCCCGAGAGTTCCGTGGCCAGCGCGCTGATTTCTTTGTCGTTGAGGAAGGGAAGTGTCTGCGCGTTCGCGCCGGCCGCGAGCACGACAGCCAGCAGCAGCTTACGCACGATAGAGCGCCGCTCCCCAATGCATGCCGGAACCGAGGGCGGTGAAGCAGACCAGCATGCCCGGCCGGATGTCGCCTTCCATCACGCATTCGTGGAAGAGGATCGGCAGCGTGCCGGCGGTGGTGTTGCCGTAGCGCTCGATGTTGTGCGGCACTTTCTCCGGCGGGAGGCCGAGTTGTTTCGCGACCGCCTCGACGATCCGCAGGTTCGCCTGATGGATGAGCAGCACGTCGATGTCGTCGAGGGTCATTCCCACTCTCTCGCACACCGCGCGCACCGCCTCGGGCATCTTCGAGACGGCCTGGCGGAAGACTTCCCGTCCTTCCATCAACGGAATGAGGTCGCCGTTCTCCACCTGCTCCGGGCGAATCCACGGACGCGTGCGCGAGCCGCCTTTCATGTAGAGCGCTTCGATGTTCGCGCCGTTCGTGAAGAGGCGCGAGGCGATGAATCCGCGCTCGCCGTTTTCGCTCCCCTCGATCACCACCGCGCCCGCGCCGTCGCCGAAGAGCACCGTGCGGTCGCGAATGCGCGTGTTGAACTCGTACTCCTCCGCCGTCGGCTCGCGGTCCTCGGACCCGAAGGCGATGTTCCAGCCTTTGTCCCACGGCATGAGCGGCGTGTGGACGTCGGCGCCGATCAGCAGCACGCGTTTGTGTTTTCCGCTCTGGATGAGCGAGTCGGCGAGATCGAGTCCGTACAGGAAGCCGGAGCACTGCTGGCGGATGTCGAAGGTCGGAATCTCGCCGAATCCCATCTTTGCCTGCACGACCGGGCCGTTGCCGGGGAAGTAGAAATTCGGCGTCATCGTCGCGAAGATGAGCGCATCGATGTCGGCGGGCGTCTTCTCGGCCGCCGCGAGCGCGTTCTGCGCGGCGATCATCCCGAGCTCCGCGGATCCCTGGCCGTCGTCCGCGTAACGGCGCTCGATGACGCCGCTGCGCGCGCGGATCCACTCGTCGGTGGTGTCCATGATCCGAGTGAGCGCTTCGTTCGTGATGACGTTTTTCGGAACGCCGATGCCGCTGCCGATGATGACGGAACGCATGTGCGCCGAAGCTTAGCAGTCCCCGGCGATGAGCGTGCGAAAGCCTTGGGCAACTAGTGGACATTCAACATTGAAAGCGTAGGTACCAAGGCTGCCACGCATGCTTTCAAGCTTGAAGGTCCACCAGCGCTGCCGGCCGTGCCCGATCATGCATCGTGCGTTGCGGTCAGCGCAAGCAGGTCCTCGGCGGTGAAGACGTACTTTCGGCCACAGAACTGACACACCACCTCGGTGCCGCCCTCGTCGATCATCTCGAAAATCTCGTCCTGCCCGAGGAGCGCGAGCGGTGCGAGCGCGCGCTCGGGGCTGCACTGACAGCGATAGCTCACCGGAACGGAGTAGCCCGCGTCGATCTGCTTGTACTCCACGCCGTGCAGCACGGTCGCGACGACGTCCTCGATCGGCATCTTCTCCACGAGAGTGCTCAGAGGCGGCGCGTCCTTGATGCGCCGCTCGATCATCGCGATCGACTCTTCGGTCGCGTGCGGGAAGGCCTGGATCACGATGCCTCCCGCGGCGGCCACGCCGTCGCGGCGATTGAGCACGCCGAGGAGCACGGCGGAGGCAATCTGCTCGGAGCGCATCAGGTAACGCGTGAGATCGGTCGCGATGCCGGTCCCCGCGAGCAGGATCTGCGACGTGTACGGCTTTCCCGCCGGCGGCGTGCCGCGCACGACCGTGAGCATTCCGTTCCCGATCGCCATTTCCACATCCAGCATCGGATCCTCGGGGACCGGATTCGCGACATAGCCGCGCACGCCGCCGCCGACGGTGGCATCGGCGATCACCGTGCCGAGCGGTCCGTTTCCTTCGAAGCGCAGCGTCACGTACTGATTGCGCACGTCCTTGTCGAGGAGGCGCGCGAGGAGCAGCGAGCCGGTCATTGCGCGGCCGAGGGCTTCGGCGGCGACGGGGGAGAGATCGAGGATCTCGCGCGCGGTCTCGACGGCGATCGTCGTCTGCGCCGCGATCACGCGAAAATCGCCGCTGCCGGCCATCCCCTGAATGATTCGGTCCTGATTCTCCATGAGCGAGTTTTAAACCGTGAGGCGCGGCAATTGCTTCCGTTCGTCAGCATGAGAATAACGATCCTGTTGCTTGTGGCCGCGTCCCTGGCGGCCTGTCAGATGGACGAGAAGGGAAAGATCGAACCGACGGCGGAGACGCAGACCGCGACCGCCGAGGCGAAACAGGAAGCGCGCGAGCTCGCGAAGGACGTGAAAGAGGGCGCGCAGGAGATCGCCGCCGAAGCGGAAGCGCGCGCGAAGCAGATCCAGCAGAGCGAGGCCGCACAACGCGTCGCCGCCGGCGCGCGCGAAGCGGTGGAAGGCGTGAAGCAGGGCGCCGGAGAAGTCGTCGAATCCGCCGGTGAAAAGATCGCGCGGGAAGGACGGGAGATGCAGGTGGAGGCGGCGAAGAAGAAGGAGCCGGCGAAGACGGGGACGGAGTGAGGGCGCTCGGTTGCCCGGCGACGGACTGAGGTTGCCCGGTTGCCCGGTTGCCCGGTTGCCCGGCAAGACAACACCGGGAAACCGGGTGACCGGGCGACTGGGCAACCACGAAGTACGGCGTCTGGAAGGAAGACAAAGGCATGTGTGAGCGCGCCATCGTGATCGTCGACAAGCAGGGCATCGTCCGCTACGTCGACGTGCACGACATCTCGGAAGCGCCGGAGAACGCGCAGCTGTTGGATGTGCTTCGCGAGCTGGATTGACGAGAGGTTGCCCGGTCACCCGGTTGCCCAGTTCAACGGAGGAACCTGCCGGGCAACCGGGTAACCGGGCGACCGGGCAACCAAAGCCGACATGCTGACCATCGCCCGCAAGTGCGTCCCCTTCACCCCCTTCGACAAAACCCTCGCCACCGCGACAGAACATATAGGAACGCCGACATCCTGTCGGCCGGTCCGCCGGCTTCCAGTCGGCGCGTAGCCCCGCCGATCGGAGATCGGCGGACCGGCCGACTACAAGTCGGCGTTCCGCTTTGTAGCGCGGCCTTCCAGGCCGCCGTGTCGCTGGCTTCCAGCCAGCGAGGCCGCCGGCAGGATGCCGGCGTTACGGCGGGCAGGATGCCCGCGCTACAACGGGTTCCGGAGAACGAAAATCCGGTCGTCCGTGCGATCCGGGTCGCCTCTCCCATCCCGATTGCTCGTCGTGAAATACAGCGCGCCGTCGCGTCCGACGGCGACTTCGCGGATGCGTCCGAGGTTCGTGAAGAGCTTTTCCTCGCGCAGCACTTTGCGGCGGTTCTTCGGATCGAGCACCACGCGATGCAGGTGCTCGCCGCGCAGGCAGCCGAAATAAAGATCGCCGCGCCAGAACGCGGCGCTCGCGGGCGCACAAGCGGGCGTGTACTCGAGCAGAGGCGAGATCATGCCGGCGCGCGTGTCGCGGTGATGGATCACCGGCCAGCCGTAGTTCCTGCCGCGCTCGATGATGTTGACCTCGTCGCCGCCTGAGCCGCCGTCGAAGCCCGACGGTCCATGCTCGGTGGAGAAGAGCAAGCCGCTCACCGGATCCCAGGCGATGCCCTGCGGATTGCGATGCCCGAGCGTCCAGACCGGCGAGCCTTTGAATGGATTGTCGGACGGGACGCTGCCGTCATCGTTCACGCGGAGGATCTTGCCGCCGAGGTTGGAGAGATCCTGGGCGATCTCGCGATCGGTCGCATCGCCCGTGGTGATGTAGAGCTTGCGGTCGGGGCCGAACTGCAGGCGGCAGCCGGCGTGAAAGCGCGCCGCGGGGATGTTGCGGACGATGGGCTGCGCGTCCGCGAGCGCACTGCCGGTCTCGCGGAAACGCACGACGTCGACGACGAGCCGGCCGCCGCGCGAGGTCGCGTACGCGAGGTAGAGCAGATGATTCTTCGCGAAATCGGGATGCAGCGCGAGGCCCATGAGGCCCGTCTCCGCGCGGCTCTCGACGTCGCGTACGACGTGCAGCGGCTCCGCGCGCAGCTTCCCGTTCTCGATCACGCGCACGCGGCCGGGACGCTCGGTGACGAAGATGCGGCCGTCGGGCGCAAAGGCGAGGGACCACGGAACCTCGAGGTTCTGCGCGACGACGGCCGGTTGCGCCGCCGGGGACGGCGGTGCCGCCTCGGCGGGCGGAACGACGCTCGTGTTGCGCGTGCAGGCGAGCAGTGCGAGAGCGAGCAGGAAGCGTTTCATCTGCGGTGTACGATAGCTCGCATGTCGCGTTCCAGCCGGCGTCACTTCGCGAAACTCGTCGTGGTGTGGAGTGCGGCAACGCCAGTTGCCGCTGTTCTACGCGATCCGACAGCGGCGACTGGCGTCGCCGCACTCCACACCGACGTCGTGAAACGCGAATTCGGGCAGCACTTGACCGAGGCCGACCTCGCGGCGCTCGCGAAACAGTTGCAGGAGCGCGCCGCGCAGATCGAGACGCTGCGCAGGTTCAAACTGCAGAACTCCGACGAGCCGGACGTCACGTTCTCGGCGGGCACGCGCCGATGGTGAACGCGTACGCGCCGATCGACGAGCTCGGCCGCGCGTTGCGCGCGAAGGAAGTCTCATCCGTCGAGCTGGCGAAGTTCTATCTCGACCGCCTCGAAAAATTCGGCGCGCGGCTCGGCGCGGTGGTGACGCTGACGCGCGAGCGCGCGCTTCGCGAGGCCGAGGCCGCCGATCGCGATCTCGCCGCCGGCAATACGCAGAATCGCCCGCTCCTCGGCATCCCGTACGGCGTGAAGGATCTCCTCGCGACGAAAGGGATTCCGACCACGTGGGGCGCCGAGCCCTTTCGCAATCAGGTCTTCGACTACGACGCCGCAGTCGTCGAGAAACTGACCAACGGGGGCGCGGTGCTCGTCGCCAAGCTCGCGATGGTCGAGCTCGCGGGCGGCTTCGGCTACAACAATGCCGACGCGTCGTTCACCGGTCCGGGCCGCACGCCGTGGAACACCGGCTTCTGGTCCGGCGGATCGTCGAGCGGTCCCGCCGCCGCGGTCGCCGCGGGACTCGTGCCGTTCGCGATCGGCAGCGAGACCTCGGGATCGATCATCACGCCGGCCGCATTTTCGGGAGTCACCGGACTGCGTCCGACCTACGGCGCGGTGAGCCGCTTCGGCGCGATGGCGCTCTCGTGGACGATGGACAAGATCGGCCCGATGGCGCGCAGCGCCGCGGACTGCAACACGATCTACGGCGTGCTCGTCGGCGAGGACGAGCGCGATCCGACGACGGCGCGCGTGTTTCCGTCCGGCCGCGCGTCGTGGGTGAGCAACCTCGTCCTCGCGCGTGCCGCGAACAAGCGTTTCGCGAAGATCGGCATCGTGAAGGGAACGTGGGAGAACGCGCAGCCCGCCGTGCGCGCCGCCTTTTTCACATCGGTCGAAGTGCTGCGCAAGCTCGGACACACGGTGACCGAGATCGACTATCCCGATCTGCCGCACGGCCCGACGACGTCGCTCATCATCCGCGCGGAAGGGGCGAGCGCGTTCGAAGACATCCTGCGCGACGGGCGCGCGAAGCAGTTGCGCGAGGTCGCCGATCGCACGGGCGGCTACGCGTCGTCGGCGATTCTCGCGATCGACTACATCCGCGCGATGCGCGTGCGGGCGAAGATCCGCGAGGCGCTGCTGAAGCTCTTCGAGCAGGTCGACATCGTTGCCGCGCCGGCGCGCTCGACGGTCGCGTATCCGATCGGTCCGAACTTCGACGAGGTCTACAAGGATGTGAAGAGCGGGCCTTCGGTGATCGGAAGTATGAATCTCCTCGGCGCGCCCGCGGTGGCGATGCCGAACGGATTCGGCGACAACGATCTGCCGGCGTCGATTCAGCTCAACTCCGCGCCGGCGAGCGAGCCGATGCTGATGAACGTCGCGATCCACTATCAGCAGTCGACGTACCATCACACGAAAACGCCGCCGGGATTTTCATGAACGACGACAGATCCTTTCTCGGCACGCTCATCGGCGACGGCCGCGCGCTGCTCGAGCTGGTGGCACTCGTTCTGATCGGCAGCGGCGCGTTCGCGCTCTTCCAGGCCGCGACCGGTCATTTCCTTCCGCACGACACCGCCTACCTCGGCATGACCTCGCAGCAGCTTTGCTCGCTGCACGGCTGCCGCATCGTGCACTTCATGATGCACGACCGCGTTTCGTTCGGCGGCGTGCTGATCGCGATCGCGCTGATGTATCTCTGGCTGATCGAGTTTCCGATGCGCCGCGGCGAGGCGTGGGCGTGGTGGGCGATCGTCATCAGCGGCGTTGCCGGCTTCCTCAGCTTCCTCACGTACCTCGGCTACGGCTATCTCGACACGTGGCACGGCGTATCGACGCTCGCGCTGCTGCCGCTGTACGTGTGGGGACTCGCGCGCACGTGGAAGCTGCTCCCTGGAGGGCGGACGTCTCGTCCGCCCACGGTCGCGGCGGACGAGACGTCCGCCCTCCATGCAGTCCCGGCGCGCGGCTGGCGCGTGCTGCTCACGCCGGGCGAGGGGATGAGTATGGGCCGCGCGCTGCTCCTGCTTGCGACGCTGGGCATCGTCGGCGCCGGCCTCACGATCATGACCGTCGGCATGACCACGGTCTTCGTGCCGCAGGACATCGAGTACATGGGCCTCGACGCCGCGCAGATGCGCGCGATCAACGCGAATCTGATTCCGCTCATCGCCCACGACCGCGCCGGCTTCGGCGGCGGGCTCGCGTCATGCGGACTGGCGATGCTCGTCGCGGTGTGGTGCGCGCCGATGTCGAAGAGCCTGTGGCAGGCGCTCTTCCTCGCGGGCATCGCCGGCTTCGCCACCGCGATCGGCATCCATCCGGTGATCGGCTACACCAGCATTTCGCATCTCGCGCCGGCCGTCGCGGGCTCAGTGATGTTTTTCATCGGCCTCATGATTCGCACATGGAAACCACGACTCTCGGCGACACCAGCGACGCGATCAGCGTAATCGGCTTCGGCGGCATGCCGCTGTCGATTCAGGGCCGTCCGCCCGAGGACGTCGCGCGGCGCGTGTTGCACGCCGCGATCGATGCGGGCATCACGCTCATCGACACGGCCGACGTCTACTGTCTCGACGACGACGACATCGGCCACAACGAGCGGTTGATCGCGTCGGTGGTGCGCGAGCGCGACGGCGTGCGCGTCGCGACGAAGGCGGGGCTGCGACGCCCGCGCGGCGCGTGGGTGACGGACGGCAGTCCGAAGCACATTCGCGCGGCATGCGAGCAGAGTCTGCGCTCGATGCAGACGGGGCAGATCTGGCTCTATCAGTTCCACGCGCCCGATGCGAAAGTGCCGTTCGACAAAAGCGTGGAGACTTTCGCGGAGCTGCAGCGCGAGGGGAAGTTCCGCTGGTTCGGCCTGAGCAACGTCTCCGTCGAGCAGCTCGAGCGCGCGCAGCGCATCCTGCCCGTCGTGTCGGTGCAGAACCGGCTCAATCCGTACTTCCGCGACTCGATCGACGTCGCGCGCGAGTGTGCGAAGCGGAAGATCACATTCCTCGCGTACAGCCCCGTCGGCGGCGGACGACTCGCGAAGAAACTGCCGAAGTTCGAAGTGCTGCAGCGCATCGCACAGGCACACGGCGCCTCGCCGCACACGGTCGTTCTCGCGTGGGTGCGGGCGCAGGCGGAGACGGTCGTTCCGATTCCCGGCGCGCGCAAGATCGAGCACGCGCAGGACAGCGCGCGGTCTGCGGAGCTGACGCTCACCGGCGACGAGCTCCGCGAGATTGATGGAACGGACTTCGATCGCGGTTGACGTGTCATCCCGAGCGTGAGCGAGGGACCCGGGGGGACGGGCGGCGCGACGCACGTGCCTCGCACCACCCGCCCGCGCAGGTCCCTCGCTCACGCTCGGGATGACATGACCCTCCTTCCCTTTACGCGTCGTGGCGCGCGATTTGTTCTATTCTTCCCTTCACGGAGGAACGCACGAAGAGTTGACCACGCAGGCAGAAGAATTCGTCGAAGCGCAGCAGCGCGACTGGACCGTCGAGGACGCAGTCGAGCTCTACATGATCGACCGCTGGGGCGCCGGGTACTTCGACGTCCAGCCTGACGGACTGATCACCGTTGCGCCGCTGCAGCAGAAAGGCATCTCCCTCCCGATCATCGACGTCGTGCGCGAGGCGCAGTCGTTGAATCTCGCCGCGCCGGTCCTGATCCGCTTTCAGGACCTGCTCCGCCACCGCGTCGAAACGCTCAACGGCGCGTTCACGCGGGCGATCGCGGAACAGAACTATCGCGGCCAGTACCGCGCGGTCTTTCCGCTGAAGGTCAACCAGCTCCGCGAAGTCGTGGAGGAGATCCTCGACGCCGGAAAGCCGTTCCATCACGGCATCGAAGTGGGATCGAAGCCGGAGATCTTCGCCGGTCTCGCCGTCCACAGCGACATGGACTCGCTGATCATCTGCAACGGCTACAAGGACCGGAACTACATCCGCACGGCGCTGATCGGGCGCAAGCTCGGCAAGAAAGTGATCATCGTCGCGGAGAAGGTGTCCGAGGTCGAGCAGATCACGAAGATCGCGGCGGAGATGGGCGTCGAGCCGTGGATCGGGCTGCGCGTGCGTCTCCTCGCGAAGGGCTCGGGCAAGTGGGCGACCTCGGGCGGCGAGCACGCGAAGTTCGGCCTCTCGACCGCGGAGATGCTCGAGGCGATGGAGATCATGGCCAACGCGAACATGAGCTCCGCGTTCAGGCTCCTGCACTTCCACATCGGCTCGCAGATCCCCGACATCCTCACCATCAAGCGCGCCGTGCGCGAAGCGGCGATGTACTACGCGAAGCTCTACAAGTCGGGGCACAAGCTCGAGTACGTCGACGTCGGCGGCGGCCTGGCCATCGACTACGACGGCTCGCGCTCGACGTTCCACTCGTCGATGAACTACTCGGTCGAGGAGTACGCGAACGACATCGTCTACAACATCATGGACATCTGCGACGACGAGAAGGTGCCCCATCCGAACATCGTGTCGGAGTCGGGCCGCGCGACGGTCGCGCATCACTCCGTGCTCGTCGTGCAGGCCTTCGGCGCGATCGAGAAGACGCCGCTCGAGCCGCGGGAGATGCTGGCCGCCGATCACAAGCTCGTGAAGGAGCTGATCGACATCGATCAGCGCCTCGGCGCGGAGACGGTGAACGAGGCCTGGCACGACCTCCAGCAGATCAAGGAGCAGGCGCAGACGATGTTCGAGCTCGGCCTGCTGAATCTCGACGTGAAGGCGCGCGTCGAGTCGCTCTACTGGCAGATCGCCGAGCGCACGCAGCTCATCGTGAACTCCATGGACCGCGAGGAAGTGCCCGAGGATGTGCAGAACCTGAAGATCGAGCTCGCCGATCAGCACATCTGCAACTTCTCCGTCTTCCAGTCGCTGCTCGATCACTGGGCCCTCGGCCAGCTTTTCCCGATCGTGCCGATTCATCGCCTCAACGAGAAGCCGATGCTCGAGTCGACGCTCGTCGACATCACGTGCGACTCCGACGGCAAGGTGTCGAAGTACATCGACCTGAACGATGTCCGCGAGACGCTGCCGCTCCACGAGATCCGACCCGAGGAACCGTATTACCTCGGCATCTTCCTCACCGGCGCGTACCAGGACATCATGGGCGACATCCACAATCTCTTCGGCCGCGTGAACGAGGTCCACGTCTTCCTCGATCCCGACGAGGACTCCGGCTTCTACATCGAGGAAGAGATTCCCGGACAGCCGATCGGCGAGGTGCTGGCGATGACGCAGTGGGACTGGCGCGATCTCGAGAAGCGGATGAAGCAGCAGATCGACATCGCCATCAAGCAGGACCGCGTGAAGCCGAACGAAGGGATGCGCCTGCTGCAGGATTTCGAGCGCGGCCTCAAAGATCAGACCTACCTCACATTCGAGTGAAATCGGAATCACGTACGATCGGTGTCCGTTAGCATCTGATGAAGGTCCAAGGAGCCAATCTCATGCGTAGAACGCTCGCGCTTTGTGTGATCACCCTGCTGCTCGTCGCCGCGAATGCTTTTGCCGTCGGCGAGGCGCGTATGCACGGGGTCGTCACCGATTCGGTCACGAAACAGCCGATCCCGAACGTCACCATCGTCCTCGATGCCGTGAGCGGGAAGACGGTGCACAAGGAAACGAAAGGCAAGGCCGACGGCACGTACGCGGTATTCGTCCTCGACGGCACGCTCCAGTACAAGATCACGGTTTCCGCGCCGGGCTACGTGTCGTACGTCGAGGAGAAAACGAAGCTCAAACTCGGCGAGCCGAACAAGAAGGACGTCGAGCTGATCCCGGTCGGAGCCGCGCAGCAGGCGGCGGCGCAGGGTCAGGTGCAGCCAGCCAAGGGCACTGCGGACCCGGCGGTGGTCGCGTACAACGAAGGCGCGCAGCTCGCGAACGCGGGTCAGACCGCGGAGGCGATCGCGAAGTTCGAAGCGGCAGTAGCTGCCAAGCCCGATCTCGTGGCTGCGTGGATCGCGCTCGCGAAGACGCATCACAAGGCGAAGAATCACGAGAAGGCGATCGAGGCGGCGAACAAGGCGCTCGAAGTCGACAACGAGGACATGGAGATGTGGGGCATCCTCGCGAAGGCGTACGACGCCACGGGCGACAAGGCGAAGGCCACCGAGGCGCGGAAGAAGCTTCCCGCGAGCGCGGGACAGCTCTTCAACGACGCGGCGAAGGCGCTCAACGGCGGCAACGACGCCGAGGGCGAGAAGCTGCTCAAGCAGGCCATCGCCGTCGACGACAGGATGTCGATCGCGTATTACGAGCTCGGCATGGTGTACGTCCGCGCCGGCAAGTCCGCCGACGCGAAGTCGAGTCTCGAGAAGTACCTGGAGCTGGATCCGAACGGAAAGGATGCGGCGACGGCGAAGGAGATGATGAAGTACCTGCAGTGAGTGTCATCCTGAGCGGGTTAACGGCGCACGCGCCGGTGAAGCAGAGATGAAGTTCTCGCGCAGCTTTGTGTTGAGCAAACTTGACTCATGTTGCCTAGTGGACGTTCAACCTTGAAAGCATGCGTGGCCAGCCTTGTCATCCCGAGCGTGAGCGAGGGACCTGGGCGGGCGGGTGGCGCGATGATGGCGCCACCCAGCCCCCAGGTCCCTCACTCACGCTCGGGATGACAAGCCTTGGTGCAGTGAGTGTCATCCTGAGCCGCCCTTCGGCTTCGCTCAGGGCAGGCTCCGACGGCGAAGGATCTTCCAACGTGGCACGTGGGAAGATCCTTCGGCTGCGCTCAGGATGACACGGGAACCGGCGCTACCTCCGGCTCATACCCCAGATTCGGTGCGAGCCATCTCTCGATCTCCGAAAACCCCATCCCCTTGCGCGCCGCGTAGTCGCGCACCTGATCCTCTCCGATCTTCCCCACCGAAAAGTACCGCGCCTCGGGATGCGCGAAGTACAACCCGCTCACCGATGCGGTGGGCAACATCGCGAACGACTCGGTGAGCTGCATGCCGAGCTGCTCCGCGCCGAGGAGCGCGAAGAGCGTTTGCTTTTCGGTGTGATCGGGACAGGCGGGATAGCCCGGTGCGGGGCGGATGCCGCGGTACTTTTCCGCGATCAGCTCGTCGGTGCCGAGCGACTCGTCCTTCGCGTACCACTGCGCGCGCACTTCCTTGTGCACGAGCTCCGCGAGCGCCTCGGCCAGCCGGTCCGCGAGCGCTTTGGTCATGATCGAGTTGTAGTCGTCGTGATCGCGCTGGAAGTGCGCGACCAGCTCCTCGACGCCGATGCCCGCGGTCACCGCGAAGCCGCCGATGTAGTCGTCGCGCTCCGCGACGAAGTCCGCGAGCGCGAGGTTCTGGCCGGTGGTCGTCTCCTGCTGCTGGCGCAGCGTGTGGAAGCGCGCCCGCGCCGGCAGGCGCGCATCAATATCCACGATGACGTCGTCGCCTTCGCGATGCGCGGGCCAGATGCCGAACACGGCGCGCGCCTTCAGCAGCCGCTTCTCGACGATCTCGCGCAGCAGCTTGCGCGCATCGTCGTAGAGCTCCTTCGCGCGCGGCTCCTCGATGATCTTCGGAAACTGTCCGCGCATCTCCCACGCCTGAAAGAACGGCGACCAGTCGATCAGCGGCTCGATGCTCCCGAGCGGCACGTCGTCCCACACGCGGACGCCGAGGAAGGACGGCGTCTCCGGCGCGAACGAGAGCGCCGGCGCGCGGCGGCGGGCTTCGGCGAGAGGGAGGATCGTGATGCTGCGCGACTCGACGCCGGCGCGCAGGCGCTCGTATTCGGCCGCCGTCGTGCGCGCGAGCTCGTCCCGCCGCTCCGAGAGCAGCGTGCTGACGATATTCACGGCGCGCGAGGCATCGAGCACGTGCACCGTCGGCGAGTGGTAGCGCGGCGCGATCCTGACCGCGGTGTGCAGCTTCGACGTCGTCGCGCCGCCGATCAGCAGCGGTTTCGTGAAATGCCGCCGCTCCATCTCTCGCGCGACGTGCACCATCTCGTCGAGCGACGGGGTGATGAGGCCGGAGAGGCCAACGATGTCGACCTTCTGCTGCTCCGCGGTGTCGAGAATCTTTTCAGCGGAGACCATCACGCCGAGGTCGATCACTTCGTAGTTGTTGCAGCCGAGCACGACGCCGACGATGTTCTTTCCGATGTCGTGCACGTCGCCCTTCACCGTCGCGAGCAGCACCTTGCCGCGCGCCGACTGATCGCCGGACGCCGCCTTCTCCGCCTCCATGAACGGCAGCAGATACGCGACCGCCTTCTTCATCACGCGCGCGCTCTTCACCACCTGCGGCAGGAACATCTTTCCCGCGCCGAAAAGATTGCCGACGATGTTCATCCCGTCCATCAGCGGCCCTTCGATGATCGCCAGGCCGGTCGGATACTTCTGCCGCGCCTCTTCGACGTCGGCGTCGATGAAGTCGGCGATCCCTTTCACCAGCGCGTGCGACAGCCGCTCTTCAACGCTGCCCTGGCGCCACGCTTCTTCTTCCTTCTCGGTGATCTTCCCCGTGCCTTTGACGGTCTCCGCGAACGTGATGAGCCGCTCGGTCGCATCGGCGCGGCGGTTCAGCAGCACGTCCTCGACGAGCTCGAGCAGATCCTTCGGAATCTCCTCGTAGATGCCGAGCTGTCCCGCGTTGACGATGCCCATCGTCAGCCCCGCGTTGATCGCGTGGTAGAGAAACGCGGCGTGCATCGCCTCGCGCACGACGTTGTTGCCGCGGAAGGAGAACGAGACGTTGCTGATGCCGCCGGATGTATTCGAGAGCGGATACTTCGCGCGCAGCTGCCGCACGCCCTCGATGAAGTTCACGCCGTATGCGTTGTGCTCTTCCATGCCGGTGGCGACGGTGAGCACGTTGACGTCGAAGATGATGTCGGTCGGATCGAAGCCGGCCTCGTTGACGAGGATGTCGTACGCGCGCGAGCAGATCGCGACCTTCCGCTCGACCGTGTCCGCCTGCCCCTGCTCGTCGAACGCCATCACGATCACCGCGGCGCCGTAGCGCTTGCAGAGCTGCGCGTGGTGCTTGAAGACCTCTTGTCCCTCTTTCAAGCTGATCGAGTTGACGACCGACTTCCCTTGCAGGCACTTCAGGCCCGCCTCGATGACGGACCACTTCGAGCTGTCGACCATGATCGGGACTTTGGCGATGTCGGGCTCCGAGGCGATGAGGTGGAGAAACTCGGTCATGACCTTCTCGGAGTCGAGCAGGCCTTCGTCCATGTTGACGTCGAGGATGTTCGCGCCGCCCTCGATCTGCTGCTTCGCGACGCGCAGCGCGCCTTCGAGATCGCCGGCCTTGATCAGCGACGCGAACTTCGGAGAGCCGGTGACGTTCGTGCGCTCGCCGACCATGATGAAACCGGCGCCGGCGCCGGCCAAGGTAGCGCCCGGCTTTAGCCGGGCGTCGACCGGCTGAAGCCGGTCGCTACGTTCTTCACCGACACTCAGCGGCTCGAGTCCCGACAGCCGCAGATACTGCGGCGGATGCGACGGCACGCGCGGCGGGAGCGTGCCCACGGTCTCCACGATCGCGCGGATGTGCTCCGGTCCCGTGCCGCAACAGCCGCCGGCGATGTTCAGCCAGCCGTTCTCCGCGTAGTCGCGCAGCACGGCGGCCATCATCTCCGGCGTTTCGTCGTAGCCGCCGAGGGCGTTCGGCAGGCCGGCGTTCGGATAGCAGGAGAGGAAGACGTGAGCGAGCGACGCGAGCTCTTCGACGTGCGGGCGCATGTCTTCGGCGCCGAGGGCGCAGTTGATGCCGACGGCGAGCATCGGCGCGTGGCGGATCGAGTTCCAGCAGGCTTCGACGGTTTGTCCCGACAGCGTGCGTCCCGAGGCGTCGGTGATCGTGATCGAGGCGATGACGGGAAGACGGATGCCGGTGTCGGCGAAGTACTTCTCGATCGCGAAGAGCGCGCCTTTGACGTTGAGCGTGTCGAACACCGTCTCCGGCATCAGGATGTCGACGCCGCCGTCGACGAGTCCGCGAATCTGTTCGTAGTAGGCGTCGACGATCTGGTCGAACGTGACCGCGCGGTAGCCGGGGTTGTTCACGTCCGGCGAGAGCGAGGCCGTGCGGTTCATCGGCCCGATCGAGCCGGCCACGAAGCGCGGGCGCTCGGGAGTCGAGTACGCGTCGCATGCGCGTCGCGCGATCCGCGCGGCGGCGAGGTTGATGTCGTATACGTGGGGCTCGAGGGCATAGTCGGCCATCGAGATCGCCTGCGCGTTGAAGGTGTTGGTCTCGACGATGTCGGAGCCGGCCTCGAAGTACGCGCGATGGATTTCCTCGACGACGTCCGGACGCGTGAGGCAGAGCAGATCGTTCGCGCCCTGGAGATCGCGCGGATGATCGGCGAACTGTGTGCCGCGGAAGTCGGACTCCTCGAGCTGATAGCGCTGGATCATCGTTCCCATCGCGCCGTCGAGCACGAGGATGCGCTGCTCGAGAAGTCGTCGTAGCTCTTCGCTGCGGTCAGGCTGTGCCATTCGGTGTCTCCGGAAACAAAAAGCCCCGCGACTTGCGGGGCGGCAGAAAAGCAAAGCTGACGAACGCCGGCTCTTTAGCTTTTTTTAGCCTGGTTGCAAGCTGCCCGCAAATCAGTCCAGGTCGGGCGAGGGTACGGCAGCGCCGGAAGGTTTGTCAAACGGGCGCTCGCACGAGGGCGAAGAGGCGCGAGGACATGCCTTTGAATATGATTCCGCCCGATGACCACTGCCAGTGCCGAAACTCCTGTCGCCCACACCGATCCGATCAACGCGCAGATCCTCGCCGTCTCGGAAGACCGCATCCAGGGATTCGTCCACGACCCGTTCGGAGAGATCGCCGAGAAGGCGGGACTCGATCCCGAGCTGGTGATGGAGCGCATCCGCGCGATGATGCGCGGCGGCACGATCCGGCGCGTGCGGCAGACGCTGATGGCGACGAATCTCGCCGAGGGCGCGCTCGTGGCGTGGCAGTTCCCGAATGAGAAGCTCGATGAGGCGTTCGACTTCATGTTCCGCGAGGATCCGTTCTCGGGTCACGTCGTCATCCGCTCGACGGATGCCGCGACGCCCGGCGCGAGCTATCGGCTCTGGACGACGGTGAAGGTGCCGCAGGGCTATTCGATCGAGAAGCACTGCGCGTTTCTCGCGTCGCTCACCGGCGCCGAACACTTTCGCGTGATGCCCGCCAACCGCATCTTCGCCCTCGGCGTCGGCCACGTCCGCCGCAAGGGAATGGAGCCCGGCTCGAAGTCCGAAGAGCTCGCGGAGGTGAAGGACACCGCGAAGGTCGAGCTGACGGACCTCGAGTGGCAGGTGCTGACCGCGCTCAAGCGCGAGCTCACGCCGGAGGAAGTGTCGCGCGATCTCTGGGACCGGCGGGCGCACGAGGCGGAGATGCTGACGGACGTGTTCGAGGCCGTGGCCGAGAATCTGAGTGCGCGCGGGGTCATCGGCCGCTTCTCGACATTCCTCGAGCACGTGAAGCCGCTGCAGACCGGCGAGCGCGTGACGCGCTTCAACGCGTTGTTCCACTGGGCCGTGCCGCCGGGACGCGAGATCGAGGCTGGACGCGAAGTCGGCCGCTTCCACATCCTCACGCACTGCTACTGGCGCGAAGGCGGAGCCGAGTTCCGCAACGTGAACATCATGGCCGTCGCGCACGGGACGGAAAAAGAAACCGTCCTCGCGCACAAGAAGGCCATCGACGAGCACCTCGCCGCGATCGGGATTCCCGTCACGTACACGAATGTGTTCTGGGGCGGCCGCAGCGAGATCAAGCCGAGCGAGATCTCGCCGCTGGCGTATGGCGAATGGTGCAGGTCGCGAGGAGTGAGTGCGGACTCGATGCGCGGCTAGGAGTCTGCGCGGCAGAAAACAGTGGAGGACAGGCAATCCTGCCTGTCCTTGAAGGCCGGACAGGCAGGATTGCCTGTCCTCCACTACTATCGCAGCACCGATCCGCGGAGTGGGATCATCCGCCGGCACCATCTCGACGAGTCGTCCCTCACGCTGCTCATGCCGATCGTCGATTCTCTACCGCCGGGAGAATCCTTGCGGTCGATGAGGCACCGAGGGATCATGCCCAGTCGTGGATGAACGGCCTGGGACACGAGCACCTCGCCTGCTCGAACGGGTGAGTCAGGCGCTTCGAGTGCGCCATTACGCGCTGCGAACCGAGGAAGCGTATGTGGGCTGGATTCGGCGCTACATCCTCTTTCACAAAAAGAGGCATCCGTCCTCGATGGGCGCGGAAGAGATCAACACGTTTCTGACACACCTCGCCGTGGAAGGGCACGTGGCGGCTTCGACGCAGAATCAGGCGCTGAGCGCGATTCTCTTTCTATACAAGCATGTCCTGAAGGAAGAGATCGGAAGGGTCGAACTGGTCCGCGCGCGCAAGCCGGACCGCCGGCCGAATGTGCTCACGCGCGAGGAGGTCGTCGCGGTGCCTGGCCGGCTCGAGGGCACGTGGTGGGCGATGGGAATGCTCCTGTACGGATCCGGGCTGCGGCAGATTGAATGCCTGCGGTTGCGGGTGAAGGACATCGACCTGAAGCGGGGCGAGGTCATGGTCAGGGATGGCAAGGGAAGTAAGGACCGGATCACGACATTGTCTGAGTCTCTGGATGGGCCGTTGGCGGCGCATCTGGAGGGGTTGCGTGGTCTGGCCGAGGAGGACCGGCGGAATCGCGTGCCGGGTGTGTGGCTGCCGGATGCGCTGGAGAAGAAGTACCCGAATGCGGGAAGGGAGTGGGCGTGGCAGTGGCTGTTTCCAGCGAAGAATCTGTCCGTCGATCCGCGAAGCAGGATCGAGCGGCGGCATCACATCCACGAGAAGGGACTGCAGCGGGCGGTGCATGCTGCGGCGGAGGCAAGCGGGATCTCGAAGCGGGTCACGTGTCACACGTTCCGGCATAGTGCCGCGCGCCCGGTTATGCCGAGCCGGTGGATGAATTCGGCGGGCCTCTTGGATTCCACGGTTTCCTGCGCGGCATAATCGGGATCCCTCAAGAAGCGCGAGCAACTGATCGGTGGGTCGATACCGGCCCTGCCTTTGGCCAAGAGGTGCGTGTGCGAGAGCGCTTCCTCCTTCAACCGGAGCGGCGTGGAGATACATCTGGGTCGTCTCGATCGATTCGTGCCCGAACCAGGCCGGAAAGGAGAGCAGGATTATGCCGACCCTCCAGCTCAAAAGCAGGCGTGAAATGGCACCGGCTCGGCATAACCGGGCGCGCGGCACAATGGCGGTTATGCCGCGCGCGGCATAACCGCCATTCGTTTGCGACGCATCTACTGGAGGATGGCTACGACATCCGGACCGTTCAGGAACTGTTGGGGCACGCGGAGGTGGCGACGACGATGAGCTATACGCACGTCATGAACCGGCCAGGGAGGCGAGGTGTCCGGAGTCCGGCGGACCGGCTGGGGACGGCGCTGCCGGCGCCGTTGTCCGAGGAGCGGGGATCTGGGACCGAAACTGTCCGAAACTCCCCGGACATCGGAATGACGACGAACGAACAACCTGTGTTGAAAGAAGAAGTTGCGCTAAGATCCGCCAAACATGGTCTCCGGGGATACTGGACAAAACTCGTCCGATTGTTCGGATCTGACCGGTCCATGAATGAATAGTTAGGCCGATGGAAGATGGCGTGATATCGAAACACGCCTGAACCGCTCCGACCGGATTGCCAGAGGTATGGAGATTGCGCCATGATGGAGCTCGCAGGGACGTCGGGGAGGTCAAGCACATGAAGATCTTCGTCAGCTCGCGTATGCGCGAGCTTTTCATCGAACGAAAAACCGCGATCGAAGCGGTTCATTTCGCGGGACACACTCCGCTGTATATCGAAACCGAACCGCAGGTCAAAGATGAAGAGGCGCGCAACACGATGGTCTCTCTCATTTCGGCCGCTGATGCTTTTCTCTCCATCTACTACTTGACGGAGGGCACGAAGACGCCAATCCTAAATGGCGCCACGCCGATTGAATTCGAACTCGCTCAGTTCGCTGAACACCATCCTGGCGCGCCCGTGTTCATGTTTCGCAAAGGTCCAGGGCATGCGAATCCGTCGCATGTGATGATCGATTGGTTTGAATACAGTGCAACGGCCCTCGACGCGACGCGAGAGGAATTCGATACGCCTCAACAGTTGCATGCTGCTGTAAGAAGGGCTTTGCGACACCATTCAACACAAACAGACGATATGGATGTTCCGTACGAAGTGACGGTGAGATATGTGGGGCCAGACTATATTGGCCTGATTGGGAAGCTCACCGAAATTATCTTCACAAGCTACAAGCTGAACATCGATTACATCTCACATGCGGCGCACGGAGGCCATTCGACAGTCTGTTTGTCATGTTCGCCACGTCCCTTACCCGGGAGGCCGGAGACCGTGGATCGTGAGCAGATGGAAGGGGATCTGAAGCGCGCTGTGCGGCGCGACATGGATTCGGCTCCGGCTGAGGGTCGAACGATCGCGGGCGCGAACCTATCGCAGGAACCCGAGATTGTCGTGGACATCGATCCAACGGGAAAGCGGCGTCGCCAACTGTTGGTGAAAATACGCACCATCGATGCTCCTGGTCAGCTCAATGCTGTTTGCAAACAGATTCGCGACCTGCGCTACAACATCGATGAACTTCAGATGCATCCAACACCGCCAGAATACCCTCGGCAGACAACCATTACACTATGGCTTTCCCGTCTAGACGGCCATCGTATCGAGGTGCATCGAGAGATCGACCGGATCGAAGGAGAGCTTCAATACCTTGTGGGTGTGAGATCGCTTTTGATACGAGCAGTGGCATACGTAGGCTCTTCGAAGCCTATGAGGGCGGCAAAAGGAAAGCGGCGGCCTTCAGAGGTCGACCGCGAGCCATCAACCCCAACCACGGCCTAACTCTCAGCTCCAACGGACTTCGGCCCGCTGGCTGGTATCCTTGGCTTCACGCTCCCCGCGGCGGGCCGAAGCCGCTGAGCTGGGAGCCGTTAGGCCGACACGAACGCCCCGTGAATAGTCACAAGCAGATCAACATTTTCCGTTGTGTAGGAAATTGAGGTGCTGGCAACGCAGAGAGACTTGCCGGAGAGTTACGGACCGGCGGACCGTACTTCAGTGGCGGACAGAACGTCTGCGCCGAACGTCCACGGCCTCGGCGAGGAAGTTCACGGTTGTGATGCTCGCGGCCGCCGTTCCCGTCGCGACCAGCCGGAAGATAAATAACCCTGGCACGTCCGCGGTGAAGGTTGGATTGCGGATTGTCGCGGAGGAAAGGTCAGCGACGGAATCCACCGGTCGGCGAATCAGACTCCAGTGCCACGAGATCGCGGTCTGGGACGAGGTCCCCAGTTGTCGGGTGACGAATACCGGCCCGGTTGTGACATCAATCGTGGCGACATCCGCGAGGACTATCCGCCCTACGCGAATTGTGTGGTTACGGCTATCGGCGACGTAAACGTTCCCGCTTGTGTCGGTTGCCACTCCGAACGCACCATCGAATCGCGCCGCGATACCTGTACCGTCAACATTGCCGGGATGTGGATTACCCCCCAGCGTCGTGACCACTCCCTCTGGCGTGACCTTACGGATCGAACGATAATCGGCGACGTAGATGTTCCCGTTGGTGTCGGTTGCCACACCGGTTGGAAAACCGAACTGCGCCGCGCTCCCGGTCCCGTCGGCATTCCCGCCGATTCCCGCAAGACCTGCTAGTGTGGTGACCTGCCCTGCCGGGGTGATCTTCCGGATCGTATTGTTTCTAGTATCGGCGACATACAGGTTCCCGCTGCTGTCGGTTGCCACTCCATGCGGGTAGGCGAACCGCGCTGCGCTCCCGGTGCCGTCGGCACTCCCTTGGTTTCCCGGGTCACCCGCCAGTGTCGTGACCGCACCCGTTGTGGTGACCTTCCGAATCGCGTGGTTGTCCTTATCGGCGACGTAAACGTTCCCACCGCCGTCGATTGCCACTCCACTTGGCCAGAAGAACCGCGCCGCACTTCCCGTTCCATCGGCAAACCCCTGGTTTGCCGGATCACCAGCCAGCGTCGTCACCGCTCCCGCCGGGGTGATCTTCCGGATCGCGCTGGTTTCGGAGACGTATACATTTCCGCTGCTGTCGGTTGCCACTCCAATTGGAGAACGAAACGACGCCGCGCTCCCGGTCCCGTCGGCACTCCCGTGGATTCCCGCAAGACCTGCCATTGTCGTCACCGCTCCCGCCGGAGTAATCTTCCGGATCGTGTAGTTACGCGTATCGGCGACGTAGACGTTCCCACCGCTGTCGATTGCCACTCCTCTTGGGTCGTCAAACCGCGCCGCAGTTCCCGTTCCGTCGGCGCTCCCGAAGGCTGCTGCAAGACCCGCCAGTGTCGTGACCGCGCCCGTTGGCGTGATCTTCCGGATCGTGTTGTTATCGGCGACATACACATTACTGCTGCTGTCGGTTGCCACCCCGGTCGGAAAAAGGAACTGCGCAGCGAATCCCATTCCATCGGCACTCCCGCAATTTTGCGCGTCACCCGCCAGCGTAGTCGCCGTATTCCCTGGCGTTACTTTCCGAATCATGCAGTTGCCCGAATCGGCGACGTATACGTTCCCGCTGCTGTCGGTTGCCACTCCGGTTGGACCATTGAGCCGCGGATGTCCGAACGCCGCCAACGTGGTGACCACACCCGCGGGGGTGATCTTTCGGATCCTATTGTTGCCCGAATCGGCGACGTACACGTTCCCGCTGCTGTCGGTTGCCACCCCCGTTGGTGATTTGAACCGCGCCCCGCTCCCGGTCCCGTCGGCATTCCCACCGATTCCCGCAAGACCTGCCAGCGTCGTTACGACTCCCGCCGGAGTGATCCTCCGGATCGTGTGGTTGTCCTTATCGGCGACGTATACATTTCCGCTGCTGTCGGTTGCCACTCCGGTTGGGGAAAGAAACGACGCCGCGCTCCCGGTCCCGTCGGCATTCCCGCCGGCTCCCGAACCTGCCATTGTCGTCACCCCTCCCGCCGGAGTAATCTTCCGGATCCTGCCGTTACCCCTATCGGCGACGTATACATTTCCGCTGCTGTCGGTTGCCACTCCGGTTGGGGAAAGAAACGACGCCGCGCTCCCGGTCCCGTCGGCATTCCCGCCGATTCCCGCAAGACCTGCCAGCGTCGTCACCGCTCCCGCCGGAGAAATCTTCCGGATCGTGTCGTTACCCACATCGGCGGCATACACATTTCCATTGCTGTCGGTTGCCACTCCGGCTGGGTATTGGAAATCGAACCGCGCCTTGCTTCCTCTCCCGTCCTCGAATCCCGTTCCTCCATTCGACCCCGCGAAGGTCGTGAAGGTCAGCACCTGCGCCAGCATAGCTTTAGGATGAGAGAGGATGACAAAAAGAACCAGAACTGCGAAACATCGCTTGAAGAGGGCCATAGTCGTCCCGTACTTTACCTTACGCTAAAGCTAAAGACAGAAACATTACATTAGTTTGCGGCTGGGCGTCTCGTCAAGCTCATTCCGGTACATCGGCCAGTCTTTTGTCGTGTAATCGGGTCGACAATGTGACGCCTAACTCGGCGGTGGAGCCGACTTCGGCCTGCCGTCTGATAAGCATACTCCCACGTTCTTGGCGTGGCCGAAGCGGCTCACCTGGCCCGTTGGGCGTCTGAACACATGGACAAAAAACATGATCCCTGCGTCGCTTGTCGGGCGAGCACGCCGAAGGAGGGCGCACGCGTCTGCCCGCAGTGCGGGCACAAATTTCGTGGGCTGGCATGGGAAGGTATCGATGCGCACTGGCGGTCCAAACACGAGGACGTAACGTCGTACGAAGAATTCTGGTCGGGTCTTTGCCGCCCTCACCGAAGCGGAAAAGCTCCGATCATCGCCGAGACGGAGGACGAACTCGCGCGCGAGGCACGCACGCTTGCGCGGTTCATCAGCGGTAAGACCGTGCGCCAGGTCTGGCGTCATCGATCCGGCGAACTCGGTCTTGAGTTCACCGACGGAACTCGTCTTTTCGTGGACCACGCCGAAAACGGTTTGGAGTTCTCCATCAACTAGCGACGCCCAACTAAGCGGTTGCAGCGGACTTCGTGCCGCCGTCTGCTACTCTTGCTTTCACGGTCTGCGCGCGGCACGAAGCCGCTGAACCGCAGGCCGTTGGACGGCGTGATCATCTTGCGCCGGGGCAGACATGCACATTTGGCGACTTCCCCTCGTAAACCTGGCGGCGCTCCTTGCGTTCGCCACGGTAGCCATCGCTTGGGAGGTGGGCGCTTGGCTGCGTCAGAACGCGAGGAGCGATATCGCTCGCGCGTTCATTGTGGCCGCCGGAATCGTCGTGGCACTGGTGTCGCCGTTCATCGTCCACATCGTGGTGGAGCCAGAACTGCGCGATCTCGCGGCCCGTGGCGTGTTCCTCCACTACGGCAGTGTGTTCTACATCGGCCCGGCCGTTCTCGCCGCGTTGTTGTTCGCTGTGAGCAGGCGATCGATCACTTCGGGCGTGCCCGGCGCAAGCCTCGCGCGCATGGCCTTCTGGTCGACAGCTACCATCCTGGCGACGATCAATCTGGCGAATTGGTGCAGTCCGGGCTGGTGTGAACGGTTCGGTTTCCCATTGCCGTTCTCGTGGTGGAGCGATGCGATCATGGTGATGAATGGTGTCAATCTCACCGCAGGTACGAGCGTCTTGGCGCTCATGGCCGACTTCATCGTTCTGCTGCTCGCATCGCTCGTCATCTCGCGTGCAGTTCTTCGCCGCGCGGCCTGAGGCCGCCGTCCAACTCGGCCGCTGCAGCCGACGGCAACCGCTGCTTCTTCATCGTAGATGCTACGATCTCGCTGCGGTTGCCGCGGCTGAGCGGCAAACGTTCGGCGGCTGAGGGCACATCACGATGAGCGACGCGGGCTCGGAATACGAAACCCAGCTGACGCTTTCCACGCCGGTTGACGTGCCGTCCTATGACGCGTGCATCGGTTGGATGCGTGAGCTTCCGCAAGACCGCGCGATAACTTTGGATTTCTGGGCGAGAGGCAACTTTGTTCGGCGCGTTCTGCATCAGCGTGCGAACAATTTAAGTCCCTTTCTAGTGGCAGCCTCACATCCGACTCAGATGCGATGGGCATTTCGACGGCTCGCGCTGGCCGGGGTTCCGGTGGATTTTGTGTATACGGGACCCCTCTCGGAGTCACGACTCGTCCAGCACTGGCACCCGCTCGATATCCCGATCGACTCTGGCTGGGGTTATGTAGTGGCCGCGGGCACAGTTGTAGAGAGCAAGACTGACCGGAGGTTCTGGCCTGTCCTTGGCGAAGCCGCTCTGATGCCGGATTCGGTACTTCAATGGCTTGCCGAAGAGGTTCCGAACTCCTTCACCGCGGGCCGAGCCTTTGTGGCGCCCGCCAAACTGATAGGTATCGAGTCGGGTCCAGGGGCCAGAGAGTTGGACGCTTTGGCCGACTTGACGAGCGCGGTTCCGAGTTCCGATGTGCCAGACGAAGCCATGGCAATACTCGATCTGGAGATCCCGTGGATCGACGGTATGAGCCCGTCCGATTTCGACAAACTCTTGTCAGATTATCGCGATGATCTAACCGAGTTTCAGTCGTCCTTTCGGATTCTCGTGAGTGGCTATCGCGCATCGCAAACCGATTTCACCGTCGCCCAAGCTCGCGTGCGGGACGCTATCGATGAACTCTATCGTTCAGCGCGACGGGAGCAGTTTCGCTCAGTCGTGACGAAGTGCAAGGGCCAGCTATCGAGCTTCTCGCTCGCGATGGGTGTGCTTGCAGCGGCGGGAGCTGCGTACGCGCGGGACCCATTCGCCGGCGCCGCAGTCATCGGCACAGCTGGAAAGGTCCTTCGTGACCTGTGGAATCAGGCAAGGGCGGACGTGCGAAGCGCGAGTCGCAATCCTCTTCGGCTCCTCTTCAAGCTCGGAGGGGAGAAGCCCCGCTTGAGTGCGAAATCACGGCCCTTGAGCAGGGTTCGGCCGGCGCCGCTAGTTCGTCCAGCAGAACTCGCGCTGACACCGTATCACTGGCTCTGCCCACCGTCAGGCGCAGGACTTCGGTTTCTTCGGTTCAAGGACAAATAGTCGCAGCGGAATCGCGAAATGATGGTGAAGGGCCAGCCGCCGAACTCACGGTTGCACCGGACGCGAACCGCTGCTTTACTGTGCTCCGAAGCCTCACCTCATCGCGCGCGGTTCGCGCCGGTGAACCGTAGGCCGTTAGGCGGACAACTGAGCTGGGGTAGGACTTTCTCCGGCGGCGTCACTCCTAAGGTTGAAGTCGTGCGGCAGGAGGCATACTTTGCAGGTCCTCGGCAGTCTGATTAAGCTACCGCCGAACGAGGCACTACCTCTTCCATGGTGGCACCGTGCACCCTTGGGTCTCCTGGATAGGACTCCTGTCTTTCTCGCTCTCGTCGGCTCAGCGAAGCGGCCAGTTGGGAATCTAATAGTTTCCGTTCTCAACCCTTCCGACTGGAATCGCATGACAATCCTCGAAGGTCAGGAGGAGGACCGTCCTGGTTTAGTCGCCGAGGCATTTGAAGCGGCCTATCCGTTCAACATAGCCATCGCGGAAACGGTGACGACAGAGGCAGGCGATCAACACCATATCTCAATTGTTTGTGAACCATATGGTGTCGCAACGCAGGACAGGCCTGTCGAGGAGATCGCGGCGAAACTTAAGAAGGCGAATCTAAATGGGCTTCGATCGAGAGAGTTCTTAGCGGCTCTGCCTCCTATTCTTTGGCATGATGTCTTCCAAGTTGAGCATGGTTGGATTCGTGATACGCGATGGCGTGAGCAAATCGCCGAAAAGTATCCTGGCACTGTCGCTCAGGTTGATCTTGAGCGCGCGGTCGTGTCGGCCGACACCGAACGTCGTCTCCTTCGCTTCCTTTTTCCTCGCCGCGGAGCGATGACCATCAAAATGGAACACGCCGACAGGCCGGGTGCACTCCGCGCGATTGCGCAAGTGTTTCGCGACTGTAACTTGAATGTTCTAGCGACACTGCTGCGGCGCGGAGGCGCGAGGCCACAGAACGCACTCCTGCTGGCGATCTGCGAACCATATTCGGAAGGGCCGCACGACGACTTAAAAAGCAACGTCCGGCGTGGTTTGGCGGCGCTCCCTCACGACCTTCGTGCGCGCGCACAGATCGTAGATGCGGAACAGCCGTTGATCTACTCGCATCATCCCGATGAGCTCGTGGCGCGGGTTCCGAGTTTGTTGAGACCTCTGGTCGTGCAGTACAAACGCGACCTGCCCGCCACGGATATGCCAGTATTTATCTCGCGCCGCTTTTTGTCGTCAGAGCGCAAGTCCAAGATCGTCGAGACCGTACACGCCGCATTGAGAGACATGAAGTGTATTCCCATCGAGGCACAACCGGAGCCGGGCGAGTTGAGTACCTCGATGCTGCAGGTATCCGCAAAAATGTGGCTTTCGCGTGCTGGCATTGTGTTGGTAGCAGGTGGTGCCGGTCAAGCGTTCGGAATGAATTTGGCCCACGAAGCCGGCTTTCTCCAGGGACAGGGCAAGCCCGTGTTGATATTAGTTGAGGAAGGATCCGAAAAAGGAATGGAAGAGTGGACGAACGCATCTGGTTTAGTCGCGCCGCGGTTCCCTGCTGATGATCGAGCATTCGACCCTTCAAACAGAGACTCTATAGTAGCTAACCTTCGCCGATGGCTGGCAACTTTCCCGTCGCAATCGGAAAGAGGATAAACCGACTGATCGGTCGGCGAAGGCCGCCTAACTCCGCGGTTCCACCGGACGCGAACCGCCACACCGTCAGTCCGAGAGCTATACTTCATGGCGTGCGGTTCGCGCCGGTGAACCGCAACCGTTAGACGCCTGGGAGAATAGCAATGATCCCGTCAGTCGCGCCTCTCACAGAGCCGCGATCCTGTGATACCGCCTCAAGCTACCCGACATTGCCGTAAACTTACGAGTATGCGCAAGCAATCCCCGGCGCAGGTTCAGGGCCGCGATGGCGAGAGATGGTTCCAACGCCTTCTACCCGCCGAGTGGCTGTTTCAGCGCCCTTCGGAAGACTTCGGTCTCGATGGCACGGTGGTAATTGGCGTCGCGGGCTACGTTACGCATCTTGAGTTTGGTGTGCAGATCAAGAGTGGCGGCCGATGGAAGGTCCACGACGGGCATTACCTTGTGCCTGGTGTGAAGGTCGATGCCATTCGGAATTGGGTGTTGCATCTTTTGCCAACTCTGTTCGTAGTTTACGATCGAACAGCAGAGATGGGTTGCTGGTCATGGGTCGACGATCTCGTTTCTCAAGATGAAATCGCCCACTCCGCCAGCGACACTGTCACTCTTCGCGTTCCACGCCGTTCGCTACTCAATGAGTCATCGTGGCTCCAGATTCAATCCTACGTTGCAATGCATCACGCCTCGATACTCGACGCCGGGCATAACTTAGAATCGCTGCGCGCGCTCATGCAGGTCGTACGGGCATTGGTCCGCTCACTACAGCTCTTACAGCTAGCGCCATTCGCAAATCGCCGCTCAGAAACACAACGCAGGCTCACTCGAGTCGGCGATGCAACCGCTCATAGAACGGTGATACGCAAGCTCACGGAATTCGCAGATCGCCTACACACAGATGAGCCCCTCGCGGGGTATCTTCGTAAGGCTTCCGCCGCATACCGTGCACACTGCGAAACATTCATACATCCATTTGCTGATCTGCTGAGCCAAGATCATGAGGCGGTGGCGATTTGGATCAACGACGATCGGATGCGCGAGTTGCGACCAATGATGGCTCTGGCAGTCAGTGCCGCTCTCGCTGAACTGACGAGTACGCGATGAATCGGCGCCTAACTCAGGGTTGCAGCCGACGCGGACCGCTGCGTTGCTGTCCTCCGAGTTTGCGCTACCATAGCGTCGCGGTCCGCGCGGCTGAACCCGGAACCGTTGGGCGGACACATCAGTGAAGGCACACCTGCGCCACAGCGCTACAGGACAACACCGCGGGTGCCGCCAAAGGTCCCGTATCGAACGGCAAGGAGCGCTATGAAGACGGAGAAACGCACCCGGTTGGTGCGATCGATCTCAGGAACGCTGCTGCTGCTGCTCCTTCCAGCCTGCTCGCACCGAGCTGCTCGCATTCCTGCGACACCGGCCGGGAAGACCATGAGCGAGTTCCTGACCGCCTACAACAGCGCGGACTTCCGGCAGGTCGCTGCTTTCTTCGAGCGTCACGGTTCCGGCCAGCGTTCGGTTGAGCGTGCGTCCTGGGTGATGGGTTTCCTCTATCCCGGAGTGAGACGCTTTGTGGTGGAAGACATCATCACTTCGACGCCCGAGGCAATCACGCTGCGGGGACGCTCCGAACTCACGGAAGCGTGGTACCGCTTCACCATTGAGGTCGACTCGCAGCCGCCGCACGGCGTCACGTTCGGATTCGAGAACGACGAGGCACCGTCAGGATGGCGCGGCGGAAGCGAAAACGCAGCGTCCTATCTGCGACGGGTTACAGACGAGGACTTCTTCTCCGGGACCGTCATGGTTGCGACCGACGAGCGGGTGATTCACTCGGGCGCATATGGCGACGTTAAGACTCTCGCGACCCAGATCAACCTCGGCTCCGCGAACAAGATGTTCACCGCTGTCGCCATCATGACACTTGTCGAACAGGGCAAGGTACAGCTCGACAGCCCGCTGGGACGCTACATCCCAGACTATCCGAACCCCGAAGCCCGAGAACAGGTGACCATTCATCATCTCCTGTCCCACACTTCAGGCATCGGGGACTTCTTCAATGAGAAGTACTTGGCGCGCAAGAAGGAGATACGGTCGGTCGCCGAGTTACTTCCGCTCTTCGCGATGGAACCACTAGCGTTTCGGCCCGGCGAGAAATGGCAGTACAGCAACGGCGGCTACGCGGTGCTCGGCCGCGTGATCGAACTCGTCTCCGGTATGTCCTACGAAGAATACGTCCAACGCCACGTCTTCGCGCCGGCGGGCATGCTTCGCACGAGCGGGGGTCCTCGCGAGCCGTATGCGCCCGGACACACATTCATGCGCCAGGGCGGAGCCGTTGCGCTATCCCGCGAGGTGAATGATTTCGCCCTCCCCGCTACCGGAAGCCCTGCGGGCGGCGGCTACTCCACGGTCGAGGACCTCGTGTCGTTCGCCCGCGCACTTCGCGCGGGAAGGCTCGTGTCAGCGGAGACTCTTGAGCGTATGCTCACGCCTCAGGTGGCGACTGACCGCGGCACCCAATACGGCTATGGATTCGAAATCACGACACGCGACGGCGAGGCCGTGTTCGGACACAACGGGCATCACCTTGGTATCAGCGCGCAGTTCGACGTCTACCGGCAATCGGGAACGATCGTGGCGGTGCTATCCAACTATGATCCGCCAACTGCACCAGTTGTGGCAACGCGGCTCGGCAGGTTGGCATCATTCTGATCCCGCAGATCAACAATGGCGATTCTCGACGCGCCACCGCGACTTGAGCAGAAGCTCAGCGGGCCGCCCAACAAGCCGCTGCAGCCGACCGGCTTCGCCGGCGGCTGAGCGGCAAGGCGTTAGGCGGCGTTTATTGCACAGTAATTCCTCAATATCAGGAGACCCGATATGCACATCGAACCATTTAGCTTGTGGGTCAATAATCGTAATCTACGCAAAGGTTTCTTTCCGCCACGCGAGTGGATACCGATTGCCTGCTCAATTGTCTTAACCGTGGTAGCTCTAAGCTGCAACCCCTTATCGCCAAATGAGCCTTCGCCGAGGGCGGGTGAAGGGACTTCGGCAAGCATTCTATCTGCAAATCGTCTTTACCGTGAGTTCAACGACAACCCAATTGACGCTACGGACAAATATCGCGGCAAGACCGTCGCGCTGGAAGGACTCGTCGGTAAAATCATCCGGTTAGATCATGGTGAGGTCGCTGTACATATTCCCGATGCCGGGAATCGCGTCATCATTGCCACCTTTACCCGTCAAGATGACTTACGCGGATTCCATGTAGGCGACAAAATTCAACTTCAGTGTGCCTTCGACAAATATGAGTTTAACACGGTGTGGATGAGCTTCTGCACGCCGGCTCCACCGGAAAATATCGGTCCAGAACCTGCAATCGTTGCTTCCAACGTTCCTTCAGCTAACCTGCTGTACCGCGAGTATATAGCGAATTCCAAAGCAGCCAGCGCCGAATACGATGGCACCATCGTCGAGATGGAGGCGAGACTGGGTAATCAAATTAAGAAGGACGATGGGAGCGTAGCGATTCACATTGCCGATCGTGGGAATCGCATTGCTCTTATCGCCACCTTCCCTGACGCCTCCGGGGTAGCCGGGATTGAGCAAGGTGAACTTTTTCGGCTTCGCTGTCGAGTCGAGAAATTCGAATACCTTACCGTATGGTTGGAGGCTTGCCAAATTGAGCACTAGGCCAACCCGCATAAGTAGGCCGCCCAACAAGCGCATGCAGCCGACTTGCTCCGCTTCGCGTCGCGCGCGGCTGATGCGCAGCGTTCGGCGTCCAGGGAGACACATCGTGCTCGCAAAGCGGCTGTCAAGAATAGGAGTCCTCACCCTCGCCACGTTCGTTGCGAGTCCGCTGTTGGCCGATTCTGACGGCGACTTCTGCACGACGTCGAGCTACCTGGCCTATGAGGTTGGTCTTCCAGGTTACAGCCCGCACGAACTCCGCGTAGTCTCCTTGGTGCCGCCTCTGAGCGACTCCTCCCTGCGGGTTATCCGGCTCCCCGACTTTCAAGTTCATGGCATTCTCTGCAGAGAGGCCGAGGTGCTCCTCCTCGGCTGGGACCATCTGTACACGGTCTCCGTTCTTCCGGCTGGCGAACTGCTGGCGGCACGATCGGAGAAACTCGCCCACCCTGGCCAAAGACCGTCCTTCTTTCGCGGGACCAAAGCCGTGCAGAACCTCGGCTCGGTGGCCAAAGAGCAGATCCTCCCGATCACTACCTCCAATGCCAACTTCCTTCTCGTTACGCGAATCACTCGCTCGCACCGAGAGTGCGAGCTTCGTGTCGTAAGCTCGCTACAGGAAACCGACCATGAGGGTCTACTACGATTCGCTCTCCAGCTTTATGACGGCACAAAAGGCGCTGAATGCGGCGAGTAAACTACTGGCCGCCGAACTCGGCCGCTGCAGCCGACGGCCACCGCGTCACCATCTCGCTAGGTGCTACTCTTTTGCGTGCGGTGGCCGCGGCTGAGCGGCAAACCGTTAGGCGGCCGGTGGCACGGTCTCCGCCCGACCCTGCAGGAGTCAAACTCTAAGAAGCCCGCGAGCGGCGGCGGGGCGTGCGCTACTCCAACTTCGGCGTCACGCCGGTTGTAATTCGCTCCCACCGAGGATCTTGTTCGTCGCGGCAACCGCCGTGCCGCTCTGCCGCCTGACTCCGAACGTCAGGAAACGTGAAGATGCCGCGGCGTGAGGTAAGCTCTTCCTTCGTGATCCATTTCGACGTCATCGGCGAGATTCGGGGAATCGAGACGATCGCAACTGGCCACGGGATACGTGACCTCGCGGTTCTGGAGAAACAGTTCGGGAGAGCGAACTGGCGGAAGCTGAAGGGATTTGCCACGGTCCGGCTGGAGGATGGCACGCTATCGGAAGCAGAAGTACACTGGTACGAGGCGCACGGCATCGGGAAGCGTTGGATGAAGATCAAGCGTTATCTGGACTAGCAATGGAACACTCGAAACACTTCGCAATCTGTCTCAGGAACGACGGCTACGAGGGTACTCTCGATCTGCGGAAGCTGTACGAGGTGGTGGAGGATCCCGCGGCGGCGAGGCGAAATCATGTCAGAATCGTGGATGAATCAGGTGAGGACTACCTCTATCCAAACGCTTGGTTCGTGCCGGTTGAACTCCCGCAATCGGTCGAGGAACAACTCGGCCAACTCGTCTCGCGCTGAATCCGCCACCTAACTCGGCGGTTCCACCGGACGCGAACCGCCGCGCCGTCAGCGCGAGAGCTATACTTCATACCGTGCGGTTCGCGCCGGTGAACCGCAACCGTTAGCTGCCACGTCGCACCGGCCCTTCGGGTGCGATGTCATCATCCCTTGGATTGTTACGCCGGTGAACCGCAGGAACGTTAGGTATGAGTCCACCGGTGTGGAAACGGGGTACGCCAGCAACAGACATACGTCAGCAACAATCGTCATTAGCGCAACAGCGTTTCATTTCCGTATCTGTTCACCAAAGCAATCGAAAGGAGACAACAATGCAATACAAGGACCCGATCAAGGTATCACCGGACAACTACCGCCTGCTCGTGGAGGACGGGGACTACCGGCTCGTGGAAATGTCGCTGCCGGCCGGGACCAGCGACATCGAGCACTCTCACCCTAACGAGATGGTCTATTTCGTCACCGGAGGTAAGGTGCGCATTCATCTTCCTGATGGTGAATCCCTGGAGCTGGAGATACCGGACGGGCACTCTATGAAGCACGAACCCTGGACCCACCGCGTCGAGAACATCGGCGCCACGGACGTCAAGGCAATCCTGTTCGAGCGTAAGTGAGTGACGCCGCCCGCTTCGAAGCCTTCGCACGTACGCCTAACAGTCGCTTGCACCGTCGTCACACCAGACAGCGCGGTCCACAAAATCGAGCGTGCGGTGTACCGCTTCGAACCGGGCATCTAACTCGGCGCAGCCGACGGCAACCGCGCCGCCGGTGCTCCAAGTGCGTTACTCTCTTGCGTGCGGCTGCCGCGGCTGAGCGGCAAAACGTTAGCCCGACCGACGGACTGCACGACGGAACAGCTGTCATCAACCGCACCGGCTTAGAAACGCATCGCGTGAATGGTCGGTCTCGAATCGCGAAGGATCCGTTTCCCGGCCTGCACGTGAATGATTGATCATGGCTCCAGGCTGATAACTCACAGGCTGCCCGCCACTCGTAACATTGTTACGAACCGGCGCCAACTCACGGCGGCAGTTGAAGTTATACACCTGTCTCCGTGGCTTGGTTATCGCTTGCCAATGAAGCAAAATCGGTTGCAAGCGAACCAAAATCGCTTGCAAGTGAACCAAATTTACCTGCGAGCGAACCAAAATCGCTTCCCTTCGAACCAAATTTGCCTCCCTTCGAACCAAATTTGCTTCCCTTCGAACCAAAATCGCTTCCCTTCGAACCTTTTTTTGTTCGCCGTGAGCAAAAATTTCTTCCCTTGCAAGCGATTTCTCCTCATTTGCAAGCGATTTCGCCTCCCTTGCAAGCGATTTCGCCTCACGGCGCCGAGCGGTCTGCGCAGACACGCCGCCGAAAGCCAGACCGCTCCCGACCCCAGCCCGATCGCGAAGACGAGTTGGACGCCGCGCGTGGAGGGCTCGATCGCCTTCGACGGCGAGGTGATCGAGGCCGTGCAGGAGGCGACGAAAAGGACGAGGCAGCCGGCCGCAGGGAAGGCGATCAGCTTCAGCAGCAGCTCGCGGATCACCTGACCAGGATCGCACAACCGTTCCTTCTCCGCAGGAAGCAAGGCGGCCATCAGGTTCGGCCAGGGTCCGACGCACCCTCTCGCCGCATAAATCGCCGCCCAACTCACGCTGAAGCTGGTGCGGCCCCGCTACCTCCCACGATGGCAACCTTTCGTATATGGGCGTACGGACGGTAAGGGCATCATCAGAATGACAACGGGGGCACGCATGCGCGCCGCGTAAGATGAACTTTCGCTTCGTTCTCAGGATGACAGTGCGACAATTCGCTCTTCGACCTATGACACTTCCCCCTGGCTCCAGGCTCGGACCTTACGAAATCTCCGGAAACATCGGCGCCGGCGGCATGGGTGAGGTGTATCGCGCGCGCGATACGCGCCTCGACCGCAGCGTAGCGATCAAGGTGCTGCCGAGTGATTTCGCAGGTCGCGCTGACCTTCGCGCGCGCTTCGATCGCGAGGCGCGCACGATCTCGCAGCTGAGCCACCCCAATATCTGCACGCTCTTCGACGTCGGTCACGAGAACGGCGTCGACTACCTCGTCATGGAGCTTCTCGAAGGAGAGACTCTGGCGGACCGGCTCGAGAAGGGGCCGCTGCCGGTCGCCGACGTGTTGCGCTACGGGGCCGAGATCGCCGATGCGCTGGCCCGAGCCCACCGGCAGGGCATCACGCATCGCGATCTGAAGCCGGGCAACGTCATGCTGACGAAGTCGGGATCCAAGCTTCTCGATTTCGGTCTGGCGAAGACGTTTATCGCGATCCGATCAACCGCCGTTTCCAGGAACGACGTGACGCAGCAGAGGCCGCTCACCGCTGAGGGGACGATCCTCGGAACGTTTCAGTACATGGCGCCCGAGCAACTCGCCGGCGAAGAGGCCGACGCTCGCAGTGACATCTTCGCTCTGGGCGGGGTGCTGTACGAGATGGCGACCGGAGCTCGCGCCTTTAGCGGCAAGACGCGAACGAGCCTGGTGGCCAACATTCTCGGCGTGCAGCCGCGCCCGATCAGCGAGCTGCAACCACTGACGCCGCCCGCTCTGGAGCGCCTGATTCAACGCTGCCTGGCGAAAGATCCGGACGAGCGCTGGCAGAGTGCTGCAGACGTCGCGGAGGAGCTGAAATGGATGCGCACGCAGTCGTCAGAGTCCGCGGCGGCTGCGCGTGTCGCGCAGAGAACGAAACATCCACGCGAGCGAGTCGCATGGCTGATCGCCGCGCTGACCGTGATCGCCGCCGCCGCTTTATTGGTCGCACTGCAGCGTGCGCGCAGCGCGCGTCCGTTGCAGACATACAGCTCGATCACACCGCCCACCGGCGGTAGCATGGCGTTCGACGGTCCGGCGAGCGGCGCGCTCACGATCTCACCCGACAGCCGGTACGTGACGTACGTCGGAAGCGATCGAAGCGGCGTGTTCAGCATCTGGGTGCGTGACGTGCGCACCGGGCGTGTTCGGGCACTCCCGGGCACCGAGGGCGGCGAGTATCCGTTCTGGTCGCCCGACAGCCGGCAGCTCGGCTTCTTTCTCAATAAGAAACTGAAAACGATTTCGGCCGAAGGGGGACCCACCGTCGACATCTGTGACGTCAACGAGCCGAGAGGCGGCAGCTGGAGCCCTGACGGAGTGATCGTGTTCACGCCTCACTGGCGCGACCCGATCTACAGCGTCGCGGCCACAGGCGGAAAGCCGGTCGCGGTGACGAAGGTCGACCTTGCCCGGAATCAGACGACGCATCGTTGGCCCACGTTTCTTCCCGACGGAAAGCATTTTCTCTTCTTTGCAGGAAGCCACACGGCCGAGGCGACCAGCGGCGACAACGCGATCTATGTCGGTTCGATCGATGGCCGCGAGCCACGGCTGCTTCTGCGTGCAAGATCGAACGTCGCTTATGCAGCAGGTCGATTGCTTTTCCTGCAGGGTCAGAAGCTTGTTGCGCAGCCCTTCGATGCCGACACTCTTCAGCTGAGCGGCGAAGCGGCCACCATCGCCGAGGGAGTGCGTTACGAGAAGGGTTTCTTCCGCGGCGTGTTTGCAGCATCCGACACGTTGCTGGCTTATCAGATGGGGGACATGGAGACGAAGACGCAGATGAACTGGTTGAATCGCAAAGGCGAAACGATCGGCAGTCTCGCCCCTCCAGGTCTGTTTTTCGATGTCTCGATCTCTCCCGACGGCAAGACGATCGCCTTGAGCATCGGCGACCCGAGTGACATCTGGCTTTTCGATGCGGCGCGAGGTGTTCGGAACCGGTTCACCTTCGACCCCTGGCAGGAGGATGGTGCAGTCTGGTCGCCCGACTCGAAGACGCTGCTCTATTGGAGCGACCGTGACGTTCAGGTCGACACACAGGTCGACACACTACGCAAGTCGATCGGTTCGGCCGATACGGTTTTTCTCGGCGACAAGAAGTTGCATGAAAAACCTTTGGACTGGTCGCGCGACGGTCGATTCATTGTTGTTGCGAAGCACGCGACGAGTGGCAGCGGAGCAGCCGATTTGTGGGTGCACCCGACTGATCCAACAGCGAAGCCCTTTCCTTTTCTGGTATCGCCGTTCGATGAGCCGGACGCTCGCATCTCGCCCGACGGCAACTTGATCGCGTACGTGTCGAACGAATCGGGGAGGAACGAGGTCTATGTAACGTCGTTTCCCGCAGCGGCTGAGAAAGTTCTCGTGTCGAGTGAAGGGGGGCAGACTCCCCGCTGGCGCGCCGATGGGCGGGAGCTCTTCTTCGTGTCGCCGAGAGGCGAGTTCTTCTCGGTGCCGGTCACGGCTTCAACGCCATCGCTGGAGGTCGGCAGCGCCGTCTCGCTTTTCCGCGCGCGAGTCGCGTTTTCGCCGCAGCCGTATTACGCCGTCACCGGCGATGGCGAGCGGTTTCTGATCAACGTGCGGCAGGACGAAGAAGACGAGCCGGTGACACTCGTCTCCAGCTGGACCGCGCTGCTCACGGAGAAGTGAGTCGCGCCGTGGCCCGTTGTTCATCTGCAAACCGGACGGCAGTCACGGGTTACATCGAGGGAACCTTCTCGCAGCCCATGCCGATTGGTGAAGGCAAAACCATCCCGCCCACTGGCAAGACGTTCAAGCTCTCGATGGCGACCATCGGCCACTGGAGGAATGGCGTGATGGATGAGGAGTGGCTCATGTGGGATAACCAGGCTTTCATGAAACAGATTGGATTGACGCAGTAAAAAGCGAAATGCCGCCCAACAACAGGTTCCAGCGGACGGTCCTCGCGCTGCGCGCTCGGCCCGCTGCTGAACCTGGGCGTTGGACGCCTTAATGATCTGGCAAGACGACTTCGCTCCTGATGGAGCGCTCCGAGACATCGCCATCCCGCAGGTCACTCGCGAAGACTGGGACGCCGTGCTTCGCCTGGTGGAAACGCGTTATCAACCGATCCGGTTCAAAGATGGCGCAGCCCAAGCGAATCGGATCGATCTGTGTCGGCTATTCGTCGGCGACGATCGCCCGGTCCTGCCGTTCGAAGCCGGCGGAGTGGAGCTCGCATGCCACTTCGTCGACGAGCGCGAGATCGAGTTCGATTTCTACCCAAACGAAATCCGAACGGAAGAGCAGCTGCGCCCACTCCTACGATTCGTTGCCGAGATCGGGGCAGCAACCAGCAAGCCTGCAGCGATCACTCCGGAGAATGCGCACGATCTCCCCATCTTTCAGTACTCGCCGGAATCGGGGGTCGTGCACTACGTCGGCGTCTAACGGGTGTTCAGTAACGCTACTTTGCGCACTGCGCCGGCGCAGCGCCTGGCGTTGGCGGCCGCGCTATACTGCCACTGTCGGCACGAATTGCCCAGCGGTGCCTCACGAGGAGGTCATGTTGCGGATCGCGATTCTTTTTCTACTCGCTGCGCTGCTTGCGTGCCGTACATCACGCGATGCGCACGTTGCCGGTACGTCCGGCGATGTGTCGCCCTTCGCCGCGGCTTCCGGTGTAACGCGTCCTGGTTCCACAGCGGAACCGTTTCGGATCATTCCGCTACGGACGATGTCGGGCGACGTCGAGATCCTCTACGGCGATCCTGAGAAGGCGGGCGAGCCCTTTGCGATGCGAATTCGCGAGCTTCCCGGCACGATCATTCCGCTGCATTCGCATCCTGTCGACGAACACATCACGGTCGTGCAGGGAACGTGGTATTTCGCCGTCGGCGAGAAGTGGGATCGATCAGCCCTCCGAGCACTGCATGTCGGCGACTACGCCTTCGCGGCGAAGGGCAGCACGATGTTCGGTTACTGCCCCGATGGCGCGGTGGTGCAGGTACAAGGCGTTGGTCCGTTTCACATTCACTGGGTCCATGGGGCAAAGACACTCGATGACGCCGATGCGCCGAAGACGTTTACGTTCAGGCGCGGGGATCGCGTCATTACGCCTCGTGGGCCCGGAGCTGTTCGAAACGGCTACGCGTCGGGTGAGGTCATTCAGTACGAAATAGCTGCCGAAGACGGAAGCGTCTTCATGGCTAATCAGGACGAGATGCAACGCCGTGAGCCGTAGCCGGCGAGCGTTTTCAACGTCTCGAACGCTTAGTCGGAGGTCTTGGCGGTCGCGCAGACGAGCGCGCCCTGATCGTCCATCACGAACGTCTCGCTGTAGGTTTCTCCCACGAGCGCGCGCAGGCGGTCCGCGCACGGTCCGCTGGTGACCTGCTTGACCAGCGCGGCGGCGTTGCCGGCTTTCCACTGCTCATCGAGTGATTGGATCTGCGCGAGCGGAACGCGCTTCGCGTTCTGCGCCTTGACCGCGGCGACGAGCGCGGGATCGCTTCCCCACGCGCGGATGTTCGCGGCCTCCGCTTCGAGCATCTTCTGCAGGTCGCCCGCGGATTGCGGGAACAGAGAGGCAGACACCACGATCGCAGAGAGGAGAACGACCGCTCGATTTCGCGATGAAGTGATTCTACGTCGCGCAGCGAGATCAGGCCGAGCGAGATCTCGCCGCTGGCGTATCGCGAGTGGTGCGCGTCGCGCGGAGTGAGTGCGGACTCGATGCGGTAATGGAGGGCGGACGTCCCGTCCGCCTTCGTGGGCGGACGGGACGTCCGCCCTCCATTACGACGCGCTCTTGAACTCGATGCCCGGATTCTCTTTCTGCGCGTACTCCAGCTCCCAATCCGAGCTGAACAGCACGACCGCGTGGCCCGCGCTGTCTGTCGCGAGGCGGCTGCGCGAGGGGAGCGTCATCCTGGCGACGTCGTCGACGTCGCGGTTCACCCAGCGCGCGAGCTTGTAAGGGAGGCTCGTCATCGTCGTCTCGACGTTGTACTCGGTCTCGAGGCGCGACTGCAGCACGTCGAACTGCAGCTCGCCGACGACGGCCAGAATCGGCTCGCTGCGCAGGCCGTCGTGCACGACGAACACCTGCATCGCGCCCTCTTCCTCGAGCTGTGCGAGTCCCTTCTGAAACTGCTTTTGCCGCGTGACCTGCTTCGCGCGCAGCGTCGCGAAGTGTTCCGGCGCGAAGCGCGGAATGCGATCGAACTCCACCGGATCGCCGGAGGAGACGGCGTCGCCGATGTGGAAGAGACCGGGATTCACGAAGCCGATCACGTCACCCGGAAACGCGCGCTCGATCGTCTCGCGCTCGCGCGCGAAGAGCCGGTGCGGACGCGTCATGCGCACTTCGCGTCCGAGGCGCGCGTGATGGACGAGCATGTCCTTCTCGAACACGCCGGACGTGATGCGCAGGAACGCCAGGCGATCGCGGTGGCGCTTGTCCATGTTCGCCTGGATCTTGAAGATGAACCCGGTGAACGTCTCCGACGCCGGCTCGAGCTCGATGTCTTCCCCGTTGAGCTTCGCGTGCCGCAGCGACGGCGGCGGCGCGAGCTCGATCACGCTGCGCAGAAACGGCTCCACGCCGAAGTTGTTGATCGCGCTGCCGAAGAACACCGGAATCACGCGGCCGTACTCGAATGCCTTCCGATCGAACGCGTGTCCCGCTCCTTCGAGAAGCTCCGCGGCTTCGCGCAGCTCGGTCCACGCCTGCGGACCGATCGCATCTTCGAGCGTCGGATCCTCGAGGCCGCTCACGGTCACGGGCGCGATCGACGCGCCGTGATGCGTGCGCTCGAAGCGCAGCACCTGCTGATGCCGCAGGTCGAACACGCCCTGGAAATTCGGGCCGTTGCCGATCGGCCAGTTCATTGGCACCGCCGCGACGTTCAGCTCCTGCTCGATCTCGCCGATCAGCTCGAACGGTTCGCGCGACGGCTGATCGAGCTTGTTCACGAAGCAGAGGATCGGGATGTGCCGCAGGCGGCAGACTTCGAAGAGCTTGCGCGTCTGCGGCTCGATGCCCTTCGCGCCGTCGAGGACCATGACCGCGCTGTCGGTCGCGGCGAGCGTGCGGTAGGTGTCTTCGCTGAAGTCCTGGTGGCCCGGCGTGTCGAGGAGATTCAGCATCGCGCCCTCGTACTCGAACTGGAGGACGGTCGAGGTGATGGAAATGCCGCGGCTCTGCTCGATGGCCATCCAGTCCGAGGTCGTGTGGCGCTGCTGCCTGCGCGCGCGCACGGAGCCCGCTTCTTCGATGGCCCCGCCGTAGAGGAGGAGCTTTTCGGTGAGCGTGGTCTTGCCCGCGTCGGGGTGCGAGATGATCGCAAACGTCCGGCGGCGGGCGATTTCGCGGGCGAGCTCGGGGAGGAGTTCAGGTAATGCGGTCATGCGGCGGGGTTAACGGCTTCCCGGCTTCCCAGCTTCCCGGCGCCCCGAACGTAGCGCCCGGCTTCAGCCGGGCGACGGCGGGCTGAAGCCCGCCGCAAGGCGGGCTAAAGCCCGCCTCTACGTCAGGACGACACACGTCACTTCGGCTTGCGGAGCCGGAACAGCCGCAGCTCGCTCGTGTACCGCTCCGCGGTCGGGGCCAGCCGGCGTGCCGCGACGTAGTGCAGCTCGGCGGACCTCGTGTCGCCGAGCGCCTCGCAGATCGCGCCGAGGTTGTAGTGCAGGGCGGCGGAACGCGGCTGCTGCGCGAGCACGCGTTCCCAGAGTGCGCGTGCGTCCGCGAAGCGATCGATGTCGATCAGCGCGTAGGCTTCCTCGAATGCCGGAGCCGTGTCGTCGAGCGGAATCGACTCGCGCACGCGCCGCGGCGTGATGCGCTCCGACGCCGTGACCGCGGCGTACCGCGCCGCCTGCTCGAAAGCGATGTTGCGCTCCTCGTCAGTCACCTCCGCGACGCGTGGAGACGTCCCCTCGCCTTTGACGAAGAACGACGAGCGCGCCTTCCCGGTGAGAACGTCGATGCGGGCCATGCACGTCGCGTCCGCCCACACGTGGCGGCGCCGCACGCGCTTTCCGTCGACGTCGTACGCACCTCCCTCGCCCTCGCCCTCTCGGGTCTTGCACGTGAACGACTTGACCGACAGGTACGCGTCCGCGCGTCTCTCGCGTTCGCGGCGCGCGTCGGTCGCGCGCAGCACGCCGGAACGATTCAGCTGATGGACGAAGCGATCGACGAAGGCCTCGACTTTCACGTGGTCGCCGATCGCGAAAACCACCGCGATTTCTTCCGCGCTGCCGAGGTCGTGGGCGGCCGGCAGAAGGCGCTCGAAGGCGATCCGCGGCGCGGCGAACGCAGCCGTGGCAGTCGCAAGGTACAGCATCAAAACGGCGATGGGCGCGCGCATGAGCTCACGAATGATCTTACGCGGTTTTCCGCGGGTAGATAGAATCGCGCCCGCATGCGGCTGAATGTGACGAGCGAGATCGGCAGGCTCAAGAGCGTGCTGGTCCACCTCCCCGGGCGTGAGATCGACGAAATGGTCCCGCCCATGATGGCTCAGCTCCTTTTCGACGACATCCTCTACGGGCAGGTCGCGCGCGAGGAGCACCGCCGTTTCCAACAGCTCATTCGCTTCATCGCCGACGACGTGTTCGATCTGCAGGATCTGCTCGAGGAGACGTTCGAGGACGACGAGGCGAGGGAGCAGATCGTGCGCAATCTCGCCCGGCGCACCCGCCTCGGACGCCGTCTCGTCTCCTGGCTGCTCGAGCAGAAGCCTGCCGCGCTCGCGGAGGTCCTCATCGCCGGCATCGCGCGCGAGACCGCGTCGGGAGAGCTCCCGCAGTTCGATCTCTTCCCGATTCCGAATCTCTTCTTCATGCGCGATCCGCAGGTCGTCCTCGGCGACCGCGTCGTCATCTCCTCGATGGCCACCCAGGCACGGCGCCGCGAGTCGCTGCTCTCGAAGTACGTCTTCGAGCACAATCCGCGCTTCCGCGGCCGCGAGCCGTTTCTGGTCGACTTCATGGCCGGCGAGCCGGAACGTCGCGCGCGCCGCGGCCCGACTCTCGAAGGCGGCGATGTGCTCGTGCCGCGCCGCGACCTCCTGCTCGTCGGCGTGACGGAGCGGACGAACAAGAGCGGCGTCGAGGCGCTCATGCGCGCACTGAAGGCGGAGAACGCGGGCGTGCGCTCGGTGATCATCGTCGAGATTCCGCGGCAGCGCTCGTTCATGCATCTCGACACGATCTTCACGTTCATCAGCCGTAACGAGTGCCTGATCTATCCGCCCGTGATCCTGCCGAGCGGCAGCCAGGCGGCGACGGTGACGACGGTCGATCTGACGAAGAAACGCGCGCTCGCGTACTCCGAACAGAAGTCGCTGCTCGCGGCGCTCAGGAAGAAAGGCTTCGATCTCGAGCCGATCTACTGCGGCGGCAAGCGTGCCGTCGATCAGCAGCGCGAGCAGTGGACGGACGGCGCGAATGCGTTCGCGCTTGCGCCGGGAATCATCCTCGGCTACGAGCGCAATGTGCGCACGGCGGAAGCACTCGCGAAGCACGGTTATCACATCATCTACGAAGACGACCTGCTCCTCGGACGCACGGAGCTCGAGACGTGGACGAACAAGAAGTACGCGCTGCAGATCGCCGGCAATGAGTTGGCGCGCGCGCGAGGCGGGCCGCGCTGCATGACGATGCCGCTCGAGCGCGAGGATCTCTGATGCCGCGGCGCGGATACAAACTCGCCGTCGTCGCGTTCGGCGGCAACGCGCTGTTGCGTCCCGAGGACCGCGGCACGCAGGAGGAGCAGATCGCGCGCGCGAAGCAGGCCGCGCGCTGGCTCGCGGAGATCGTGCGCCACGAGTACAAGCTGATCGTCGTGCACGGCAACGGACCGCAGGTCGGGAACATCCTCGTGCAGGCGGAGGAAGCGTCGACGAAGATCCCGCCGCCGTCGCTCGATGTTTGCGTCGCGCAGACCGAGGGCTCGATCGGTTTCATGCTCCAGCAGGCGATTCGCAACCGTCTCGAGTCGATCGGACTGAGCGGCGAAGTGGCGACGATCCTGACCGAGGTCGAGGTCGACGTGAACGATGCCGCGTTCAAACGTCCGACGAAGCCGATCGGCCCGTTCTTCACGCGCTATCGCGCCGAAGCCCTCGAGCGCGACCTCGGATGGACCATGCGCGAGGACGCGGGACGCGGCTGGCGCCACGTCGTTCCCTCGCCGCGTCCACTGCGCATTCTCAACATCAACACGGTTGCGCGAATGCTGGAGAGCGCGGCGGTCGTCATCGCGGGCGGCGGCGGAGGTATTCCGGTCGTGCGCGGGCGCGACGGGCAGTGGCGCGGCATCGAAGCGGTGATCGATAAGGACTTCGCGTCGGCGCTGCTCGCGTCCGAGCTCGACGCCGATCTCTTCATCATCCTCACCGGCGTTCCGAAGGTCGCCCTCGACTTCGACAAGCCGTCGCAGCGCTTCGTGGAGCGGTTGACGATCGCGGAAGCGGAGAAGCATCTTGCCGAGGGTCAGTTTCCCGCGGGATCGATGGGACCGAAGATCGAGTCCGCGATCCACTTCGTGCGCGCGGCGAAGAAGCAGGTGCTGATCACGGACGTCGAAGTGCTGCGCGAGGCGCTCGAAGGGAAGGACGGGACGGTCATCGTTCCGTAGCTTCTTTGATGGCGCGCGCGCGCATCCGAAGCAGCCGTTCGAGGTAGGTGCGCAGAAAGAGTTTCTCCGCGATCCATCCGAGGATGCCGAGCGGCGCCGCGAAAACGAGAACGTCGGTCATCTTCGTGCGCGCGCCGTCGCTCTCGAAGTAGTGATCGTGCACGAATGACTTGAACGCGCCGCGCTGCATCGAGTCCTGAAAGGATCGCGGCGGATCGAACGCGGTGATGCGCGAGGTGAAATGCTGCACGACCCCGAAATGCCGCGCGCGCCACGTGACCTCTTCCCCCGCGCCGATGAGCCCCGACAACCGCCCGCCCACCGCCCGCTCGTTCGTGTGCGCAACGGATTGGACGTGCAGATCGAGATCGCGCGCGGCGTCGAAGCAGCGTTCGATGGGGGCGGCGATCCAGGTTTCGATGCGGATGGTTTGCACTCAGTAGTGATACGGCGGCAAACGTCCCTCGTTGATGAGGATTCGCAGCGCATCGTTCACGTCGTCATCGGTGCGGAAAACTTCCGCAACGTCATCCGCGATGCTCACACGTGTGATGGTCATCGGAATGTAATGGAGTCCGCGCACAGCCTTGCTCCAGAACTCGTCGGTGAGCTCGGGCATGTCGGAAAGGTCGATCGGAGGCTCGTCACGTACATAGTCTTTTTCTTTCACGTATCTCCTTCGTTCAGCGGGTGTCGCTCGACGTGCGTTGATGATCCAGGCTTCCTCATCGCGAATGGTGTAGGTGATTGCGAGAATTCGGTCGGCTCGCGAAAGGCCAATGACAAAGAAACGATCTTCCTCGTCGGAGTGAACGGTGTCGTCACGCGCCACGAGCAGCGGATCGTGAAACACGGTTTCCGCTTCGAAGAACGTTACGTGGTGCTTTCGCCAGTTCGCGTTCGCCTTCTCCGGATCCCACCGAATGCGCGCTGTTGACACGCGCCGAGGCTACCTCGGTGTTACTTGTTCCCGCAATCCGCGCAGAACGCCCGCAGCCTTTCGTACGTCCAGATCCCGTACGAATGGCCGTCCGCCCAGTTGGGTTGCAGCGCGTAGTTGCCGATCGGTTCTACGGACCGTAGAACGAATGATGCGGGGGCGTAGCGCTGGGGGCCGCCGCCGGCCATGCGGCCGAAGAGGTCGGGCTCGCCGGAGCAGGCGGCGCAGGGGCAGGCGCGGCGGAGCTCTTCGAGCGGATAGTATGATTCGTGGCCGTCGTCCCAGACGACGACGAAAAAGTCTCCGAGGATCTGGTACGACGCTGGGCGCATGCCGACTTACAGACTGACGATCGAGTACGAAGGCACTCGCTTTTCCGGTTGGCAGGCGCAGGGTAACACGCAGAAGACGGTGCAGGGCCACCTGCTCCGCGCCGCGCAGTCGGTCCTCGGCGACGTCGACGTCGGCGGCGCGGGACGCACCGACGCCGGCGTGCACGCGGCCGCGCAGGTCGCGCATCTCCGCTCGCACAAGACCATCGATCCGCTGCTGCTCACGCGCAAGATCAACGACCTGCTGCCGCACGACGTCCACATCCTCGAGGCCGTGCGCACGCGCGACGACTTCCACGCGCGGCACGATGCGGTCTCGCGGGTCTACCTCTACCAGATCTCCACGCGCCGCACCGCGTTCGCGAAGCCGTTCGTCTGGTGGATCAAGGACGCGCTGAACGTGAACGCGATGAGCGCGGAGGCCGCGGCGATCGCGGGGCGTCACGACTTCAGCGCGTTCACCGACAAGCGCCTCGCGCAGGACGAGTCGCGCGTCGTAGTCGTCGAGCGCTGTGAGCTCGCGCGCGCGGACGATCTCATTCTGTTTCGGATCGCGGCGTCGCACTTTCTCTGGAAGATGGTGCGCAAGCTGGTTTCGTTTCTCGTCGAAGTGGGCCGCGGCAATGAGCGTGACATCGCATCGCGCTTTGGCCGGAAGGCGTCCAGCTATGCGCCGACCGCGCCGCCGTCGGGACTCTTTCTCGAGGCGATCGTGTACAAGGGCGAGACGTTCGATCGCCCGCTCGCGCCGATCGTGCCGGTGGAGAGCCGGAAGTGAACGAGCGCGAGCTCGTGGCGCGTGCGCGCGAGCTCTTCTCCGAACGCATCGGCGATGACGGCGCAGTTGTCGACGGGCAGGTCTTCACGGCGGACATGCTCGTCGAGGACGTCGACTTCACGCGCGCGACGCCGCTGCGGTCGATCGCGCGCAAGGCGCTCGCGGTGAATCTCTCCGATCTCGCGGCCATGGGCGCGTCGCCCGCGTACGCGCTGCTCTCGCTCGCGTTGCCGCCGTGGGTGGCGGCGGAAGAGTTGCTGGCATTCTTCGCTGATGCGGCGAAGCGGTATTCGATCGAGATCATCGGCGGGGACTTTTCGCGCGCGGAGAAGTTGACGATCGCCATCACCGCGATCGGGCGCGTCGTCACGCGTCCGCTGCTGCGCAGCGGCGCGAAGGTGGGGGATCGGGTTTATCTTTCGCGGCCGGTCGGGGCGGCGGGGGCGGGATTGCAGTTGATGCCCCTCACCCTAACCCTCTCCCCGCAGGGCGGGGAGAGGGGACTGGGGTTTGCGGAGCGCGAGTTTGTCGAGAGCGTCATCCGCCGCCAGCTCGAGCCGGAGCCGGAGATCGCGCTCGGCATCGCGCTTGCGCGCATCGAGCAGGTCACTGCTTGTATCGATGTCTCGGATGGGCTCTCGACCGATCTTCATCACCTCTGTGACGCGTCGCAGTGCGGTGCGGAGATCGAGCGTGAGCGCATTCCGATCTTTCCCGATCTCCTCACCTTCGGTCCGCGCCTCGGCATTCGCGTCAGCGATGTCGTGCTGCACGGAGGGGAGGAGTACGCGCTGCTCTTCACATCGTCGCTGCGCGAGTCGGAACTGAGTCAAATGCTCGGGCGGCCGGTGTACGCGATCGGACGGATCACGTCAGCGCGCGAGATCGTGTTGAAGGAAGACGGCGTGCCGCGGCCGCTCGAGTCGCGCGGCTTCGATCACTTCGGGTGACGGCGGATGTTCGACGCCGCCACCGCGCAGACGAACGCGCCGATGCCGAGGGTCGTGCGGACCGCGTGCGCGCGCGACCAGTTCTTCACCAGCGACTGCGAGCGATCGCTCGGATAGTCCGCGGGCGGCTGCGCTTCGAGCTCCTTGTTGATCGGCACGGTGACCATGATCGTCGCGGCGAGCACGCCTGCGAGGCCGACGGCGGATGCGGAGTCGAGAACGCGCCGCACGGGAACTCCGCGCGGCGCGGCGATGGCGAGTGTGACGGCGGTGCCGAGGGCCACCGGACCGATGGCGTTGAAGTACGACGCCATCTTGAGCGGATCCGCGGGACGCCCGTCGTCCCGCGGCAACTCTTCTTTCCATCCCGGAACCAGCGCCGCGCGACCAAAGCCGAGCGAGCCGGCAAGGAGTCCCGCTGCAGTGAGGTTCACGAATCGAAGGACTGATTCGATGGTGCGGTTCACGCAGAGATTATAACGGTTGCCCGGTTGCCCAGTTGCCCGGTTGCCCGGTTGCCCGGTTGCCCAGTTGCCCGGTTGCCCGGTTGCCCAGTTGCCCAGTTGCCCAGTTGCCAGTTGCCCAGTTGCCAGTTGCCCAGTTGCCCAGTTGCCCGGCGGATGACGGGGCCTGACCGGGAGACCGGGCAACCGGGAGACCGGGCAACCGGGAGACCGGGCAACCAAAAATCTACTTCAGCTTCTTCTCCAGATCCTTCATCCGCGTCTCGAGCTCTTTCAGCTTCGTCTGCAGCTCGTCGCAGTTCTGCGTTCGCATGAGGCGCGCGCGCCATTCGGGGCTGCTGAACCGCTCCCCCAGCTCGCGCGAGAGATTGTCGAGATTGCCCATCCGGATGCGTGTCTCCGGAAACTCGCGCTCGACGAGCGTCGCGACGACGGTCTGCCGCGCGCGATTGCGAACGAGCTCGATGCGCACGGTGTCGCCGTCCTTCTTCTCGCGCAGCGCACTGCGGAGATCCCACGCGTTGTCGACGTCCTTGCCGTCGACGGAGAGGATCAGATCTCCGACGCGCAGTCCTGCCTTGTCGGCGGGGCTGCCGCTTTCGACGGACTCGATCATGACGCCGCTGTCCTTCGTGCCGCCGAAGTGCTCGCGCAGCTCGGGATTCATGGTCATCAGGCTGACGCCGAGGAAGGGACGCTTGCCGCCGAGGAGCCCGTCGTCCATGTCGATGCCATGGCTTTCGATCAGTTTTCCGTCGCGGATGACGATGGTCTGCCGTTTGGTCTCGCCCGCCCAAAGCGAAGCGGCGAGCGTGAGAATCGCAAGAGTGATGAGTAGTCGGACTTTCATGGTTCCTCCGGTTAGTCGAATGTGCGATAGGACGCGGGCTGCACGGCCGAGTCGAGATCCATGATCACGCGCGTGCCGCGGTCGTTCTCGAGCACGACCACCGGCTCCGCGTCGCTGGCGATCTTCTTCACGGCCGCGAGCTCCGCTTCGATTCGTTGCTGTTCCTCGCGCAGCGCGGCCATGCGCGCGCGATGTTCCTGTTGCACGACGGCGAACTGCGCCAGCGCGACGACGCAGAGCACCATCGCGAACGCCGCCGCGAGCCTCCACGCGAACGGCGCGCGCGATTCCGCGCGGCGCACCGCGCGCAGCACGTCAGACGTGAATGCGGGCGACGCCTTCGCGCGCGGCAGACCGCGCATCGAGCTGGCGATTTGGGTTTCGGTCATGAGTCTCTCCTCCAGTCCACCAGGGCGCGAGCTGGCGGCGCAGCAGCGCCCGGGCTCGCGAGATCCGCGATTTGACGGTGCCGCTGCGCACCGCGAGGGCAACCGCGATCTCGTCGTACGACCATTCCTCGATCTCGAAAAGCACCAGCGGCGCGCGATACTTCAGCGGCAGTTTCCCGAGCGCCGCCTGCACCTGGCGCTGGATCTCATCGGTGATGAGACTCGCGTCGGGAGCGGGGATGCTCGCGTGCGTGCTCGCGTGCAGCCGGGGTAGCAGCAGGTTCCACCGCCGCGCGCGACGCACTTCGCTGACGGTGAGGTTCGTGGCGATCCGGAAGAGGTACGGCCCCAGCTTCTCCTGCTCCCGGTAGTTCGATGCGTGGCGATACAACCGGACGAACGCGTCCTGCGCAATCTCCTCCGCGCGGTCCCGGGACCGCACGAGGTGCGTGAGGTAGTTGACCAGCGAGTCCTTGTAGCGATCGACGATCTCGCCGAAGGCGTCGTCGTCGCCGGTTTTGACTCGCTTCATTACCGCGTCGTCGGTCATTCGTTAGGAAGAACGCAGCAAGTGGGGAAAGGTTCCGCGTGGTTGCCCGGCTTCCACGCGCCCGCCCCCCGGTTTCCGCCCACCCAGCCGCCGGTTGCCCGGCGCGCAAGCATGTACCCTCATTGCAGACCGGGCAACCGGCGGCTGGGCGGTGGAAACCGGAGGGCGGGCGCGTGGAACCCGGCGGCAGGGGCGGTGGAAACCGGGCTACTTGCGGGCATCCTCCAACTGCTTGATCCGCGAAACGATGTCCCGGTAATTCGAGTTCATCCCATACACCTCCATGAACGCCTTCTGGGCGTTGTCGGTGTCGCCGACCTCCTGGTACGCGCTGCCGAGGTCGTAGAGCAGGCCGATGTGCTCCTCCTCGGTGATCTCGGGCATCTCGAGACCCTTGCGGTACCACTTGATCGCGAGCTGGGGCATGCCTTTCTCGAGGAAGCAGAGGCCGAGCATCGATGCGCACTCGACGGCGCGCTTGGGATCCTTCGACGCGAGCTGGAACTCGCCGATGGCCTCGTCGATGAGTCCCATCTCCTTGTAGGCGATGCCGAGGTTGTAGTGAGTGTCGTAGTCCTCGCTGTCGAGCTGCTGTTCGACGCCCTTCTTGAACTCCTTGAAGATCTCCTCGAGCGACTGCTCCTCTTCGGACAGCGAGAGCGGCTCCTCATCCTCGGCGAGCTCGGACTCGAGCTCCGCCGCGAGGTCGAAGAAGTTGTCCTCGTCGGCGAAGAGATTCTCTTCCTCGACCAGTGCCGCGGTCATCATCGGCGGCGGCGCTTCCGCCGCGGGCGGCGGCGGTGGCGGAGGAGGCGGCGGCGCGGCGATCTCCTCATCGTCATCGGGAATCGCGGAGAGCAGCTCGCTCTCGATCTCATCGCGTGACAGCACCGGCGGACGCGGGGCAACAGGCGGCGGAGGCGCGGGTTGAGGCGGAGGCGCGACAGCGGTTTGCGCGGACTCCAGCTTCCGCCGGCGCGTTGCGAGGTCGTTGTTGTCCGGGAAGCGCGCCTCGAGCGCCTGCAGCTTCGCGCGCGCCTCGTCGAACAGCTCCTGCTCGATGTAGAAGTCGACCTCGCCGATCTCCTCGAGCGGCAGCTCCTCCAGCTCGAGCTCGCGGCCGACTCCTTCCATCCCGAAGAACGGCTCGGAGGCAACCGGCTCTTCGAACGCTGCCGCTTCCTCGAATGCGATCGCCGGCTCTTCTTCGAGCTCGATGGAGGGCGGACGTCCCGTCCGCCCTTCGGTGGCGGACGGGACGTCCGCCCTCCACTCCGGCAGCGGCTCGGAAAGCTCTTCGATCGGCTCGGCCGTCAGCTCGATCTCTTCTTCCGCCGCCGGCAACTCGATCACCGGCTCCTCGGCGGCGACCGGCTCTTCGAGATCGAACTCGAGCTCCGCCGGCGCGCCGGCATCGAGATCGAAGCTGATCTCTTCCGCCGTGTCGCTGAGGTCGAACGAGATCGATTCCGGCTCCGGCACGCGCGGCATCGCGCGCTCCATCGTCGGTGGACGCCCGGCCGCCGCGGGGGCGGCGCCGGCGAGCGCGAACGTCTCGCCGCGGCTCGTGAACTCGTTGATCACCAGATCGATCGTGCCCGTGTCGTCCTGCTCCTGCAGCGCCGCGACATACGCCTGCGCGGCCGCGCGCGCGGCATCGATCTCGCCTTCCTCGAGAAGAATGCGGAAGAGGCGATCGTGCGCGATGAGATTCTTCGGCGCGCGCTCGAGCACCGTGCGCAGATGTTCAGCCGCCTTCTCCGCGAGCCCGTACTTCGCGAAGACTTCCGCTTCCGTCAGGTGTTCGGTGATGAAGTCGAGATCGTCCGATTCGCTGATCTCCGCGGCGGCGATCTCCACCGCCGGCATCAGCTGCTGCGGCGAAGGAGGCGGCTGCGTTGGCGGGGGTGCAACCGGCGCGGGCGCCGGCTCATCGAGCGAGAAGTCGATCTCCACCGGCGTCGCCGTATCGAGATCGAGCGACATCGCCGGCTCCTCGGAGAAGTCGAACGAAGGCGCCGGCTCTTCGATCTCCAGCGCCGGAATCTCCGGCGTGGGAGTCTTCGGCCGCGTGGGCATCGTGTCGACGCCGCCGCTCTGCGAGCGGACGAACTGCAGCTTCGTGCGATGCTGCGCGTTCTGCGGCTCGCGCTGGATCAGTTTCTCCAGCACCCTGGCCGCCTCGTCGTGACGCCCCTTCGCGATGTGCGCCTCGGCGAGGCTGTTCATCGAGGCGAGGATGTTCGTCTCTTCGTTGAGCCGCGTGTACACCGCGACGAGGCGCTCGAGCGTGGCCGCGTTGCCGGAGTCGACGCGCAGGATGCGGTTCAGCGCCTCGACGGCCGCGCCGCGCTCACCGCGCGCCAGCGCTTTCTCGACGATCGGCGTGACCATGTCGAGCGCGCGGTCGGCGTCGCCCTTCTTGAGATAGAGATCGGCGAGCGCGTCGCGTACCGACGGCTCGTTCGGATCGGCGGCCTGCGCTTTCTCGAGCGTCGCGCGCGCGCCGGCCGCGTCGCCGCGCGCGAGCTGGATCTTGCCCGACATCGCCAGCAGGCGCGGGTTGTCGCGGCTCACTTCGAGCGCGGTCTCGACGAGCTGCTTCGCGTTCTCGTAGTCCTTCGCCTCGACGAGTGCCGTCACCAGCGAGTCGACGAGCTCCGTGTTGCGCGGCTCGATGCGCAGCGCCTTGCGGAACACCTGCACCGCTTCCTCGAGCATGCCGCGCTTGAGCAGCATCCGCCCGACGCGGTCGTACTCCTTCAGCGCCTCGGCGGTCTGATTGTTCTGCGAGTAGAGATCGGCGAGCTTGACGTGAACGTTGATCGAGTTCGGGTCGAGCTCCGAGATCTTGCGGTAGATCGCGAGCGCGTTCCCGGGATCGCCGTGCTTGAGGTAGTAGTCGGCGAGCACCTGGTACTGGCTCTTCGCCTCCATCGCCAGGCCCTGCTTCGCGTAGAGTTCGGCGAGCTTCGCGTACACGTCGAGCTTCGACGGATCGAGCTTGTTGATTTTCTTGTAGATGGCGATGGCTTTGAGGAAGAAGCCATCCTTCGAGTAGTGGTCGGCGATCTTCGAGAAGACCTTGACCGCCTCGTCGTTGCGATTGATGCGGACCCAGAGATCGCCGATGCGGTTCAGGGTGTTGACGTCGTTCGGGTTGTCTTCGAGGAGGCGCTCGTATTCCTTGATCGCCGGTTCGATCTTGCCTTTCGCGACCAGTTTTTCCGCGCTGGCAATGACTTTATCGCGTTGAACCGCCATCTTCCTCGCAAGTACCGAACAACAGCCTCGGCTCCTCCACCCCTCCGAACGACTTTCGATGGATCGGACTAGGACCGTACATTCTCAGTGCGGCCTGATGTCCTTCAGTCGCGTAGCCCCGATTGTGCTTGAAATCGTAAACGGGGTAGCGCTCATGATACGACTCCATCAGCAGATCGCGGTAGACCTTGGCAACGATGGACGCCGCGGCGATGGACACGCTGCGCCGGTCGCCTCCGATGAGCGGGACCTGCGGCATCTCGAGGCCTTCGATGGTCACGGCATCGAGAAGGAGGATGTCGGGGCGAAGCGGGAGGTTCTCCAGCGCTTCGAGCATGGCCAGTTTGCTGGCGCGAAGAATGTTGATGCGATCGATGGTGCACGGCTCGACGACGCCGACCGCGATCGCCCGTGCGCGCGCAAAGATGAGACGGCAGACGCGCTCGCGTTCGGCGACGTCGCAGAGCTTCGAGTCGTTCACGCCGACGAGCGTGGGGTCGGCGTCGAGGATCACGCACGCGGCGACGACGGGGCCGGCCAGGCAGCCGCGGCCCACTTCGTCCGTGCCGGCGATCGCCCGAAAACCAGAATCGCGGAGCCGGCGCTCGATCGCCGACATTTCGGCGACGCGCGCCAACTCCGCGAAGACGGAGTCGTAGAGCTTTTCGTTCGGGGTGCGCTTGGGGCTACGGATCTTCGTTCGAGTTTGCATCGGGCGACTAACGCGGCTCAGCCTGGGGCAACCAGCGCAGCCGGCCGTGCCGGCTAGGGCTTCTGGCGCTTTTCTTCGATGCGTGCGGCTTTTCCGCGGAGCTCGCGGAGGTAGTAGAGCTTCGCGCGACGGACCCGGCCATGGCGTTCCACCTCGATGCGGTCGATGATCGGCGAGTAGAGGGGGAACATGCGCTCCACGCCGACTCCACCAGAGATTTTACGCACGGTGAACATCTGCCGTGTCCCGCCGCCTTTGCGCGAGATCACGATTCCCTGGAAGACCTGGATGCGCTCTTTGTCGCCTTCCTTGACCTTCACGTGGACTTTCACGGTATCGCCGGGGCCGAACGCCGGAATGTCCGTGCGCTTGATCTCCGCGGATTCGACGAGTTTCATTATTTCAGCCATTGCGAGACTCCAACTTGTTCTTCGGAAAAGCGGGTAAGTATAACTTGAGGCGGGGGCTAGAACTTGCCGAGCCTGCGAAGAATTTCCCGCGCCTCGTCGTCGAGCTCGGCGCTTTCGAGAAGATCGGGCCGTTTCGCCAGCGTCGCGCGCAAGGCCTGCTCTTTCCGCCACTTGCGGATGTTCTCGTGATGCCCGGAGAGCAGGATGTCGGGGACGCGCATCCCCCGCAGCTCCTCGGGGCGCGTGTAGTGCGGATAGTCGAGCAGCCCGCGAAAGAACGAGTCTTCCTCGACCGAGCCGGCGTTCCCGACCACGCCTTCGACGAGCCGCCCGATCGCATCCGCCATCAGCATCGCCGGCAGCTCACCTCCCGAGACGACGAAGTCGCCGATCGAGATCTCGTCGGGCTGCAACGCCTCGTGCACGCGATGATCGAAGCCTTCGTAGCGGCCGCAGAGGAAGGTGACGTGGGTTTTGCCTTTGAGCTCGGTGGCGACCGTTTGGTCGAAGCGTCGCCCCTGCGGTGAGGTGAGGACGATGTGGTTGCCCGGTTGCCCGGTTGCCCGGTCTCCCGGCGTTCCCTCACCGGGCAACCGGGCAACCGGGTGACCGGGCAACCCCTCAATCGCGGGCAACCCCGCAATCGCTTCCACGCACCGCAGCACCGGCTCCGCCAGCATGACCATCCCCGGTCCGCCGCCGTACGCCTCGTCATCCGTCGAGCGATGCTTGTCGCTCGCGTAGTCGCGCAAGTCCCACACGCGCACGTCGAGCAGTCCCTGTTTCACGCCGCGCGCGATCACGCCCTCGGCGAGAAACGCGTCGAACATCCGCGGGAAGATCGTGACGAAGTCAATCTTCATTAGTTTTCGGGAAGGGCATCGAGGTCGTCCAACCCTTCCGGCAGATTCACCACCATCCGCTTTCCTTTGAGATCGATCTCCGTGCAGAGCTCCGCGGCGAACGGCACTTCGAACACTTTTCCATCCGCGCGCTTCACGCGCAGGAGGAGTCCACCGCCGCCTTCGATCACTTCGATGACAACGCCGCGCTGCTTGCCGCTGCCGTCGATCAGCGTGAGGCCGACGAGATCGTGCAGAAAGTACTCATCCTCCTCGAGCTCGCGCGCGTCCTCCTCGGGGATCTCGATCGTCCAGTTCTGCAGGGCCTGCACGTCCTCCGGAGAGTCGATGCCGGCGAACTTCACCAGAGCGCGGCCCAGGTGCGGGCGGGTGCTTTCGATCCGCGCTTCGCGCGTGGACGACTCATCGGGAGAGACGAGCGTGACGGAGTCGAGATCCGCGAAGCGGTCCGGCGAGTCGGTCCACGCTTCGACGCTCGCTTCGCCGCGAAGGCCGTGGGACTTACGGATGACGCCTAGCGCGATGCGGTTCATGAACGTAGCGCCCGGCTTTAGCCGGGCGGGCTGAAGCCCGCCCCTACGTTAATCCAGTATATCGAGCGTGAAGCGCCGCCGGGTCTTCTGACCGGCGGCGGCGAGCAGCGTGCGGAGCGCACGCGCGGTGCGGCCCTGGCGGCCGATGATCTTGCCGAGATCTTCCTGTGCGACCTCGAGCTCGATGATCGTCTGGTCGTTGCGATCGTGGATGCGCGTTCTCACCTCGTCCGGATTGTCGACGAGGGACTTCGCGACGAACTCGACCAGCTCTCTCACGGCGCTATTTCAGCTTCTTCAGCAGCGACTTCACGGTCGGCGACAGCTGCGCGCCCTTGCTGACCCAGTAGTCGACGCGCGCGCGGTCGATCTTCACGTCGGCGGGATTCTTCTTCGGGTCGTAGTGGCCGATCTGCTCGAGGGTCGACGCGGCCGGCGTCTTCAGCGAGTCGGACACCACCACGCGGTAGAACGGTGCGTGAGTGGCTCCCCCGCGGCGCAAACGAATTTTCAGCATGCTGTAAATGACTCCTAAGGTTAGTGTTGCAACTCGGCGCGAACGCCGATTCTACTGCAAGAATTCCGGGCCGGCACGGCCGGCAGCGCTTGTTGCTCCGCCGGCTGCACGCTCATCCCTCTACTGGAGAAACTCCGGTGGCAGCCCCTTCATCATCTTCCCGAACTTCCGCGCTCCCATCCCCTTCGAGAACGTCCGCATCATCTTCTTCATCTGCAGGTACTGCTTCAGAAGCCGGTTGATCTCCTGCACCGAGGTGCCGGAGCCCTTCGCGATCCGCTTCTTGCGCGAGCCGTTGATCAGCTGCGGGAACTCGCGTTCCCGCTTCGTCATCGAGTCGAGGATGGCCCCCATGCGATGGATGGCCTTCTCGTCGATGTCTTCCTCGTTGATCCTGCCCGCGCCGGGGATCATCGAGACCAGCGACGACAGCGGACCCATCTTCTTCATCTGCTGCAGCTGCGAGCGGAGATCCTCGAGGGTGAACTTGTCTTTTGCGACGCGCTCAGCGAGCCGCGCCGCCTCCTTCTGGTCGATCTCGGTCTCGACCTTCTCGATGAGCGAGAGCACGTCGCCCATGCCGAGGATGCGCTGGGCCATGCGCTCGGGATAGAAGACGTCGAGATCGGCGTACTTCTCGCCGACGCCGACGAATTTGATCGGCCGGTTGACGACGGACTTGATCGACAGCGCCGCGCCGCCGCGCGCATCGCCGTCGAGCTTCGTGAGCACGATGCCGGTGACGCCGAGGCGCTCGTCGAACTCTTTCGCGGACTTCACGGCGTCCTGGCCGGTCATGGCGTCGGCCACGAAGAGAATCTCGCTCGGACGCGCGTCGCTCTTGATCGTCTGCAGCTCCTGCATCAACTCGTCGTCGATGTGCAGGCGGCCCGCGGTGTCGAGGATGACCGTGTCGTAAAGCAGCGTCTTCGCTTCGTTCAGCGCCCTGCGGGCGATGTCGATCGGATCGCGGTTGTCGCCGATCTCGAAGAACGGCGTCTTGACGTTGTTCGCGACGATGCGTAGCTGGTCGATCGCGGCGGGGCGGTAGACGTCGCAAGGCACGAGCAGCGGGCGGCGCCCGCGGCTCTTCAGGTGCATCGCGAGCTTGCCGGAGGTCGTGGTTTTGCCCGACCCCTGAAGGCCGGTCATCATGATCACCGCGGGGCTGCCGACGAGGGCGAGGCCGGCTTCGTTGCCGCCGAGAAGCGCCTGGAGCTCGTCGCGGACGATTTTCGTGACCTGCTGCGCCGGCGAGAACGCCGTGAGCACATCCTGTCCGACCGCCTTCTCCCGAACGCGATTGGTGAACTCCTTGACCGTCCTGAAGTGGACGTCCGCCTCGAGCAACGCGATGCGGATCTCCTTCAGCGCGTTGTCGATGTGCCACTCGTTGAGGGCCGCCTCGCCGCGCAGGGTCTTGAAGACCCGGTCCATTTTTTCCTGCAGATTGTCGAACATCGTCCCGATACAAACGTATCGCGTTCCGGACCATTCCGGCTTCGTGGCACTCAGGGTGAAAGGTGAAAGGTAAAAGGTAAAAGGTAAAAGGTATGGCGAATCGGGCGCTACGTATTACAGCTAACGTTGAAGGCGACTTCTACGTCGACTCGACTTGCATCGACTGCGATGCCTGCCGTGTCTTAGCGCCGGCGGTGTTCAGCGATGAGCTCGATCAGTCGTTTGTGTTCCATCAGCCGGAAGTGCCCGAAGAGTTGCTCGCGGCGCGGAAGGCGCTGATCACCTGTCCGACTGCGTCGATCGGCTCTTCGACCGGCGCGCGCGAGGCGATCGATGCGCTGCCGGAGCTCGTCGAGGACGATGTCTATCGCTGCGGCTACGCGAGCGAGAGCTCGTTCGGCGCGCTCAGCTACTTCCTCGGCGATCCCCGCGCGCTCGTCGACTCGCCGCGATTCGCGGGGCCGCTGGTGAAGAAGCTCGAGGCGATGGGCGGCGTGCGGAGGATGCTGCTCACGCACCAGGACGACGTCGCCGATCACGCGAAGTTCCACGAGCGCTTCGGCTGCGAACGCGTGCTGCATCGCGACGACGTGCGCGCGGCGACCGCGGCCGTCGAAGTGCAGCCGCGCGGCAGCGACCCCGTCGAGATCGACCGCGACCTGCTCATGATCCCGACGCCCGGCCACACGCGCGGCCACGCCGTGTTTCTCTATCGCGAGAAGTTTCTCTTCACCGGCGATCACCTCGCCTGGAGTCCGAAGCGCGGCCATCTGTACGCGTTCCGAAGCGCGTGCTGGTATTCGTGGAGCGAACAGATCGAGTCGATGAAGCGGCTCCTCGACTATCGCTTCGAGTGGGTGCTGCCCGGACACGGAAGGCCGGTTCGCCTGCCTGCCGAAGAAATGCGTGAGTCGCTCGTACGGTGTGTGGAGTGGATGAGAACAAGGGATGAGGGATGAGCGTCAGGCACCGCCAGTCCCCTCTCCCCGCCCGCGGGGAGAGGGTTAGGGTGAGGGGCGGTTCCTCGCGCTGTCCCCTCACCCCAGCCCTCTCCCCCGCGGGGCGGGGGAGAGGGGGCTGACGCGCCGAACACTCATCCCTCATGCCCCATCCCCTGGAACACACGTTGCTCTTTTCCACGCGTGCGCCGGTACGCGGATCTCTTCAAACAGACCTTCAAAGAGTTCGGGCAGGACAAGGCCCCGCGCCTCGGCGCGGCCCTCGCGTACTACACGATCTTCTCCGTCGCGCCGCTGCTCCTGATCGCGATCTCCATCGCCGGCATCGTGTTCGGTGAGGAGGCCGCACGCAACGAGATCTCCGCACAACTGCGCGGCGTGATGGGTGCGAACACGGCGAACATCCTCGAGGAGATGGTCGAGGCGGCCGCGAAGCCGAAGAGCGGCGCGATCGCGACGATCATCGGCATCTTCATGCTCTTCTTCGGCGCGTCGGGCGTCGTCATGCAGCTCAACGACGCCCTTGACACGATCTGGAACGTCGAGCGGAAAAAGGGAAAGGGCATCAAAGGCTTCGTGAAGGACCGCATCCTCTCGCTCGCGATGGTCCTCGGCATCGGCTTCCTGCTCCTGGTCATGCTCGTGTTCGACGTGATGATCTCGGCGATGGGGAACTATCTCGATCAGCGTTTCCCCGGCGGGGAGGCGCTGCTGCAGGGACTACAGCTCCTCGTCTCATTCGGACTCGTGACCGTGCTCTTCGCAGCGATCTTCCGCTTTCTGCCGGACGTGCGCCCGGCATGGCGCGACGTCTGGCTCGGCGCGGTCTTCACAGCACTGCTCTTCGTCATCGGCAAGTTCGGACTCTCGATCTACCTCGGCAAGGCGGCGATCGGCTCGAGCTTCGGCGCGGCGGGATCGCTGGTGATCCTGCTCGTCTGGGTCTACTGGTCGGCGCAGATCCTCTTGCTCGGCGCGGAGTTCACGCAGGTCTACGCGCGGGCGCAGGGCAGCATGGCCGGGGTAAACTCGCGTTAGTGAGCTCCCGTCAGACCGTAAAGTTGATCGTGGGCATCGCCCTGCTCGCCGCGCTCGGCCTCGCTGTCCGTACGCTTCCTCTCGCCGAGTGGTTCGAGCAATTCAAAGCGTGGGTCGAAGGCGCGGGCATGCTCGGCTATGTGCTGTACGTCCTCGTCTACATCATCTGCTGCGTTCTGGTCATCCCCGCGTTCGCGCTGACGCTCGGCGCGGGCGCGATCTTCGGATTCGCGATCGGATCGGTGATCGTGCTGATCGGCGCGACGCTTGGTGCGACCGCGGCGTTCCTCCTCGCGCGCAGCGTCCTGCGCCGTCGCGTCGAGCGCATCACCGCGCGGCACGCGAAAACGCGCGCGCTCGACCGCGCCATCACGCGCGAGGGGACGAAGATCATGTGGCTCTGCCGCCTCTCCGGCTTCCCGCCGTTCACGTGGGCGAACTACGCCTTCGGTCTCACGGGTGTCCACCTGACGCCGTACGTCGTCACGACCTTCTTCGGCATCATCCCCGGCACGCTCGCCTTCACCTGGGCGGGAGCCGCGGGGGCAGCCGCGCTCAGCGGCACGGGCAACCGCATCGTGCTCATCGTGACCGCCGTGGGCGCGATTCTTGTGAGCCTATTCATCGCGCGCATCGCCTTCCGGGCGATCCATCGCGCCGGCGTCGATGAGTGACGTAGCGCCCGGCTTCAGCCGGGCGAAGGCGGGCTGAAGCCCGCCTCTACGTGCGACTCGAATATGCTTACGCTGACGGAGGCACACCACCATGTCCAACCCCCTCGCGGAGCTCGCGAAGACGGGCCAGAGCGTCTGGTTCGATCAGATGGAGCGCAAGCTCATCGCCACCGGCAAGCTCCAGCGGATGATCGATGAAGACGACCTTCGCGGTCTCACATCGAATCCGACGATCTTCGAGAAAGCGATCGGCGGAAGCGACGACTACGACGGCCAGATGCGCCAGCTCGCCTCGCAGGGAAAATCGCGCGACGAGATCTACGACGAGCTCGTGATCGAAGACATTTCGAAGGCCGCGGACGTCTTTCTTCCGGTCTACCGGCGCACCACCGGCGGCGACGGATTCGTGAGCCTCGAGGTCTCGCCGCTGCTCGCGCAGCACACCGCGGAGACGGTGGCCGAGGCGAAGAGGCTGTTCGCGCGACTCGGCAGACCGAACGTGATGATCAAGATTCCGGCGACGCCGGAGGGCATCCCGGCGATCGAAGAAGCGATCGCCGCGGGCATCAACGTCAACGTCACGCTCATTTTCTCGAGCGACGTCTACGCGCAGGTCATCGAAGCGTATCTGCGCGGCCTCGAGCGCCGCGTCGCGCAGAAGCTGCCAGTCGGCGACATCGCCTCGGTGGCGAGCTTCTTCGTCAGCCGCATCGACACGCAGGCCGGCAAACTGCTCGTGAATGAGCCGGAGCTGCAGGGAAAGATCGCGATCGCCAATGCGAAGATGGCCTATCAGCTCTTCAAAAAGATTTTCTCGAGCGAGCGATTCCTGAAGCTGCGCGATCAGGGCGCGCGGCCGCAGCGTCCGCTGTGGGCGTCGACCGGCACGAAGAACAAGAACTACAGCGACGTGATGTACATCGAGGCCCTCATCGGCCCCGACACCGTCAACACGATCCCGCCCGCGACGTACGACGCGTTCAAAGACCACGGCCGCGTGATCATGACCCTCGAGCAGGGCGTCGACGAGGCGCGGCGCGTGCTCGAGACGTTCGAGGCGAAGGGCTTCAGCCTGGGCGACATCACCGACAAACTCACCGTCGAAGGCGTGCAGTCGTTCGGAGACTCGTTCGTGCAGCTGATGGCCACCATCGAAGCCCGCCGCGACGCGGTCATGCGCGGTCTTCCCGAACGCATCACGCTGCACGGCCTCACGATCGACGAGCCGAAAGAAAACTACGTCGCCAGGATCTGGGCGAAGGACGCGACGCTCTGGAAGTCCGATGACGATCACAGGAAACTGATCTCGAACTCCCTCGGCTGGCTCGGCGTCGCGGAGCTGATGCAGCAGCGCATCCCCCAGATCACCGCATTCGCCGAAGCCGTGAAGGTCGAGTTCGAACACGTCGTCGTCCTCGGCATGGGCGGCTCGAGCCTCTGCGCCGAAGTCGTGCGCCGCGTGTTCGGCAAGCGCGCCGGCTATCCGGAGCTGCTCGTGCTCGACTCGACCGTGCCCGAAGCGGTGCAGATGCTCGAGGATCGCATCGACATTGCGCGCACCCTGTTCATCGTCGCGTCGAAGTCCGGGACGACGGTCGAGCCGGTGATGTTCCACCGCTACTTCTACGACCGCGTGCGCTCGGTGCGCGGCGAACGCGCGGGACAGAGCTTCATCGCCATCACCGATCCCGGCACGCAGATGGTGCGCGACGCGGAGCGCGATCGGTTCCGCGAGATCTTCATCAACATGGCCGACATCGGCGGGCGCTACTCCGCGCTCTCGTACTTCGGTCTCGTGCCGGCGGCGATCTCCGGCGTCGACATCGCCACGCTCGTCGATCGCGCGGTGCACGCCGCGCACGTCTCGATCACGCCGGCCGTCCGCAAGAATCCCGCGGCGCTCCTCGGCGTCGCGATCGGCGCAAGCGCGGATCGCGGCCGCGACAAGCTCACGCTGATCACCCCGCGTCCGCTCGACACGCTCGGTCTCTGGATCGAGCAGCTCATCGCGGAGAGCACGGGGAAGGAAGGGAAGGGCATCGTTCCGGTCGCCGGCGAGCCGCCGCTCGCGGCGAACGAGTACGCCAACGATCGCCTCTTCGTCTCGGTGCGTTTGAGGACGGCGGACGTCTCGTCCCCCCGTGGGGGGGAGGCGGACGAGACGTCCGCCCTCCAGCGGTTGCGTGAGCTGACCGCGGCGGGTCATCCCGTCATCGACTACGTCATCGAAGATCCGCTCGACCTCGGCGAAATCTTCTTCGTCTGGGAGTTCGCGACCGCGGTGGCGGGCGCGGTGATGGGTGTGAATCCGTTCGATCAGCCGAACGTGCAGGAGTCGAAGGAGAACACGAACCGGCTGCTCGAGGAGCTCAAGCCGAGCGGCACGATGGGCGGCGCACGCCACGACCGTCCGACCGGCGAAGATCGTGACGCGATCGCCGCGATCCTCGCGAAGGTGAAGCCCGGCGACTACGTCGCGCTCACGGAGTACTTCGGCGAAACGCCGAAGCGCAACGAGCTGCTCGCGCAGATCCGCGAGACGATCGCGCGCGAGCTGCGCGTCGCCACGACGACCGGCTACGGACCGCGCTTTCTGCACTCGACGGGACAGCTGCACAAAGGCGGCGGCGACAACGGCGTGTTCCTCCAGCTCACCGGCGGGGGCGGCGCCGGCGTCGCGGGGAACATCCCCGGCGAGCCGTTCGGCTTCGGCGCGCTCGTGCGCGCACAGGCGATCGGCGACTATCTCTCGCTCGACAATCACAAGCGCCGCGCGATCAGCATCGACCTCGGCGCCGACATCGAGCGGGGCCTGCAGGCGCTGCTCGAAAGCGTGAAGAGCGCCGTGAGCAAAGTGAAGGCATGAGCCGCGCGCAGTTCGGGATGATCGGCCTCGGCGTGATGGGCGCCAACCTCGCGCTCAACGTCGAGGACCACGGCTTTCCCATCGCGGTGTGGAACCGCGAGCCGGAGCGCGTGCGCGTGTTCGTCGCCGAGAACAACGGCAAAAAGATCACCGGCACGACCGAGCTGCAGGATTTCGTGCGCGCGCTCGAGCGTCCGCGGCGCGCGATGATGTTGATCAAGGCGGGCACGCCGGTCGATCAGATGCTCGACAAGCTCCTGCCGCTGCTCGAGGAAGGCGACGTCGTCATCGACGGCGGCAACTCGTGGTTCAAGGACACGCAACTGCGCACGCAGCGCCTCGCCGGCAGCGGACTGCACTTCGTCGGCTCCGGTGTCTCCGGCGGCGAGGAAGGCGCGCGCTTCGGTCCGTCGCTGATGCCGGGCGGGACGCGCGAGTCGTGGGAGTGCATCCGCGGGGTCTTCGAAGCCATCGCGGCGAAGAGCGACTCGGGGCCGTGCGTGACGTACTGCGGTCCCGACGGCGCGGGCCACTTCGTGAAGATGGTCCACAACGGGATCGAGTACGGCGACATGCAGCTCATCGCCGAGGCGTATGACGTGCTGCGGAGAGGCGCGGGATGCGGCGCGGACGAGCTCGCGGACATCTTCGACGAATGGAACCGCGGCCCGCTGCAGTCGTTCCTGATCGAGATCACCGCGAAGATCTTCCGCGTGCGCGATCCGGAAAGCGGCGAGCCGCTGGTCGACCGGATTCTCGACAAGGCGGGTCAGAAGGGAACGGGCAAGTGGACCGCGCAGGTCGCGCTGGATCTCGCCGTCCCGATTCCGACGATCGCCGCCGCGATCGACGCGCGCGTGCTCTCGAGTATGAAGGAAGAGCGAGTCACGGCCTCCGAGCTCCTGAGTGGAGGACAGGCGATCCCGCCTGTCCAGGACCGCGAGCAGTTCATCCGCGACGTCCACGACGCCCTCTACGCCGCAAAAATCTGCTCCTACTCGCAGGGAATGGCGCTCATCCAGGCCGGCAGCCGCGAATGGAACTGGGCCATCGAGATGCGCGAGATCGCGCGCATCTGGAAAGCCGGCTGCATCATCCGCGCGAAGTTCCTCGACTCGATCATGCGCGCATACGAGCGAGACTCGTCGCTGCCCAACCTCCTCCTCGACGAAGCATTCCGCAACGATCTCGCCTCATCGCAGAACCCCTGGCGCCGCACCGTCGCCTTCGCGCAATCCCGCGGCATCGCCGTCCCGGCATTCGCCGCATCGCTGGCATACTTCGACAGCTACCGCACCGCGAACCTCCCGCAGAACCTCACCCAGGCCCAACGCGATTTCTTCGGCGCACACACGTACCAGCGGAACGATCGCGGAGCGGACGCGCCGTTCGTGCATACGGAGTGGGATTAGGGTTGCCCGGTTGCCCGGATGCCCGGATGCCCGGATGCCCGGTAGCCCGGTAGCCCGGTAGCCCGGATGCCCGGTAGCCCGGTTGCCCGGTTACCCGGATGCCCGGTTACCCGGATGCCCGGTTGCCCGGCTTCCCGGCTTCCCGGCACACCGGGAAACCGGCGGCCGGGTGGCGGCAACCGGCGGCCGGGCGGTGGAAACCGGAGGCCCGGGCGGTGGAAACCGGGCGGGCGGGGGGTCAAAGTTGCGGCTTGAACCACGCCGCCGCCTTCTCCTTCATCCGATCCACCCACGGCCGGCGCAGCCACCGCCGCCGCGTGATCTCCTCGCAGCGCGCGAGATCCTCGAAGAACATCTGCTCCATCTGCGCCGCGATCGCATCGTCGTAGATGTTCACGTTCACCTCGTCGTTGAGGCGGAACGAGCGGTCGTCGAAATTCGAGGACCCGATCGTCGACCACGCGCCGTCCACGACCATCGTCTTCGCGTGCATCATCGTCGGCTGGTACTCGAAGATGCGGATGCCGCGGCGGAGCATCGGCTCGTACTGCCAGCGCGCGGCGTGGCGGACGATCGGGATGTCCGCGTACTCGCCGGGAACGATCACGCGCACGTCGACGCCGCGGCGCACCGCGGTCTCCAGCGCGCGGCGCGTGTCGCGGTCGGGCAGGAAGTAGGCGTTCGAGATGTAGATCGACTTCCGCGCGCTGACGATCGAGACGATGTACAGCAGCTTCACCGCCGACGATCCCTCCGACGGCGACGACTTCGCCACCTGCGCCATGTGCGGTCCGCGCGCGTCCATGCGCGGGAAGTAGTCGAGTCCCGTCAGCAGCTCGCCGCGGCTCTTGACCCAGTTGTCCATGAACGCGAACTGCATCTGCGTCACCACCGGCCCTTCCACCCGCACGACCGTTTCGCGCCAGTGGTCCTGCGACTCGGCGTCGCCGAGCCATTCGTCGGCGAAGCCGAATCCGCCGGAGAATCCGATCTCGCCGTCGACGATGAGCAGCTTGCGGTGCGTGCGATGGTTGGCGCGCGAGAGCGTGTACCAGCGCAGCGGGTGATACCACTCCACGTCCACGCCGTTGCGGCCGAGGAACTCCACGAGCTCGATGGACATCGGTGCGGAGCCGACGGCGTCGAGGATCACGTTCACCTTCACGCCCGCTCGCGCGCGATCCGCCAGCGCCTCCGCGAACTGGCGCCCCACCTCGCCGTCCCAGTAGATGTACGTCTCGATATTGATCGTCTTCTTCGCCCCGCGAATCGCGGCGAACATCGAAGGGAAAAACCCGACGCCGTTCTTCAGAATCTCGACGCAGTTCCCCTCGGACAACGGCGCTCCGGTGAGCGCGTGCATCGTCTGCAGGAACGCGAGGTCGCGCACGGCGAACTGATGGCGCATGTGGTAGCGCATCGGAATGCGCCGCCGCACGATCGGCAGCGGCGAGCGTCCGGGGTAACGCGGGCGCTTGCGTCGTCTACGGAAGAGCATTGCGCTGTCCGATCAGCCAGAGCCCGAGCGCGACGACGCCCGCGAGAATCGACAGCGCGAACAGGAGTATGAGCCCGAGAATCGCGCCGGCGAAAAACGCGATCTGTGTCCCCGTGCGCGGCGGGCGCCTGCGGTCGCGATGCTTCTCCAGCAGCCGCATGTTGCGCATGTTCTCTTCGAAGAGGAAGTCGAACAGGTCGCCTGCGACCGGCACCGCGCCGAAGACCAGATCGATCGCGACGTTGAGCACCATGCGCCCGATGATGCGCGGCCGCACGCGATGGCGCAGCGCGCCGGCGATGATCCACATCGAGAGCACGGCGCCGATCACGTCGCCGATGCCGGGGATCAGCCCGAGGAGCGCAGCGACGCCGACGCGGATGCGCGTGCCGGGCAGCATGAAGGCCTCGTCCATGAGAAACGCGAAGCGCCGCAGCGCCACCAGATCGCGCGGCAGTTTCTCGTCCGGCTCGATGACCTCGGGGATGTGGAGTTTCGGCGAAGGCACGCTCGGCCATTATGCAGGGCGGTTGCCGGGTCGGGCGGTCACGGGGGCGGTTGCCGGGTCGGGCGGTCACGGGGGCGGTTGCCCGGTCGCCCGGTCACCCGGTGGCGCCGTGCGGGTGCCGGCGCCAAAACCAGGAAACCGCGAATACGATCCGCGCTCACGCTGCACGGCGTAAACGTAGCGACCGGCTTCAGCCGGTCGACGCCCGGCTGAAGCCGGTCGACGCCCGGCTGAAGCCGGGCGCTACGTCACTTTGCGCTTCCCGGCGCCGCCTGCCGAACACGAACACGCGGGACCGCCGGCTGGAAGCCGGCGGACCGGCCGAGTGAAACTCGGCGTTACCGCGCTCCGCCGGGTTGCGCCTGCGCTCTCACCGTCACGGACAATCCGAATCGAAACCGCGAAACCGGGCAACCGGGCAACTGGGCAACCGGGCAACCGGGCAACCGGGCAACCGCCCGCCCTGGCAGGCTCTTCTCATGCGCGTATGCTCTTGTGATGGAACAAGACCCGCGGGAGCGCCCGCTCGGATGGCGCGTCCGATGGATGAAAAAGCTCGGCGTGGGGCGCGCGATGGTCTGGTCGTGGCTCACCGACCCCGCAGTGCTCGTCTATCGCCGCCACGGATTCGGGCAGAAACGCGCGCGCGCGACGATCGTCGAGTTCTTCCTCTTCGTCCGTGAAGTGATCCGCGAGTTCTGGCACAGCGAGGCCACCGCGCGCGCCGCCTCCCTCGCGTACACGACCCTCCTCTCGCTCATCCCGCTCGTGGTCGCCTTCACGTACACGCTGAGCAAATACTTCCAGCGCGCGTTCCCCGGCCTCCAGGCGCAGGTCGACTCCATCCTCAACTCGATCATCCCGTACGAGTCGCCGCAGGTGATGTACCACCTCGCGCGCTTCCGCGAGAACGCGACCACCGCGTCGACGGTCGGCGTCGTGCTGTTCATGTTCATCGCCTTCCGCCTCTTCCTCGCGGTCGAGGGCGCGGTGAATCAGATCTGGAAAGTGCGCAGCGCGCGCGGATACAAGCAGAAGATCATCGCCTTCACGATGCTCTTCTTCTGGGGTCCGCTGCTGATGGGCCTCTCGCTGACCACGACGACGATGATCGAGCGCAACCGCTACATGCGCGTGCTGTTCGAGGGCGATCTCCTGTTCGCCATCGTACCGATCGTCGTGCTCTTCGTCGGCTTCACGATGGTCTTCTGGCTCGTCCCGTCGACGCGCGTCCGCATTCCGGCGGCGATGGTGGGCGCTCTCGTGACGACGGGACTCTTCTCGCTGGTGCGCTGGGCCTTCGGCATCTACGCGAACGAGCTGATGAGCGGGCGCTTGAACTACATCTATGGCGCCGTCGGTCTCGCGGTGCTCTTCCTGATCGCCATCGAAGTAATGTGGATCGTGATCCTCCTCGGCGTCACGATCAGTTACGTGTGGCAGAACCTCTACGGCCTGCTGCGCGCGACCGAGCAGCAGGTGAAGGACGAGCCGCGGTTCGATCTCTACTTCGCGTTGCGCGGTCTCCTCGAAGTCGCGCGGCGCTTCGACCGCCGCGAAGAAGCGCCGTCGACCTATCGTCTCGCCGAGCAGTTCGGCACGACCGACTCGCAGATGCTGCGCGTCATGCGCAAGCTCGAAGACGCGAAGCTCGTCGCGACCACGGGCGGCGAGTGGACCGGCTTCGTGCCCGCGTGCGATCCCGACCGCATCACCGTCGACGAAGTGGTGACGCACCTGGAAGGCGTGCAGCGGCTCCTTCCCGACATCGGCCCCGACGACCGCGAGCGCGAGGCGATCGGCGCCCTGTTCCAGCGGTTGAATTCGTGCACAGCCGAGGCTCTCGACCGGATGTCGATCGGGCGGCTGGTGCGTGAGCTCTACGCCCCGCGCGAAGTGCGCGGCGAGGACGCCGTGTCAGGATGACACCCGGCGCAGCGCGCGGATCATCCGAATCCGCCGGAACGTTTCGTACGCGACCGTCGTCACGCTCACCCAGATCAGGCCCGCGCACATCCCCGCGCCGATGTCGGAGATCCAGTGCACGCCGAGGTAGATGCGCGAGGAGGCGATGGAGAGCGCCATCGTGAGGCCGAAGGCGAGAGCCGCGGCGCGCCAGCGCCATCGCGGGATCGCGCGCATCGCCAGGTAGCTCAGCGCGCCGAAGCAAACCACGGACCCCATCGCGTGCCCGCTCGGAAACGAGAATCCGCTCGCCTGCCGCAGCGCCTCGGCGAGATCTGGCCGCGCGCGCTCGAACGATGACTTGAGCAGCCGGTTGAGCAGGCCGCCCACGCCGGTCGTGAAGATCAGGTACGACGCCCAGCGCCAGTGCTTCTTCGCGAACAGCACGATCGAGGCGATCAGCACGATCGCGGCAAGGCCAACCGGCGTCCCGATGATCGTCATCGTGTTGAAGAAGCGCGTCGAGCCTGCCGTGCGCGTGAATCGCGCCCACTCGTGCGTCCGCTCGTCGATCTCACGCAGCTGCGGACTGTCCGCCCGCACACGTTCCGCAATGTCGATGAACCAGTCGCCCGCGTAAAACGTCACCGCGATGCCGGCCCCGAGCAGCACCGCGACGGGAAGGTAGTCGCGATACCGGAACGCCGCCGTGCGATGCGCGGCGCGCTTGATCAGATGCTCGATGACCGGTTCGAGCGCGAGAAAAACGAGCCAGAGGAGGAAGAAGAGGAGGAGAAAGGTGGTGGTGACGAAAAGCATCGGGTTACTGGGTTGCTAGTCGACATTCAACATTGAGAGCGTAGGTACCAATGCTTGTCATCCCGAGCGTTGAGCGAGGGACCCGGGCGGGTGTGTGGCGCAAAGCTCCTGCATCGCGCCCTCCTTCCCCCCGGGTCCCTCGCTCAACGCTCGGGATGACAAGCATTGGGGACCCGTGCTTTCAATGTTGAATGTCCACTAGAACCCCCCGCTCATGTACTTCCACTGCACGATCTTCTCGTTGATCTCGCGCAGGCGGCGGCTGATCATGCGGCAGAGGAGATTGAGGAACTGCAGCGACGCGTGCGGATCCATCGACAGGATCTCGTTCAGGGTCGCGCGGTCGATCGAGAGCACGGTCGCGTCGCGCTCGTGCGCCTTCGCGTCCGCCGAGCGCGGCATGTCGTCGATGAGCGCCATCTCGCCGAAAAAGTCGCCGCGGTCGAGCACCGTCAGCGCTTCCTCGCCGACGCCGGGGATGAACTTCGAAATGCGCACCCGGCCGTCGAGAACGATGTACAGCTTGTCGCCCTTATCGCCCTCGCGAAAGATCATCGATCCGTCGCGGAAGCGCTCCTCGGTCGAGAACGTCGCGAGCAGCTTCATTTCCGCCGCCGACAGCCCGCGCTCGCGGAAGAGATCGACCTTGTCCTCCGACTTCACCGTGACCTGCTGCATCTCGCGCTTGCCGTCGACGCGCTTCCTGCCCGCGCCCTTCTTCGCATCCTCCTGGAAGAAGAGCTTGAGCTGCTCGTTCGCGTCGCGCACCTTCTCCGTCAACGACCGCCAGAAGGCCCAGTGCAGGCCGACCGCGAGCTCCTTGTCTTCGTCCATGAGCTGATCGAGCGCGCTGAACGAAAACGCGTAGCAGGCCGATGGCTCCGTCGCCACGCCGTCACTCGAGCGATGGGTCCGGTCGATGAAGTTCATCTCGCCGAAGATGTGATCGGGCGTGAGCGTGCCGAGGATCTGCGGGCCGAAGGGCGTGTCCTTGCGGACGTCGATTTTCCCGTCCTTGACCACGTAAAAGTCCATCGAGCGGTCTTCCTCGTGGAACACGTAGTCGCCCGGCGTGAACCCCTCCACGTGCGTGAACTTCGAGAGGCGGAAGATCTGCTCGTCCTTCATGTGCTGGAAGACGTGCAGCTTGCGCAGCTCGTGCGATGTGGTGATGAGGTCCTCGCGCTTCTCCGCGGCGCGGGTGATCTTCTGGATGATCTCCTTCAGATCCTTGCGGCTCTCGAGGCGGAAGAGATTCTCTTTCCGCAGTTCGAGGCGCTCGGTGGCGAGCTGCAGCTGCTCGACGCGATCCTTGATGCGGCCGTTGAGCTCTTTCGTCTCGATGTTGTGGATGCGCTTCAGCGTGTTGATCATCCGGCGGACCGGCTCGGTGGCCTCGCCTTTCTGATCGGTGGCGAGGAGGAAGGCGTCGATGAAGTCATCGAGCGCGCGGCCGAAGTTCTTCAGTTCGAACTCGATGCGTCCCGCGACCTCGGCCAGTCCGCGGTCGAAGGGATTGAGCTTGCGCGCCTTGAGGATCTCTTCATGCGCGAGATCCCACTCGCCCTGCGAATAGTAGAGGCGTCCGAGGATCTCGAAGGGGCGGTAGTTGTTCGGCGTCCTGAGCTTCGCGATCTCGAGCAGCTCGATGGCCTTGGAGGTCTGATCCTTGGCCATGTAGTACTGCGCGAGCCCGACGTACTGCGAGGAGTCGATCTCGTCGCGCCCCCGCTCGCCGTGCACTTCCTGTTTCACCGACGAGTACCGCGACTCCTCGGCCGACTTTTTCAGATCGCGCACGCGCGCGAGGTTGATCCGCAGCGCGACCGAGCCCGGCTTGAGCTTCTCGGCCATCTCGTACAGATGGATCGACTCGTCGAACATCCCCTGATCGGCATACCGCCGCGCGAGGACGAGCAGATCGTCGGCCTCGATGGGAATGCTCGCCTCCGCGGCCAGCGTCCGAAAACGGGCACGCGCAGGAGCGATGGGCGGTTCGGCCATGGGAAGGTTCATTATATGAAGGCAGAAGGCAGAATGCAGAAGGCAGAAGGAAGAAAGCCGTTACGAGACACGTGCGTGCTTCTTCTCACTTCTGCCTTCTGCCTTCTGCCTTCTGCCTTCGCTTCTGACTTCAGGATCGCCTCCCCCAACTACGACTTCTCCTTCCCCCGCGATCACGGCTCCCACCCCTCCTACAAAACCGAGTGGTGGTACTTCACGGGTCATCTACGCACCGAGACCGGGCGGCGGTTTGGATTCGAGCTGACGTTCTTCCGCGTCGGGATCGCGCAACCTGGAACGAGGAAAGAGTCCGAGTGGGATCTCACGCATCTCATGCCGGCGCACTTTGCGATCACCGACGTCGAGGGAAAGGCGTTTCGGTATTACGAGAAGCTGAATCGCGCGTCGCGCTACACGGCGGACGCGGTCGAGGGGCGGCTGCATGTGTTCAACGAGGGCTGGCGTGCGACGACGAATCCCGACGGATCGTGGCGCATCGTCGCGCGCGAAGGGAAGGACTCGATCGATCTCGTGCTGCGCGCGCGCAAGGCGCCGGCGGTGCACGGCGAGAACGGCGTGAGCGTGAAGGCGGAGGGAGTGGGCTACGCATCGCACTACTACTCCATGACCCGGCTCGAGGCCAGCGGCACGGTCAATGGCCTGCGCTGCACGGGACAGGCGTGGATGGATCACGAGTTCGGCAGCTCCGCGCTGCGCGAGAACCAGCAGGGGTGGGACTGGTTCTCGATCCAGCTCGACAACGACGCGGAGATCATGCTGTACATCATCCGCCGCACCGACGGCACGCCCGACTCCACGTCCTCCGGCTCGCTCATCAGCAGCGACGGCCGCGTCATTCACGTCACGCGCGACCAGTTGCGCGTCACGCCGCTCGCGAAGTGGAAGTCGCCGAAGAGCGGCGCGGTCTATCCGAACGGCTGGCGCATCGAGATTCCCGCGTTCAACGTGACGCTCACGCTGCGGCCGCTCCTCGCGCAACAGGAGCTGATCACGCGCGGCTCGACGCAGGTGACGTACTGGGAAGGCGCGGTCGACGTGAGCGGCTCGTTCTCCGGCACGCCGGTTCGCGGCGACGGCTATGTCGAGATGACGGGCTACGACAGAGCCTTCCGCGCGCCATGATTTCCGTTCGCGCGGTCCTGTGTGGAGTGCGGCGACGCCAGTCGCCGCTGTTCAACGCGGCAGCGTGAGCTGCGCCGCGACTTGCGTCGCGGCATAGAGAGCGCCGGCGGGCTGAAGCCCGCCGCTACATCACTGCGCGGTGACTCTGCGGATCTCGCGGAGAAGCTGGTCTCGCGCCGATGTTCCCTTCTGCACGAAGCTCGACACTTTCGCGTGCAGGAGCGCGCGGTCTTCGCTCGAGATCTCCTTCGACGTCAGCACGAGAATCGGGATGTTCGCGGTGCGCGGATCATCCTTCAGCGAGCCGGCGACGTCGAAGCCGGTCATGCCCGGCATCATCAGGTCGAGGATGATCACGTCGGGCGTGCTCTCCAGCGCGACGCGCAGGCCGTCTTCGCCCGAGTACGCACAGGCGACGGCGTATCCGAGGGCGCTGAGCTCCTCGTCGAGCAGCGCGTGCACCGCCGCGTCGTCGTCGATGATCAGCAGCCGCGGCTTCGAGCCGTTGTCCGAGCGCGAGGTGATGGTGCGCAGGCGCTCGAGCAGGCGGTCGCGGTCGACCGGCTTCACGAAGTAGTCGTCCGCGCCGAGGGCGAGGCCGAGATCGCGGTTGTCGATCATCGAGATGATCACCACCGGGATCGTCCGCGTCTCGTCATCCGCCTTGAGGCGCTTGAGCACTTCCCAGCCGTCGACGCCGGGCAGCACGAGATCGAGCGTGACCGCGATCGGACGCGACTCCCGCGCGAGCTTCAGCGCCTCGTCGCCGTGCCGCGCGCGGACCGAGAGGTAACCGGCCGATCCGAGCGCCGCGGCGATGAGGTCGTACGCATTCGCATCGTCTTCGACGACCAGCACCCGCTCGGCGAGCGACTGGGCCGGCATCTCCTGCTGCCGCGTCACCACCGCCGCGCGCGAGCGGACGGGAAGGGTGAACGAGAACGTGCTGCCGAGGCCGAGCGCGCTCTCGACCGTCACCTGGCCGCCCTGCAGCTCGACGAAGCGCTTCACCAGTGCCAGACCCAGGCCCGTGCCGCCGAACTCGCGCCGCGCCGTGCCGTCCACCTGGCGGAACTCTTCGAAGATCACCGCGTGATGCGCGGCATCGACGCCGATCCCCTCGTCCTGCACCGACACCGTGATCCAGCCGCCGTCGAGCGCCGCGCGGATCGTGATCGGCTTCTGCGGCGGCGAGAACTTCACCGCGTTCGACAGCAGGTTGAACAGCACCTGCTTGAACTTCGCCATGTCCGTCTCGATCTGCGGCAGGTCGGAAGGGATGTCGAGGACGAAGTTCGGATGCGACTTCGTCATCCCGCGCATGACCTGGCAGACGCTCTCCGCGACCGGCTCGATCGCGAAGAACTCCGGATAGATCTCCATCTTCCCCGCCTCGATCTTCGAGAGGTCGAGGATGTCGTTGATGATGCCGAGAAGGTGCTGGCCCGAGGCGTGGATGTGCTTCAGGAAGCCGAGGTGTTTCGGCTCGACCTGTCCCTGCAGCCGCTCCACGAGGATCTCCGAAAAGCCGATGATCGAGTTCATCGGCGTGCGCAGCTCATGGCTCATGTTCGCGAGGAACTGCGACTTCAGGCGATCCGCCTCCTGCGTGCGGCGGTTCGCGTCCGCGAGCTCCTGCGTCATCCGCGTCAGCTCTTCGACGCGCCTGCTCGCTTCCGCCTCCAGGTTGCGGATGCGCAGCCGCTTCTCCTGCAGATTCGCCACGCCGATGAGAAAGAAGTACGACGCGCCGAAGATGAACAGCATGCGCACGAGCGCGAGCAGCATCGCGTCGTTCCAGAACCACGCCTGTCCCATCAGCACGAGCGTGCCGATGTACGCGACGGTGTTCCCGATGCTCGCGAGGTACGCGGCGGTCTTTCCGATGGCGAACGCGGCGACCGTGGCCGTCGCCACGTACCAGATGAACCAAGGGCTGCGCACGCCGCCGGAGGCGTAGATGCCGAGGGTCACGAAGAAGATGTCGTAGGTGACCCAGATCGGATTGAGATAGCGGCGGTCGATGCCGGCCCGGTAGAGGTAGTAGAAGAGCGTCGAGCCCGCGCAGACGACGACCCAGACCAGGATGGCTGCGCCGAGGTGCAGCGGGAAGACGCCGAGCGCGCGGCCGGCGAGCGCGGTGAAGAAGCCGAGGGTGTAGACGAAGAGGTGATTGCGCTGGATCGCGAGATCGAAGCGGAGGACCCTTGACGAGACTTCGGGACCGCGTTCTGGCATGGGGATGGGGGATTGTAGCGGGTTCCGGTTCGCGTTCGCTCTCGGTTGCCCGGTTGCCCGGTTGCCCGGTTGCCCGGTTGCCCGGTTGCCCGGTAGCCCGGTAGCCCGGTAGCCCGGTTGCTCGGTTTCGCGGTTGCTCGGTTTCGCGGGGCGGGTTGACGGGCGTTGCGTTTCGGCGGACGTCTTGACCCGCGAAAGAGTCAGGCATCGCCGTTTCTTGCTCGCAGCGTCTCGATGCCGGGCAACTGGGTTACCGGGCAACCGGGTTACCGGGCAACTGGGCAACCGGGCAAACTGGGTTACCGGGCAACCGGGTTACCGGGCAACTGGGTTACCGGGCAAACTGGGTTACCGGGCAACCGGGTTACCGGGCAACCGCGCGACCGCGTTACTCCAACGTCACGCCCACGAACGCGAGCGCCATCTCGTCCGTCGTCTGCTCACCCCACGAAACCGCCCTGGGCGGATCGTTCGGGTTGCGTGGATTTCCGGACGAGTTGTCGTAGTACGCCTTCAGCCACAGCCGCGTACCCGCGGGCGCGATGACCGGCTCCGTGAAGCGATACGCGCCCTGCCAGTTGAAGTCCCAGTCGTCGATGTCGATGAGGCAGTGCGACTGGCCGTCGGGCGTGGTCATCTGCACGGTCATCTTTTTGCCGAGGAGATGCATGTGCGGTGCGACGAGCCAGATTTTCGCGGGATACGGCAGAGGAATCGGAAGATCGGAAGAGACGAAATCGCCGCGCACTTCGTAGTTCGTCGCATGCGGCGGGATGGTGAACGTCTGATTGACGATGGGCAGAATTCGCATCGTCGCGCGCGGCTCTTTTTTCGCGAAGTAGACGCCGAACTCCGTGCGGTCCGCCTTCGGCGTGCCGTGATGAGGGTGATAGTGGACCTGCATGACGATGCGCGCGTTCGCGGGCAGCTCGAACGCGACATCCGGCGGCATCTCCAGCGGCCGAGAGCCGGGCGCCCATCCGCCGAGCGTGCCGCCGACCTGGTCGAGACCCGGTCCGCCGAAGCAGGTGTAGCCGGGTCCCGCTTCGTCTTCATCGAGTTTCTGCGACTGGCCGGTCGTGTCGATGAAGGTGAGCACGTGATGCACGGTCTCGCGATCGCCGGGATGCGTGTCGACCGCGGCGACGTAGGTGGTCGACGTGAGATTCGTCGGCATCGAGAAGCAGCGGTACGTATCCGTTCCCTCGGGCGGCGTGTACGCCTCCGCATTCGAGAGGATCAGATCGGGCTGGCCGAGCGCCCAGCCGCTGCTGAAATCGATCGGCGCGGGGAGCTCGGCGCGATTCCCTTCCGGCGCGCCGGCGTCGGCCCACTTGCCGATCGTGTCGATCTCCTGCTGCGTGAGCTTCCGTTCATCCATGAACGTGCCGCAGCCCTCGGCCGGCTTCCACGGCGGCATGCGCCGCGTCGCCGTCATCAGCTTGATGAGCTGCGCGTACGGCTTCGCGTCTTCGTACGTGACCAGCGGGAACGGCGCGATGTCGCCTTCGTGATGGCACGTCTGGCAGTTGTCCTGAAGGATGCGCACCACTTCCTTGCTGAACGTGGGGCCGGCCGGCGCCGACGGATGACGCACGGCGCGCTGCCGCGCAACCGCGGTGAGTGCGACGAACAGGGCGATGACGACGACGAGCGGGCGGAAGGTCTTCATTGTTGCGTTCGTGGTTCTTCAACAGGCGGGAAGTCCGAATATGCCACTTTCCCGTCGATGATCGTGAGCATGCTGACCGTCTCGGGCAGACGGTCGGCGCCGATGGCGAAGATGTCCTGCGACAGCACGGCGAGGTCGGCGAGCATCCCGGGCGCGATCCTTCCTTTTTCCTTCTCCATCATCTCCGCGTACGCGGAGCCGCTCGTGTACGCCGCGACCGCCTGCTCGCGCGTGACCGCCTCGGACGGAATGTCCTGCCGATCCGTCGCGAGGAGGATGTTGAGGTACGGGTTCATCGGACCATCCGAGCCGATCGCGACGGGAATGCCTTCGTTGATCAGAGAACGCATCCGCATGTAGCCGCCCTTCGGAAACATCGTGCGCGCGAAGAAGTGCGTCGGGTTCACGACCACGACGACGCCGTGGCGCTTCGCGGACTCGGAGAGATCGGGCAGCAGGCCGTCCGCGTGCTCGACGCGCAGGCGCTTCGACTTCCAGTCCACTCGCGGGGTCGCGGACATCGCCTCGAAAAGCGCGCGAATGGTCTCGTCGCCGGCCGCGTGAAAGAGAAGCTGCTGATCGGTCGATGCGAGAAACGGTGCGAGCGAGGCGAAGTTGATGCGTCCGCGTCCGCCGCCGGGATAGTCGGTGCGCGTGGCCGCGCCTCGTTCGATCGGCGTGCCGTCGAGGATCCACTTCACGCCGTTCGTGCGCGCGCGCGATTTCTCGCCCGGCGCGAGCGGGAAGAAGATGTGCCGTACGCGGAGCGGCGAGCCCGTGTCCTTCCATGCGTCGGCGAAGGCGCTGGCGTTGGTAATCGGCATCGCCTGCACGGAGGTGATGCCGTAGCGCAGCGCCTCGTCGGAGAACGTCTTCAGCGCATCGGCGAGCGTGGCACGATCGACGGCCGCTTCGGTGAGGCGCCGCTGGAGCGCCCACTGCGCGTACTCGTACACGCGTCCGTTCAGTTCGCCCTCATTCGTGCGCCCGTACCACCCGCCCTCGGGGTCCTTGATGTCGCGCGTGAGGCCGAGCTCCTTCAGTGCGGCGGTGCTGAGGATGATGCCGTGGCCGGTGAAGGAGCGCAGCATGACCTTCCTTCCCGGCGCGGCTTTGTCGAGTGCCGTGCGATCGATGCTCTCGTCGAGCATGACCGGTCCTCCGACGATGCCGGTGATCCACAAGTCCGCGGGTGTCTCGTCGCCCGCGGCCGCGAGCGCGGCGGTGACATCGCGCCACGTGGACATCGGATCCGTCGCTATCGCGAACGCGGGGAAATCGGCGCCGGGATGCGTGTGCGCGTCGTTGATGCCGGGGATGACGACGTCGCCGCGAAGGCGGTAGACGTGCGTCGAGTCCTTCACCAGCGCGCGGATCTCGTCATCGGTGCCGACGGCCGTGATCCGGTTCCCCGTGATTGCCACCGCCTGCGCCCACGGCTTCTTCGGATCGTTCGTGAAGACCTTGCCGCCGATGAGCGCGATCGTCGGTTGCGCCATGAGCGCGATCGGAAGGAGAGCGACTGCCAGCGCGAAACTCAGTGCACGTTTTTTCATGGTGCACTGAGTTTATTCGCTCTTTAATGCCGCCGCGATGTCGATTCGCGCCGCGAGGCGGGCGGGGGCGAGGCCGGCGAGCGCTGCGGCGATGAACGTCGTCGCGAGCGAGGCCGCGATCAAAGCGACCGGTGTGTGGAAGTCGATCGTCCAGCCGAAGGACTGTTTGTTGATCACGTGGATCAGGATCCACGAGAGGGCGTAGCCCATCACCAGCCCGGCGATGGTCGAGGCGAGGCCGAGGAGCGACGACTCGAGGACGATCATCGTGCGCAGCTCGCGCGCGGAGACGCCGGTCACGCGGAGCAGCGCGAGCTCGTGCGTGCGCTCGAGAATCAGCGCGGAAAGCGTGTTGATGATGCCCATGACCGCGACGACGATCGCCACGCCGAGGAGCGCGTAGGTGATCAGGAACGTCTGATCGAAGATCGTCATCACCTCGTTGCGGATCTCCTCGTTCATCACCACGAACGCGCCATGCTTCGGGCCGAACTGTTTTTCGAGCGCGATGCGCGCGCGGTTCTTGTCGACGCCGGGCTTCAGGTAAACGACGATCGTGTTGATGCGGTCGTCGCCGAACGAGCGGACGTACAGCCCGCGGTCCATCACCACGACGCCGCGGTCGTTGGAGTAGTCGCGATAGATGCCGGTGATCGGAAACGTTCGCGCCTGCAGCTCGATGACGTCGCCGACCCGTTTGCCGAACTTGATCGCGAAGCTCTCCGAGACGACGACGCCGTTCATGCGCAGCGCGTCGAGCAGCGCGTCGCGCGATGACCGCTTGACCATCGGCAGATCGCCCCGTCGCGCGGCGACGTCGAATTCGCCGCTGCCGAGGGCGATGATCGTGTCGCCATACAGCACGTCTTTTCCCCGCACGCGATCCACCTCGGCGATGAACGGCACCTTCTCCAGCTCGTCGGCGACGTGCGGCGGAAACAGCGCGACCTGCGCGTTCGAGAGTCCCTTCGACGGCCGCAGCCAGAGATCCGAGCTCACGGTCTGATCGACCCAGATGCGCACCGTCTCGCGGAAGCTGCCGACCATCAGCGCGACCGCGACCATCATTCCGGTCGCGAGCGAGAGCGCCGCCCCGGCGATGGAGGTGCGGCGCAGCGATGCCGGGAGCGAGACCGCGGCGAGACGGCCAATGATGCCGAACGCGCGCTCGAGCAGCGGCGCGAAGAGACGCGAGGTCGCGCGCACGATCGCCGGTGCGAGCAGCGAGAAGCCGGCAACGACGAGGAGCACCGCGATGTACCCCGCGACTGCGATGCCGCCGACGGGCGGCATGCGCGACACGAGCGCGCCCGCGACGAAGCAGGCCATCGCAAACAGCGCGAGGCGCAGCGGATGCGCGACGCGCTGCTGCAGTCCGGGCCGGATCATCGCGTTCGGCCGCACGCGCGATGCCTCGAGCGCAGGCTGAATCGCGGAAAGCAGTGAGAGCAGCGTGCCGACGGCGACGCCGATCGCGATCACGCCGGGTGTGAGCTGCACCGCCTCCGGCCGCGAGGCCACGTAGAGCGTGTTGATCGTGCGGCCGACCACGCGGAGGATCGCGGACGCGAGGAGCACGCCGAGAACGATGCCAAGCGCGGAGCCGACGACGCCGAAGAGCAGGCCTTCGCCGAGGAACGCGGCGAAGATCTGGCGCGGCGCGACGCCGACCGTCTTCAGCACGCCCACGTCCCTGCGCCGCCGCAGGATCGAGATGAGCACGGTGTTGTAGACGAGAAACATCCCTACGAGCAGCGCCACGCCGGCGAGTGCGAAGAGGTTCACGCGAAACGCGCGCAGCATCTTCTCGACGCGCTCGTTGCGGCGCGACGGCCGCTCGATGCGCGTGCCGGGCGGGAGGTCGACGCGGATGTCTTTGCCTTCCGGCACGAGCAGGTCGACGCGCGAGAGCTTGCCGAGCATGCCGAAGTTGCGCTGCGCGGTGGAGATGTCGCAGACGGCGATGCTTCCGTTGAACGCGGTGGCCGGCCCTTCGGCTTCGAGCAGTCCGCGCACGACGAGCGTGCTGCGCCGGCCGAGGATGTTCAGCGTGACGCGCGACCCGATCGCGAGTCCGCGCTCGCGCGCGAACGGGGCGGGAAGGATGAGCGCGTCGGATCGGAAAAGCGCGAACGTGGAGGACAGGCGATCCCGCCTGTCCTGGTCAGGCGAGATCGCCTGACCTCCACTCTCGATGCGCGCGTAACGGTACTCGCGGAAATGAAGATCGCTCAGCAGATCGACGGCAAGCAGGCGAATGGGTTCTGGAGGGCGGACGTCCCGTCCGCCCCCGGAGGCGGACGAAACGTCCGCCCCCCCCATCAGCCCTTCCACATCGATCACCGGCGCGAAGCGCACGCCGTCCGCCCAGAGCGGCTGCAGTCGCAGCAGCACGCTCTCATCGAGCGGCGCGATGTCGGGCACGAGCTGATAGTTCGCGCGCCCGGCGATCGCGTCGACCGACTCCCGAAACGCGCGCAGCGCGCTCTGGTTCGCGAGCTGGATCGCCACGACGACCGACACGCCGACGGCGATGCCGAGAATCGTGAGCACGGTGCGCGTCTTTTCGCGCAGGATGGGCCGGATGATGAGGGCGGTGAGAATCGGGAATTGAAAATTCAAAATTGAAAATTGAAAAATTCTCATGACGCTCGGTTCTCTTTCAATTTTCAATTTTCAATTCTCAATCCGGCCGTCCGTGAGACGGACGACGTAATCACCGTACGCCGCGGCGCGGTCCGAATGCGTTGCCATTACAACTGTCGGCCGCAGCGCCCCGTGCACTTCGCGAATCAGGTCGAGGATCATCGCGCCGTTCTTCGAGTCGAGGTTTCCGGTCGGCTCGTCGGCCAGCAGCAGCGGAGGGCGATGCACGATCGCGCGGCCGATGGCGACGCGCTGCATCTCGCCGCCGGAAAGCTCGTTCGGAAAGTGCGTCGCGCGATGCGCGAGGCCGACGCGCTGCAGCACATCCGCGACGCGTTCCGCGATCTCACTCTTGGGCCTTCGCGCGAGCGAGAGCGGGAAAGAGACGTTCTCGAAGACGTTCAGCGTCGGAATCAGATTGAAGAACTGGAAGACGAATCCGATCGACGCGCGGCGCAGACCGGTGAGCCGCGTCTCGTCGAGCGCGGAGGTCTCGACGTCGCCGAGGAAGACCTGGCCGCTGGTCGGGCGATCGACGGCGCCGATGAGATTCAGAAGCGTCGACTTGCCGCTGCCGGACGCCCCCATCAGCACCGCGAAGTCGCCGGACGCGATGTCGAGCGACACGCCGTCGAGCACGTGCACGGCGGCCGATTCGTCGCTGGAGCCGTAGTCGTGCGAAACGTTGCGGAGCGCGATCTTCATGTGGCAACTGTTCTGCACATCATCCTATGCGCGGTGATATCGTCGGCGCGAAAACGGAGGCCAGTCATGGACGAAACACCGAATGCAAACACAGGCAGCGCACCGGAAGGCGAGACGTCTGGCCGCTTCGGACGCGCGAAAGAGTTCGTGGGCGACAAATACGACCGTGCCTCGGGCGCCATGCGCGATGGCTACAACACGATGCGGGAGAAGGTCGAGGATGTCGACTTCGGCGCGATTACCGATCAGGTGCGCACCTATGTCCGCTCGAATCCCGGCAAGGCGCTGCTGATCTCGGTCGGCGTGGGCTTTCTGATCGGCCTGCTCCTGCGCCGCGACGAGGAGTGAACCATGCCCAAAGGGTTTCCTGACGATCACGAGCGTGCGGCCGCGGGGATGGACTTCGAAGAAGATCCCCTCCGCAACGGCGCGGCCTCGCTGGGAGCGAAGATGGCGGAGAACGGTCCGGAAGCGATCCTCGATGAGATCGAGAACCTGTTGCCCGAGGCGTGGCGCGAGCAGATCGAAAAGTTTCCGATCGCCGCGGTGGCGATCGGCCTCGGCGTCGGCCTCTGGCTCGGGATGAAGAAGAGCGACGAGATCATTGCCGCCGGCAGCTCGCTCGTGTCCGCGGCCGCGATGGCCAACGTGTCGCAGGTGATGGACAAGGTCAAACGGCCCGACTGACACGTGCAGAACTGCGACTCACCTGAAGGAGGCTGGGCCTGTCAGCGCTGCCGGCCGTGCCGGCCGTGAGATAATCAGGCGTGCCGGTTACGACCGACCGCCCGATTCCGCTTCTCGTTCCGCCCACGCACCACCATCTTCATTCGCTGGCGGTCGAGGTCCATCGCACCTATTTCGCGAAATACCCGCCGCTGCCGGTGCGCTGGGGACAGCAGATCTCGCGCAAGCGCCGCCGCACGATCCGCCTCGGCTCCTACAACCATCACACGGCCGAGGTGCGCATTCATCCGATCCTGAACGCGCCCCAGGTGCCGGCGTTCTTCATCCAGTCGGTGATCTATCACGAGTATCTGCATCACGTGCTCGGTCCGAAGCACAACGCGCGCTTTCACAAACACGAGCGCCATTTTCGCTATCACCGCGAGTCGCAGGAGTGGCTGCGCAGGAATCTCTGGATTCTCCTCGGAGCGAAGCGCGTGAAGCGGCGGGTGCCGATTCCGATCGCGCAACCGGTGCAATCGGCGTTCTGGTAGTTTGTCATCCCGAGCGTGAGTCGAGGGACCTGAGAGGGTGGGTGGCACGACGACGGCGCCGCCCAGCCCCGCAGGTCCCTCGACTCACGCTCGGGATGACAAGCGGCTACACCCCCATCGGGAACGTGAGGTTGTAGACGAACCGGCCGCGCGCGACCGAGAGCACGATCGACGAACGGTCCGCGCCGCGAATGAGCTCCGTGTTCAGGTCGCGTGTCGAGGCGACTTCGGTGCCGTTGATCGCGACGATCAGGTCTCCCTGCGCGAGTCCGACTTCCGCCGCGCGGCTGCCAGCGATCACCTCGTCGATCACCACCGCGCGCCGCTCATCCGCCACCCGCAGTCCCGCGATCTCTTCGAGAATGCGCAGGCCAAGGTTGGGTGGTGGATCGGCGGGGCGCACCTGGATCACGCGCGCCGAGCCGTTGCGCATCACGGAGATGTCGACTGGCTGATTCGTTCCGAGCGTCGCGGTCGAAGTCGTGAACGACTCGCGCGAGTCGACGGGCTTGCCGCCGACCGCGGTGATCACGTCGCCGCTGCGCAGTCCCGCCTGCGCGGCGGGGGAGCCGGAGAACACGCGCACGACCAGCGCGCCGCGCTGCGCGCTATGGCCGAGGCGCTTCGCCTCCTCGGGGGTGAGCGTCGCGGTGACCGCGCCGAGCCACGCCGCGTGCACTTCTCCGTAGCGGAGCAGGTCCTGAATGACTTTCTTCGCGCGATCGACAGGGATGGCGAAGCCGATGCCCTGCGCCTGCGCGTAGATCGCGACGTTGATGCCGATCACTTTTCCTTCGATGTTCAGCAGCGGCCCGCCGGAGTTGCCGGGATTGATCGACGCGTCGGTCTGAATGAAGTCGGTGTACGTGCGGCCCTGCGTCTCCGAGGGAACGGAGCGGCCGAGCGCGGACACGACGCCGGTGGTGACGGTGCCGCTGAGACCGAACGGGTTGCCGACCGCGACGACCGTCTCGCCGATCATGAGATCGGACGACGTGCCGATCGGCGCAGCCGCGAGGTTTTTCGCGTCGACGCGGAGCACGGCGAGATCGCTGTCGGGATCGACGCCGAGGAGGCGCGCGGGATGCTGGCTGCCGTCCTGAAAGTTCACGGTGATGCGCGACGCTCCTTCGACGACGTGATTGTTGGTGACGATGATTCCGTCGCGCGACCAGACGAAGCCGGAGCCGAGCGACTGCGAGGTGTACGAGCGCTCCCGCCCGCCGAAGAAGCCGAAGGGATCGAAGAACGGGTCGACCGTCCGCCGCCGGATCGTCGCCTCGGTCTGAATGTTCACGACCGACGGCAGCACGTTGTGCGCGACCACCACGATCGGCGTGCGCCGCGCGGCACTCACAGTCGTCGGAATGACCGGCGCCTGCTTCTCGCGCACAGGCTGCGACTCCGCGGCAGGCTTGCAGGCGATGCTGAGGGCGAAGAGAAGGAGGGCGGTGCGTGACTTCATCGCTTTGAATTCTACGTTTGAAGGGTTGCCCGGTTCCCCGGTTTCCCGGTCGCCCGGCGGAAAATCGCCGGGAAACTGGGCAACCGGGCAACCGGGCAACTACACTCTCCGCGTCATCGTGCACCTCAAAGTCATCTACAACCCCACCGCTGGGCGAGGGAAGGCGCGCAAGTGGGTGCGCGACGTCGAAGAGTTGCTGCGCGCGCGCGGTGCGCGCGTCGACTGCGAGCCGAGCACGGGACCTGACGACCTCGTGCGCATCGCCGCGGAGAGCTCGCGCGGCGGATACGACCGCGTGGTCGTCTGCGGCGGCGACGGCACGCTCAATCTCGCGGTGCGCGAGTTCGATCTCGCGAAGGGAACGCTGGCGTTGATTCCGACCGGCTCGGGCGACGACTTCGCGCGCGTGGCCGGCATTCCGCGCGACATCCGCGGCGCCTGCGACAACGTGCTGACCGGGACCGTCCGCGAAGTCGACGTCGCCACCGCGAACGGCCTTCGCTACCTCGGCGTCGCCGGTCTCGGCTTCGACTCCGACGTCGCCGACTACGCCAATCGCAACGTGAAGTTCCTGCGCGGCTCGGCGGTCTACCTCTACGCGATCCTGCGCGTGCTGCCGCGCTTCACGCCGCGCGTCGTGCACATCCGCACCGAGAACGGCGCGCGCCGTGAGGAGATCATGTTCGCCGCGGTCGGCAACACGCGCCAGTACGGCGGCGGCATCCGCATCACTCCCGACGCGGTGATGGACGACGGGCTGCTCGATCTCTGCATCGTCCACAAGACCACGCGCCTGCAGCTTTTGAAAACGCTGCCCCGCGCGTACACCGGCGCGCACGTGACCAGCCCCTTCGTCGAGATCGGACGCGGACGCGAGTTCCACTTCGAGAGCGAGCACTCGATGGCCGTGTACGCGGACGGCGAGCCGCTCACGAGAACGCCGGTGTCGTTCGGACTGGCGGCGGGGAAGCTGCGCGTGGTGGTGCCTGCGTGAGGAGGGCGGACGTCCCATCCGCCTTTTCCCGGGGGGGCGGACGGGACGTCCGCCCTCCTATTCCACCAGCGTGATCCCGCCGGTCTGCTGCTGCGGGCTGGTCGTCGCTGTCGGCGGCGCGCCGATCGCGCGGGAGAGGAAGAGATCGGTGTCGGGGCGCGCGTCGCTGGTGAAGCCGATCACGAGATAGCGCTCGGGACGCTGCAGGTAGCGGTACTCGGTGCCCCACGGATCCTTCAGCATGTTCGCGCCGATGTAGTGCGGCACGAGATCCTGCAGTTGCGACGGAAGCAGGCCGTGGGTGTCGTTGTACTTCTCGATCGCCTTGCCGATGGCCTCGATGCGCTGCAGCGACACCGCCTTGCGCGCCTCCGTGACCGCGGAGAGGCCGCCCGTCAGCGGCCGCGGAGAGTTCAGCGGATTCTTGAACGAGGTGATCAGCGACGCGAGCGCGAGGACGACGAGGAACACCACGAGCGGCAGCGGGACCGGGGTCTCCGCGACTTCGGTCTCGTCGACCGGCGTCGCCATCTCGAGCACGTCGGCGGCGCTCTGGCCGCGCACTTCCTCGATCAGATCGCGCGTGAGGAGCTCGTACAGCGCCTTGTTCGTGTCGAACTCCGCAAGGCGCGAGACCTCCACGATGTCGCCGACGGACATCGTGCCGTCGACGAGGTCGTAGATCGATTTCTCTTCCTGCGAGATGCGGATCTTGTCGGTGAGCAAGCCCTTGCGCTTCCTCGCAGCGGCGTCGTGATCGAAGTCGATCTCGTCCGCATCCTCCGCGCCCACGACCACGATCTCCTGGTCGGTGAGCTTCTTGCGGAAGACCATGTCGTAGGAGCGGATGCGCTTCTCGATGATCGGCCACTCGTCGATCATTCGCGCGCCTTCCATCAGGATCGACTCGGCGCTGATCGGCGTGACGTGGTCGCGGTCGTACTCGATCGTCGTTTCCTGCGAGAAGTGGTAATCGCCGTCCTTCCAGCGGAAGAGGCGATAGACGATCTGCATGATCTGCAGCTGGATCGCCTCGCGCAGCGACTCGTGGGAAATGATTCCGTAGTGAGTGAGGATGAAGCCGAGACGCTGGAGGGTCTCCTTCTGGATCTCGAGCGCGCGGTTGAGCTGATCGTTGGAGATGAAACTGCGCTTCAGCAGCACCGTGCCGAGGCGGTTCTCGAGGCGGCGGTTGAGCGAGTCGGCGCCGACGACCTTTCCATCGAGGAAGGTCACCGTGACCGTGTCGTCTTTTCCGCGCAGCGTCAGGACGCCGGTTTTCCGCTGCAGGCCGATGAGCTGGAAGATGTCGGCCAGACTGAAGTCGCGGAGTGTGCCTTCGAGTGCCATACGCTTACGCCGCCACCGATCGCCGGCGATAGACCGGCAACGACATCGTGAACCAGACCACGACCGCGAGTAGGGTCGACGCGATGCGCACGATCAGCTGCGCGACGTCGGCGACCGGTCCGAGCGCCGGCGCGAGACGGCCGGCGAAAATGGCGATGCCGGCGAAGAGCGCGAAGAGGAAGATGCCGATCGCGCCGCGAATCATGCGTCCTTCCATCAGTTGCGCGGAGCCGGGCAGGAACGTCGCGAAGATGCGATTGCGTCGCGTCACCGCCGACTGGTGGTCGGTGACTTCCTCGAGCTTCTTGCGCTTCGTGTCGAGCGACACGCCGTCGCGCTTCAGATAGATGTGAATGCACTGCGTGCAGTACGTCGCGCTCTCCCGCGCCGACTTGCAGCGCGGGCAGAACGTGCGGCCGCACTTGATGCACGCATTCGCGAACCCGGTCTTGCGGCGCTTGAGCCACGTCAGGACTCCGGCGATGAGCGCGAGCAGTCCGCCGAGCGTGATCGGATTGGTCGCGCTGCGGAACGGATCGAAGTTCGAATAGTTGGCGAACAGCGCCCGCGCCGCCTTGCGTTTCGACACCGCCCGCGTCACCTCCCACGCCTCGGAGATGGGCGGGTGATACATCGCGATCTTGTCGCCCGACTTGCGCGAGAGCCTCTCGATCAGCGAACGGTCGGCCGCGCGCGCCTTCTCGAGCATCTGCGCCTGCTGGTCGAACTTGTACGTCTCGCCCGCGGCGACGCTGTGGTTGTAGAACGCGATGGCCAGACTCGGATCCGCGCGCTCGGCCTTCTCGTATTCGGTGATCGCGGCCTGGAACTCTTTGTTCACGAAATGGAGGTTGCCGCGATTCACGTGCGCGCCCGCGTAGTCGCGGCGCAGCTCCGCGGCGCGCCGGTAGTGCAGCGCGGCCTGATCGTCGAGGCCTTCGAACGTCTGCATGTTGCCCATGAGCAGATGCAGCATCGCGTTGTCGGGAACGACCGCGACGAGCTCCTGCAGCCGGCGCAGCGCGTCGGGATGATAGGCCTGACTCTCGCTGGCGATCGCGGCGGTGACCACGGGACTCTCGACGCCGGCGATCCAGTTCGCAGCGGCATCGACCACGACCGGCGCGACGGCGGCGAGAATCAACAGCACCGCGATGCCGATGCGCTCGGGGACCGTGGCGTACGCGAAGAAGATGGCCATCCAGTAGAAGACCAGCCACAACGGTCCGAGCCAGAGGAAGAGCGGGAGGAAGAGCAGCGCGAATGCGAGCACGGAGACGGAGCCGCCGTGCAGCCGCGCGCTGAGGATCTCGCGGAAGTCGTGGGCCATCGAGCGGCCGTAGCGGAAGAAGAGCGCGAGCGCGAAGACGATCGCGGTCACGACGATCGCCATGGCGATCATCATCAGCAGATCTGCGCGGCTGAGCAGGCGCGTGCGGTAGTTGCCGAAGACGCGTGCGTAGCCCTGCAGCGCGAGCGGAATGGCCTTGCCCCAGTCGTTGCTCGCCGCGTGGCGGTCCGCTTCGCTGAAGATGACCGCGGGGGAGTTTCCGTGGAGCCTCGTCGCGGTCTTCGCCGCCCACGCCGCGAGCTCCGGCTTCGACTTCGCAAACTCGCTCGCCAGTCCCGATGCCGACGATGCGTAGAGCGGAAACGTGGTGACGCCGTACGCGCGGCCCGTCGAGATCAGGTTGTTCGTCTGTTTCTCGGCGGCATCGAGATCTCCGTCGCGCGCCGCGGCGGCGGCTTGCGGCCAGATGTCGCGCGGCGCAAACGCGCTCGGGCCGCTGCCGGCGCCGAGAACGAGGTCGCTTTGTTGCGCGCGCGTCGCCGGCGTCGTGAGCGCGGCGACGGCGAGCGCGGCCAATGCCAGTCGAAGTCTCATCAAATGCTCTTCGTGCGCTGGACGAAGGCGAGCTTCAGCTCGCCGATGTGCGTGTTCAGAAAATCGTCTTCTTCGGGAGTGAGGTTGTTGGCCGTTTTTTCCTGCAGCAGGTTGAGGATGTCGATCATCTGCCGCGCCGCGGCAACGTCGATCTTCGCCTGCGGCTGATACGGATTGCGCAGCATGCCGAGGGACATGTAGGCCTGCGCGATGAGCGGCTCGATGAAGTTCGTGAAGGGAGTGCCGGGATTGGTCGCCTTGTCGGCGATGGTCTTGCGGCGGTCCTCGGCGCGCCGGTCCTTCGCCGGCTCTTCTCTCGGCGGAGGAGGCGGAGCCGGTTGCGCGGCCTGCGGATCGGCCGGCTTGATGTCCTGTTTGAACTCGTCGCGAATGTCGCCGTCGGCGGTAAAGATCCGCTTGTCGGTGACCTTCAGCTCCTTAGGCACCTGCTTCTCGTTCTCCTTGCTGGGCAAGGTCCGCCTCCGCCATCTCCCGTGGAATCAAGAGTTTGGAATCTTAGCACGCAACGTGGAGTCGAAGAACCGGTCGGTCCGCGTGCGGCGCATGGGCGAAACGATATCATTCGCGTCCCTCGAATGAAGATCTTCCAGATTCTCGAGTTCAATCAGTTCAACACCGGCTCCGTGCACCAGATGTTTCAGGCTGCCGCCGGCCTGCGCGAGCGGGGACACGACGTCGCGATCGTGAGCAAGCCCGATCCGGTGCTCGAGGCGAAGGCCGCCGCCGGCGGCGTGCGCTTCTACGGCTTTCCCTTTCGCCACCAGTTCGATCTCGCGACCGTGCGCGGGCTGCGGCGGTTGATCCGCCGCGAGCGGCCGGATGTCATTCACGCGCACAAAGGCATGTCGCACGCGCTCGCGCTCGCGGCGAGCTGGCGCGATCCCGCCGGCGCGTTCGTCGTGAATCGCGGCGTGTCGTTTCCGCTCGATCTCTGGAACCGCGGCAAGTACCGCACGCGGCGCGTCGACCGCGTGGTCACGGTGTGCCGGCAGATCAAGGACGTGATCGTGGAGAGCGGGCGGCTGCCCGAGGAGAAAGTGGAAGTGGTCTACGCCGGCACGGACGTCGCGCTCTTCGATCCGGCGAAGTGGGATCCGCGCGCGTTCCGCCGCGAGAAATCGATTGCGGACGACCGCTTCGTCGTTGCGCAGGCCGGCGTGCGCGACTGGAAGGGCTGGAAGGAGCTGATCGACTCGATTTCCGACGTGATTCCCGCGCATCCGAACGTGCATCTGCTCCTCATCGGCTGCCGCAGCGACGCGGAGAAGGAAGAAGTGATGTCGTATGCGCGCGCGGTGCACGTGGAAGATCACGTGAGCGCGATCGAGTACCGCACCGACATGCCGAACGTGTTCGCGTCGTGCGATCTCGTGGTCGACGCGTCGTGGGCGGGGACCGGCATCACTGGAACGATTCGCGAGGCGATGTCGATGCAGAAGCCGGTGATCGCGACAGACGCCGGCGGCAATCGCGAGCTCGTGTCGTCAGAGGAGGTGGGATGGCTGATTCGGATGAAGGTGCGGGAGGCGCTGACGGTGGGGATTTTCGAGGTGATTGAAGATCAGGCGCGCGCGGCGCGAGTTGCAGATGCGGCGCGCGCACATGTGGTGGGAGGGTTTTCGAAGGAGCTTCGGATCACGAGGTTGGAGAGGCTTTATGCGGAGATTCTTGAAATGAAGGCAGAAGGCAGAAGGCAGAAGGCAGAATGAAGAAAACTTCGCGATCGAAACCCTCGCAGTCAGTCGTTCTGCCTTCTGCCTTCTGCCTTCATCCGTCAACGCGTGAACATGCTCTGAAACACTCGCCGCCAGTCCCTCCAGGTCGTATCCCCTCCTCCAACAACGAAGATCCGGTGCGCGCAGCGCGAGTTGCAGATGCGGCGCGCGAACATGTGGTGGAAGGGTTTTCGAAGGAGTTGAGGATTACGAGGTTGGAAAGGCTGTATGCGGAGATTCTTGAAATGAAGGCAGAAGGCAGAAGGCAGAATGAAGAAAACTCGCGATCGAAACCCTCGCAGTCAGTCGTTCTGCCTTCTGCCTTCTGCCTTCTGCCTTCTGCCTTCATCCGTCAACGCGTGAACATGCTCTGAAACACTCGCCGCCAGTCCCTCCAGATCGTACCCCCCCTCCAGCAACGAAACCACGCGCCCCCCGCACCATCGCTCCGCACACTCAACCACCCGCCGCGTGATCTCCCCGTACGCGGCCTCGGTCACGTTCATGCCGCCGAGGGGATCGCGGCGGTGGGCGTCGAAGCCGGCGGAGAGGAGGATCGCGTGCGGCTGGTAGTCGTCGATGATGCGCACGATTTCGTCTTCCGTCGCGCGCAGGTATGCGGCGTCGCCTTCGCCCGCCTCCATCGGGATGTTCTTCGTGAAACCGCGGCCTTTCCCTTCGCCGATCTCGTCCTCGGCGCCGGTGCCGGGATAGAACGGATAGCGATGCATCGACGCGTAGAACACGTCGTCGCGCTCCTCGAAGATGTGCTGCGTGCCGTTGCCGTGGTGCACGTCGAAGTCGAAGATGAAGACGCGCTCGATGCCCGGCTGTTCGCGCAGCCACTCGGCGACGCAGGCGATCGTGTTGAAGAAGCAGAAGCCCATCGCCTCGCCGCGCTCCGCGTGATGGCCGGGCGGGCGGGCGATGATGAACGCACGCGAGCCGTTCCGGCGCTGCACGATGTCCTCGGCCGCCGCGATCGACGTCGCCACCGCCGCGCGCGCGGCCGCGTACGTCGCCGCCGAGATCGGATTGTCGAGCGAGTGGAAGTAGCGATAGCCGGAGCGCGCCGCATTCTCGAGCTCGCGCTCGTAATCGGCGGAATGCACTTTCGCGATGATGCGCGCGGTGTCGGGATGCACGTCGACGTCGCGCAGCAGCGACGACGCGAGTCCCGCGCGCGTCACCCCTTCCACCGCCGCATCGAGCCGCTCCGGACGCTCCGGATGATCGAAGCCGGTCTGGTGCCGGTAGAAGACGGAGTTCGTGTAGATCGTCAGCAACCCGCGTGATACAACTCGTGCCACTTGAAACGCATTCTCCAGTTCGCCGCCATCGCGGCTCTCACGATCTTTTTCCTCTGGCTGTTCCTGCGAAACGCGAACCTGAAGCAGGTCGGGGCGATCCTGAAGACGACGACGGTCGGCTGGGTGCTGATCGGATTCGCGGCCAACTCCATGGCGCTGCTGTTCCGCACGATTCGCTGGCGCACGATTCTCGATCCGGACCATCCGCCGCCGTTCTTCGCGACGTTTTTCGCGAATACGGTCGGCTACATGTTCTCGATCATCCTGCCGGTTCGCGCTTCGGACGTCGCCCGTTCCGCGCTTCTCGCCCGCCGGACCGAGCATCGCTTTTCCGGCGCCCTCGGCACGGTGATGAGCGAGCGGGTGCTCGATCTCACCAGCATCCTGACGCTGTTTCTCATCTTTGCGATCCGGCGATGGGACGAGATGTCGGCGATCCGTGGGTGGTTCGAGATCGTCCGCGCCGGCGCGATTGCATCCGCGGCGATTCTCATCGCGCTCTGGTCGTTCCTCTTCGGTCTCTACTTCTTCACCGACCACGTCCGCCGCGCGCATCAATGGTTCGGAAAGCTTCTCCCGCGCCGCGTGCGCGACTCGTGGATGCACTTCTTCGACACCTTCGCCGAGACGCTCGAGCTGACGCGCCATCGCGGCGCCTTCCTGCGAATCGTGCTCTGCACCGCGGGCGTGTGGCTCTGCCTGACCTCGCAATTCTGGTTCGCCGCGCGCGCAGTCCATCACCCGCTCCCGTACGACTCGAGTTTCTTCGTCACCGGTGTGACGACGGTGGGCCTCGCGATCCCGACACCCGGCGGCATCGGCGGGTTTCACAAAGCATGTCAGCTCGTGCTCACGCGCTTCTATCACTTCGACATCGACTCGTCCGTCGCGGTGGCGCTCGTGTTTCACCTCATCGGGACGCTGCCGGTGTTGGTGACGGGACTGATTTTGTTTGCGAAGGAAGGGGTGCGGTGGAAGGATGTGACGAGGGGGGAAGAGCGAGGCGAGGCGAATTAAGAATTTCGAATCACTACTGTCCGGTTAACTTCGGACCTGCGGCGCGTAATTATCACGAAGGCAAAGAGATAGCTGAGATTTTTGGTGGTTTCGATTTGAACGCGAAGGTGCTCGCCGATGATGGCCTCGGGCAACGGTTCCCGAGGAGG
>DATLFB010000050.1:0-61819 GCA_035525285.1 Thermoanaerobaculia bacterium
GGCGACGCCAGTCGCCGCTGTGCTACATAGAACAGCGGCGACTGGCGTCGCCGCACTCCACACTACCCTCGCCACTGCCATGGGCGTTGTGCATCGGCGACGGGCCGGAACGCATCCGCGTAGTGCGACACCACGAACCGCCGGCCGGTCCAGAACATCGAGAGGATGTCGTAGCGGAGTTGCGCGGTGGGATGTTGTGCGGCGTAGTGATCGCCGAGGCGGATGAGGCGCTCGCGCTTGGCGCGGTCGACGGCTTCGTGGCCTTCGCCGGCGATGAGAGTCTGGCGCGTCTTCACTTCCGCGATCACGAGGGTCGAGCCGCGGCGGACGACGAGATCGACTTCGCCGGCCGCGTGACGGGCGTTGCGGGCGACGATCGAGTAGCCGCGCAATCGGTAGAACCATGCCGCGCGCTGCTCGCCGCGTTTGCCGAGCTTCGCGATGGGAATGGCGCGCTTACCGGCGGTGAAAATGACGCTCAATATCGACATGCCTGATGTCGACAATGATCGGACGTCCGTGCGGACATGCAAAGGGATTCGACGACTGTAAGAGTTCCGCGACCACGCGGGCCATCTCCTCGCCGCCGAGCGGGCGGTGGACTTTGATCGCGGCCTGACACGCGAGCGAGGCGGCGATGCGCTCACGGACGGCCGTCACGTGCGAGGCCTTTTCCTCGAGCGAGGCGTCGATGAGTTTGCGGAAGAAGGTATCGACGTTGTTGCGCACGAGCTCCGGCGGAAGTGCTGCAATCGCAAAGGCATTGCCGGAGAAGCGCTCGATCTCGAAGCCGACCGCGCGCAGCTCGTCGATGTGCGATTCGAGCACCGCGCTCTCCGCGGCGCCGCTCTCGTAGAGGATCGGGGTGAGGAGCTGCTGCGAGACCGCGGCGCGCGCTTCGATGCGCGCCAGATACCGGTCGTAGAGCACGCGTTCGTGCGCGACGTGCTGATCGACGAGGCGGAGTCCACCGGGTGTATCGAGAAGAATGTAGCTGAGGCGGTACTGGCCGATGATGCGGCCCTGGAGGTCGCCGAGGTTGGGTGTGGGTTCGTCGATGAGTGATGTAGCGGCCGGCTTCAGCCGGTCGTCGGCGGGCTGAAGCCCGCCGCTACGCGGCGGCTGCACGATGGCCTCGCGTTGGAACAGCGGCGTGAACTGGGGCGTCCAGCGCGGAGCGTCGTCGTATCGCTGTGGCGGGAGGAGGGCGGACGTCCCGTCCGCCCCGAGGGGCGGGCGAGACGCCCGCCCTCCAATCAGCGCTGCACCTTCCTCCGCGCCCCCGAGTGCGCGTTTGATCGCCTGCTCCACGACCACATGCACGTGCGAGGAGTCGCGGAAGCGCACTTCGGTCTTCGCGGGATGCACGTTCACGTCGACGAGCTCCGGCGGGATGTCGAGGAAGAGCACGATCGCGGGATGGCCGTCGAAGTCGAATGCGTCGCACGCGCGATTTGCGGCGTGCGCGAGCACGCGATCCTTCACCAGCCGGCCGTTGACGAAGAAGAACTGGTTGCGGCGGCTGCCGAAGCGGAGGCCGCGCGTGACGTAGCCGTTCGCGCGGCTCTCGTTGATCGCTCCGTCGATCGGCTCGAGATGCGCGTCGGTCTCGCTGCCGAGGATCTGCACGACGCGCTCGCGATCGTTCGCGGCGGGCGCGAGATCGAGGACCACGCGGCCGTTGTGCTCGACGCGGAACGCGCGCGAGGGGAGCGGCAGCGCGTACGAGGAGACGATGCTGATGATCGAGCGGAACTCCGCGTCCGCGCTGCGGAGGAACTTGCGCCGCGCGGGAACGTTCTCGAACAGCTCGCCGACGCTCACCGTCGTGCCGCGGTCGCGCGCGGCGGGCCGCACGCTGCGCGCGCCGGTCAGCGGATCGCAGGCGATCTCCGTCGCCTCGCCCCGCTCGTTGTCGGAGCTCGTCAGCGTGAAGCGCGAGACGCTGGCGATCGACGGCAGCGCCTCGCCGCGGAATCCGAGCGTGCGCACGCGCGAGAGATCGTCGAAGCCGCGGATCTTCGAGGTCGCATGCCGCTCGATGGCGAGCCGCACGTCTTCCTCGTCCATCCCGCAGCCGTCATCGCGCACTTCGATCAGCTTCCGGCCGCCGTTCTCGAGGCGAATGTCGATCGCCTTCGCGCCCGCGTCGATCGCGTTCTCGATCAGCTCCTTGACCACCGAGGCGGGACGCTCGACGACCTCTCCCGCGGCGATCTGATTGACGAGATCGGAGGGGAGGACGTGCACGCGGGGCATGGATCGGATTGTAATCGGATTGTACAGGCACAGCCGTTGCTGGCCTCCTCGGCATGGCTCGCAGGATCGCTTCCGCGATCGGCATCATCGTGCTCCTCGCACTCGCGCTGAGTTTGCTCTGGCGCGTCTACGTGCATCACACCAAAGCCGAGCCCTACGATGAGGAGACGGGCGCAGTCGTAAAAATTGCGTTAGAGGCCGCATAAGTCTCGATGGATCAATCGTCGTCCGTTGTGGCACGACCGATGCTCTCAATCGAGGTATGAAACGCGAACTCAAATTGGCAGCCCTCATCGCAGTGATGATGCTGCTCGTCAGCGCAGCCGCGAACGCGGCCGCTCCGCAAACTCTCGATCTCACCGACAAGTTCCGTGAAGCAGGCGCGACGGTCGACCGGCTCCAGGTGTACGAGCTCGCCGGCATCGTGATCATCCGAGGCCGGACCGCCGATCCCGCGCAGGCTGCGCAGCTCAGCCTCATGGCGAAGAACCTCGGCTACACGCGCGTCGCGAATCTGATTCAGATCGCGCAGCATGACGACGTGACGATCGCCCGCAAGGCCGAAGTCCAGCTCTCGATTCACCGTTCGCTCGACGGCTGCCGCTTCCGCGTGCGCTCCGATCAGGGCGTGCTCCACGTCGCCGGACAGGTGCGCCACGAGCTGCAGAAGGACGTCGCCGTGCAGGTGCTGCGCAACATCGACGGCGTGCGCAGCGTGCAGATGGATCTGAGGAAGTTCTAGTAGCGCGGGCTTCCAGCCCGCCGTATCGCGGACATCCTGTCCGCGCTCGTCATCGCCGGCTGGAAGCCGGCGATACGGCGGGCCGGAGGCCCGCGCTACCTCACGGTCCTGATCGAGAACCGAAACCCGTTCCCCTCCTCCACTCCCTCCGGCTTCCGCACCGCCTTCGCGTAGATCACGCTCAGATACACGTCGTACTCGCCGAATGTGATCGCGTGCTCGGTGCCGATGCCGGCGTCGACGACGATGCGCTTCGTGTCGGTGATGTCCGCGGTCTTGTAGCCGACCGTTCCCGCGCCGATGTAGCCGATCGCGTAGAGCGTGTTCCAGTAGAGGCGGCCGAGGCGGTAGTCGCGATTGCGGAAGATGGGGACGAAGAACTCGTTGGTCAGATGCGCCTCGTAGGTTCCGAGCGAGCTGTCGTTGATCTTCACCGACTTCAGGGCCTCGCGTCCGCCGAGGCGGAACAGCTCGTACTGCGGAACCTGATAGAGCTCCCACTGCGGCGTTGGGTCGGGAATGCCGTCGCCGTCGCGATCGCGCAGCGGAGGAACGGGATCGACTTCGTTGCGCGACAGGAACGCGCCGACATGCAGGCGTGAGAAGAGGAACGACGTCGACGTGATGTCGAAGCGGCGCAACCCTTCCGCCTCCAACTTCGTGTACGTGTAGTCGCCCGTGGCCACCTCGCCGCTCTGCGTGATCGCGGCGGCGAGCCCTGTGCGCTGCGGGCCGATGTCGCGGAAGGCGGTGAGCACCGGCGTGATGCGTCCGCGCTGCTCGCCGACGATCGAGTTCATCCGCTCGTCGAACTGCGTGCCGAACTGATAGCCGACCTTCAGGTAGATGTTGTTCTTGCGGTTGTCGGGGCGATCGGCGTCGCCGAAGGTGAGGCGGTCATCCTGCAGCAGGACAAAATAGCGGTTGCTGTAGTCCTTCGGAAAGCCGACGAGGAGCAGGCCGCCGCGCACGCGCTCGAACTCCTTCTCGCTCGACGACGCGAGATCGCCGAACTCGAGCGAGTCGAACACGCCGAGGCGGTAGGTGTAGTTGCGCGCGTAGTACTTGTAGCGAAGGAACGTGGAGATGTCGCCGTTGACGAACTCGTAGTCGATCTGACTCTCGAAGAGCACGTTCTTGATCAGCTTGCGCAGCCGCACGCTCGCCTCTCCCTCGGGGAAGTAGAGGTTCAGCGCGGGAAGCGAGTCGCGCCGCTCGTACGCGCCGCTCGCGACGTCCGAGAGAACGCTCGGCGCCGGCGGAGGCTCGGGCTCCGCGGGCGGGGGAGGCGCCGGCTGAGGAACCTGCATCGGCTCCACCGGTTTCTCCGGCTGCTCCGCGGGAGCGGTCTCGGTTGGCGGCGGCGCGGGCGTTTCGGCAGGCGGCGGAGTCTGTGGCGGAGGCTCCGGCGGTGTCTGTGCGAACGCCGCGAGAGAAAGAATTGCCGCGAAAACGCATGCGAGAAGACGTGTCGTCATTCGTCCCAGTTCCCTTCGATCGCGGGCTGAAAGTGACACCGCCCGGCTCAACCTATGGTAAAACTAACAACTTGAAGTCTTTACGGGAAAGACTGTCGATGGCTCTGGCATATGTTTTGTAGGTGTCGCGGCATTGTAAGCCGTGGACCATAGGTGCGGAGCTGTTTTAGGAGGTGTGAATGCGTAGCAAGCATCGGCTGCTGTTTTCCCTTGTGTGCGTTCTGATCGTCGGAACGTCGGTTCTGCAGGCCCAGGACATCACCCGTGACGATCAGCTCCGTTTGTTCGCCCCGACTTCTTCGGGACAAACGGGCTTGTTCACCACCGTCAGCGCGGACACGCTGCGCCGCGGCGACTGGTCGTTCGGTGTCTACTACAACGACTACGATCTGCTCGCCGGCGATGCTCGCGAGTTTGCGCCTCCGTCAGCGCGCGAGCTGGAGGATCTGTCGTACGACCTCTATCGCCTCAGCGCGTCGATCGGGGTCGGACTGACCGATCGTTGGGAAGTCAGCGCGATGCTGCCGTGGGATCGCTACGTCGCCAACGGCGGAGATCGCGTCGGCATCATCAACGGGCATCTCTTCGCGGGTCAGTTTGCCGAGAGCGGTCTCGGAAACGTGAAACTGGCCACGAAGATCGGCCTCACGCCGCCCGATGCGACATCCCGGTTCGCGCTCCTCGGGTTCGTCGATCTCCCGACGGGCGACGACGATCTGTATGGAGGCGCAACGGACTTCGGTGTCGGCGGTGCGTGGACCGGCGGGCGCGCGTCCGTTGCGCTGGCATACGTGCTCAAGGGCGATCACGACGATGACGCCCTCAACCCGGTCGGTGATCTCGAGATCCCGGACGAGTTCCGCATCGACGCGGGCCTCAACTGGCCGATCGGTTTCTGGCCGACGACGAACTGGATCAGCGAGCTGAACACGGTCGTCTACACGGGTGGCGATCGCGCGCCCGACTCGCCGGTCTTCCTCGTCACCGGCATTCGCCACTGGTTCGGCACGAGCGGCTGGGCGCTGAGCGCCGGCGCTCGCTGGAACGTCGCGAAGTTCTTCGACAACAACGACGAATGCCGCTTCACCGAGCTCGATGACTGCGCGCTGTCGGGTCTGATCGGCCTGACCTTCGCGCCGCTGCATCTCGCCGCCCCGGCTCCGCCGCCTCCCGCGCCGGTTCCGGTGGCGCCGTCGCCCGAGCCGGCTCCCGTGCCGCCGCCTGAGGCCCCGGTCGCGCCGCCGCGTCAGCCGCAGGAGCTGCGCACGGACGAGATTCACTTCGAGCCGGGCTCCGCGCGTCTGTCGAACATCGCCAAGGCGATCCTCGACGAAGTCGCGCTGCGCATGAAGCAGGAGCCGTCGTCGACGGCGCTCGTGATCGGCTACACCGACGATCGCGAGAACACCGGACCGAATGCGGATCTCGACCGCCGCCGCGCCGAGGCCGTGCGTGACTACCTCGTCACGCGCCACGGCATCGACCCGGCGCGCATCACCGTCGAAGGCCGCGGCACGTCCGATGCGGTCGGCGACAACACCACCGCCGAGGGCCGCCTGCGCAATCGCCGCGTGGTGATCCGTCTGATTCTGCCGTAACGTGTAACCACTCGACTCACAACGAGCCCCCGCGGGAACACCGCGGGGGCTTTTGTTTTGCTATATGCGCCGACTTTTAATCTCTGCCCTTCTGCTCGCTGCCTGCGCAACCTCCACTACAGTCCCCTCTCCCCGAGCCCCTCACCCCGATCAGAGAGGGGGCCAGGGTGAGGGGCCGCCCCAAACGCAGCCCGCCCGCTCCCCCAACGCGCTCACCCCGATCGCGACCATGCCCCGCACCATCGCCGACCCCAAAATCCGCGTCGGCCTCGTCAGCGATCAGTCCACGGTCACCTTCCCCCGCACGACCGACGGCTACTACCTCGTCACGGCGAAAGGCCCGTCGACGCTGAAGCGCGGCTTCACCGCCACCGCGCCGCTCGCGAACGCCACCGTGCGCTACGCGGTGCAGGTGAGCGCGATCTCCGATCTCACCAGCGCGCAGGCGCTCGCGGAAAAACTGCGCAAGGAGACCGGCCTGCGTGTCGACTCCGTCTTCGATCCCGCGAACGGCCAATACAAAATTCTGGCGGGGGACTTCGAGAGCAGTGAAGCCGCGACGCCCACGCGCTCGCAGCTCACCGAGCGCGGCTACGGCCGCGATCTCCTCGTCGTGCGGCGTCCGTCCGATCAGCCGTTCGAGAAGCGGATCGAGATCGCCGACGATGAAGGCGATCGCGTCACGTTCGACGCCGACTCGCTGCTCGTCTTCCCGATCAGCGCCGAGACGATCGCGATCGACAAGCAGCCGTATCGCGGCGCGGCGCGGATCTTCGTCAACGCGCGCGGCCTGCTCAACGCGATCAACGAACTGAACTTCGAGGAGTATCTCTACGGCGTCGTGCCCGCGGAGATGGGTCCGACGATCTACGACGAGCTGGAGGCACTCAAGGCGCAGGCCGTCGCCGCGCGCACGTACGCCGTCCGCAACCTCGGACAGTTCGCGAGCGAAGGCTTCGACATCTGTCCCGGCCCCGCGTGTCAGGCGTACAAGGGTTTTTCCGGCGAGCACGAGATGTCGACGCGGGCCGTGAAAGAGACGTCGGGCGTGATCATCACGCACGAAGGAAAGCCGATCGACGCCCTCTACACCGCGACGTGCGGCGGCGAGACGAGCGACGTCGGCACGATGTTCCCCGGGCGCAGCGAGCCGTTTCTCAAACGCGCGTCGTGCATCGAGCTGGAGATGTTCGAGATCGCCGGCCGCGCGGACAGCGGTCTTCTGAACGAGCAGCAGGTGAACGCGCGCCTCTTCGCCGCGTTCGCGGGATTGCCGGAAACGTCATCGGCATGGAGCGCACGCGAAGTGCAGCGCGCGGCTGCCGCCGCCATGACGTTGGTGGGGAGCGTCGGCGGCCCGCCGGCCGGCCCGGCATCATCGCGGCGCCGCGATGTTCTCGCGTACCTCGACGCCGCCTTCGGCCTCGCCTCGAAAGCCCGCGTGCTCACGATGCCCGAAGATCGCAAATACTTTTTCCCGCAGAGCGAAACCCCGCAGGACGTGCCGTATCTCTCCGCGGCGTTCCTCATCAAGTGGGGGATGAACCCCGCGCAGTTCATCGATCGCGTCAGCCTCGATCAGCCGATGCCGCGCGAAGAGCTCTACGCGCTTCTCGGCGCGTGGGTGCGCGAGCACAACGCGATTCGCGACGCGGAGGGAAAGATCCTGACGCTGGACAACCGCAGGGTCATGCTCAAGCAGAAAGGGGAGACCAGCGCGCACACGCTGCCCGCGAGGATCCCCATCTTCCGCAAGCTCGGCGACCGCTGGCAGGAGTACGCGAGCATGCCGGTGATGATCGGCGATCGCGCGACCGTGCTCGTCGCGCCCGACAAGCGCGTCGTCGCGATGATCGTGAATGCGAACTACGACGGCGCCGCGTTCGATCGCACCTCGAGCTTCTCGAACTGGACGCGGAGCTATCGCGCCGACGAGCTCGTGCCGCCGATCAACCGCCGCAATCCGATCCGGCAGCTCATCGACATCCGTCCGCTGGTGATCGACCCATCGAAACGCATCGCCGAGCTCGAGGTCACCGCGGAAGGTGGACGCACGTTCGTGCTCCGCGGACTCCCCGTGCGCTGGTCGCTCAACGTGCCCGACAACCTCTTCGTGCACGAGAAGACAAAGGACCCCGACGGCGTCGATCGCTACACGTTCTACGGAAAAGGCTGGGGCCACGGCACCGGCTTCTGCCAGGTGGGCGCGTACGGGATGGCGTTTCGCGGCTGGACGTACGAGCGGATTCTGAAGCACTACTACGCGGGGGTGGAGGTGGGGAGGCGGTAGGGGGGGCTGGGTTACTGGGTTACCTGGGCTAGTGGATGTTCAACCTTGAAAGCATGCGTGGCCAGCCTTGTCATCCCGAGCGTGAGCGAGGGACCTGGGCGGGTGGGGGGCGCGACCCGCGGGCTTCGTGCCACCCTACCCCCGGGTCCCTCGCTCACGCTCGGGATGACAAGCCTTGGTACCTACGCTTTCAATGTTGAATGTCCACTAGCAACCCAGCAACCACCCCTCACGGCTCGCGCCCAAGAACCACCGTCGCCAGCGCCACGGCCACGCGCCGGTCGATGAAATCCCCGACCAGATCGAGCACGTCGACGCGGCCCTGATCATCGGGGCGCCGCACGATCCAGCCTGCGTCGAGGCCGCCGTGCTCGATCTGGATGTTCGCTTCGAAGCGGCGGCTGAATTTGCCGAGGAACTTGCGCAGGAGCGCGGCGCCGAAGGACTCCTCCATCGCCTCGGCGATGACACGGCCTTCCTGCGTGATCGTCCAGCGATTGCGTCCGAGGCGGGAGAGGAAGGACTTGCGGAGCAGGGCGAGCGTTGCGCCGTTCGGAGTCGCCACCACGTAAGCGGCGGAGGGGAACACCGAGCGCTGCGAGATCGTGAGCGCGGGATTGCCGTCATCGTAGAGCGTCACGTTCATGCGCGGCACGAGCAGCGCGATCACGAACGTGAAGATCAGAGTGAGCGCGATCACGATTGCCGCGTGCAGGGGCGCCTTCTGCGCGATGAGAAACGCGAACGCCGCCATGCCGGCGATGAACACGATGCCCGACACGAGCGCCGCGGCGATGCCGACCACGCTCGCGAAACTGCGATAGCTCAGCAGCACCCGATCGGAGTCATCGCGGATGTGCGCCGTCTCGCCCGAGCGGAGGCCGGTCGTAAATCGATAACACGTGCGCGAGAACGGACCGGAGACGACGTGGGGGACAGGCAATCCTGCCTGTCCGGACGGGCGAGATCGCCTGTCCTCCACCGCTTTCGCGTCAGGCTTCGAATCGAACGGCTCGGTGGGCGGCTCCGATTCGGGTTTCGGGATCACTCCGCTTTTTTTTTTTAGATCCGCGTTCGCGAGCTTCTCGTGCGGAAGCGTCTCCGCGCCGATGCGCTCGTGCGCGGACGTTGGCAGGATCTCGAGGTTGCTGAGATCTTCCGTCAGCGGGACGGGCTGGTCGAACGGCTCAGCGGCGGCGATCGGCGAGGCTTCCGACTCCGTCGGCAATTCCTCGGAGAACCGGCCGTACGTGTTCCCCATCCGCAGGCGCGCGCCATGCGTGAGCGGCGCGACGCGGATGCGCTTGCCGTTCACGTACGTGCCGTTCGCGCTGGCGAGATCGTGCAGGACGAAGAATCCGCGCTCGAACACGATCTCGGCGTGATGGCGCGAGACCTTCGGGTCGCGGAGGATGATGTCGTTGCCGGGATCGCGTCCGAGCGTGAACGGCCGGTGCGTCTGCAGACGGTAGGATTTCTCCGTCCCGTCGAGGCCGACGAAGAAGATTTTGGCCATTCGCGCTCAGGATTCTAGCGTAAGTCCGTCACTGGCCGGGCGCGGCCGGCCGGCGGTTGATCTCGGAGACGAGCTCGTCGACCGTCAGCGGCTTGGTCAGCCAGGTGCGGATGCGCGGCGGAAGGGCGGGCGGGGCGGGCTCGCCGCTGACCACGATGATGTCGATCTCGGAGGAACCATTGTCCACGCCGATGCGCTTGATGACCTCGCTGCCGTCCATCAGCGGCATCAGCCAGTCGAGGAGGATGTGATCCGGCCGCTCGCTGGCGACGCGATCGATCGCCTCGGCGCCGTTCGCGGCAAGTTTGACCTCGAACCCGCGCTGGTTGAGCCCGATCGCGTACAGCCGCCGGACATCGGCGTTATCTTCGACGAGCAGGACCTTGGGCTTCGGAGCCATGACTGTGTCGGTGCAGGTTTTGATCCAGAACGGGAGGGTGAAAGGTGAAAGGGTAAAAGGGAAAAGGTAAAAGGAAAAAGGTAAAAGGTGAAAGGCTGATGGACCAAGGAGCGAAGCACTTTTACCTTTTACCTTTTTCCTTTTGCCTTTCCCCTTTTTCCTGACGCGTCGATGCGATATTCTCCCGGCCCGATTCGATATGAATGTGAAGAAACGATTGCTTGACGGCGCGAGGATGAATCGGGCGATCCGCCGCATGGCGATCGAAGTCGTCGAGCGCAACCGCGGGCTCGACGATCTGATGATCGTCGGCATCCGGAGCCGCGGCGTTCCCATCGGGGAGCGGATGGCGAAAGAGATCGAGGCGATGGAGGGACGGCCGGTGCCGTTCGGCATCCTCGACATCACGCTCTACCGCGACGATCTCACCACGATCGCACCGCAGCCGGTGGTGAAGCCGACCAAGCTCCCCGAGCCGATCGACGACAAGAACATCGTGCTCGTCGACGACGTGCTCTACACCGGCCGCACGGTGCGCGCCGCGCTCGACGCGCTCATCGACTTCGGCCGCCCGCGCAGCGTGATGCTGGCGGTGCTCGTCGATCGCGGACACCGCGAGCTTCCCATCCACGCCGACGTGATCGGCAAGACCGTTCCCACCGACGCCGACGAGGTGATCAAGGTGAAGCTGGCGGAGACGGATGGGGAAGACGAAGTGTTGATCATGGAGAAATGAATGGTTTCCCGGTTGCCCGGTTTCCCGGTTGCCCGGCAATCCACCACCGGGCAACCGGGTAACCGGGCAACCGGGTAACTGGACCGAATGCGCACCGCCAGCTCCGCGCTCCGCTCGAAAGACCTCCTCGGCATCGAGCCTCTCACTCCCGAAGAAATCACGCTCATTCTCGACACGGCCGAAGGCTTCAAGGAAGTCAGCGAGCGGCCGGTGAAGAAGGTGCCCGCGCTGCGCGGGCAGCTGGTGATCAATCTCTTCATGGAGGCCTCGACGCGCACGCGGGTCTCGTTCGAGATCGCGGAGAAGCGCCTCTCCGCCGACACGCTGAACTTCTCGGCCTCGGGATCGGCGGTCGAGAAGGGCGAGACGCTCATCGACACGGCCGAGAACCTCGTGGCGATGCATCCGAACATGATCGTGATCCGCCACAAGCATCCCGGCTCGCCGCAGATGCTCGCCGACCGCTTCGAGAACATCGCCATCATCAATGCCGGCGACGGCGCGCACGAGCATCCGACGCAGGCCCTCCTCGACGCCTTCACCATCCGCGAGCGCCTCGGGCGGCTGCAGGGCGTGAACGTCTCGATCATCGGGGACATCAAGTACTCGCGCGTGGTCCGCTCGAACATTCATCTCCTCACGAAGATGAAGGCGAACGTGACCCTCGCCGCGCCGCCGACGCTCATGCCGGTCGAGATCGAGAAGATGGGCGTGCGCGTCGTGCATTCGCTCGACGAGGCCATCGAAGGCGCGGACGTGATCATGATGCTGCGCATCCAGCTCGAGCGGCAGGGAAAGCTCAGCTTCCCCTCGCTGCGCGAGTACTACAACACGTTCGGCTTCACCCGCGAGCGCCTCCGCCGCGCGAAGGAGGGCGTGCTCGTGATGCACCCCGGACCGATGAATCGAGGAGTGGAGATCGCGTCGGACGTGGCGGACGATCCGCGGGTGTCGGTGATTCTGGATCAGGTGACGAATGGGGTGGCGGTGCGGATGGCGGTGCTGTATCTGCTCGGCGGGGCGCACGCGGGGGAGTAGACGAATGAAGGCAGAAGGCAGAAAGCAGAAGTGAGAGACGAATGAAGGCAGAAGGCAGAAGGCAGAAGGCAGAAGTGAGAAGCGATTACCGCAAGCTCCACTTCTTCTTCAGGCTCCACTTCTGCCTTCTGCCTTCTGCCTTCTGCCTTCTGCCTTCATATCTATGAACCTCCTCATCACCAACGGCCGCCTCATCGATCCGTCGCAGTCTCTCGACGCGACGCTCGACATCCTGATCGAAAACGGCACCCTTTCCCGCATCGACAAAAAAATCAAAGCAAACGTCGAAACCATCGACGCTTCCGGCTTCGTCGTCGCCCCCGGCTTCATCGACCTGCACACCCATCTCCGCGAGCCGGGGCAGGAGCACAAGGAGACGATTGCGACCGGCACGCGGGCCGCGGTTGCGGGCGGCTACACGGCTGTCTGCGCGATGGCGAACACCGTGCCGCCGAACGATGAGCGCGCGGTGACGGAGATGGTCGTGGCGGAGGCGGCGCGGAATGGGTGGTGCCGGGTCTATCCGATCGGGGCGGTGAGCAAGGGGCTGAAGGGCGAGGAGCTCGCGGAGCTCGCGGATCTTCGCGCGGCGGGCTGCGTCGCCGTGAGCGATGACGGGAAGCCGGTCTACAACGCGCAGCTCATGCGCCGCGCGCTCGAGTACTCCTCCATGCTGGGCATGCCGGTCGTCGCGCACGAGGAGGATGCGAACCTCAACGAAGGCGGCGTGATGCACGAGGGCTACTACTCGACGCTCCTCGGCATGCGCGGCATCCCCGCGGCATCGGAAGAGACACTCGTCGCGCGCGACGTGATCCTCGCGAAGCTCACGGACGCGCACGTGCACATCGCGCATCTCTCGACCGCGGGCGCGGTCGATGCGGTCCGACGCGCGCGCACGGAGGGAGTCCGCGTGACCTGCGAAGTGACGCCGCATCACATCGCCCTCGGCGACGACGCGGTGCAGTCGTTCTCGACCAACCTGAAGATGAATCCGCCGCTGCGGAGCGAGAAGCATCGCCAGGCGATCCTCGAAGGCATCGCCGACGGCACGGTCGACGCGATCGCCACCGATCACGCGCCGCATCACTTCGACGAGAAGAATGTCGAGTTCGATCTCGCGCCTTTCGGCGTGATCGGACTCGAGACCGCGTTCGCGGTCTGCTACGAGCATCTCGTGCGCGCGAAGGTGATCGACCTCGCGCGCCTAATCGACCTTCTCTCGTGCGGACCGGCGCGCATCTTCAACCTTCCCGGCGGCACGCTGCGCGCCGGAGCCTTAGGCGATGTGACGCTGCTCGATCTCGAGACGCGGGGCACGGTGCCGCGCGAGTTCCGGTCCAGGGCGTCGAACTCCCCGTTCACCGGCCACGTGTTGCAGGGACGTGTCGTGGCGACGGTGGTGGCGGGCGCGATCAAGCACGACATTCGCACACCGAAGACGCGTAAGAAGAAATGAGCGACGGAACGCCCAAGCGCGTCGTCATCGTCGACGACTCGCCGTCGTATTGCGATCTCTGGTCGAACTTCATGCTCGAGCGCTACCCCGACGTGGCGAAGGTCGAGACCTACAGCCACCCGTACGACGCGCTTCCGAAGATCGATGCATCGATCGACCTGCTGATCGTCGATCTGGAGATGCCCGGCATGGACGGCAAGAAGTTCGTCGACTACGCGCGCTCGAAAGGCCTCTCGCCGCGCCGCATCATCGTGACCTCCTCCCACTCCTCCGACGAGCTCCACCAGCGCTTCCGCATCGGCGAGACGATCGCGGTCATCAACAAGACCGAGGCGAAGCAGCAGGAAGCGTTTCTGATGATTCTGGACTCGGTGATGAGGAGATGAGGTGCTGCGTGCTGCGTGCAGCGTGCTGCGTTAGAAGCTGAGCTACGCAGCACGCAGCACGCAGCACGCAGCACTTATAATGCGCCCGTGACCGCAACACCCGCCGAGCCCCAACAAGCCCCGGCGTTCTCCCTGAACGACCTGCTTGTCTACATGGCCAAGCAACAGGCTTCCGATCTTCACCTGAAGCCGATGAGGCCGCCGCTCGTTCGGGTGCAGGGCAAGCTGATTCCGATCAAGACCGAGCCCCTCAAGCCGCCCGATCTCGAGCGGATGCTGCTGCCGCTGCTCAATCACGCGCAGAAGGAGAGGTTCGACTCGCAGCAGTCGGTCGACTTCGGCTACGGCGTGCCGGGCGTGGCGCGGTTCCGCGCGAACATCTACATGCAGCGCGGCACGGTCGGCGCGGTGTTCCGCCGCGTGCCGATCCAGGTGCAGTCCATCGACATGCTCGAGCTGCCGGAGGCGGTGCGCGAGGTGACGCAGATTCCCGACGGCCTCGTGCTCGTCACCGGCCCCACCGGCTCGGGCAAGTCGACCACCCTCGCGGCGATGATCCTGCAGATCGCGGAGACCGAGCCGCTGCATGTCGTCACGATCGAAGATCCGATCGAGTTCCTCTTTCAGGACAAGATCGCGGCGATCTCGCAGCGCGAAGTGGGCACCGACACGCCGACGTTCCGCGAGGCGCTGAAGAACGCGATGCGCCAGGATCCCGACGTGATCATGGTCGGGGAGATGCGCGACATCGACACGATCCAGACCGTGCTCACCGCCGCGGAGACGGGACACCTCGTCTTCTCCACGCTGCACACGAACAACGCCGCGCAGACCCTCGACCGCATCATCGACGCCTTCCCCGCGGAACAGCACAAGCAGATCCGCGCGCAGCTCTCGCTCGTGCTGCGCGGGATCATCTCGCTGAAGCTGATCAAGACGCGCGAGGGGCGCATGACCGCGGCGGTGGAAGTGCTCAAGAACTCGCCGCGCATCGCGAAGCTGATCGAGGACGGGCTCACCAAGGACCTCCTCGAGGAGATGGAGAGCTCGGTCGGCCTCTATCGCATGCAGTCGATGAATCAGTCGCTGATCGCGCTGCTCGTGCATCAGAAGATCACGTATCAGGACGCGATGGCGCTGGCGAGCGATCCCGACGATCTCTCGCTCAAGCTCCGCAAGCTCTTCCCCCAGATCGAAGAGCGCGTGCGGATGGGAGGAGACATGGCCCCGAGCTATTCCGATTTCTCGCAGATTACCGAGCTGATGGACATCAAGCGGCTGTACGAGGAGCAGGACGTGCAGTGGCGCCAGCGCCTCGCGGAGAAGGACGAGGAGCTCGAAGGCCTCCGCCACGATATCGACTACGTCCGCCGCGAGGCGTCGCAGAACCAGGGCGGCGACAAGCAGAAGGACGAGGAGATCGCGCGCCTCCGCGCCGAGGCGGAACGCTTCCGCACCGAGGCGCAGACGAAGATCACCCAGTTGCAGGAGAGGATCAAGGAGTTGAATCAGAAGTTGATGGCGGCGAATCCGAGGTTGTCGCGGTGAGGGTTACCCGGTTGCCCAGTTGCCCGGTTGCCCGGCAGATTCACACCGGGCAACCGGGCAACCGGGAAACTGGGCAACCATGACGACCAGGCCCTCCAAATCCCTCGAAACCTTCCCCAACCCCGCCCCCGCCCGCGACTACGAGATCGCGTTCGAGGCGCCGGAGTTCACCTGCCTTTGCCCGATGACCGGGCAGCCCGACTTCGCGACCATCCGCATCCGCTACGTGCCGGACGAGACGTGCGTCGAGCTGAAGTCGCTGAAGTTGTATCTCTGGTCGTATCGCGATGAAGGGGCGTTCCACGAGGCGGTGACGAATCGCATCGCGGACGATCTCATCGCCGCGATCGATCCGCGGTTCCTCGAGGTGGTCGGGGACTTTTACGTGAGGGGGGGGATCAGCACGAAGGTGAAGGTGGAACACCGGAAGAGCGCGACGGAAGCTGAACGATGAAGGATGAAGGATGAACGGAACGATGAACGATGAACGGAACGATGAAGGATGAACGGAACGATGAACGATGAACGATGAACGATGAACGATGAACGATGAATATGAACGATGAGCCGATTCATCCCTCATCGTTCATCGTTCATCGTTCCGTTCATCGTTCATCCTTCATCGTTCATCGTTCATCGTTCATCGTTCATCGCTCATCCCTCATCCCTCATCCCCCGCCTCAACCTCCACTCCTCCCCCACATACCCCGCGAATCCCGCCTCGCGTCCTGCCAGCCACTCTGTCACCATCTCCGCGCTCGTCTCATCCATCGCCCCGATGATCGACAGGCTCGCCGCCTCGGCCACGCGCGCGAGTGGTTTGTCCAGCTCCGCGACCGCGCGCGCCGAGCGCGCGATCATGCCGGCGCGATCGAGATCGAGCTCCATCGCGATCATGCGCGAGGCCGTGAGCATGAGCAGCGCCGCGGCGTTCCAGTTCGAGCGCTCGTCCCATTGCGGTGGCGTCACGAAGTCGTGCATGCCGTGCGAGGCCGCGAGCGCGGCGATGTGCCGCTCCGTCGCGAGGTGAACCGGCTCGAGCTCCGCGTGGAAGAGCATCGCGTAGCGGTCATCGTCTCCCGCGAGCTGCAGCTCCGCGGCGATGGCCTGCTTCGCGGTCGCGTCCACGTCGAGCGGCATCGCCGCGAAGAACGACGCACCATGCTCCGTTGCACTTTGCGCGAGCGCGTCGAGCGTCTCGAGATCGGTCGTCACGGGAAAAAGCACGGGGACGACGACGCCCCAACGCGCGGGCCGTGCCTGCGCGAAGAGATCCGTGAGGCGCGGCATTTCGACGGGCCACGCGGCGATCGCGAGCACGTCATCGTCGTACGTTCCGCGCGGGAGCGCGCCGCGCGTCGAGGTGAGATAGAGCGCGCCGAGGCGCTGCTCGTCGCAGAACGCGAGCGCCTCTTCGCCGCGGCGGAACACGACCTCCGCGCTCTCGGTCGCCTCGATCAGCACCGGTCCGGTGATCGGCCGCGTGCGCTCGAGCTCATCGCGCACGTTCTCGCACACCGGCACTTCCACGCGATCGGCCGCGGATGCGCGCGAGGCGAGGTAGTCGATCGCCACCGGCGATCCGCGGCGTGCGCCGTACGGCGCGATGGTCGTCGCGCACCAGAACGGCGGCTCGGGCGCGCCCGCGCGGCGGATTCGCAGCGATGCCGCTTTGCGGTAGAGGATCACTGCGAAAGGTAGGGCGCGACGAGATTGCGAACGTACTTCGCGATCATGTCGAACTCGAGATTCACGCGGTCGCCGGCGCGGGAGGTGCCGAGGTTCGTGCGGCGCAGGGTCTCCGGAATGAGCGCGGCGCCGAAGCTGCTCGCGTCGGGCTCGACGATCGTGAGCGACACGCCGTCGACCGCGATCGATCCCTTGCTCACCACGAGCGGCGCGAACTCCTCCGGAAACGTCCATCGATACACCGCGAACTCTCCCTCGGTCTCGATCGACGCCAGCGTGCCGGCAGTGTCGACGTGTCCCTGCACGATGTGTCCGCCCATGCGATCGCCGGCGGCGAGCGCGCGCTCGAGATTCACCGGCGCGCCGCCCGGCAGCGACCCGAGCGTCGTTCGCGCGAGTGTTTCGTCGGAGAGATCGGCGATGAGCGCGCCGTCGCTTTCCGGCATCACCGTGAGACAGACGCCGTTGACGGCAAGACTCTCGCCGCGCGTGAACGGAGTGGGATCGCCCGTGCGGATGCGCATGCGCGCTCCCGACGAGAGGCGCTCGAAGTTCTCGATGGAACCGGTGTGAAGAATGATGCCGGTAAACATAAGAAATGTAGCGACCGGCTTCAGCCGGTCGACGCCCGGCTAAAGCCGGGCGCTACGTTAGTCGCTGGTGGACATTCAACACTGAAAGCGTAGGTACCAGGGCTTGTCATCCCGAGCGTGAGCGAGGGACCCGGGGGGTAGGGTGGCACGAAGCCCGCGCGTCGCGCCGCCCCCCGCCCAGGTCCCTCGCTCACGCTCGGGATGACAAGGCTGGCCACGCATGCTTTCAAGGTGAAGGTCCATTAGCTCGGATACGCAACGACCATCAGATCCCCTCCCACGAACTCCGCGCGATCAAACCGAAAGCGGTAACCCTCTGTCAACCGGCTCACGCCTTCGCCGTGCAGAATCGCCGGCGCCTCGGCGCCCCCGACGACGAGCGGCGCGATGAAGACGATCATCTTCTGCCAGAGCCCGCGGCGAATGATCTCCGAATGCAGCAGCGCGCCTCCCTCGACGAGGATCGACCGGATGCCGCGCTCGTACAGCGCGCCGAACACGCTTTGCAGATCGGCGCGGCCCTCGATCGGCACGATCTCCAGATCCGCCGTGCCCGCGTAGTTCGAGGGGCGGCTGGTGAAGAGAATCGTGCGGCTGCCGTCGCCGAGGATCTGCGCGTGGGGCGAGACCTCGCCGTCGCCGTCGAGGACGACGCGCGTCCAGGGCGTGATGCCGCTTGCCAGTCCGAGGCGGCGGGTGAGGCGGGGATTGTCGGCCTTGATCGTGCCGCTGCCGGCGAGAATGGCGTCGTACTCCTCGCGCAGAGCGAGACTCTTCTCGCGCGCCGCTTCCGACGTGATCCAGTGCGACTCGCGCGTGACCGTGGCGAGCTTGCCGTCGAGCGTCATGCCCGCCTTGAGCAGCACGAACGGCAGCTTGTGCGTCATCGCCCAGAGAAACTTCTCGTTGAGACGGCGCGCGTCGGCTTCGAGCACGCCGGTGGTCACTTCGATGCCCGCATCACGCAGCGCGGCAATGCCGCGGCCATCGACGAGCTCGTTCGGATCCTGCATCGCGACGACGGCGCGCGTCACGCCCGCCTCCACGATCGCTTCCGTGCACGGTCCGGTGCGGCCCTGATGGCTGCACGGCTCGAGCGTGACGTAGACCGTCGCGCCGCGCGCATCGGCGTTGCGCAGCGCCGCGATCTCCGCATGCGGCTCGCCGGCCCGCTCGTGAAAGCCCTCGGCGATGATCGCGCCGTCGCGAACGACGACGCATCCAACCATCGGGTTCGGGCTCACCGAGTAGAGGCCGCGCTCCGCGAGAACGAGCGCATGCCGCATGAGCTGTTCGTCGTTCATCGCGGCGCGATTGTAGTGGGACTCGCCGGTTCCGGCTCCGCCTCCCCGAGCATCGAAGCCTTGTCGTGCCGGAAGTATCCCGTTGCGAGCAGCGCCGGCAGCAGCGTGATCGAGGCGAGGCAGCTCAGCGCGATTCCCACGACCGAGGCGAGGCCGATCGAGCGCATGCCGGGGTAGTGGGAGATCGCGAACGAGGCGAAGCCGATGATCGACATGAGTGCCGCCAGCGTGACCGCGCGTCCCGTCTCCAGCGCGTTCTCGCCGAACTCCTCCGGCGACTCGTCGTAGCGCTGGAGCATGTAGACGGCGTAGTCCGTCGCCGTGCCGACGAGCATCAGTCCGACGAACACGTTCATGAAGTTGAACTCCAGTCCGAGCGTGGCCATGAAGCCGAGCATGCACGTGCATCCGGCGATGAACGGGACGAAGACGAAGCACGCCCGCGCAAACGAGCGGAAGCCGATCCAGACGAGGGCGAAGACGAGCACGAGGCCGAGCAGACTGGCGCGCGTCGCGTCCGAGCGCGTGATCGTGCGCAGAGTCTCGGAGACGAGATTGACGCCGGTCAGGACGCCCTCCGGATGGCGGCGGCGGAACTCCTGCAGCTCCTCGGGCAGGAACCGCGGCCACTTGCCGGTGGTCGGATAGACGTAGACGACGGACATGAATCCGCCCTCCGTCTTCTTCAGGAATCGCTGCACCGCGTCGCCGAGGCCGATGCGCTGCAGCGTTTCGATGGCGAGCGGCTCGCGCTGCGCGAATGCCTGTGCGTAGAGCGGCAGCACGTCGTCGTACGCCTCGGCGCGGAATCCCTGTTCCGTCAGCGCGTCGCGGAACGTGCGCTCGATCCGCGCGAACGAGAATGCGCCTCCCTCACCGCGGCGAAGCGTGTCGATCACCACTCGCTGCTGCGTTTCGGGCGGCACGAACGTCGTGATCGACTGGTAGGAGCCGATGATCTTGTCGTTCGTCAGCCGCTCGAAATCGGGGATGGCCGCCGCGGTTTTCCCGATGGCCTCGCCCGCCGTCGCGCCTCGGACGCCGTACATCATCGCGTCGAACGACTGACCGAACCTTTGCGTCACCTCTTCCTGCATCCGCACGGCCTCGTTGCCTGTTGCGCGAAGTCCCTGCAGGCTGTCGTTGAAGCGGACGTTTCTCGCGGCGATGCCGGTGATGATCACGACCGCGATCCAGAAAACGATCACGGCCTTCGGCCGGGCGAGACTGGCGCGCACGAGGCGGCTCGACCCGAGTGCGTGCACGCGCAGCCTGCGTTTCTCCCCGCGCCTCCGCTCGACGATGATCAGCACCGCGGGGAAGATGAACATCACGCACAGCAGGAACACCAGAATCCCGCTGCCGGTGAGGAACCCGAGTTCGCGCATGCCGCGGAACTCGGTGGCCAGGAACGCGTAGAACGTCGCCGCCGTCGTGAGCGCGCCGACGATCACGCCCGGCAGCGTGTGCCGCATGAGCGTGCGCACCGCGTCCGCCACGTGCGCGCCGCGATTCCGCTCGTCGACGTAACGCTCGTAGAGCACGGTCATGAAGTCGAGGCCGAGACCGGCGAGGAGCGCCGCGAATCCCGTGCTGGCTGCGGACAGCGTTCCGTACGTCAGCGCGCCGAGGGCGAACGTGATGATGATCGCCGAGGCCATTGCCAGCCCGGCGTAGAGCATGGCCGAGGGGCGGCGGTAGGCGTAGAGATAGAGCAGCAGCACGCCGATCATCGACGTGATGCTGTTGATGAACATGTCGCGCTGAATGATCTTCTCGTCCGTCGCGGCGATCGCGTAGCCGCCGGTGTAGCCGATCGTGGGAGCCGGCACGTCCTTGTTCGCCGCCCCGAACTCGCTGAGCGCTCGTGCCGTGATGACGCTCGTCTCTTCCATCACCGCGCGGCTGAAGGGGAGATCCTGCGCGGCGCGGTGCGGCCGGGCGATGATGATCGCCGCGCGCTGATCGGCCGACACGTAGTAGCCGCTGGCGAAATCGATGTTCAATCCTCCGCCCGCGCGTTGCAGTTTCTCGATGTAGATCGGCAGCAGGTTGAAGGGATCGATCCGCACGAGCTGCTTGGCGACCGTCGACTGCGGCGTCTGCAGCAGCGTGAAGTTTCGCGCGACGGACTCGCGGATGCCCTGGTCCGTGAGCTTCTGCGCGGCCGCGTCGAGCTGCTGCGGCGTGAGAATCAGCATCGAGTACGGGATGATGCGATCGATCACGGCGAATGCGTCGGGGAGCCGCCACGTCACGTTCTCGATGCGTTTCGACTTCGCGAGCTCCTCGCCGATGCGATCGAGCAGCGGGTAATACGCGGCCGGCTCGCTGCCCTGCGGGAACTGGACGACGATGACGTGAAAGTCGAGCGTTCCCGTTTCTTTCAGCAGCGTGCGGAACTCGTTGATCTCGCGGTTGCCGCGCGGGATGAGGTTGAGGACGTCGGGATCGAGGCGCAGGCGTGTGGCGATGGCGGCCGACGCTGCAACGATCACCAGTGCGACCGCGAGCACCGAGCGCGGGCGGCGGAGGAGGAGGGAGGTGAGGCGATCGAGCAGGCGTCCGAGCATGCGTGGACGCGCATCATAGCCCCTCACCCTGACCCTCTCCCCGCTGTGGGCGGGGAGAGGGGACGGGGGATGGCCGTTACGGCGCGGTCAGAATGCGATAGGTGGAGATGACGCCGTTGCGCGTCGCGGTCGTCACGTAGAGGCGCACGCGTGCGCCCGGCTTCGTGCGATCGATGACCGCGCGGAACTCTTCCACGTTCGCTACCTTCTGGCCCTGCACTTCGCTGATCACGTCGCCTTCAGTGATGTTCGCCTCGCCCGCGGGCGAGACGTTCTTCACGTCGACGACGACGACGCCGCTGGTCACGGTGTCGGGCAGGTTGTACATCCGCCGCAGCTCCGGGCTGAGGTTCTGGACGGAGAGGCCGAGCTTGTTGCGCACCGGCTCGGCGGCGCTGCTCTCTTCCTCTGCTGCCGCGCCGTCGACGGGGCGCTCGGCGGTCTTCGTCGAGACGTTCACGCGCTGGCCGTTGCGGAGCAGCGTGATCTTTACCACGGTGCCAACCGGCAGGTAGGAGATGTAGTCGATCAGCTCGCGGTTGTTGCGGATCGGCTTGCCGTCGACTTCGAAGACGACGTCGCCGTGGCGGATGCCCGCTTTGTCGGCCGGCTTGCCCGGCTCCACGGACTGCACGAGCGCTCCCCGCGCCTCGGGGAGGTTGAACGCCTCGCGGATCGACTCATCGACGTCCTGAATCGACATGCCGAGATAGCCGCGCGTGACCTTGCCGGCCTTCAGCTGCGGCAGGAGGGTCTTGGCGGTGTTGATCGGCGTCGCGAAGCCGATGCCCTGCGCGCCGCCGCGGATCGCGGTGTTGATGCCGACGACTTCGCCGGCGATGTTGAGCAGCGGTCCGCCGGAGTTGCCGAAGTTGATCGCGGCGTCGGTCTGGATGAAGTTCTCGAACGAGCGCGTCGCCTCGCTGAGGAAGAGCGAGCGTCCTTTGGCCGAGATCACGCCGACTGTCAGCGTGTTCTCGAACTGGAACGGATGGCCGATGGCGATGGCCCAGTCGCCCTTGCGGATGCGGTCGGAGTCGCCGAGGCGGATGAAGGGCATCTGCTGGTCGATGTCGATCTTGAGGAGAGCGGTGTCGGTGGCCGGATCGCGTCCGATGATTTTCGCGGCGACGGTGCGGCCGCCGTTGCCGTTCTCGTCCGCGCCGTAATGCACTTCGACTTTGCTCGCGCCTTCGATGACGTGGTTGTTGGTGAGGATGTAGCCGTCGGCGGAGATGAGGAAGCCGGAGCCGCCGCTCTCCTGGCGGCGCTCATCGTCTTCTTCTCTGTCCGTGCCCGGGCGTCGCTGCGGGTTGCGCGGATCGCGCGGATCGGGGAAGAAGAAATCGAATGGATCGATGCCGAAACGGCGCCGCTGCTCGCTCATCTTCACGATCTCGGTCGAGCGGATGGAGACGACGGCCGGCATGACCCGCGCGGCGACGTCGGCGAACGACGGAATGGTGACTGCCGGGACCGTGCCGGCGGGGGTTTGGATCGCCGACGATTGTGCTTTCGAGGCTCGCATCAGTCCGAGATCGGCGCTGATGAGGATTCCGAAGGCCACCGACGCGATGACGATGGCAATCGTCGAGAGAATGCGTTTAGTCGATTGATTCATAGGTTGGCGTTGACTCCTTCTGGTGGCTGCGAGAAATAAGGAATCGCGGGCACACCCCATTCCCGCTGTACGTTTCAGACGCGCCTCGCGCGCGAATGTTCCGCCGGAATCGCGTTACGAATCGACAAACGAAAAGGGCCTCGCGACGCGCGAGGCCCGGGCCATGGTGTTCAGGGTGTGGATGCGTCGTCAGACGATCGCTCGCCGGCCGACGATGAGACGGTAGATGAACAGCAGAACGATCGCGCCGATGATCGACCCGATCCAGCCTGCCGTCGCGTCCTGTCCGCCCAGAAGCGTCGTTGCGAGGAAACCGCCGACAAACGAGCCGGCGATGCCCAGCAGGATCGTGACGATCCAGCCGCCCGGATCGCGTCCCGGCATGAGGAACTTCGCGATCGCGCCGACAACCAGACCAAAGAGTATCCATCCGATGATGTTCATGCGCTTTCCTCCAGATAGCGCCGGCCGCGCAGGCCGGCTGCTCTACGGTTGAGCAGAGGGCGTGCCAGAGGGGAGATGAAAGGCAGAAGGCAGAAGGCAGAAGGCAGAAGGCAGAAGTAAGAAGTGACAAACTGCAGAGATCGTTTCGTCTCACTTCTGCCTTCTGCCTTCTGCCTTCTGCCTTCATCTCGCGCCGTTTGATAGTCTTCGCGCCGTGACGAGAATCGGAATTCTGACCGGCGGCGGCGACTGTCCCGGCCTCAACGCCGTCATCCGGGCCGCGGCGAGGACGCTCATCCGCGACTACGACATCGAGGTCGTCGGCATTCAGCTCGGGTTCGAGGGGCTGCTCACGAAGGCGATCGTGCCGCTCACGCTCGAGACCATCCGCGGCATTCTTCCGAAAGGGGGAACGCTGCTCCGCACCACGAATCGCGGGAATCCGTTCGAGTATCCCGGCCCCGATGGGCGCGTCGAAGATCGCTCGGATACCGTCGTCGAGAACATTCACGAGCTCGGCATCGACGGGATCATCGCCATCGGCGGCGACGGCACGCTGCGCATTGCCCAGCGGCTCTGCGAGAAGGGGATTCCGATGGTCGCGGTGCCGAAGACGATCGACAACGATCTCGCCGCGACGGATTACACCTTCGGCTTTCACACGGCCGTGGCCGTCGCGACCGAAGCCGTCGACCGGCTGCACACGACCGCGGAGAGTCACGATCGGGTGATGATCCTCGAGGTCATGGGGCGCAACGCCGGCTGGATCGCGCTCTACGCGGGCCTCGCCGGCGGCGCGGACATCATCCTCGTCCCGGAGATCCCGTACCGCCCCGAGGCGATCACGGAGATGATCCGCGAGCGGCAGTCGGAGGGGGCGCAGTTCGACATCATCGTCGTCGCCGAGGGCGCGAAGCGGATCGGCGGCGAAGAGGCATATCTCGACAAGGCCACGCGCCGCCTCGGCGGTATCGCCTACCAGGTCGCGGCGGACATCCAGTCGCACATCGATCTCGAGATCCGGGTCACCGTTCTCGGACACATCCAGCGCGGCGGCTCGCCGAACGCGTTCGACCGCGTCCTCGCCACGCGGTTCGGCAAGATGGCGGCGGATCTCGTCGCGAAGAAAAAGTTCGGCGAGATGGTTTCCGTACACGCGGACGAGATCGTCTCCGTGCCGATTCGCGATGCGGTCTCGCGCCCGAAGTACGTCGACCCCGACGGACAGCTGGTCGCGACCGCCCGCAGCCTCGGCATCTCATTCGGCGACGGCCGGTAATACAATTCGCTGCTCACTACGGAAAGGGAGTTTTTCAAATGGCTGGAAATTTGGTTGATTACCGGGTGGAAAAAGGCGTCGCGATCTTCGAGCTGAACGATCCGCCGGCCAACACCTACACCTACGAGATGAATCGCGAGCTGGACGAGTGCATCCTCCGCGCTCGCATGGATGACGAGGTGTACGTGATCGTTCTGCGCGGAGCGGGGGAGAAGTTCTTCTCCGCCGGCGCGAACATCAAGATGCTCTCCGAGGTCACGCCGGGGTTCAAGTACTTCTTCTGTCTGCACGCGAATGAAATGCTGCTGCGCCTCGAGCACACGCCGAAGCTCGTGATCGCCGCGCTGAACGGCCACACCGTCGGCGGCGGTCTCGAGATCGCGATGGCGGCGGACATCCGCATCGCCATGCAGGGCGCCGGCAAGTGGGGTCTCCCGGAAGTCTCCCTCGGCGTGCTCCCCGGCACGGGCGGCACGCAGCGCCTCTCGCGCCTCGTCGGCAAGACGCGCTCGATCGAGCTGATGGTGGAAGGCGGCCTGTACGAGTACGAGCGCGCGCTCGAGCTCGGGATCGTCAACTACATCTGGCCCGCGGAAGAAAACGGGAAGAAGTGGTGGGACCGCGTGATGGAGTACGCGTGGAGCTTCTGCCCGCCGAACAAGGCCGCGAAGGCCGTCGGCCGCATCAAGCGCTCCGTCCAGAGCGGCTGGGAAATCCCGCTCGAGTCCGCGCTCGCCGTCGAGCGCGAGCTGCAGCAGCAGCTGTTTCAGAGCGAGGATGCCAAGGAAGGGTTGGGGGCGTATAACCAGAAGAGGAAGCCCTCGTTTTCGGGTAAGTAATTCGAATTGGTTGCCCGGTTACCCAGTTGCCCGGTTGCCCAGCACCGGGAAACCGGGAAACCGGGCAACCGGGAAACCTATGCGATATCGAAACCTCCACGGCACCAACCTTCACCTGAGCGAGCTCGGCTTCGGCACCTGGACCGTCACCACCGGCTGGTGGGGCAACTACAGCGATGACGAGGCGCAGCGGCTGATCCGCGTCGCGCTCGATCGCGGCGTCAACTACATCGACACCGCGGACGCGTACGGAAACGGGCGCGGAGAGACGGTGCTCGCGCCGATTCTGCGCGAGCGGCCCGATCTCATCGTCGGGACGAAGTTCGGCTACGACTTCTACAACAATCCCGAGCGGCCGCGCGGACAGCGCGAGCTGCCGCAGAACATGGCGCCGGACTTCATCCGCTTCGCGTGCGAGCAGTCGCTGAAGCGCCTCGGCACGGATCACGTCGCGATCTACCAGCCGCACAACCCGCGCGTCGCGACGCTGCTGCAGGACGAGCATTGGGAAACCCTGGAACAGTTGCGGAGCGAAGGGAAGATCTCGTCGTACGGGCCGTCGCTCGGCCCGGCGATCGGCTGGCGCGATGAGGGCGTCTACTCGGCCGCCGTGCGCCGCGCGCCGGTGACGCAGATGATCTACAACGTCCTCGAGCAGGATCCCGGCCGCGAGTTCATCCTCGCCGCCGAGCGCGGTCCGACGTACGCGGGAGTCGCCGAAGCGATGCGCGGCGAGACGAACAAGCGCCTGTGCGAGCTGTCGAGCGCATTCGACGCTTCCTTCCGCGCGTGGAAGGTGAAGACGTTAGACGCGCAAGGACCGCAGTTCCTCATCCGCGTCACGCACTCCTCGGGCATGCTCGAAGGGAAGTACACGCTCGACACGAAGTTCGATGCCGACGATCACCGCTCGCACCGCCCGCGCTCCTGGCTCGTCGAAGGCGTGCAGAAAGTCGAGCGCCTCGAGCCGTTCTGCGACGCCCGTGGCGTGACGATCGGCCAGCTCGCGCTGCTCTGGCTCTACGCGCATCCGTCGATCGTTTCCGCGCTGCCGAACATCTACGGCGAGGAGCAGATCGAAGAGTTCGCCGCCGCCTCGGAGCACCCGCCGCTCGACGATCGGGAGATGGAGCAGATTCACGAGCTCTACGTGCGCAACTTCGACGTGACGCCGCATGTGGAGGAACCAGCGGCCGCGGGTCGCGCGTGATCGAAGTCCGCGACGTCACGACAGAGCGTGGAGGACAGGCAATCCTGCCTGTCCTTCGCCGGGACAGGCAGGATTGCCTGTCCTCCACTCGCTGGCGATGGTCGCGATAGACTCTCGCGCCATGCAGAATCAGCTCTTCATCAACGGTGCATTCGTCGACGCCCGGTCGGGCGAGACCTTCGCGACCGTCAATCCCGCCACTGAGGAAAAGATCACGGACGTCGCGTCGGCCGGCGCCGAAGACGTCGACGCGGCGGTGAAGGCCGCGCGCGCGCAGCTCGAGGCGGGATCCGAGTGGCAGAAGATGAAGCCGCGCGACCGGGCGAAGGTGATGTGGAAGATCGCCGACATGCTCTCCGCGCGCGCGGAAGAGATCGGGCGCATCGAGACCATCGACAACGGCAAGCCGATCTTCGAGTCGCAGTTCGTCGACACGCCCGCGGCCGCGGAATGCCTCTACTACTTCGCCGGCTGGTCCGGCAAAGTCACGGGCGACACGATTCCCGTCGCGGACAACGCCTTCACCTACACGCTTCGCGAGCCGGTCGGCGTCGTCGGCGCGATCACGCCGTGGAACTTTCCGCTCATGCTCGCCGTGTGGAAGATCGCGCCTGCGCTCGCGTGCGGGAACACGGTCGTCATCAAGCCGGCGTCGAACACCTCGCTCTCGCTGCTGAAATTCGCGGAGTACGCGAAGGAGTGCGGACTCCCCGCGGGCGTGCTGAACGTCATCCCGGGACGCGGGAGCGTCGTCGGCAACGCGATGGTCGATCATCCCGGCATCGACGCGATCGCCTTCACCGGCTCGACGGAAGTCGGCCGCCAGCTGATGGCCCGCGCGGCGAAGACGCTGAAGAAAGTCTCGCTCGAGCTCGGAGGAAAGTCGCCGAACATCGTCTTCGCCGACGCCGATCTCGATGCCGCCGCGCGCGGCGCGCTCAATGCGATCTTCTACGGCAAGGGCGAGGTCTGCGCCGCCGGCTCGCGTCTGCTCGTCGAAGAGTCCGCGCACGATGAGCTGCTGGCCAAGGTCACCGAGCGCGCATCGAAGATGACCGCCGGCGATCCTCTGAACCCGAAGACCCGCCTCGGCGCGCTCGTGTCGAAAGAACAGATGGAGACGGTTCTCGCGTACATCGACTCCGGCAAGAACGAAGGCGCGAAGCTCGTCACCGGCGGCGAGCGAACGGACATCGGCACCGGCAAGGGCTACTTCGTGAAGCCGACGATCTTCGACGACGTCGATCCGGGGATGCGCATCTCGCGCGAAGAGATCTTCGGCCCCGTCCTCGCCACGATCCGCTTCCGCGACGCCGAGGACGCGATCGCAAAAGGCAACGCGACGGTGTACGGACTCGCCGCCGCCGTCTGGACGCGCGACGTGTCGAAGGCCCATCGCATCGCTCGCGCCATCAAGGCGGGGACGGTGTGGGTGAACACCTACAACCTCTACGATCCCGCGCTCCCGTTCGGCGGATTCAAGGAGAGCGGGTTTGGCCGCGATCAGGGGAGGGATGCGCTGGAGAAGTACACGCAGACGAAGAGTGTGTGGGTGAATTTGTAGGCTGCCCGGTTGCCCGGTTGCCCGGGGGCGCCGTGCGGGTGCCGGCGCCTGACGAATCACGCCACTCGCGAGGCGCCGCCCCCCGGACGGCGCCACCGGGAAACCGGGCAACCGGGCAACCCCGAATCGAGCAACCCCAAACCGAACAACCGCAACCCAAACCGTTCCCACCCCGTGGCACGCCTCCCGCACGCCCTCGTGTAGAATCCGCCCGCGATTGAGGGGAAAAGTATGAACAGGAAGCTTTTACTTGCATTGACCTGCGTGCTCACGCTCGCCTTCCTCGGCTGCCCGCCGAAGACGGAGTCCACGGGCGCGGCGACCACGACCGAAGGCGAGATTCTCGTCGGCGAATACGGCTCACTCACCGGCGGCCAGGCCACCTTCGGCCAGTCGACGCACAACGCGATCATGCTCGCCGTCGATGAGATCAACGGCGCCGGCGGGGTGAACGGCCGCAAGATCCGCGTGCTCACCGAAGACGATCAGTCGAAGTCGGACGAGGCGGCGAACGCGGTCACGAAGCTGATCTCGCAGAACAACGTCGTGGCCGTCCTCGGCGAAGTGGCGTCTTCGGCCTCGCTCGCAGCCGCGCCGATCTGCCAGAACGCCAAGGTCCCGATGATCACGCCCTCGTCGACGAATCCGGCGGTCACGAAAAAGGGCGACTACATCTTCCGGATGTGTTTCCTCGACGACTATCAGGGCCAGGCCATGGCCCGCTACATCGGCCAGACCCTCGGCCTGAAGACCGCGGCCGTGCTGATCGACAACAAGAGCGACTACTCGACCGGCCTCGCGAAGTTCTTCAGCGACGCATTCGTCGCCGGCGGCGGGAAGATCGTCGCGACGCAGAGCTACGCGCAGGGCGACAGCGACTTCCGCTCGCAGCTCACCGCGATCAGGGGCGCGAATCCCCAGATCATCTTCGTCCCCGGCTACTACAACGAGATCGGACAGATCGCCATCCAGGCGCGCGACCTCGGCATGAAGATGCCGCTGGCGGGCGGCGACGGATGGGAGTCGCCGAAGCTGATCGAGATCGGCGGCAAGGCGCTCGAGGGCTGCTTCTACTCGAACCACTACTTCCCCGGCGATTCGGCGCCTGTCGTACGCGACTTCGTGCAGAAGTACAAGGACCGCTACGGCGTGACGCCCGACGCGCTGGCCGCTCTGGCGTATGACGCCGCGCGCGTGCTCGCCGACGCGATCAAGCGCGCCGGCAAGACCGACGGACCGGCGCTCCGCGACGCGATCGCGGCGACGAAGGGCTTCCCCGGCGTGACCGGCACGATCAACCTCGGTCCCGACCGCAATCCGCAGGGCAAGGACCTCGTCATCGTCGAGGTCAAAAACGGCGAGCTCACGCTGAAGGCGTCCGTCGGACCGTCCGGCGGCGCGGCCACGGATACGACGGCGACGACGACGGCGGGCACGATGCAGTGATGTAGCGCCCGGCTTCAGCCGGGTGATGACCGGCTTCAGCCGGTCGCTACGTCATGACGAAGGAAACGCTTTACAACGAGAGGTCCGGCGGATAGGTTTCGCCGGACTTTTCATTTCTGCATGCAGACCCTCCTCCAGAACCTGCTCAACGGGATCGCCGCCGGCTCGATCTACGCCCTGATCGCCCTCGGCTACACGATGGTGTACGGCATCCTGAAGCTGATCAACTTCGCGCACGGCGACGTCTTCATGGTCGGCTCGTTCGTCGGCTTCTACGCCGGACGCGCGCTGACGAAGGACGGCGGCTCGTCGCCGGTCACGGCGCTGCTCGTGCTCATCGCCTCGATGCTCGTCTGCGGCGCGCTCGGCTATCTCAACGAGCGCATCGCCTACCGCCCGCTGCGCAACGCGCCGCGCATCGCCTCGCTGATCACGGCGATCGGCGTGTCGTTCCTCCTCGAGTACGGCGGCCAGTTCGTGTTCGGCCCCGATCCGAAATTCTTCCCCACGCTCATCGACAAGCACCTGATCAACATCGGCGGCGTGGTGACGACCAACTATCAGCTGATCGTTCTGGCCGTGGCCGTGATCTTCATGGCCCTGCTGCAGTACATCGTCTACGGCACGAAATTCGGCCGAGCCATGCGCGCCGTCTCGTTCAATTTCGAGACCGCGTCGCTCATGGGCATCCCCACCGATCGCGTGATCTCCATGACCTTCGTCCTCGGCTCGATGCTCGCCGCCGTCGCCGGCATCCTCTTCGGCCTCTCGTACCCGAAGATCGATCCGCTCATGGGCGTGATGCCCGGACTGAAAGCGTTCGTCGCCGCGGTGCTGGGAGGAATCGGGAACGTGCCGGGCGCGGTGGTCGGAGGACTGCTGATCGGGATCATCGAGGCGTTTGTGGGCGGGTCGCGGTTCTCGAACTATCGGGATGCGATCGCGTTCGTGATTCTGATCGTGATTCTCCTGTTCAGGCCTTCGGGATTGTTTGGGAAGTATCAGCCGGAGAAGGTATGACCGAAATTGAAAATGCAAAATTGAAAATTGAAAAAAGCCTGCATGGCATTTTCAATTTTCAATTTTCAATTTTCAATTCGCACCGGCGTAGGCGGTGCGTCTGATGCCGCGCGCCTGGTGGCTCCGCGACCTCCTCTACCTCGCGCTCTTCATCGCCGTGCTCATCGGCGCGTGGTGGGCGCTCGAGTACTCGACCGTGTACTGGCCGGCCATGCGCTACTACAACCGCATCCTGGTGCTGATGGGCATCAACATCACGCTCGCTGTCTCGCTCAACATCATCAACGGACACGCCGGACAGTTCTCCCTCGGTCACGCGGGATTCATGGCCGTCGGCGCGTACTCGGCGGCGTTCCTCAGCGTTTACTACTTCGGCCCGTTCGTGGAGAAGATGGCCGAGGGGAGCTCGCAGCAGGTCGTGTGGCAGAACGTGCTGCTGATCGTCGCGATACTCGGGGGTGCGGGGATGTCCGCGATCGTGGGATACATCGTCGGGCTTCCGTCCCTCCGCTTACGCGGCGACTATCTCGCGATCGTCACCCTCGGCTTCGGCGAGATCATCCGCGTGCTGATCCTCAACATCGAGAAAGTGGGTGCGGCGCGCGGCCTCACCGGCATCCCGGTGTGGAGCAATTTCTTCTGGGTCTTTTTCTTCGCCGGGCTCACGATCCTGATCTCGCACCGCCTCGTCCAGTCATCCGTCGGCCGCGCGTTCCTCGCGGTGCGCGAAGACCAGATCGCCGCCGAGGCGATGGGCGTCGATACGACGCGCTACAAAGTGAAGGCCTTCATCATCGGCTCGTGCCTCGCGGGCGTGGCGGGCGGATTGTTCGCGCATTACTCGCCGGCGTATCTCAATCCGACGATGTTCACGTTCATCCGTTCGTTCGAAGTCGTGGCGATGGTGGTCCTCGGCGGACTCGGATCGATCTCCGGATCGATCGTCGCCGCGATCATCCTCACCTTCCTCCCCGAGGGACTGCGCGCGGTGAAGGACTACATGCCGGGCGGACGCGATCCGCGCATGGTCATCTACTCGATCATGCTCATCGCGCTGATGCTCACCCGCCCGCAGGGACTCTTCGGGCGCCGCGAGCTGTGGCAGTTCCTGCCGAAGCGAAAAGACTCGATTCCGGATGAGAAACGCGACGAAGGCGATGACAAGCTCGATCGCAACTCCGGACCACCAGTGACCTGACGATGATGAGCGGAACCCTTCTCGAGGCGAAGAACGTCACCATCCGTTTCGGTGGACTGACCGCGGTGTCGAACTTCAATCTGGCGATTCAGCCGCACGAGCTCGTGGGGCTCATCGGTCCCAACGGCGCGGGGAAGACGACGATCTTCAACATGCTCACTGGCGTGTACAAGCCGACCGAGGGAGAGATCACGATCGGCGGCGTGCGCACGACCGAGCTCAAGCCGTACCAGATCACCAGCCTCGGCGTAGCGCGCACGTTCCAGAACATCCGCCTCTTCAAGGACCTCACCGTTCTCGACAACGTGAAGATCGGCGGTCATATCCATTACAAGTACTCCGGCACCTCGGCGGTGCTGCACACGAATCGTTTTCACGCCGCGGAAGCCGAGGCGGAGGAGCAGGCCATGCGCCTGCTCGACATCTTCGGCCTGCGCACGCGCGCGCACAACGACGCGAGGAATCTTCCCTACGGCGATCAGCGCCGGCTGGAGATCGCGCGGGCGCTTGCGGCGCGTCCGCGCCTGCTGCTGCTCGACGAGCCGGCCGCGGGACTGAACGACAGCGAGACGCGCGCGCTGATGGAGACGATTCACGACATCCGCGACCGCTTCGACATCGCCGTGCTGCTGATCGAGCACAACATGGAGCTGGTGATGGGCATCTGCGAGCGCATCATCGTGCTGAACTTCGGCAAGACGATCGCGGAAGGACCGCCCGAGGCGATCCGGTCGAATCGGGATGTGATCGAGGCCTACCTCGGCGAGCCGGTGGAGGTGGCCGAGCTGTGAGCCGCGTTCTCTCCGTGCACGGACTCGAAGTCGGCTACGGCGCGATCGCGGCGCTGCACGGCATCGACATCGAAGTCGAGAAGGGCGAGATCGTGACGCTCATCGGCGCGAACGGCGCGGGGAAGACGACCACGCTGCGCACGATCTCGGGACTCCTGAAGCCGCGCAAGGGCGAGATCCACTTCAACGGCCAGAACATCACCGGCGTGAAGCCGCACGTGATCACGCAGCGCGGCATCTCGCACGTGCCCGAGGGCCGCGGCATCTTCGCGAACCTCACCGTGTCCGACAACCTCGAGCTCGGCGCGTATCTGCGGAAGGACAAGGTCACGCAAAAAGAATACGACCGCGTCTTCACACTCTTCCCGGTGCTGAAGGAGCGGATGAAGCAGAACGCCGGCACGCTCTCCGGCGGCGAGCAGCAGATGCTCGCGATCTCGCGCGCGCTGATGGGCAAGCCGACCGTGCTGTTGCTGGATGAGCCGTCGCTCGGCCTTGCGCCGCAGCTCGTGCAGACGATCTTCCGCGTGATCAGGGAGATCAACGCGGAAGGCACGACCATCCTCCTCGTCGAGCAGAACGCGCACATGGCGCTCGTGACCGCGCACCGCGGTTACGTGATGGAGACGGGGCGTATCGTTCTCGCCGACAACACGAAGGCGCTGCTGGCTTCGGACAGAATCAAGAAAGCGTATCTGGGCGGGTAGTTCGTTGTCATCCCGAGCGTAGTCGAGGGACCTGGGCGGTCGGGTGGCACGCTGATCGAGCCACCCAGCCACCCAGGTCCCTCGACTACGCTCGGGATGACAAGCCGGGCGCTACTTCTCCGCCACCAGCCTTCGCTCCGTCTCCCGCATCAACGACAACCACTCGCCCAGCTGCGGCGCGCCGTCGGAGATCTCGCCGATGCGCTCGGAGATGTCGAGGGCGTTTTTCGCGCAGCGCCAGTTCTCGAGGCGCACGTGTGAGCGCGCGATGTGGAAGTAGGGGTAGTAGTCGATCAGCCACATCCCGTACATCCGCGCCTGCTTCTGCGGATTGGGGCGCTTCGCGACCGCGTCGATGAAGTGCGTCAGCGCGCGCGGGTAGTCGCCCTTCTTTTCGAGCGCGAGACCGAGCTCGTAATGCGCGTACCACGGCGCGTTGGCGAGCTTCGTGTCGGGCGAGAGATCGCACTTCATCAGCACGTCGTTGCGCAGGAGGTTGAACTCCGCGTCGCTGAGGAGGGGCGCCTTCTTCTCGAAGACCGCGTAGCGCGGATACCGGCCCACCGCGTCGCCGCGCAGCAGCAACTGATACGCGACGAGGAGCGGCCGTCCGACTTCGCTCTTCGCGGCCATGCCGGAGGTCTCCGCGAGCGCGAGCTCTTTGCGCGCGTCGTCGACGTCGCCGGTCATCTGATGGGCGATCGCGAGATAGAGATGCGGGAGGTAGTCGAGGTACTGCTGCGCGGACGTCGGCACCTGCACGCCTTCGTCGCCGCGCGCCTCGAGGGCGGCCTTCAACGCGGCCTTCGCCTCGGACGCTTTGCCCTGCTCGATCAGGCGCACGCCCTGCTCGTATTGGTCGTACCAGTTCGTCGCCGCGCCGAGCGGAGCGGCAGCCAGGAGGATGATGGAAAGGAGAGTTCGGATCATGGGCGGCATTGTAACCAACCCAGGAGACTAACCTCTGCCCCATCCCCGTCGTCTATGACCGCAGAAAGGGAGGATCTCTCCATGCGACGTCTCCTCGTTGTCCTCGTCCTGCTCTCGGCTACTTTTGCGTATGGCCACGGCCGCGACTTCACCATCAACGGCGACGACTGCACGCGCAGTCATCACCGTTTCCACGGCCGCAGCGGCTTCGTGTCCGAGGAAGTGATCGAGGCGGGCAACCTGCGCTCGCTGAGCGTGAACACGAGCAACTCGCCGCTCAAAATCAGCGGCGGGAACAGTGGCGGCTACACGATCACGGTCTGCAAGGCGGCGGAGCTCGCGGAGGATCTGGCGAAGATTCGCGTGAGCGTCGAGGGCGGCGAGTTGCGCGCGACCGGACCGGACGACGGCGAGTGGGCGGTGAGCTATCACGTGCAGGCGCCGAACGGCGCGGACCTTCGGATCGACGCGAGCAACGGGCCGGTCTCGATCCGCGACATCGACGCGACCATCGTCGCGCGCCTCAGGAACGGACCGCTCTCGCTGCACGACGCCTCGGGCAACATCGACGTCGTCACGGCAAACGGTCCGATCAGCATCGACGGCGGCTCCGGCACGATGAAGGTGCAGGCGACGAACGGCCCGCTTTCCGTGAAGCTCGAGAACACCTGGAACGGCACGCTCGACGCGTCGACGAAGAACGGACCGCTGAACGTGAAGGTCGCGCGCGACTTCAGCTCCGGCGTGGTCGTCGAGTCGCGCGGCCGCGGCCCGATCTCCTGCCGCGCCGCCGGCTGCGAGCGCGCCAATCGCTACTGGGACGACGACGAAGACGAGCCGCGCGTGATCGAGCTCGGTCGCGGGCCGGCAAACGTGCGGCTGTCGACGGTGAACGGGCCGGTCACGATTCGGGAGGAGTAGCCGGGCGGGCTGCCCGGCTTCCCGGTTGCTCGGTTGCGCCGTGCTGGTGCCGGCGCCTCAAATGATGCGTACAGCCGAGGCGCCGCCACCCGGACGGCGCCCCCGGGAAACCGGGCAACCGGGCAGCCCTCCCCGCGCTACACTTCCCCCTCAAGTGTCCCGCGGACAACTCCTCACCGTCCTCGGTGTCGGTTTCGGTCTTGCCGTCACGATCGGCAATACCGTAGGTGCCGGCATTCTGCGCACGCCTGGCGCGATCGCCGCGCATCTGCAGACCTTCACGCTCTTCTTCGCCGCCTGGATCGTCGGCGCCCTCTACGCGCTCCTCGGCGCGAACGCGCTCGCGGAGCTCGGCACGCTGGTGCCGCGCTCCGGCGGGCAGTATGTGTTCGTCCGCCACGGACTCGGCCCCTATCCCGGCTTCGTCGTCGGCTGGAGCGACTGGATCTCGACCTGCGGCACGACCGCGGCGGTGTCGATCGTCGTCGGCGAGTACACGGTCGGCCTGTGGCCCGAGCTCCGCTCGCAGCAGTTCGTCGCCCTGGTGGTCGTGGCGATCCTCACTATCGTGCAATGGCTCGGCGTCCGCGCGGGCGGGATGGTGCAGAACCTCACCAGCATCCTCAAAGCCGTCGCGCTGCTGCTGTTCATCGTCGTCTGCTTCTGGCTCGGCTCGCGCTCGCCCGCGGCGCCGACCGCGGTCATCACCGATCACGAGGGCTCGCTCCTCATCGCGTTCATCCTCGCGCTGCAGTTGGTGATCTACACGTACGACGGCTGGTCGGCGACGATCTACTTCTCGGAAGAGGTGAAGGACTCGGGGAAAAACATCCCGCGCGCGATGCTGACCAGCGTCGTCGCGGTCGCCGTCATCTATCTCCTCGTGAACCTCGCCTTCCTGCGCGTCGTCTCTCTGCCGACGATCGCGGGACAGAACTTCGCTGCGGGCGTGGTGGTCGAGCATCTCTTCGGACCCAACGGGCAGATGATGCTGCGCCTGCTCGTCGTGGTGATGCTCCTCAGCGCGGTGAGCTCGAACGTGCTGATGGCGCCGCGCGTGTTGTTCGCGATGGCGCGCGACGGCCTGTTCTGGCGCGGCGCGCGCGAGGTGAACCGCGGCGGCACGCCCGACATCGCGCTGCTGATCAGCAGCATGCTGGCGGCCGCGTTCATCGCCACCGGCACGTTCGAGACGGTGATCGCGAAGCTGGCCTTCTTCTTCGTCGCGAACTACGCGCTCTCCTTCATCACGCTGTTCGTCCTGCGCCGCCGCGAGCCGGACGCGCCGCGGCCGTATCGCGCGTGGGGACATCCCTTCACCACCGGCCTCGCCGTCCTCGCCTCGATTGCGTTTCTCATCGGCGCCGTGCTGAGCGATCTGAACAGCAGTTTGTGGGCCCTCGGCCTGCTGATCCTCAGCATCCCTGTATATTTCGCCCTACGACGATGATCGATCCACGACTCGAGCACGCATCCACGCTTTCCTCGCGCTACTACTTCGATCCCGCGGTGCTCGCCGCGGAGAACCGCAACATCTTCGCGCGCACGTGGCAGCTCGCGGGGCAACTCGCGCAGGTGCGTGAGCCGGGGCAGTACTTCACCGCGAACATCGCGAACGAGCCGGTGCTCGTCGTGCGCGGCAACGACGGCGTGCTGCGCGCGATGTCGAACGTCTGCCGCCACCGCGCGGGTCCGGTCGCGAAAGGCGAGGGGAAGCGTCCCGTGCTGCAATGCGGCTATCACGGCTGGACGTATTCGCTCGACGGCCGTCTCGCGGTGACGCCGGAGTTCGAGGGTGTGCAGGACTTCGATCGCGCGTCGTGCGTGCTGCCGCAGTTCCGCGTCGAGGTGTGGAACGAGCTCGTGTTCGTGAATCTCGATCCGAACGCCGAGTCTCTCACCGAGTTTCTCGGCGAGCTTCTCGCCGACATGCCGCGCCACGACTACACCGGCTTCCGCCTCGCGCATCGCAAGGCGTGGGAGGTCGGCTGCAACTGGAAGGTCTACGTCGACAACTATCTCGAGGGCTATCACATCCCGATCGTGCATCCGGGACTCTTCCGCGAGATCGACTACCCGAGTTACCGCACGGAGACGAAAAAGTCGTACTCGATCCAGTTCGCGCCGACGAAACGCAACGCGGAGCGCATCCGCGCCTCAGGGGAGGACGAGGTGCGCTACTTCTGGATCTTTCCGAACCTCATGCTCAACGTCTACCCCGACAACTTCTCGACGAACCTGATCGTGCCGATGGGCGAAGGCCGCACGGTGACGCTGTTCGACTGGTACTTCGCCGACCCCGACGCCGCGCGCAATCAGATCGAGGACACGGTCGCGTTCAGCGACGAGATCCAGATCGAGGACATCGGGATCTGTGAGGAAGTGCAGAAGGGGCTCGCATCGTCGACGTACGACGCGGGGAGATATTCACCGAGGCGGGAGAATGGGGTGCATCACTTTCATCGGTTGTATGAAGAGGCGATGAAGGATGGGCGATGAACGATGAATTATGAACGATGAACGATGAACGATGAACGATGAACGATGAATACGGCCCTTTCATAATTCATCGTTCATCGTTCATCGTTCATCGTTCATCGTTCATCGTTCATCGTTCATCGTTTGCTCCACGCCGGTGACACGGCCAACACACGCGCATGCACGGGACACGACCGATCGTGCGCCCCTTCCAGATACCCCGTGCTCAGCAGAAACGATCCGGTGATCTCCCCGCCCGTGAACACGAACGTGCTCTTGAATAGACGAACCCACTCTTCCTTGCTCTGCGGGTGATGCGCGTCGAGCCAGTCCGCGAATGAGCCGTGCGTCCTGCGCAGCGCGAGGATCCGCTTCGCGTTCTCGACGGCCGCATCGATCTTCGCGCGATTGCGGATGATCCCGGCGTTGCGCAGCAGGCGCGCGCGGCGGCGCGCGTCGAAGCGGGCCACGCGCGCGACGTCGAAGCCGTCGAACGCCTCGCGGAATGCGTCGCGCTTTTTCAGGATCGTCAGCCACGAGAGCCCCGCCTGGTTGATCTCCAGGACGAGGCGTTCGAACAGCCGGTCGTCGTCGCGCACCGGGAATCCGTACTCTTCGTCGTGATACGGGCCGTGAAACGGATGTCCGGGCGCGACGGTGCAGTAGCTCATCGTGTGCGTGTCCTCTGGGTGGAGGGCGGACGTCTCGTCCGCCCTGGGGGGGCGGACGGGACGTCCGCCTTCCAGGATGAAACGAGCTCAGTTCGGCTGTGCCGCCAGATTCGCTCCGAGGTACGACGAGTCGTTGGTGACGTTGTCGGTCAGCGTCGCGTACGCGCCGATCAGGCCCTTCGACACCTCGATCACGATCAGCGCCGCCTTCGGCTGCGGGATGCCGCGCGAGCCGAAGATGTCGTTGATCTGCGTGCCCCCCGCGGTCGCGATCTGAATCGGGAACTGATCGAGCAGCGTTCCGCGATCGTCGTAGAGATAAATGCGCGCGTCCGCCGTCTGGCCGTCGAAGGCCGGCGAGAGATCGACGAGACCGACGTTCGTACGGAAGCCGGTACCGCCGATCACGCCGAGGATCTCGAGCCGCTCGCCGTTGGCGGCGCTCTGGAAACTGTTCAGAGGCGGAATGAGCGTGCCGTACGTGCCGCCGCCCTCGTTCACGTTGTACGTGCGCGAGGTGACGCGAATGCCGTCACCCATGAAATCCGCCGGACCGTAGCGCAGGCGCGCGACGCCGGTCATCTGGAAGAGCCGCGTCCCGATGTGTGCAAGTTATGCTGATATGCCATAGGGAGCAAGTGGATCATTCAACTTATTTGATGGCGTGGAGGACAGGCAATCCTGCCTGTCCGGACAGGCGAGATCGCCTGTCCTCCACCTGCGCACCGAGCAGCCGCCGGGTCAGGCGTCGCCGACGATCTCACGCCACGGAAGCGTTCGTACGAGAACGACTTTCTCGTCGATCTGCGCCTGCGTGGCCTTGTCGCCGAGAACGCGGCGAAGGTAGTCCACCTCCGACGAGACCAGGCGGTTGTGCTTCGGCAGGAGTCGGACGGCGGCGCTTTGAAGGTTGCGTTCGGAGACGGAGATGAGCTTCGGCGTTCTCTTGACCTTCTCGTCCATATGGTTGAGCAACGATGAATCGTGCCGGAATCATCCTACACCTCCGAGGTCACCTTTTTCTCGTGTTCGTCGTCACGCGCTCGAGTAGCGGCGTGCGGAACGGCAGCGATTCCTGCACGAGCTCCGTGCGTCCCGGAACGCATCCGCACAGCGCGCAGCGCATTCCGTCGATGTGCGCCGCGGATGAGTGTCCGCATTGTTCGCAGCGCTTCATGCATCAACAGTAGTGCGACCCTCTTGCCAGCGTGCGTTTTGCTAACCCACGTAGAATCGAGGGGCGCTCGATGACTGCCGTGCTCATCAATCCTCACGCCGCCGACCTCGGTCCGGCCAACGCCGTGCTCAATGCGCGCGCCACGCGGCATTACGAGCAGCGCTTCGCCGGCCCGCTCTCGATCAAAACGGTGATCGCGGGTCGCGCGACCTGGGAAACGGATCGCGGGCGGTTCGAGCTCGTGCCGGGTTCGGTGCTGCTGATCAATGACGGCGAGGAGTACACGATCACCGTCGATGCTCTGCAGCCGGTAGAGACGTACTGTTTCTTCTTCGCGCGCGGCTTCGTGGAGGACGCGTACCGCGCCGCGACGACCGGAAGCGCGGCGCTGCTGAGGAGGGCGGACGTCTCGTCCGCCCCACGGCCGGTCGAGTTCTGCGAGCCCCTGCAGTTCGATGCATCCCTCATCGCGATCATCAATCGAGCGCATGACGGCCACTCGCTGGAGGATGCGTTCTACGCTGCGGCCTTCGAGCTCGTTCGGGCGTACGCGGACATTGCCGCGCGCACATCGCGATTGCCGTCCCTGCGCGCGTCGACGCGCGAGGAGCTCGCGCGCCGGCTCCGCATCGCCACCGCGTATCTGCACGCGAACGCGGATCGCGGCGTCACGATCGCCGAGGCGGCGCGGGAGGCGTGTCTGTCGCCGTTTCACTTCCACCGGCTCTTCACGCGCTTTCACGGCGTAACGCCGCATCGCTACCTCGGCCGGCTGCGGCTGGAGCGCGCACGGGCGCTGCTGTGCGCATCGGAAGTGAGCGTGGCCGAGGTCGCGTATGAATGCGGATTCGAGAGCGCCGGCTCGTTCGCAACGCTGTTCAAGCGGACGTTCGGCGTGACTCCGGCAAAAAGCAAGAATCGAGAAGACACGCCGCCGGTTCGCGCGCTACCTTGATAGCATGAGCGAACTGTTCGAAGCCATCACCGCGGGTGACACGGCGAGGGCGCTCGCCCTCGCAGACGCCGATCCTTCCGTTCTGCGCAACACCGAGAAAGACGTCACGCCGATTCTGCTCGCCGTCTACCACGGCAAAGGCGATCTCGCGCGGCAGCTCGCCGAGCGCGCCGGCGAGATCACGTTCGGCGAGGCCTGCGCGATTGGCGATACGGCACGCGTGAAGGCCATGCTCGCCGCCGATCCGTCGCTGCTGAACGCGCGCACGGCGGACGGCTATCCCGCCGCCGCGCTGCCGATCTTCTTCCGCCATCCCGAGCTCGCGCGCTGGCTGATCGAGCAGGGAGCCGACGTGAACGCGGTCGCGCAGAACGCACAACGCGTCTCGTTCGTGCACGCGGCGGCTGCGGCGTGCGATCGGGAGACGATGCGCATGCTCCTCGAGCGCGGCGCCGATCCGAACGCGAAGCAGCAGCTCGACTACACGCCGATGCACACCGCCGCCAGCCGCGGCGACGTCGAGATGGCGAAGCTGCTCCTGGCACACGGCGCCGATCCCGCCGCGCGCGGCACCGACGGCCAGTCACCGGCCGAGGTTGCCCGCACTCACGATCAGCCTGCGTTTGCGGAGTGGATTTGTGGAGTGGGTGGTAGTCCATAGGTCGTCCACGATCAGCCTTCGATGGCGGAGTGCTTTTGTGTGGACTGCGGTAGCGCCAGCTACCGCTTTTCTACGCGGCAGCGGAGCTGCCGCGCGCCGCAGCTTTGCTGTGTCGTTGGAAAGCGGCGGCTGGTGCCGCCGCAGTCCATAGGTCGGGGAACGAGCCGCGCGCGAAGAAGACGTGCTCGGCGAGCGCGCGCAGCGGCTGCCTTCGCAGCATCGCGAATGCGGCTTCCATCAGCGGCGGCGCGCCGAGCACGCGCATCGCGCGGCGCATCCACCGGCGCGCGAGGAAACGCGCCTGGAAGCGCGCGCCCGAGTACTCACGCAGCACGCGCTCCTCGCCCGTGCTGAGAAACGCGAAGCTCACCTCGGCCGCCAGTGTCGATAGCCGCAGCGCACCGTCGAGGCCTCCCGCGGTGAGCGGGGACACCGCGCCCGCTGCATCGCCGATGAGCAGTCCGCGGCGGCAGGCGATGCTCCGCAGGATGCCGTTGACCGGAATGAGCCCGCCGCGCCGCTCGATCGCGCGTCCGGCGCGGAACGGGAGCGAGTCGCGAAACGTCTGCAGGGCCGCGGCGGGATCCCATCCGTCGCGATAGCCGGCCACGCCGATGTGCGCCTCCACGCCGTCGTTGGCGACCCAGGCGATGTAGCCGGGCGCGAGCCGCGGATCGAGAAAGCAGTGCAGCACCGGCTCGCGCGAGACCGGCGGCACGATCTCTTCGAGGCCCACGAGCAGCTCGCGATTCCGATCGAGGCCGAGCTGTTGCGCGACCGTGGAGCGCGCGCCGTCGGCGCCGATGACGAACCGTGCGCGCACGCGACCGCGGCTCGTCACCAGTCCCCGCTCGTCGCATCCGAGCACGCGCGTTCCGGGCATCCACTGCACTCCCGCGCGCGAGCACTGCTCGAGGAGGTAGAGCGCGAGCCAGCTCATGCGGCCGATGCGGAACTCGTCCCGCTCCGCGCGCAGCGCGAGCGTGCGGCGAGCGGGCGAGTAGAGAACCACGTCGCGGATCGGCGGGCCGAGCTGCTCGTCGGGGAGCGGGAAGTCTTCCCACGTCCTGCGCACGAAGATGCCGGTGGTGTGGATGGGCGCGGCGACGGAGTCCTTGCGGTCGATGAGGACGACGCGCAGGCCGCGCGCGGCGAGGAGGCGGGCGCAGTGGAGGCCGGCGAGGCCCGCGCCGGCGACGGCGATGTCGTAGGTCATGGCGAGTACTTTATAGCAAAAAGCACTCCACGGAACGCCGACTTTCAGTCGGCCGGTCCGCCGGCTTTCAGCCGGCGTTCCGCCATGGGGTCCAGGGACCGGATCGCCGCTTTGATCTGCTCGTCGGTCAGCTTGTCCGCCTGCGGGAGCATCGGCAGCGACGGATCCAGCCCGCGGATCGCGGCGCGGTTCGCCTCCATCCACGCCACGAGTCCCTTCGCGAGGAGCTCGTTCGCCTTTCCGTGCGGCGAGTCGCCGCCGATGGTGTTGTCGAGGATGCTCTCGAGCGCCTTGCGCGGCGCGCCGGCGAGCGCGATCTCGGAGAGCTTCGCGCGGTACTCGAGCTCCCACGCCTTGAACTTCTCCTTCGACAGTTTGTCGATCGCATGCCGCCCTTCGTGCAGCAGGATCGAGTACTGGAAGATGTCGCGCTCGACGCGCGCGAGGAACGCGTCGCGGAACGCCTCGCCCTCGAGTCCACGGTCGCGGAGCTCCGCCGCGACGCCGTCGAGATACTGGCGGTGCAGGCGCTTGCAGAGGCCGGGGAACTCGCCGATCGGCCGGGTCTTCGCGCGTTCACGGTCGCGCGCGGTTTCCTCGGCCGTCTCCTTTTCCTCCTCCGCGCGGACTTCGTCGTCGAAGAGGAGCTGGTAATTGCGCAGCGGACCGTTCGCGTATTGCGACCGCACTTGATAGATGTCGGTCGAGGTCGCCCATCCGCCGTCGCCGCCCGCGCCATCGCTGATCCACGTGCCGAGGCCGTTCGACACCATCGCGTCGAGCTCGACGAAGTGCATCGCCGCTTTGCGCCCGTATTGCTCGACCTGCAGCGTGCGATCGGCCACGACATGGCCGAAGTGCAGGTCGATGAAGCCTCCGGTCCGGCCGATGTTGATGTAGCTGCCGAACCGTTTCGCCAGCTCTGCTGCCGCCTTCTCGCGATCGAGTTTCTCGTTCGAGATCGCCGGCCAGAGCGTGCGCAACTCGCGCTCGCTCGCCTTGCGCAGGTCGTCGGAATCTCCGTCGCCGAGGACGGTTTGGCGGTAGTACTCGTTCGTGGCGTCCTCGAGGCGGCGGATCGCCGCGGCGTACGCGACGATGTCCGCCGGTGCGCCGTCGCGCGCGACGAGCGCCGCCGCTTCGAAGAAACGCACGCCGGCGAGTCCTCGAACGATCGCGGGCCTTTCCGGATCGGTACCGCGCCACGACGGCAGCAGGCTTGTGAGCTCCGCGTGCGCCGCGGCGATCGCGTTCGGCGGTCCCGCGAACTTCGAGACGTGGTAGTAGCCGTCGATCGCCTCCATCGCCGCCGCGCCGTCACCCGCGAGGAGCGCTGCTTTCAGCAGCAGAAGTGCGGCGTGAGAGATCGGTCCCTGCCGCGCGATCACGCGGCGGAGCGAGTCGATCGAGCCGCGCAGCTCCGCCGTGTCGCGCGACTCGATCACGACCTGCGCCATCGCCATCGCCGCGCGATCGCGTTCCCGCTTCGTCTTCGCGGCGCCCATCGCGTTCCGCGCCTCGGCGCGTGCGGCCGCGTAGTCCTTCCGGTCGATGGCCAGGCGCGCCAGCTCGTGCCGCGCCGCGAACTGTTCGTGCTCGCCGCTCGCGACGCGCTGCAGCCGCGCGCGCGCCTCATCGTACTTCCGCATGGCCCGCCATTCGATGTTCGCCAGGCGGATCTCCGCCTTCGCGCGTCGCACGGGATCGCTCTCGCTCGCCGCCGCCTCGGCGAACAGCTTCGCGGCCTCGCGGAACTTCGCGTTGCCCGCCGCGCTGGCGGCGCGATCGAACGAGTCTCCGACGGCAGGTCTGCACGAAAGCGTGGCGAGGAATGCGAGCACGAGAACGGATCTGGTCATGCGCTCACAGTACGGGACGCATGCGCGCGCGTTCTTGAACCGCCAAAGCAAACTGGAACCCGATTAGCGCAAGCGGCGCCGGTACTCGGCCGGCGAGACCCCGAGGAGCCGCTTGAAGGTTCGCGTGAAGTGGCTTTGATCCGCGAACCCCGCCTCGGCCGCAACCGTCGTGAGCGGCACGCCCGCCGCGATCCGCTCCCGCGCATGCGCGACGCGCAACGCGCGCACGTGCTCGCCGACGGAAAAGCCGTACGTCTGACGGAATGCGCGCGCCAGATGCACCGGATGCACGCCGACTTCGTCCGCGATCGCCGCGAGCGACGGCTTCTCCGCGAATGTACGGCCCAGGATCGCATGCGCTTCCGTGAGCCACGCCGGCGTTCGCGCGGGGGACTCGCATCGCGAGAGAAGTCCGAACAGCTCGAGCAGCAATCCTTCGATGATGATCGGCGAGGACGCATCCGCCGCACGAAGCTCCGCCGCGATTCGTCCGCCGATCAGCGACATCTGCGGACCGCCGGCGACGCCGCCGCGATCGAGCACGGCCGACGCCGCGCCGAGCCTGCGCAGGAACGCCGGCGCGAGCACGGCGTTCAGGCAGCGTGCCTGTTGCGCGAACGAATCCTCGTGCGTGTCGCCCGCGGGATGCACGACGACCGTGCGGGGCTGACAGTCGCGCGTCTCGCTGCCCGCGCGCTCGCGGTACGCGCCCGAGAGCACGAATGTCAGGTAGGCGTCGTCATGGCGATGCAGCGGCAGAAACGCGCCGCGCGCGAAACGCGTCTCGGACAGCTGCACGTGCTCCCACGCGGCCGAGGCGACGGGGCGACCGTAGAACGGCATGGAAGAAGTGTACGTCCGGCGGATCGATGAGTTGCTACGCGTGTCTGGAAAAGATCAGCGTCGCGTTCGTGCCGCCGAAGCCGAACGAGTTCGACAGGACGTGCGTCACGTCCTTCTTCCGCGCGACGTTCGGCACGTAGTCGAGATCGCACTCCGGGTCGGGGAACTCGTAGTTGATCGTCGGCGGGAGGATGTTGTGCTTCAGCACGAGCGCGGCGATGGCCGACTCGAGCCCGCCGGCCGCACCGAGGAGATGTCCGGTCATCGACTTCGTCGAGCTGATCGGCACGTTGTACGCGCCCTCGCCGAAGACTCTCTTGATGGCGATGGTCTCGGTCTTGTCGCCGATGGGGGTGGAGGTTCCGTGCGCGTTGATGTAGTCGATCTGCTGCGGCTCGAGGCCGGCGTCGCGCAGCGCGCGCACCATCACGCGGGCCATGCCGTCGCCGTCGTCGGACGGTGAGGTGATGTGGAACGCGTCGCTCGACATCCCGTAGCCGGTGACTTCGCAGTAGATGGTCGCCCCGCGCGCGATCGCATGTTCCCGTTCTTCGAGAATGAGCACGCCCGCGCCTTCACCCATGACGAAGCCGTCGCGCTCCTTGTCCCAGGGACGCGAGGCGCGTTGCGGCTCGTCGTTGCGCGTGGAGAGCGCGCGCATGGCGGCGAAACCGCCGAGGGCCAGGGGCGTGATGACCGCCTCGCTGCCGCCGGCGAACATGACGTCCGCGTCGTCGCGCTGAATGATCTTCATCGCATCGCCGATCGAGTGCGCGCCCGTCGCGCACGCTGTCGCCGGCGCGGAGCTCGGTCCTTTGCATCCGAAGCGGATCGAAATGTGTCCCGCCGCGAGGTTGACGATGAGGCCCGGAATGAAAAACGGCGAGACGCGCGACGGGCCGCGCTCGAGGAGCTTGCGGTGCATCTCCTCGATCAGCGGGAGTCCGCCGATCCCGGAGCCGATGATGACCCCGACGCGCTCCTGATCTTCCTTCGTCTTGTCGAAGCCCGAGTCGGTGGCCGCCATCTGCGCCGCGGCCACGGCGTAGTGGATGAAGGTGTCCGACTTCTTGACCTCTTTCTTGTCGATCCACTGCTCGGGCACGAAGTCGCGGATTTCGCCCGCGATCCGGCAGGCGTAGGCGCTGGCATCGAACTTCGAGATGGGCACGATGCCCGAGCGGCCCTCGAGGAGTCCCTGCCAGGTGGGCTCGTTGCCCACGCCGAGGGGGGAGATCATTCCGATGCCGGTGACGACGACGCGACGTTTGTCCATAACGAAAAAGTGCTGGGTGCTGCGTACCGCGTGCCGGGTCTACGCGGCACGCAGCACCCAGCACGCAGCACCATGCGCATCAGCGCGCTGAAGAGTTACTGTGCTTTCGCGCGCTTGTCGATGTACTCGACGGCGTCGCGGACTTTCCGGATCTTTTCCGCCTCGTCGTCCGAGATCTCGACGCCGAACTCTTCCTCGAAGGCCATGATCAGCTCGACGGTGTCGAGCGAATCGGCTCCGAGGTCTTCGACGAACGAGGCATCAGGGGTGACCTCCTCGGCATCGACCCCGAGCTGCTCGACGATGATGGACTTGACCCTATCCTCTACCGACATCGGTATCCTCCTCGTGAATCTGAAGCAAGGAAAATGCAGGAGGCGTTTTAGCACAACGGCGCAAACCGTTGCCAGTTGCCAGTATAGTTTCGCGCGGCGTGAGCAAACGAATCTTCTCCTACGAGGAAGCCCTGCGAGTCCTCCCCGACGTGCAGAAGCGGACCGAAGAAGCCGTCGTCCGCGTCGACGAGCTCGATGAAGCCGATGCCGCCGCGTACCAGCAGGTGGTCATGGAGTGGGCCGAATCGATCCTCGACATGGGCGTCGAAGTGAAGGGTCTCTGGCTCGTCGACTTCGACAGCGGCGGAGGGTATTACTGCTGGCGGTACCCCGAACCCGCGCTCGAGTACTTTCATGGGTATGAGGAGGGGTTCGGGGGGAGGGTGAAGCTGAACTAGGTGCTGCGTGCTGCGTGCTGCGTAACGGGTTCTACGCAGCACGCTGCACGCAGCACGCAGCACCTCCAATGATCTCCGCCATCGCCTTCGATCTCTGGGAAACCCTGATCACCAACACGCCCGACGTGTCGCGTGAGCAGAAGCGCGTGCGTCTCGCGCGGATGGAGGACATCCTCGTCGCGCGCGGACATGGCGCGCTCGCGCATCGCATCGATCACGCGCATCGCATGTCGTGGCAGCGCTGCCAGGAGTTGTACTGGTCGGAGGATCGCGATGTGCCGTGCCGCCGGCAGATCGAGATCTTTCTCGAAACGCTCGAGCTCGATCCTTCGTCGTTCGATGAGGCGTCGCTCGGGCAGCTCGAGCGCGCGTACGCCGGTGCCGCCGTCGAAGTGCCGCCGGTCGTGATCGACGGCGCGGCGGAGCTGCTCGCGGCACTGAAGTCGCGCGGCCTCGGCGTCGGATTGATCAGCAACACCGGCCGCACGCCCGGCTACGCGCTGCGCGAGATTCTCTCCAATCTCGGCCTCGCGCAATCCATCGACGTGATGGTCTTCTCGAACGAGCACGGCGAGTGCAAGCCGCAGCTCTCCATCTTCGAAGCGCTCCGCGGCGGCCTCGGCGTGCCGTACAGCGAATTGCTGTTCGTCGGCGACAATCTCTACGTCGACGTCCACGGCGCGCAGCGTTGCGGAATGAAAGCGGTGCACTTCGCGCCGTCCGTGCGCGGCGACGCGGTCGCGCCGCACGTGGAGCATGGACTGGAGATCACGCCGGATGCGACGGTGACATCGCTGCGCGAGGTGCTCGATGTGATGTGGAGGGCGGACGTCCCGTCCGCCGCCTTTGGGCGGACGGGACGTCCGCCCTCCAGATGATGGACAAAGAGTTTTTCACGCTGACCACGCCCCACTTCACGATCGAAGGCCGCTCGCGCGCCGGTCACGAGACCTTCTTCCGCATCCGCGACCTCGGCGTCGCGCTCGACATCGGCCGCTGCCCGGACATGCTCGTGCACATGCCGCATGTGTTCATCACGCACGCGCATCTCGATCACGCCGTCGGGATTCCGTTCTACGCGGGGCAGCGCCATTTGCAGCGACTGCACGGCGGCCGCGTGTACGTGCCGTCCGAGGCCGCGGAGGACGTGCGCACGCTCCTCGGCGTGTACGAGAAGATGGCCAACACGCGTTTCGAGGAGATCGAGGTGATCGGCGTCGCGGCCGGCCAGGACATCCGCTTCGGCCGCTCGCATCTCGCGCGCGCGCATGCGGCATCGCATCGCATCGCCGCGCGCGCGTACGAGTTCATCGAAGTGCGGCATCACCTGCGCGACGAATTCGCCGATCGCGACGTCGGGGAGATCGCGCGGCTGCGGCGTGACGGCGCGGTGGTCGACGAGGAGTACCGGCGCTCCGTGCTCTTCTACACCGGCGACACCGATCGGGGGATGCTCGAGACGTGCGATGCGATGTATCGCGCCGAGGTGCTGTTGATCGAGTGCTCGTTCATCGCGGAGGGACATCAGGATCGCGCCGCGAAGTACCGGCACATCCATCTCGACGACCTCGTGGACTTCGCCGGGCGCTTCGAGAACGAGCTGGTGATCCTCACGCACTTCAGCCGGAGGTACTCCCGCGAAGAGATTCGCGACGCCGTGCGCCGCCGGCTCCCGCACGCGCTGCGCGAGCGCGTACGCCTCGCGTTACCAGAACCGTGGCAGAGGCTGTAGCACCACTCTTGCTATTCTTCGGGACCGATGACCTTTCGCCGCCCGCGAGCCACCGCGATCTTCGCGCTCGTCCTCTTCACCCTCTTCTCTCCGTTCGCGGACGCGCAGACCAGCAAGAAAAAGAAAACGACGCGGAAGAAGCCCGCGCCGGCGCGCAAAGCGAAGCCGCCCGCGCCCGCGCTCGTGGCGGTGGGCAACACGCTCGAGGAGCGGCTCGCGTCGCTGGTCCACAGCTCGGTCGCGAACAGCTCGGAGGCGGGGATTCAGATCGTGGAAGTCGACTCGGGACGCATCGTCGCGCAGCGCAATCCGAATCTGCCGCTCGCGCCGGCGTCGAACATGAAGCTCTTCACCACCGCCGCGGCCATCGATCTGTTGAAGCCTTCCTTCGAAGTCACGACGACCGTGCACGTGCGCGGGGACATCGACGCGGCCGGCACGCTGCACGGCGACGTGAAGATCGTCGGGCGCGGCGATCCGACGATCGGCGGGCGATTCCACGACGGCGTCGCGACCGCGGTGCTGCAGCAATGGGCATCCGATCTGAAGCGCGCCGGCATCAGGACCATCGCCGGCAATCTCATTTTCGAGTACGGCTACTTCGACACGGAGTACATCCATCCGACGTGGCCCGTCGATCAGCTGGTGAACTGGTACGAGGCGCCGATCGCGGCGTTCTCGATGCAGGAAGGCTGCGTCGAAGTGCGCGTGCTGCCGAGCCGCAGCGGACAGCCGTGTGTGGTGCAGCTCGAGCCGCCGACGAGTTACGTGCGCGTCGAGAACAGCTGCCGCACGGGCCGCGGACTGCCGTTCATCACGCGCCACCGCGGCACGAACACGGTCATCGTGCGCGGCGGCGTGCCGGTGCGATCCGGCGCGACCGAGATCTTCATCACGGTCGAGAATCCGGTGCACTACTTCGCGGCGGTGACGCGCGAGACGTTTCAGCGCGGCGGGTTGAATCTGCAGGGCGAGGTCGTGCTCGCGGCCGGCGATGGGCGTCCCGACTGGCGGCTCGTATCGAAGCACACGACGCCGCTGAGCATCCTCATCTACGTGATCAACAAGAAGAGCCAGAACCACTACGCCGAGCAGGTCCTCAAGATCCTCGGCGCGGAAACGAAGAACGACGGCTCGTGGGCGGCAGGCAACGCGACGGTGCGCGAGTGGCTCTTCGGCAAGATCGGCGGAATCACTCCTGCGGAGTTCCATGCGGCGGACGGCTCGGGCATGTCGCGCGGCAACCGCGCATCGGCGCACGCGTTCGTGCATCTGCTGCGGTACATGTGGAAGAGCCCGTGGCGCGAGGAGTTCGTCAGCTCGCTGCCGTACACCGGCGATCCCGACTCGAAGTTCGGCAATCGATTGCGACGCCCGCCCTTCGCGCGGCAGGTGTACGCGAAGACCGGCTACATCGCCGGCGTGATCGGCCTCTCCGGCTACGTGCACGCGCAGAGCGGGAAGGTCTACGCGTTCTCGTTCCTGTTCAACCACTACCGCGTCGGCGTGTACTCGGTGTACCGGCTGCAGGATGAGATGTTGAAGGAGATCATTCGGGGGGGGTGAGGGGGGGGCGGTTGCCCGGTTACCCGGTTGCCCAGTTGCCCAGTTGCCCAGTTGCCCAGCGTGCATGTCCCACGCTTCTACCGGGCAACCGGGTAACCGGGTAACTTGGCAACCGGGCAACCGCTCCGGCTACACCCTCAGATCCCTCTGACTCGACGGCGTGAACTGCAGCGTGTACACCCCCGACGCTTTCCGCACCGTCGCCACGGCCTGAAATCCCGGGAACTTGAGCACGTTGCCGATGATCTCCGCCTCGTCGCGTTTGATGTAGAAGCGGACAGCGTCGTCGACGTTCTCCGCGTCGCAGGTGTGAAACGACACGTCATCGGGTGCGGCGATGGGCCGCCCGTTTCCATCCGTCAGATGTCGTTCTTCCACTGTGAAGCGCATCGCCTGCCGAGTCTCTCGCAATGCTGCATGCAATTCTGATGCGACCCTCCCCGTTCTATACTCAACTCCGCGGGGGGCTTATGAGCGACGAGCGCGTGTTGAAGGACGTCAGTCGAGCTGAGATTCACGAAGTGGCGGACCGCTTCGCACCGGTTGCGTCGCAGCGATTCGCCGAGCCGATCCCGCTCGCCCTCACCTTCGACGACGTGCTCCTCAAGCCCGCGAAGTCCGACTTGCATCCCAACTTCGTCGACGTCTCCACGCGCCTCACCCGCGACATCGATCTCAACATCCCGATCGTCTCCTCGGCCATGGACACGGTCACCGAGGCGCGGCTCGCGATCGCGATGGCGCAGCACGGCGGCCTCGGCGTGATCCACAAGAACATGCCCATCGACCGGCAGGCCGAGGAAGTCGACAAGGTCAAACGCTCGGAAGCGGGCATGATCGTCGATCCCGTCACCATGCGCCCGTGGCAGCTCATCGCCGAGGCGTTGCAGGTGATGGAGAAATACAAGATCTCCGGCGTTCCCGTCACCGACGCGAACGGAAAGCTCGTCGGCATCCTCACCAACCGCGACCTCCGCTTCGAAACGCGTTTCGATCTGCCGATCTCCGAGCGGATGACGAAGGACAACCTCGTCACCGTACCGGTCGGCACGACGCTCGATGAGGCGCGCGAAGTGCTGCATCACCATCGCATCGAGAAGCTCCTCGTCGTCGATGGGAACGGCGATCTCAAAGGTCTGATCACCGTCAAGGACATCCAGAAGGCGCGCCGCTATCCGCAGGCCGCGAAAGATCCCCTCGGACGTCTGCGCGTTGCGGCCGCGGTCGGCGCCGGCAAGGACGGCATCGACCGCGCGCGCGCTCTGATCGACGCGAAGGTCGACGTCATCGTGATCGATTCCTCGCACGCGCACTCGGCGGGCGTGATCGACACGATCAAACAGTTCAAGAAGCTCTTCCCCGACACGCCGCTCATCGCCGGCAACGTCGCCACGTTCGAAGGCGCGACCGAGCTGTGCGAGATCGGCGTCGACGCGATCAAGGTCGGCATCGGTCCCGGCTCGATCTGCACGACGCGCGTGATCGCCGGCGCGGGCGTGCCGCAACTCACCGCGATTCTCGAGTGTGTGCGCGCGGCGGAAAAGTTCGATGTGCCGGTCATCAGCGACGGCGGCATCAAGTTCTCCGGCGACATCACGAAGGCGATCGCCGCGGGCGCGCACTGCGTGATGATCGGCTCGCTCTTCGCCGGCACCGACGAGGCGCCGGGCGAGACGATCCTCTACCAGGGCCGCACGTTCAAGGCCTATCGCGGGATGGGCTCGATCGGCGCGATGCAGCAGGGCTCGAAGGATCGCTACTTCCAGGAGCTGACGGACGATGTCGGCAAGCTCGTGCCCGAGGGGATCGAGGCGAAGGTGCCGTACAAGGGCTCGATGGGCGCGATGATCCCGCAGCTCGTCGGCGGACTCCGCTCGGGCATGGGTCTCAGCGGCTCGAAGGACATCGAAGAGCTGCGCACGAAGGCGCAGTTCGTCCGCATCACCGCCGCCGGTCTGCGCGAGTCGCATGCGCACGATGTGGTGATCACGAAGGAAGCGCCGAACTACCGCATCGAGAACAACGACTGATTCGGAGAATGTAGCGGCGGGCTTCAGCCCCAATGGTTGTGAGTCCCCTCTCCCCCGGATACGGGGGAGAGGGTTAGGGTGAGGGGGTGTTCCGTCCGCCACCCGGAGAACCCCTCACCCTAACCCTCTCCCCGCGCGGCGGGGAGAGGGGACAAGCTCGCAATCAGTCGCCGTAGGTCGTGCCGTCGCGATGCTTAACTGAAGGCTGAAGCCGGTCGCTACGTCGAAGACGCGGCGGCGGGTGACGATACAATCCGCCGCCGCATGCCGGACCGGTCCCGCCGCTTCGCTCACGAGCTCGTCGACCTGCTCTTCGATCACATCGAGCAGGTTGGCGAGCGTCCTGTCGTGGAGTGGCGCTCGAGCGACGAGCTCCGCGAGCTGGTGCGCATCGACGGCGCGCAGGCTGATCCGCTCGAGCTCGCACGGCTCGTCGCGCGGTTTTCCATCCAGCTCCATCACTCTTCGTACATGGGCCATCAGGTCTGTCCGCCGTTTCTCGACGCGGTCAGCGGCGACTTCCTGATCTCCGCGCTCAACCAGTCGACGGCGGTGTGGGAGATGAGTCCGATCGGCACGGTGATCGAGAAGGAAGTGATCCGCTGGCTGGCAGATCGCGTGGGCTATCCCGAGTCATCGGAGGGAACGACGGTGTCGGGCGGCTCGGCGGCGAATCTCACCGGCCTCCTCGCGGCGCGCGCGCGATTCGATTCCGGTGGGCGGCCTGTGATCATCACTTCGGCGGATGCGCATTACTCGATCGCGCGTGCCGCGGCGATCATGGGCATTCCATCCGAGGATGTGCTGAAGGTGGCGACGGACGAGCGGCACCGGCTCGACGCCGGCGCGCTCGAGGAAACGCTCGCGGCGATCGAAGCGCGGCCCGACGCCGCAGTGCTCGCGATCGTCGCCACCGCGGGGTCGACGGCGACCGGCGCGTTCGATCATCTCGACGAGATCGCGTTGCTGCGCGACCGCTATCGCACGTGGCTGCACGTCGACGCGGCCCACGGCGCATCGCTCGTGCTGAGCGATCGTCTGAAGCACCTCGTGCGCGGTCTGGAGCGCGCCGACTCGTTCTCGTGGGACCCGCACAAGATGATGTGGATGCCGCTCTCCCTCGGCACGATCATGGTGCGCGACGGGATCTGGCTCCGCCGCGCGTTCGAGGCCGACGCGCCGTATCTCTTCAACGCCCGCGCCGCCGGCGAGAACCTCGGCGAGATGACCCTTCAGTGCTCGAAGCGCGCCGACGCGATCAAGCTCTGGCTCATGCTCAGGTCGCGCGGCGTCGCGCCGTTCGCCGCGGCCATGGAGCACGTTACCGACGTCACGCGCTATCTGTACGAATGCGTCCGCGACTCGGAAGACTTCGAGCCGGTGCACGAGCCGCAGCTGAATATCTTCTGCTTCCGCCGCCGCGGCTTCGATGACGCCGCGACCGCCGAGCTGCGTGAGCGCCTGATCCGCAGCGGCCGCGCCTGGATCACGACGACCGTGCTCCGCGGCGAGCGCGTGCTGCGAGTGACGATGATGAATCCGAGGACGACGGAGGGGGATGTGGAGCAGATGCTCGACGCATTGCGGGAGATGGCTTGATGGTTGCCCGGTCACCCGGTTGCCCGGTTAGCCGGTTGCCCGGTTACCCGGTTGCCCGGTTAGCCGGTTGCCCGGTCACCCGGTTGCCCGGTTACCCGGTTGCCCGGTTACCCGGTTACCCGGTTACCCGGTTAGCCGGTTGCCCGGTCACCCGGTTACCCAGTCGAGCTTTTCCACCGGGAAACCGGGAAACCGGGAAACCGGGCAACCGGGCAAGCCGGTAACCCAACACCATGCCCACCCTCCGCATCATCCTCGTCGAGCCCCGCGAAGCCGGCAACGTCGGTGCGGCCGCACGGGCGATGAAGAATTTCGGCTTCGACGAGCTCTGGATCGTGGGCGAGCATCCGGAGTTGCTGCCGGTCGCGGGATGGTGGGCGAGCGGCGCGGAGGATCTCATCGCGAAGGCGCACTTCGTGCCGGCCCTGCAGGATGCGCTCGCCGGCACGCACGTCACGGTCGCCACGACGTCGATGCGCGAGCGCACGACGCCGGTCTCCTTCACGCCGCACACGCTCGCGGAAACGTTCGCCTCGCTCGCGGACGATCAGACGCTCGCGCTCGTGTTCGGGCGCGAAGACCGCGGGCTCACGCGCGAAGAGCTCGTGCTCTGCCAGCACACCGCGGCGATTCCGGCGAACGATGCCTTCCCGACGATGAACCTCGCGCAGGCGCTGTGCGTCTTCTGCTACGAGCTCTCCTCGATCGCGCCGGCGCCGCGGGAGCGCCCCCTTCCCGACGCGGCGCTCGTGGAGCGGCTGCATCAGCGCGCGCGCGAGCTGCTGCTCCGCGTCGGCTTTCTCCACGCGGACAATCCCGACCGGATCTACGACGACGTGCGCGCGATGCTCGCCCGAGCCGGCCTCGACGAGCGCGAGGTCACCATCGCCCTCGGCATCATTCGACAGATCGAATGGGCGCTTGGTCCGACGTCCGATGCGAACCCTGCAGACAGTCGGCGATGATCTCCATGAACTTGTCGAGATCGAACGGCTTCAGAATCGAGGCGCAGATCGAATGAGGAGGGATCTTGTCGACGCCTCGCTTCCCCGCGGCGGTGAAGACGATGATGTGCGGCCGGTCTCCGTCGCGTTTGGCGACGCGGTCGATGAACTCGTAGCCGTTGAGGCGCGGCATCATCAGATCGAGGAGGATCAGGTCGATCGAGCCGTTCTCCTGCAGCTTGTCGAGTCCGGCAGCGCCATCCTCGGCGAGCACGACGTCGAACTTCATCCGCCTCAGCACGGCCTGAAGCAGAACCCGGATCGCGAGATCATCGTCGATGACCAGGATCCGGCGGTTCGTTCCGTCGAGCTTTTGTACCGACATCGGACGTTTACCCAATGCGTCTCATCGCAAAAGACATACCGGCCTGATGTGTTCGCGAGTTGGACTCCGTATGAGAGTACGGAATTCCGAGGCCTCCGGCAATGAGGGAGACGTTTGCCTTTCGCCCCTGGGTCAGGCGCGCCGGACTCTCGATCGTCGTGGTGGCCGCGCTGGTGAGCGCCGCCATCGCCGTCACGCTCGCGCTCGTCCCGTCCGCGCGCTACGGCTGGATCGGCGAGGGCTTCGTCTGGATCTACATCGGCACGCTCTGGCTCGGCGGACTCAAGGTCTGGCTCGGCGCGCGGCGCCCGATCGCCGAGGTCGGGAGCGAGACGATCACGCTGCGCCCGCTGCACCAGTTCCGGGAGCGCACCGCGCGGTGGGACGCGATCCGCGGAACCGAGCAGATGATCGGCGGCGACCGGCTGATCGTCTACTTCGAGACGGGGCGGGGGATGAGGTTCGTCGCGCTGAATTTGAATCTCGTGAAGGGAAGGCGCGAGTTTTTGAGGGTGGTTGATGAGAGGTTGATGGGGATGGGGTTCGAGGAGAAGATTGTGGAGCGATCTCGGTATCTGTCGATGAACGATCGAACGATCGAACGATCGAACGATGAACGATGAACGATGAACGATGAATTATGAATTATGAATTATGAACGATGAACGATCGCTCTCTTGACCCGTTCATCGTTCATCGTTCATCGTTCATCGTTCATCGCTCATCGCTGTCCGCCATGAATCCCAAGACCGAAATCGAAAAACTCCGCAAAGCTCTCGAGCGCCACAACCGTCTCTACTACCTCGACGCGGCGCCGGAGATCACCGATCACGCCTTCGACCAGATGATGAAGCGCCTGCAGGAGCTGGAGGCGCAGCATCCCGAGCATTTCGACGCGAACTCGCCCTCGCAGCGCGTCGGCGGCGCCCCGATCGGGGAGTTCGAGACGGTCATCCACGAACCGCCGATGCTCTCGATCGACAACGCCTACTCGCTCGACGAGCTGCGCGAGTGGGACGAGCGGGTGCGCCGCGGACTCGGCGCGGACGACGCGGAGTACGTCGCGGAGCTGAAGATCGACGGCGTGTCCATCTCGCTCCTCTACGAAAACGGCAACCTGATCCGCGGCGCGACGCGTGGCGACGGGGTACGCGGCGACGACGTCACCCCGAACGTGCGCACCGTGCGAGCGCTGCCTCTGAAGATCGATCCGAAGGTGAAGGGCCTCGAGGTGCGCGGCGAGATCTACATCTCCAAGCGCGATTTCGCGAAGCTCAACGAGGCCATCGAAGATGCGGGACACGAGCCGCTGGCGAATCCGCGCAACGCCGCCGCGGGCTCGCTGCGCCAGAAGGATCCGAAGCTCGTCTCGCAGCGAAAGCTGAGCGCGTACGTCTATCACGTCATCACCCTCGACGGCCGGCAGGCGGAGTCGCAGTGGGATGCGTACGCGCTGCTCGACCGGCTCGGCTTCCCGACGAATCCGAAACGCGCGCTCTGCCCGGCGCTCGACGACGTGATCGCGTTCATCGAGCACTGGCGCGAGCACCGCCACGATCTCGACTTCGAGATCGACGGGATCGTGATCAAGGTCAATCGCCGCGAGCTGCAGCTCGAGCTCGGCGCGACGTCGAAGGCGCCGCGCTGGGCGGTCGCGTTCAAGTACCCGCCCGAGGCGGCGCAGACGGTGGTGCGCAACATCAACCTCTATGTCGGAAGGACCGGGACCGTCACGCCGGTCGCGGAGTTCGATCCGGTGCGCCTCGGCGGGACGAAAGTCGTGAACGCGTCGCTGCACAACTTCGAAGAGCTCGCGCGCAAGGACGTGCGCATCGGCGACACGATCGTCGTCGAGAAGGGCGGCGACATCATTCCGAAAGTCGTCGACGTCCTGACCGGTAAGCGCCCGCGGTCGGCGAAAGCGTTCAAGGCGCCGGCGAACTGTCCCGTCTGCGGCGAGCCGCTGCATCGCTTCGAGGACGAGGTCGCGATCCGCTGCATCAATCAGGGCTGTCCCGCGATCGTGCTGCAGTCCCTCACGCACTTCGCATCCAGAAAAGCGATGGACATCGAAGGCCTCGGCTGGCAGACCGTCGACGCGCTGCTCAAGTCCGGCCTCGTCACCGATTACGCGTCGCTCTACGAGCTGACGGTCGAGCAGGTCGCGGAGCTCGAGCGAAAAGGGGAGAAGTCGGCGGCGAAGCTGATCGAGAACATCGAGCGCTCAAAAAAAAACGAGCTCGCCCGCCTCATCTTCGGCCTCGGCATCCGCATGGTCGGCGAGCGCGCGGCGAAGATTCTCGCCGATCGTTTCCGCTCGCTCGACGCGCTGATCCACGCGACGTTCGACGAGCTCGTGGAAGTGCACGAGATCGGTCCCAAGGTCGCTGAGGCGATCACGATCTACTTCTCGGTACCCGCGAATCGTGAGCGCCTCGAGAAGATGCAACGCCTCGGCGTCGCGCCGTCGTACGTGGCGACCGCGACGGGCGATAAGCTCGCCGGAAAAACCGTCGTCGTCACCGGCACACTAACGCGCTTCTCGCGCGACGAGATCCACAAGCTCATCGAGCGCGAGGGCGGCAAGCCGTCAGGCTCGGTGTCGTCGAAAACGAGTTACGTCGTCGCCGGCGAGGCAGCGGGATCGAAGCTCGAGAAAGCGAAGTCCCTCGGCGTGCCGGTGCTCACCGAGGAGGAGTTTCTCGACCTGCTGTCGATTACGTAGCGCCCGGCTTCAGCCGGGCGGCCCGGCGGAGGGCGGGCTGAAGCCCGCCCCTACGTTTGTAATCGCGTCCACCACATACTCCGCGAACGGCAACGCGCACGTAAGCCCGGGCGAGACGACGTTGAGGATGTGCATCGACTGCGCGTCTGCTTCGAGCACGAAGTCCATCTCCAGTGCGCGCGTGCGCGTGTCGTAGAGCTGCGCGCGGATGCCGGGCGCGCCCCAGCGATCGAACTCTGCGAGGCGCACGTCCGTCGCGAGGGCGGCGGCGCGCTTCACGAGGTGCCTGCGCGACATCTTTCGGATCTCTTCCACGGCCTGCGCGCGCAACTCGCGATGCGTGGCGAGCAGCAGCGCCCCTCGCAGCAGCGGCGGGCGTGCGGTCGGGCCGATCTTCACGTCGCCGCCGACGGTCACGGTGAAGTGCACGCCGAGGAAGGGGAAGCGGGGATCGGGAACGGGATAGAGATTCGTGCGCAGCGAGTGCGGGCGGTTCGAGTAGAGATAGACGCCGCGAAAGGGCAACATGCGGTAGTGGCGCGCGAAGCCGAACTGTCGGGCGATCTTCACCGCGCCGAGGCCGGCGGCGTTGACGACGAAACCGGCATCGATGCGCGGCGTCCACTCGGTGCCGAGACGAGCCTCGACGCCTTCGGCGACGGCGTCGCGGAGGAGAGAGTCCATCAGCGCGCGCGGATCGATCGTCGACGTCGTGGGCGACCAGATCGCGCGCTCGTGCACGATCGCGCGCGGCTCGATCTCGCGAGCTTCCCGCGCGCCGATCGCCTCGAGCGTGACGCCGTTCGCGAGGCCGCGGCGATGCAGCTCGTCGAGGCGCGGCAGGTCCTCGTCACACGTCGCGACGACGAGCTTTCCGCAGCGATTGATCTTCAGGCCGCGCGAGACGCAGTACTCCGTCAGCCGCTCGTTGCCCGTGCGCGTGAAGCGGGCCTTCAGCGAGTCGGGTGAATAGTAGAACCCCGCGTGCAGCACGCCGCTGTTGCGGCCGCTCGCATGCGCGCCGGCGATCCGCTCCTTGTCGATGACCGTGACCGACGCGCCGCGGCGCCGCAGCTCGCGCGCCACCGAGAGGCCGATGATGCCGGCGCCGATCACGAGATAGTCGGGTTTCGACGTACGATCCTCCGATGATCCTGCAACACTTCGAAGCCTTGTACCGCCACATGCGCTGGGCCGATGCGCTCGTCTGGCGCAGCGTACTCGCATCGCCGGAGGCACAGGCCGACGAGCGAACCTATCATCTCCTTTTGCACATGGTTCAGGTGCAGCGCGCGTTTCTCTCCGTCTGGCGCGGCGAGGCTCCGCAGTGGCTCGAGCTCGATACCTTCGCGGACCGCGAGGCGCTTGCGCGGTACGTGCGCGAGAGTCACGCGAAGCTGACCGCGCATCTCGACGGCGTGACCGAGGAGCAGCTGGGGGAGACGATGGAAGTGGCGTGGAAGCGATGGGTAGAGAAGACGATCGGCTGTCCGCCCGCGCCGTCGACGCGACTCGAAACGATGCAGCAGGTTGCGCAGCACAGCACGTATCACCGAGGACAGGTCAATGCGCGGTTGCGCGAGCTCGGCGTCGAGCCGCCGCTGACCGACTTCATCGCCTGGGTGTGGCTCGGCAAGCCCGCCGCGGAGTGGCCGGTTTAACGCCAGGCGTACACGTCGACGTTGGCCCGCGCGCGGAGCTGCACGGTCCACTTCTCGATTTCTTCCTGCAGCCGCGTCGCCCGCACCGCGGTGCGGACCTCCTCGCGCACCTCGGCGAGCGGCACGCCCGCGAGCCCGCGCTCGCGCCGCTGCCGCGACCACGGCCCGCGGTAGTACGCCTCGATCTCTTCGTTCGTCACGAACACCAGCGGCGCGAAGCGCTCCTGGATGTACGCCTCGACCTGCAGCTGCCGCTTCGCCAGCGCGCGCACTTCGTCGGCCGTCAGCTCCGCGCGCGCCAGCGCGACGTTGAGCTCGGCTTCCGAGCCGAAGCGGCGCTCGATCTCCTCGATGCGCGCCTCGATCGCGTCGCGCGAAATGTCCTGCGCCCCGAAGCGCTCGACGTCGCGGAACCGCAGCGCCTGCGCGATCAACGCATCGAGCACCTCCCGCCGGTGCTCGTCGTCGGTCGCTGCGAGACGCGGAAAGAACCGGATCTCGACGAGCTGGTTGATCTCGCTCACCGTGAGCACCTGCCGGTCGATGACCGCGGCGATGCGATCGACCGTGACCGCGGAGGCGGGGAGGGCGAGGAAGAGGAGGAGCGCGAGCTTGCGCATCGCGTGAATTGTAAGCAAGTCGGGAGCCGGGGAGGGGGTGGGTTGCTGAGTTGCTGGGTTGCTGGGTTGCTGGGTTGCTGGGCAAACCTGGTGGACCTTCAACCTTGAAAGCATGCGTGGCCAGCCTTGTCATCCCGAGCGTGAGCGAGGGACCTGTGCGGGCGGGGGGCGCAGTCCTCGTGCCACCCGCCCCCCCCGGGTCCCTCGCTCACGCTCGGGATGACAAGTCTTGGTACCTACGCTTTCAATGCCGCCCGTCGCAGCTAACCTCGCACGCCCCGCGCCGTCCATTCGAATATGCGACGCATGATTCTTCTCCTCCTCTTCACCCTTCCGCTTTTCGCGGACAACTTCTCGTACGTCTACTCGCGTGCCGAAGGCTCCGCCACGATCTCGCGCGGCTCTCTGAAAGAAGTGCTCCGCCTGAAAGAGCGCTTCACGGGCACGTACCTCTGGGCCCGGCTCGACGGCCGCGAGTATCTGATTCGCGATGCCGCGGCGCTCGCGCAGGTGCGCACCGCGTTCGTCCCGATGGAGGCTCTCCGCCCGCCGCAGCGCGCGCTCCACGCGAAGATGAGACCGATCGAGCGCCGCGTGGATCGCCTCGAGCGCGAGATCGACTCGATCACGGATCGGGATGACGACGAAGAGCTGACCGACGCCGATCGCGAGCGCCTTCACGTCCTCAAACGCGACCTCCGTGAGGCCAGGCGCGAGCTTCGCGTGTACGAGGACGAAGAGCGCAAGCTCGACGAGCGCGAGGAAGTGCTCGAGAAGGTGTTCGATGCAGAGATCGAGCGGATCGTGAAGCAGGCGGTGAGGAGAGGCGTGGCGGAACGGGTGCGGTGATCGGCGGTGCGGGACGGTTACGCGGTGACGCGGTCACGCGTTGGCCGGGGAGAATTAAGAATTTCGAATGAAGAATTAAGAATTGGCGGCGTGGGTCTTCATTCTTCATTCTTCATTCGAAATCACTACTGTCCGGTTAACTTCGGACCTGCGGCGCGTAATTATCACGAAGGCAAAGAGATAGCTGAGATTTTTGGTGGTTTCGATTTGAACGCGAAGGTGCTCGCCGATGATGGCCTCGGGCAACGGTTCCCGAGGAG
>DATLFB010000056.1:0-38234 GCA_035525285.1 Thermoanaerobaculia bacterium
CGCTTCCAAGAAACTCAATTTTCTCGAATCCGCAAACCACACGTGATCAGTACTTTGCAAACTGCTATGAGTCCTGCACACTCAAGAGGTTTCTTCCTCTCAGGCGCGGCGCTGCGCGCCGTCCCCCGCTCGGGATGACAAACATTGGGACCCATGCTTCAATGTTGAATGTCCACTGGTCAGCGTTTTTTCGGCCGGAATGGACGCTCGTTGCGCTGCACGCGCGCAGGGTAGCGCGGCGCGGGCCGCGCGGCTTCGGTGCGTGGCGCGATGCGGACATTGAGCGCGCGTCCGCGGAACTTTTTCCGTCCCACTTTCGCGATCACGTTCTCGACGTAGCGCTCCGGGACGCCGACGAACGTCATGTCGTCGCGGATCTCGATCGGGCCGATCTCGCGGCCGGGGACGTTCGCTTCGTTCGCGATCGAGCCGACGACGTCGGCGGGGCGGATGCCGTCGCGTTTTCCGACGGAGAGTTGCAGACGGACCGTGCGCTCTTCGCGAAACGGCTCGCGAGCGGCCAGTGGTTTTCCGTGGGGCGCCGGCGCCCTCGCCGGCGGCTCGGGTGGCATCTCGACGACGCGCTCCGGCTCTGCCGCCAGCTTCCGCGCGCTCGTCGCCAGCTTCGCAGCGGCGGCGGCGATATCGGACACGTCGTGCTGCCCTTCATCGACGAGCTGCTCGACGAGATCGAGATAGAGATCGAGATCGCCTTCCTCGATCGTCTTGCGGATGTTGTCCTTGAACTGCGAGACGCGATGCGCGGCCACGTCGGCGTGCGTCGGCATCCTGATCGGCTTGATGGGCTTGCCGGTGTAGCGCTCGATCTCGCGCATCATCTTCCGCTCGCGCGGCGTGATGAACATCGTGGCGCTGCCCGTGCGTCCGGCGCGTCCCGTGCGGCCGATGCGATGGACGTAAGCCTCGACGTCATTCGGGACGTCGTAGTTGATGACGTGCGAGATCTGCTCGACGTCGAGTCCGCGCGCGGCGACGTCGGTGGCGACGACGATGTCCACCTGTCCCGCGCGGAGGCGGCGGATCACGCTCTCGCGCAGCGGCTGGGTCATGTCGCCGTGCATGGCTACGGCCGAGAATCCACGTCCTTCGAGTTTCTCCGCGAGCTCGGCCGCGCCGTTTTTCGTGCGGCGGAAGATCAGCACCGCGTCGTTCTGCTCGAGCTCGAGCAGCTTGGTCAGCACGTCGAGCTTCTGTCCCTCCGAGACATTGACGAATCGCTGTTCGATCGCCGGCCCGGTGAGCGCCTTGTGCTCGATCTGAACGCGCTCCGGATTGTCGAGATAGCGCTTCGCGATGCGCAGCACTTCGTCCGGCATCGTCGCCGAGAAGAGCGCGGTCTGGCGCGGCTTCGGCGCGGTCGAGAGGATCTTCTCGATGTCGTCGATGAAGCCCATCTTCAGCATCTCGTCCGCTTCATCGAGAACGATCATCTTCAGCGCGCCGAGTTTGAGCGAGCCTCGGTCGAGGTGATCGATGAGGCGGCCGGGCGTGCCGACGACGACCTGCACGCCGCGGTCGAGGCGCTTGAGCTGCGTCACGATCGGCGCGCCGCCGTACACCGGCAGCACGGTCACGCGCTCCAGTTTCGCGGCGTACGAGTGGATTGCTTCCGCCACCTGCATCGCCAGCTCGCGCGTCGGCGCGAGGACGAGCGCCTGCGTTTCGTGCGCGCGGATATCGAGGCTCTGCAGGATCGGCAGCGCGAACGCGGCGGTCTTTCCCGTTCCGGTTTGCGCCTGCCCGATCAGGTCGCGGCCGGAGAGCAGGATCGGAATCGTGCGCTCCTGAATCGGCGTCGGCGCCTCGTATCCGAGGTCGGCGAGTGTGGCCACGAGGTCGTCGCGGAGTCCGAGTGCGGTGAATGCTTCGACTGCCATGCGCGCATGTGTATCACAAGGAGGGCGGACGTCCCGTCCGCCTTCGGGGGGCGGACGGGGACGTCCGCCCTCCTATGTGTACCGCACCGCGGGGCGCCGATTAGAAATCGGCGGACCGGCCGACTGGAAGTCGGCGTTCCGTACCGCAAAACGGAGCGCCGGCATTCTGTCGGCCGGTCCGCCGACTTCCAGTCGGCGCTACGAGTACCGCACCGCGGGGCTGCCGGCGGGAAAGAACACGCCGAGGAGGCGCAGCTCGCCGCTTCCGCGATTCTCGACACAGTGCATTTGCCGGCGCGGCAGGAAGATGCACGAGCCTTTCGCGATCGGCGCGTGCGACGCGCCCGCCCACATCTCGCCCTCGCCGTCGAGGATGCAGAGCACTTCCTCGTAGAGGTGGAAGTGATCGGGCGCGCGGCCGGGCGGGATGCCGCCGACGAACTGGGTGACCTGGCCCTGGATGAGCTCGCGGTACCAGCGGTCGGCGGTTTTGTGTGCGGGTTGTGCGTCGAGGGTGACGATCTGGGTTGCGGGGTTGCTGAGTTGCTGGGTTGCTGGGTCGAAGCATTGGACGCTGACGAGCGTCATCGTGCCTTCGAGCGTCAGCGTCGATTCAGGCGGGAGGTAGATGCCGCTGTTCGCCGCGATCGGCTGGCCGTTCGCGAGGCCGGTGCCCTCCAGCACGTACAGCACTTCCTCGGCATCCGCGTTCCGCAGCGCAGCGTGCCCGCTCACGTCGATCGCGCGCAGCGAGAGCAGGTCGCCGTGCACGCCTTCGCGCAGCGTCGCGACGACGCATCCGCCGTCCAGGTTCACCGCCATTCGTGCGATTATCGTCGCTCATGGAGTCGAAGACGAATCAGGACTTCATCCGCTACGACCAGGTGGAGAAGCGGCAGACGTACCACCTGTCGGAAGCGGACAGCGAGCAGTTCGACGACGACTTTCGCATCCGAACGTGTGACATGCGCAGTCCCGCCTTCGCCGCGGACCTCGGCGATGCGCTGCGCGAGATCGGCTTCGCCATCCTCGAAGGCCACGGCGTCGATCCGGCGCTGTACGACGAGGCGCATGCAAAGGTGGAGGAGTTCTTCTCGCGCTTGTCGCTCGAGGAGAAGATGCGCTTTCGCGCGCAGCGTCACGGCTCGGTGAATCAGGGCTATTTCCCGATCAAAGAGACGAGCAACATGCATCCCGATCTCGTCGAGGGATGGGTCTTCTGCCGCCGCGCGTTCGAGGATCCCGCGGCGTTCTGGCCGCTTCCCGAATACGCGCCGTTCTTCGAGCGAATCGTGCGCGCGCACGAGCGGCTGATTCTTCCCATCATGCAGAGTCTCCTCATCTACCTCAGATGCGATCCGCATCTCTACGACGCGAAGCTCACCGGTACGAACTTCGGTCTGCGCCTCAATTACTACCCGCCGGTGTCGGCCGAGGATGATGCGTCGGGCGCCGCGCGCCTCCTCGGACACGAAGACGTCGATCTCTTCACGTTCCTCCCCGCGCCGCGCGTCGAAGGGTTGCAGGTGCTCAATCGCCGGAACATGAAATGGGTGCGCCTCGTGGCGCCGCCGGGGACGATCGTGCTCAACACCGGCGACTACATGCAGCGCATCAGCAACGACCTCTTCCCGTCGACGACGCATCGCGTGAGCAAGCCGCGCGATCCCGCGCAGCGCGGCGCGACGCGCACGTCGTTTCCGATGGCGGTCTACGTGTGGGAAGACGAGATGCTCGAAGTCCTGCCGTGCATCGCGAATCCGAAGTATCCGCCCGTGAAGGCGATCGAGTTTCACACGAGCATCACCAGCAAGTTCTACGGTGACGACTACGCGGTGAAGGCGTGATCGATGCAATGTCCTCCGTTGCCACAATGGAGGACAAGCCGCGAATCGCAGCGAAGTGGAAACAGGCGGACATCGAGCGCGAGCTGCGTTCGATGCGAGGCTGAGTCATCGCGGCGCGGCCGGCAAGTGCCGGCTGCGCCGTTTCATCAGCACGTAGAGCACCGCGCCGATCGCGCCCCAGAACAGCAGCAGCTTCACCGTGGCCGCGTCGCGCAGAAGCAGGACGATCAGCGTGCCCATCGCGATCAGCGACAGCAGCGCGGCGAGGATCTGCAGCCCGCGCGGCATGCGCAACGTGATGCTGTCGTAGAGCGCGCGATTGGTGATGGGCAGGTAGATCAGCGCGGCGCTGTGCATGAAGTAGAGCATCACCAGCGCGAGCACGGCGATGTTGAGGGCGAGCCCGACTTGTCCGCTCACGAGCAGCAACAGGGCGGCAACGAGCGTGATCGTCAGTCCGACGACAGGCGTTCCGGTGCGCGGCGAGATCGCGCCGATGATGCGCGGCGCGAGGCCGTCTTTGGCGAGCATCACCGCGACGCGCGAAGGGACGAGCATCGTCGCGTTCACCGACGTCGACAACGCCATGCACGCGCCGAGGGTCACGAGCCATGCCGCGCCCGCGGGCAGGTATCGCGACGCCACCTCGGCCATCGGCGCCGCGGACGCGCGCAGCTCTTCGCCCGGCAGCACGCCGAAGGCGACGACCGACATCAGCACGTAGATCACCGTCGTCGCGAGAATGCCGCGCAGAAAGATGCGCGGCAGGCGCCGCGTGCTGTCTTTCACTTCTCCCGCGGTCTGCGCGAGCGCTTCGAATCCCGCGTACGCGAAGAACAGTGGCGGCAGACTCTCGGCGAAGCCGCCGAGGCCGTGCGTGACGAAGGGGCGGTAGTTCTCGAAGCGAATCGCGAAGAGACCCGGCACGATGAGCACGAGCAGCGAGACGCCGAGGATCGCGCACATCGCGACCTGGATCCGCCCGAACCAGCGCACGCCCGCGACGTGGATCGCGCAGAAGACGACGAGCGTCGCGAACGCGATCGGAATCGCGGCGGCGGTTTCATTCGCGCGGCCGAGGAGCTCGAGCAGATAGTCGGCGAACGTGCGCGCGAGGAAGGCGAGGGCGCCGATGTACGAGATGATCTTCAGCCACGCGCCGACGAACGCGAGTCCGTAGCCGCCGAAGGTGCGCGAGAGATGCGTGTACTCGCCTCCCGGCTCGAGGCCGAGGGGCGTGGAGAGGAAGACGGAGTAGGCGACGGAGGTGGCGAGAATTGCCGGGGCGAGAACGACATACGCGAGGATGACGCTCGGCCCCGTGAGTGCCCACGCCTCGCTCGTGACCTTGAAGATGCCGGCGCCGATGAGAATGCCGACGAGGGCCGCGTAGGACTCGAGAGTGCCGAGGTCGCGACGGAGTCCGGCCACGAGTCGTTGCGGCACGAAAGAAACGTAGCACAATAGAGGTTGTGCAAGCGGGAGGCTGACATGAAGAAGCTCATCTCCGTCATCCTGACGATCGCCGCGCTCTTCACCGCATCCGCCTTCGCCGGAAACCCGTCACGCTGGCGCGAGCCGCACGGCCGCGTCTCCGTGATCGAGCGCTGGCGCGACGGCTATCGGGTCTGGGTCGCCGGCAGCCGGATTCCGTTCTACGTCCACACGCGGTACTCCGACTTCGAGCGCCGCGATCAGCTCAAGTTCGTGCATGCGAAGCTCCGCGGCAAGGTCGAGAGCGTCGATGCGGAGAAGGGACGCTTCGTGATCTACAACGAGCCGACCGAGGGCTCGATCATCGTCGACTTCGGCGACGGCCCGCTCGGCTCGCTGCGCGTGGGCGATGAGGTGGAGCTGACCGGGCGGTGGCAGCGGCTCGGCACGTTCGCCGCGGACCGCATCGAGTTCATTCGCGAGTAGCGCGGCCTTCCAGGCCGCCGTCTCGCCGGCTTCCAGCCGGCGATCGTCAGCGCCGGCGGATGCCGGCGCTACGGCGGGCCGGAGGCCCGCGCTACAGCCCACCCCTTCGCGCGCTCGACGCCTTTGCGCCACTGCGCGATCAGCTCATCGCACCTTCCGCGCGGCTCGAACACGCGGTCCGGCGGCAGGTGGACCTCGGGGAGTCCCGCGAGATACGCGGCGCCGAGGGCTGTGGTCTCCGCGATCCGCGTGCGCACGACGGGAACGCCGGCGATGTCGGCCTGCATCTGCATCAGCAGATCGTTCGTCGATCCTCCTCCGTCCACGCGCAGCTCGGAAAGCGCGATGCCGGAGTCCTCGCGCATCGCCTCGAGCACATCCGCGGTCTGCAGCGCGATCGATTCGAGTGTCGCGCGCGCGATGTGCGCCGCGCTCGAGCCTCGCGTCAGGCCGAGGATCGCGCCGCGCGCGTAGGCATCCCAGTGCGGCGTGCCGAGACCGGTGAACGCGGGCACGACGACCACGCCGCCGCTGTCCGGAACGCTCGCCGCGAGCGCCTCGATCTCCGCCGCGCTGCGGATGATGTGCAGCTGGTCGCGCAGCCACTGCACCGCCGCGCCGGTGACGAAGATGCTCCCTTCGAGCGCGTACTGCGGCGGCGCATCGCCGAGGCGCCAGGCGATCGTCGACAGCAGTCCGTGCGACGAGCGCACCGCGCTCGCGCCGGTGTTCATCACCACGAACGAGCCCGTGCCGTACGTGTTCTTCGCCATCCCCGCGCGCGTGCAGCGCTGCCCGAACAGCGACGCCTGCTGATCGCCGGCGATGCCCGCGATCGGAATGCCGGCGGGAATCGGCAGCCCTTCCGCGGTCATCGCGTAACTCTCGCTCGAAGAGCGAACCACGGGCAGCACCGAGCGCGGGATCCCGAGCAGCTCCAGCAGCTCGTCGTCCCACTGCAGGCGGTGGATGTCGAAGAGCATCGTGCGCGACGCGTTCGTGACGTCGGTGACGTGCGTGCGGCCGCGGGTGAGGTTCCACACGAGCCACGCATCGATCGTCCCGAACGCGAGGCGCAGCGGATCGACCTCCGTGTGCTGCAGCAGCCAGCGCAGCTTCGTGCCGGAAAAGTACGCGTCGACGACGAGGCCCGTGCGCGCGCGCACGAGCTCTTGTGCGCCGGTCCTGCCAGACGATCGCATGGAACACCGGCTTGCCCGTCTCGCGATCCCACAGCACGGTGGTCTCGCGCTGATTGGTGATGCCGATCGCGGAGATCTCGACGCCCGGCACCTTCGCGATCGCCTCCGCCGCCACCGCGATCTGCGTGGCCCAGATTTCTTCCGCGTCGTGCTCGACCCATCCCGGCTGCGGGAAGTACTGCCGGAGCTCGCGCTGCGCGAGCGCGAGCACGTTGCCCTGCATGTCGAACAGCAGCGCGCGCGAGCTCGTCGTTCCCTGATCGAGGGCGAGGATGGCCTTCATCGCGCGCGATTGTTGCACTCCGCGCACGCATGATGAAGAAGCAACTCGTTGCCGCACTGATCCTCATCGTCGGATGTACGACCGCGCAGCCCCCCGCGCCGCCTTCAGAATTCAAGAACCTGCAGGTCCTCCCGCGCACCATCACGCGCGACCAGCTCCTCGCAACCATGCGCGGCTTCACCCGCGGCCTCGGCGTCCGCTGCAATCACTGCCACGTCGTCACCGCGACAGAGCCAAAGGAAGTGCTCGACTTCCCCGCGGACACGAAGGAAGAGAAGCGCGTCGCGCGCGTGATGCTGCGGATGGTGACCGAGATCAACGGCACCTGGATGCACCGCGTCGAAGAGGCAGAAGGGGAGGCGGAGGCCGCGGCGAGCGCGCCGGCGGAGCCGCGCGTCGTCTGCTGGACGTGCCATCGCGGCAAGACGGAGCCGGAAATGCCGCCGCCGCCGGAAGCGCGGCAGGGTTCCTGACCCGCGACTTTCGGCGTGACAGGGCGGAGGGCTACTCGTAGGTAGAGGAGGCCCCTCCCCCTACACGCGTTACGCGTTGCTTGCGAACGGTCGCGCCGCGCTGCATTCACATCCGCAGCGCTTCTTCCACCGCATTCCTCGCATTGACTTTTCCGAACCCGAACCACGCACTCCAGGAACCGTCGGGGTGACCCTTTCGATCGAACTTGCCCGATTGAAATGGCTTGATCGGGGAAATGTCCCAGGCTGGATCGGGATCGGATGGGCGGCTGCTTGGATCATAGCCGGTGAAATCGAGATTCTTGTCCGCCGTCCGGCGAAGCACGGATACAATCTCGGTCGACGTGAGCCTCGGATTCACCGACCGAACGAGGCCGGCTACACCTGCCACTAACGGCGCGGCGGCTGACGTTCCGCGGAAGTGACGGAGCCCGCGCTCGAGCGGCGCCCACACTGGTATTCCTTTGGCCATGCCGCGCCCGTATGTGTGATGGTTACCGCTCGGCGCCACGAGATCGAGTCCATCTCCATAATTCGAATAATGGCAGCGCTGTCCGAGACTCGAGATGGCGCCAACGTGAACGACGCCCGGCAATCCGGCGAGCGAATTCACGAACTCCTTCGACGACTCCTTGACGGCGCCGCTTGCCGACACGGTTATCGGGACTGCGACGTCACCGGTATATTGAATCGGACAATTGCGATTTCCGGCGGCCCACACCCACACCATGCCATTGCCGTGCGGACCGCCATTCAGCGCGGCGTCTTTCAGCTCGTCCACGATATAGGGCGGCCACTGTCCGTTCGCTCCCCGAGCCCACGAATTCGAGACCACGTCCACTTTGTCACGTAGGTAACGAATGATGTCGAAGAACAGAGACTCGGGAAACGCGGTCGCGCCTCCGAAGTCCTGCAATTTGACCGGCAAGAGTCTGCAATTGGGCGCGACTCCGAGCCCTCCATAGCGATCGGCGGTCGCCGCGGTAAGCGTCGCGCAAAGAGTCCCGTGAACACGCGGAGGATTCATGATCTCGCCTTTAGCGTCGCTGGGCAGATTGTCCCGCGTTAGCAACTGCCCATCGAGCAGAACCGCCCAATCTGCGAATTTTTCAGGCCCGCCGAAATTCGGATCTGTCAAATCGCAGCCGGAGTCGACCACGCCGATGATGACGCCGGGATGGCCGTACCCGCCCGCCGCCTCCCACGCTCCTTCACAATCCAACAGTGCGCACCTCTGGACGAGCGGATTGTCGATCGTGGAGAACAGGTGCCACTGCTGCTCCGTTGCATCGGGTTCGGTCACAATCGTCTCCTGCAATTGGGGACGGATGTTCAGATCGTGTTCGACGAACTCCACGTTCGCGAGGTTGCGCTCGGTCAGATTGCGCACGACGTCGACAGCGTCCAAACTGTCCCGAACGCGAAATAGAACATCGCGCGTCGTGAGACGCCTGACCAATTGCAGATCCAGACAATCGCCGAACTGCCGAGCGTCGCTTTCAGACACGTCGCACCGGAAACGAAGAGCCACCCGGTCCGTAACATGAAATCCCGCCCCGCTGCTGGCAACGACGTAGGCCGGATAGGCCGGCCCGAGTAGGCGCGCGCGGACGAGGTCTTCATGCAACCGGTCCGACGACGTTCTCACGCACCACGAATGCGGCGAGAGCGCGTGAATCAGTGAGAAATGTTCTTCCAGCAGCCGTTGCTTCTCCGCGCGCGAAACGAAATGCGTCGTCGAACAAGATAGCTCCAGCTTCTTGCCGCTCTGGTAGGTGTAAGTGGTGCACGGCATGGCGAACCTTTCACGGCCACTGGGAATCAGAACAGCCAGCGGCAAACGTACAGAGGTAATCCTGCATGTCCTTGCCTGGAGTGCCCTTCAGCAACGGGAAAGACTCGTCGCCAGCCGGAGAGTCGATGTCCGAAAGCTCCGTGAGCATCATCGTTTCGTTCTTGTGCCTTGAGGTGCCGCGCGTGACCACCGAACGCGGCTTGAAGATCTCGCAGACGAGAAATTTGTGGTTGTCCTCGTCGGCGGTATTGCCCAAAAGGTAATCCGTCATGCTGACGTTGCAGACGAACACAGGTGCCGATGAATCGGTGATCTTCAACGAACGCGCGCCACCGTCGTTGAACGGCTTGGCCGTGATCGTGACCGACGCATTGGGAATGTGCAGCGTGGCAAAGACGGCGCCGTTGCTGTTCGCCGACGTCGTCACCGACGCGTCCGCAGGCAGATCCACCAGACCTGAGACATAGAAGGCGGCCGGCTCGTCACGGAATGGGGCGCGGATTTCATCGGCCGCCCCGCAGATCGGAGTATCGCCGACCGTATCCTTTACATGCGGCAGATTCGTGACGTCGATCGAGCCGCCGGCGGGCACGGGATCGAACGTAATCGCGTCTCCTTCGAGGAGGAACAGCACGTCGTCGTCTCCCACGGTGATCGCCGGCCGCCAGTTCGTCGCCTCCACATTCCTGCGCTTCGCATGAATGAACGCGGAGTGCGGCGGAATCGGCGATCCATCCTTGAGACCTCCACGTGTGGAATTGGGGATGATGACGGTCTTTCCTGTATTCGGCAATTTGGCGTCGACCCAACAACAGATTCCCGCAAAAACGATCTCCACAACAGCCTCCTTTCCTCGTCCCGAACATTGGTCGGACATTCAGACCGTTTTTTCCGTTCAGTCGGCGCCGAGGAGTTCGGCGGCAGCCCAGGCGATCGGCTGCATGTGCTCTTCGTGACGACTGCGCAGCATTTCGATCTGCGCCTCGCGTAGCGCCTGCGACGGAGGCATACCGCGGCGCAGGCGCTGATGGAATGGCCGCAACAGCTGCGCCGTCGCCTCGTCGTCGATTTCCCACAGCATCCCGATTACCGCCTGCGCGCCAGCGCGAAGGAAGGCGCGGGAAAGACTGGGCATCCCCTCGACGCGCGTGACGTCGCCGCGCATCGTGGCGCACGCGGAGAGCACCACGAGGTTCGTTTTGCGCAGCGACAGGCGCGAGATCTCGGTCGCATCGAGGCGGCCGTCCACGCCGCGCGAGGGCGCCAGAGGCAGGAATCCCCCCGCGGTTTCGTCGCTGTGCGCGTGGCCGGCGTAATGAATGAGCGCGCTCTCCGGCGCCGCGGCCTTGAATCGTTCGACCGTGGCATCGGGACCGACGAGTGGCGCCGGAGCATCGTATAGCTTCTTCAACTCGAGCGCCGCGGTTCGCGCGGCATCGAGACGCGAGCCGCCGGCGGAGCTGGTGGGATCGGCGATGATCAGAGCAGGCCGCAGTTCGCGCCGCAGCCGCGGGCGGCCCAGCAGGAACGTGCCGCTGGGCGCGAGGATGAGCCGCTGTTTTTCGATGAGGAATTGTCGGCCGTCGTAAAGCGCGGCGAACGGTAGGGCGTTGAGAAAACGATCGGGTCCAAGGTAGAGGGTGTCCGCCCCCGCGATCATCAGCTCGAGCGGACGAAAGAGCGCGGCGTAGAGCTCCGCGCCCGCGCGCTGCACGTCGCCGAGGGAGTGCCGATTTTCGATGCGGGCGCGCAGCTCGGCCACCGAGCGCCGCAGCTGCGCCGGCTTCACGCCGAGACGGCGGACGGTCAGGCCGCCGGGCCCGACGCAGAATGCGGCGACATCGTCCGGCAGCAGCGCGTACTCGATGAAGATTGCGCTGTCCGGCAGCGCGGCGGCGATGTTCGCAATGCCCGCGCTGCCGGGTTTCTGGGCCACGCCGAGCGCTTCGATCAGCGTACGCGCGCGAGCACGCTCGACCGCCGCGAAGGCGGCGGGTTGGTCCTCTTTCTTCTCGAGCAGCAGATCGACCAACTCGTCCGTCAGCTCCGGCACCGTGTCGTAGAGCGTCGTGCGGTTCTGCATGTCGACGTTATCGCGCTGGCGCTCGATCGAGCGTAGTCCTTCCTCGAAATCGGCCCGCGCATCGGCTCGGGCGCCGCGGGCGCGATGCGCGCGGCCGCGCTCCAGATACGCGGCAGGCAGCAGGATTCCGAGTCCGTGGGTCCGGAAAAAAGTGATGGCCGGCGTCACGGTCGCCACTGCGCGCTCCGGATCCGAGCGGCGGGCGATGGCCGCTTCCACGATCGCGATCTCGGCCTCTGTCCTCGCCCGTTTCTCTGACATCGACGCGGCGGCGCCCTTCGCTTCGAGCAGCGCGGCTTCCGCATCGCGGACGCCGCGCGCGTGAAGCAGCACGCGCGCCTCGCGGCGGATCGCCGCCGCGGTCAGCGCAGGAACCCCCACAAGGGTCGCTTCGTGCCGCGCCACCTGGACCAGCGACAGCGCGCTCTCGTAATCTCCGCGCATAGTCTCCGCATCGACCGCACCGATCAGCACGGACACCGAACGCTGGTCGGGAGCGGAGCGGGTCAGCACGTCGAGAGCCGCGATGCGATGCCGCCACCCTTGCTCGAAATCGCCAGTGAGATCGGAGGCCTCTCCTGCGATTGCTCCAACGAACGCCGCGTTCACGCGCTCGCCGCGGGTGGCGAAGAGCGTACGCGATCGTTCGAGATGCGTGAGGGAGACGGTCCACAATTCGCGGAAGCCGTAATACAACCCGAGCTGTTTTTCCGCGCCCGCCGCGAGCGATGGATAGCGGGTGACGTCGATCGAAGCGATCACCTGATCGAGGAGGCGACGCGCCGGCTCGGGACGGTTGCTGTCGAAAAACGCATTGGCGCTGTAATAGCGCGCCACGTGCTCCATCGGACTGCGCTCGCGCGCGAACATCTCCGCCACATTCGCGATCTCCTCGGCGCTGCTTGCCGCGCCTGCGGCGTAACGCACGCGCCCGTCGCGATACGCGAGATGCGCTTTCGCCAGCCGGCGGCGTCCGCTTGCCGGCGCCGCCGTGATCGTGTTCACGGCATCGCGCAATAACCGATCGCCATTGACGACCGTGAGCAGATCTCCGATTCGCTGCGCTCCGGAGAGGATGCGCTCCGCGACGGTAAAATCATTTCTGTTTAACGCCTCTGCCCACGACGTCAGAATCCGCGTCTCGGCATAGGTGCGCGTTTCCTGCGGATACGCGGCCACGAGCGCGCGCAGCGGTTTCGAGTCGTCGGCCTCCGCCGATTGCAATGCCTGTTCGAGTCTCGGTCCGAGCGGCGCGACGGCTGCCTGCTCGAAGGCCGCGATGTTCTTGTCGATTTCAGCGGCCCAGGCAGGATCGCGCTCCACTTCACGCGCACTGCGCCAGGCCTCGAGCGCCTCGTTGCGGATGCCAAGATGTGTCAGGATGAGCGCGCGATTGAAACGCGCCTGCGGAAAGAATGGGGACAGACGCAGCGCGCGGTCGGCGTCGCTCAATGCCGCCGGAAGACGGTGCGGATCATCGTAATCGATGGCCAGCGCGTAGCGCGCCGCCGCAAGGTCGTTACAGGCCGCTGCATTCGCGGGAGCGGAATGACAAGCGTGATCGAGCCGGCTCACGGCGTCCGCGAAAGAGCCCAGCAACGCGCGGGCAACGCCTGCGGCGTGCTGACGGTTCTCATCCGGCAGAAACTCCGCCGCCAATGCTTCGAGCTGCCACTCTTCGTCGGAGCGCTTGCTCTTTTCCGCGCGGCGCAACGGAGCCCACCGAAAATCGCCGCTGAAGCGCGCTTCCACCCGGCGATCGGATTGCGGAGCCGCACGCGCGAGCCGCTCCATCGGCGAGGCCATGGGCCGCGTTTCGCCTTCACTGCACGACATCAACGTCACGCAGACCATGACGGCGATGACGTCACTGATTCTGCTGATAAAGCGCAAGCCGTTCCTTCGCTTCGTCCGACCATCCTCCCGATGGATCACGCCGGAGATATTCGCTCCAGGCGGCTTTGATCTGCTCTTTCGTCCCGATTCCTCGTTCGAGGATCAAGGCGACGTTGAAATACGCCTCGGTCAGACCCGGATCAAAGCGGACCGCGTGTTTTGCGGCCGCGAGCGCTTCACGCAATTCCAGATCGGATGCCGCAAACACATAGAGCGCAGCCGCGAGATCATTCCAAATGCGCGCATCGTCTGGCGACAGCCGCGCCGCCTGTCGAAGCAAAGGGACCGCCGCCGCGGCATTGTCGCGGATGAGATAGGCCACACCTTTACCGTGCAGAGCGCGCGCGGAGGTGTTGTTCTGGAGTTCCTGAAGCACTTGTCCTGCAACGCTGGCAGCCCTCAATTCTTCGGCCGATGGGTCTGGAGCGTCGGCCATGACATTGCGAAGAGGCGCCCAGCCATACCCACCGCTGAGCCGCGGCTTGATGGTGCGAATCGAGATCGGTGCGGCCGACGCCATCCGCACGATCGGATCGGCACCCGGAGGCCGCGTCGAGTCCACGACGATCCAGACCACAGCGAGGATGGCGAGCGCGATGAAAATCGCGATGGCAGCTTTCTGCACAGGCAAGTGCACGCGACGGCGCTCGCGCGAAGGCCGGCGGCGCTGCGGCACCCAGCGCCGCGGCGCCGCCTTTTCTTCCTCGAGTTCTTCTTCGATCTCCGCGACCCGGCCAACGACGAGCCGGCATCGGGCGCAGCGGCTCAGATGGCGAATGACCGCGGCGGATTTGCCGAGGTCGAGCGTCCCTTCAACGAAAGCGCTCTGGGTTTCGAGATCGGGGTGATCGGACTGTGAGTCACTCAACCTGGCATCTCCAACGGCACCACGCGCCTTCTTTGATCCTGACGGACTTATTTCCTGCTTTTCTCGAAGCCGAACTCCGTGAGTTTCGCAATGTGATCATAGAGATCCGCCGCGTCTTTCCGTCGAATATTCACTCTCTCCAGCTCCGCGCGCAGCCGCGCCAGCAGTTCGTCGCGGCGGCGATAAAGGGCTTTCTGATCCGTCATTAGCATCCGGGAGATCGTGGAAATTTTGAGGTTCCGCTCGAACAGGAATTGCAACAAGTTACGGTCAGTATCCCCTAATTCGTCAATGAGCCGCCGCACCACGGCCGCGGCGCGCTCGGAGAGACGGAATCTCTCCCCGGTAATCATCAGGATGTCGGAATCGACATCGGTGGAAATCAGGTCCTCGATGTCTTTCATCGGAACGATAGACGGACGGTGCTGCTTGATGGGAAGCGCTTCCAGCATCTTCTCCAGCGTAGCCCGCGAAATTTCGGGGTGGGACGCGAGCAAAACGGAAACGGCCTCGGACGGCGTATAGCCCTCGCGGTAGATCATGCGCTCCAGATCCTTGGCCAACGGTCCGAGGCGCTCGGCGGCGGCGGAATTGTGCCACTTTCCAAAGCGCTCCACACGTAAGTCGTGAAACGTTCGCTGCACGATGGTCCGCAGATAGACAGGGAACGACGACTCACGTCGGAAATGACGGATGATTTCGAAGTTGTTCGCGTAGAGCTTCAACTTTACCTTCGACTCGACGGTCTCGCCCTCCTCCTCATCTGCCCCTAACTTCCTGCGCGACCGCTCTACGACGTCCGTGATCATCTGCCATTGAAGCGCAAGCGCGAGCTCTTGAATCGGCCGCACCCGGACGCGCGCACAGGTCGCCTCGATTTCTTCAGAAGTCGCGCTCTCAGGATCGGGCAGGGCGGCCTCCACGCGTTCAATCTCGGCGGAGATATCGCGCCAGAACTGTTCACGCTGGACTTCGTTCAGCGATAGCCCTTCAGAAAACGTGACATACAGCTCGACCAGATTCGGCTCAGTCACTCCACCGCCTCGCCATCACCTGACCGATTCTTCGAAACGCGCCCCCACAGAGATCGATCCAAAGGTGCGCGAATAACGCCTCGTCGCTTCGTGCCCGCTCGGACGGCACGGTCATCTCCACTCCGCAGCCGTCACCGCACGTCAGCACGATCCACTTAGCGCCGTCCGGCGCATCTTCCGCGGAATACGAGAGCGCCTTCTGTGCGGCGGCGACGGCGTCCGCTTCTTCGCTGCGGTAGGTCCCGCAGTCGACTAGCGACGAAGTAACGCGGCGCAAGTCACGAATGAGCGGGTCGTCGAATGCCGTGACGCCGAAAAAGAAACCTGGAAAGACCGCGTGGCGCTCATAGGGGAGGGACTTTCGATGCGACAGCCCAGCGGCCACGTCGCGGATGATACCGGCCAGGGACCTGGCGCCGAATGGCTTGAATCTCTGAACCTGATCCTCGCTGCGAGCCTGCGGCGAGAGGACGAGCAGTTGACACTCGCGTTTCGTCATCGCGCCTCCCTCAATATGGAATGGCTTAGGCACGGCATGATAGCCGATCTCGCCGAATTCGAACCGATCCGTCCGACTAGTGCAAAAGAAGCAGCACGGCCCATTCGACGCCGAAACGAGGTGACCATGACGATTGCTGCCGAAGCACAGGGAACCGAGGCATTTCCATGGACCTGACCTTATTTGACGAAGCCGTCGGCCGTCCTAACGTCGCGGGTGCGATCGACGTCCCCCCGGCCTTTCCGCTCGAGTCGCGAGACGACCTCCTCGACGTCGCCACCGCCATCACTCTCTGTGACGGCCCCGTCGAGGAAGTTTTCAAGTCTCTTAACGAGATGTCGGAAGAGCTGATGACGCTGATCATGATGACGGGCGAATCGGAGCGCCGTCTGATCACTCCCGCGTTGCTCGCTCTGCATCAGAAGATCGAGAGCCGGAAGAAGATGCGCGAAGATCTCATGGAGGAGCGGAAGGACCGGCGGAAGATTTTGCGGAAGATCGAGGACCTCGAGTCCGAGATCCGCGTGCTCCATCTGCAGCTCGAAGATCTCCGGGCGGCCGCGCAGCAGCGATTACTCGAAGCCGAGGTCGAGAGCGTGGACAACGACCGGCAACGCGCTTTCGATCTCCTCGGCAGCGACGCGAAGAAAATCAACGATGCACAGGCGGAGCAGTGGAACAAAACGGAGTCGCAACGGAAGCAGCGCGCCGTGGAACTGCGGAAGCAACTCCAGGACGCGGCCACGATTGCAAGCGAACGGCAGAAGCGGGCGGACGCTCTTTCGTCGAAGATGATCACGCGTACGGTCGCCGGCTATCTGGTGTGGCTCGGTTACGCGTCGGTCATCGCAACCGGAACCGTGCTGGCGATGCTCCTCGGCAGGAAGCCCGGTATACCGACCGAGGGAGTGCTCAGCACCATCCAGGCATTCCTGGATGACCTGCCGTTTGCGACAAACGCGCTCACGCGATTCGCCGTGCTGATCGGCATTCTCACCGTATTCGGTTTAGCTACGTTCGGAATTGCATTGTTGTGCGATCGCTTTTTGCGCCGCTTCGATGACGACTGGGAAGCCGGCGAAGGAGAGGAGCGGCCGGTCATCCAGCTCGCGCCCTCCGGCATCACGCGCCGTTCGTACACGCGTCTGCTCGCTATTACACCGTTTGTCTTCGCGCTCGGAGCGTGCGCTGCATTCGTCGCCTCGGTGCCGGCGAGCAAAAGCGGCAAAGATGTCCTCAGCTCGCTCGTGCCGACCGTGGCAAACACGTTCATCGGCAGCGCCATCGCGCTACTCGCCACGGCTGCATTCATGCTCTACGCGCTCCACATCATCGAAGCGCGCGGCAAAGGCGAACCACGCCACGCGTGGGAGGTGGCGGTGCTTCCGGCGATCCTCATCCTCGCCGTGGGCCTCGCAGTGGCGAATCCGATGGTCCGCGACGTCGACGGAAGCAGCACCGTCGTTTGGTGGGAACGCATCGCCTGGGGCGGATGGGCGCTGTTCATGCTCGTTACCTCGCTGGCACTCGCTTACGGTCTGGTCTACCACGGCATCTACAAAGACGAAACAAAGGCAAACGAGCGCGTTCAGCGTCTCCAGTGGCTGATCCAGCAGTGCGAATTTCCGCCGCGGCCGGTATCGGCGTCGCTGCGGACGTGGCGTGGCGGCTCGCTCGAGTTTTCGTATGCAAGAGGGCGGCTCCAACAGGAAACGATCCTGCGACGCTTCCGTACCGCTCGCACGCTCGGTTTGAAGATCGAACCCAAACCGGCGCCGAAATCGTGGCAGTTCTGGCGAACGACGTCGCAGAACGGGAACGGCAGCTACAACGGATTCCATCCGATGGACAGCCGGCTCGCTTCTGAACTTGTGAAAAACATCGAGGAACGCCGGCGCAGTAGCAACGAGTTGATGAGCGAGCGGAGCGAGCTCGATCGTTCGATCGTGGAGAAAGAAAATCTCTGCGGTCTCGTGCAGCTCGAACAGCTTCGCGACGAGCTCGCGGAGAAGCTCGGGCGCGTGCAATCCTCCGAGGCAAACGACCTTCAGCGGCAAGCCTCGGCGAACTTCGCGAAAGCGGATCTCGTGCTACGCGTTCGCGGCGCGATCACCACGGCGAAGGCGATGAGTCAGCGCATCGATCCCAAACTCGGCCCGCAAGGGCCGCAAACACCAAGCAGGTGATTTCATGACCGACATTCCAGCGACCAGTGTCTGGCCCGCAATCCGCGCGATCAATCGCGAGCGCTCCGACAACAGCACCGGTGAGCCGGAGCCCACAAGCTTCGACGACCCGGAATGGAAAACAGGATGGACCGACGGCCGCGTCGGCATTCCGTCGCAGCACGTACTGAAGCTCTACGAGTTCGAAGCGAAGCGCCGGCTCGCCGACGTACGCGCCAAGCTCGAAGGCGAAAAAACGGAAGCGAACGTGAACCATCAGGCGGAGCTGCAGAACCAGCAGCTCGTCGACGGCGACTACCGCGGCGTCATGGACAAGTTCCACGACATCGAGAAAGACCGCATCGAAAATCCCACCAGCTACTCCTGGCCGCTCGGCATCTTCTACGTCGCCGTGGCGGTCATTCTCTGGATCGCCGATGTGCCGCTGACCCTTCTCGCGGCGGACGGCCTCGGCATCCGCACGAACTACGAAGCTCTTTCGAATCTGCAGGTCATTCGCGCGACGTGGACATCAATGTGGGAGCCGCTCGCCTTCGCGATCGGCATCGCCGCGCTCGGCATCTTCTTCAAATTCGTCACCGACTTCTTTTTCAAACCACGCTTGGCGAAGCGGCTCGTGGTCAGGATCGCCGCCGGCTTCCTGCTCGTCGCCGTCATGGCCATGGTCGGATACAACCTTTACGTCCTGGCGAGGCTGCGCACCGGCGTCCGCCAATTGCAGGAAGCGCAGAGGCAGGCGTCGATGGGCGTGACGTCGGTCGACGTCGGCGCGCTCGCGCAGGATATGGAGTCGCGCGCGAATCTCTCCTTCATCCTCCTGACGCTCACGCTTCCCACGATCGGCGGAATCTGCGCATCGGCTGGCTGGCATCGCATCCAGAATTCGATCCGCTACAAGACGGCGGAGAAAGAACATGAGCGAGCGCGCGAGGAGCACGTCGCGGCGCAGAAACTGGTGCACAACACGGCAGCCGCTCTCGCGACCGCAAATGCGAAGCTCTGGAACCTACCCGCCTCGTCCGAGGGCGCAGCGGAAGCCGCGCAGGCGCTCTATGGTCACGGCTTCGTCCGCGGCTTTTCCATTCCGGAGACGATTCACAACGGCCGGCGGCTGCACGAGCAGGTCGACGCGGTCCTGCGACGGCTCGTGACGGTCGGTGAACAGAGGACGGTAGTGACGAGAGGGCACGCCGCCCCGGCAATCGAAATGATCGAGGCCGGAGTCGCTGAATGAAACCACCGCTCGTCTTCGCGACGGCGTCGTGCGTGATCCTGGCCGCCGCGTGCGGCGGCGATCCGACGTACGCCAGCAAGCCCACCGCTCCCCCGTCCCCGCCGACATTCATCGTGTTCGCCGATGTGACGCTGAGTCTGACCCCGGAGGAGCGCGACTCCGTCCGCTCGAGCATCGAGCAGGTCGTGAAGCTGCTCCCGTCCGAGGCGACATTGTACGTGTTTCCTCTCCTCGAGGATGTCGAGCGCGCGCCCGCTTTGTTCCACGGACGGCTGCCGAAAGCCCTCTCCACGCGTGACTCGTTCGACCTTTCGCAGGCAAAGGCGAAATGGCAGCGCGACATCGCGGCTAAGCTCGGGCAGTTCACTGCGGGACCGGCGGAAGGACGCAAGCGAACGTGCATCTCGGGCGCGCTGCGCAAAGCCGAGGTCATCGCGCGCGACGTCGCACGCCCCGCGCGCGCCGAGATCATCATCGTCAGCGACATGCTCGAGGATTGCTCGCAGTCCCTTGCCGGCGGACAGGTGAGTCTCGAGCGCAAATCCATCGCCAGCGAAGTGCAGGCCGCGCGTACGCTCCCCGACAAGCTGCTCGACCTTCGCGGCGCGAGCGTAACCGCGCTGCTTCCGACCGTGCCGATGGGAAAGCAAAACACCGCCCGCCCGCCGGTGCACGAGCTGGCGGCGTTCTGGCGGGAAGTGCTCGACCGTTGCGGCGACGACAAAGAGACGTTTCGTCTGACGACCGAAATCCCGGAGCGGCTCAAGAAGTTCGAAGGCGAACGGCAGGGTGGGCTGTGACGGACCCCGCGGTGGAAACATTCATCGAGCGGCTTCGAGAGAAGATTCGACTCGCGCGCTCCACGCGCAGCCACGTGATCACCGCTCGCTTCGCCATCGCGGCGATGACGTTGATGTTCGGCTTCGCCTCGCTTCGCGCAGTCCTGCTGGCCACGGTCGAACGACACATGCTGGTGTCCATCGCAACGACCGTCGCCGCGTTGGTGTCGGGAGCGGCCATCGGCATCGTCACGAGATGGAGACGCAACCGGCGCGAGCGCAGAGGCCACCGGCTCTCATCGGAGATCAAGCAGGTGTACCGCGAAGCGATCGTCGCTGCCGGCCTGACAGGAGGAAAGCTGTGATGAACAAACAGGTCTTGTCGCCCCCAATGAATCCCATTCTTTCCGCGGCCCGGACGATGCTCCTGAAGATTGATCCTTCGCCGTTTTCGACGAAGGCTCTGGAGACGTTCATCCTGCACGTGGAGCAGTACATCGATGATCTTGTGCTCGAGAGCGTGTGGACCATGCAGCGGCACCACGCGGAGCAGGTCACGCCGTCCTACGTGGAAATGGCGGGGAAACATCTCATCGCCCGGCGCCGCAACCGCGTGCAGGTGCTGATGGAACGGCTCGGTGGCGGCTTGGTCGGAGCGGGCGGGACGATGCTCCTGCAGATGTGGCTGGGAGACGGAAAGGACGTCACGTTCGACTACGCCTTCACCTGCATCGCGCTGATCGTCTGCGGAATGCTGGCCATCGGCTTCAAGCGCAGCAGCATGGACTGATCGAGAGCGCCCCGTCTTTGTGGTCGCGCGCATGCCCTGCATTCGGACGCTGTGCTCCGACACTTTTCGAAAAATGTCCTGTGCGCATGACCGCTGTGCGAAAGTATCCACTTCGTCCTTAGCGCAATGAGGCGACGTCCTGCTCCGAGGAGCACGTTCAGGAGCGGAGTTCCACCGCGGAAATGCGCGCTTCCCGTCCGACAGGGATGGCATGAGGCGCATTTCCGAGTTCGCAGCGGCCTTGTCGCTCGTGATTGCGCTCGCGGTGCAAGCGGCGGAGCAGGGAGGCTCGCCATTCTCTGCAGTGGACGAGGCGGTGCGGCTTCGAAGGGCGATGCGGCTTGCGGAGTTGCGAGATTTCGTCGAGAAGCGCGTCAGGGACTGGTCTCTCAGAACGGCGCAGGATGCGTTTCTGACTGCCGAGCTGATGAAGCACCTCGGAGATGAGCGCGCTGGCGAGTTTTACGAACTGGCGATCTCGCGCGCTGACGGAGAACCAGGGTACGAGCTGTTCTACGCCGACTACCTGCGCAACTTCCGCGGTCCTCGTCCTGTCTTTGGCGAAGCGGAGGCGCACTACTTGGCCGCATTGCGAAAGCTGGCGAATCTGAAGCCCGCAGCCGGCGGCGAACACGACGCCGCTGCGCTGTGGAGCCGCATCGACCGGGGGCTGGTGGCGCTGTATCAGGAAGATGGAGTGCCGGTCGCGTGGAGCGAGTCGGGAAGGCCGACGATATTCGTCGCCACGGTGAATCGCGCCGCCCGTTCGACGGCGGACCTCGACGAGGTTCATGACACACGAGACTTCACCGCCGAGGCGCTTTACGCATCGAGTGCGACACGGCTCGGACGCCCGCTGACACCGGCCGAGCTGAGATCGATCGTCCGTACGAAAGTCCCGTTCGTCACTTACGAGCGAATCCGTTTTCGCGCGGAAGAAGGCGTGGCCTTTGACTTCTTCTATCAGGGTCGCGACATCGCGAATGCGCAGATCACCCGATTCGATCGTCCCGCAGCGTTCAATGACGTCGACGTGAAGAGCTTCGGCTCCGCCATCGACGCAGCGTTCGATGGAGTGCACTGGCGTGTCGGGTATGCGAGGATCCAGCGCACCGGCATCATCGAGTTTCGCCCGCAGTCGCGGGAAGACATCGATCAGTTCGACCTTCATCTCGCCACCTCGCATTTTGTCGGTCCCGACAAACTGACCATCGAGGTTGCGTATGTGCATGCGGACATCAAACAGGACGTCCCGGACCCGCAACGGCGAAACCGGAGAATTGCAGCCGTCTCCGCCGATTACGCAGTGATTCGGAGGGGAAGAGGCTACCGCCAGCTCTTCGGAACGCGCGGTGTGCATTTCGGCGGCGGCCTGGTCTATGACCGGGAGCGATACGACGCGGTAACCGTTACTCATGGCGATGTTTTCGCCGTGACTTCGGTTCAGGGAATCGGCCCGTTCGATCTCTTCGTGCAGCCGAGCGTCACCGGTGCTTCCGTGAGTAACGACCGCCGTCAGAGGAGTGCACAACTCCGCTCGGATGTGGCTCTCGTCGCGCGGCTGATCGACGAAGAACGGCAGCCCGGCATTCCGATCGGATTCGCCGGTATCCATCCGGCCTTCCTTCATCTGCTCGTGTCATTCAGGAGAGACCGCGCGGTGCACGGACTGGACGCCTTCGAGAGCGATCGGATCGGCGCGGGGCTCACGATGAAGTTATTCCGGCGAGCGGTGACGAGGGTCCCCGATGGAGCGACGCGCGTGCGTCCGACCAGTGTTCTTCTTTCATTCCGCACGGATCGCCAGCGCTTCCTGAGGCTCGCCAGGGAAGAGCGGCTTTGGAGCGCCAGCATCAGTGTGGGGTATTGAGCAGTCAGGTCAGGAGGAGTTATGGCAACGAGGAGCAGGATTCCGCCGGCGGTGCTGGCCGCTATTATTGCCGGGGTGTTCGCGCTGATCGTGGCGAGTCTCGGGATCTGGGCGCAGTCCCGGAGCAAGGCGCCGGCGACTGAACAAACGACTCAAACTCTGGAAAAAGCCAGGCTGCGGTTTCCGTTATCGCTCACGTCTGAATACTTCCCGTCGGGCTGGATGGGTGACGGAGAAGAAGGTGTCAAGTATCTGACGATCACCAAACTGAGCCAGAACATTCGTGGCGAGAACAAGGTCGCGACGAAGATCGTGTACCGCGGCGGCGGGCCGAGGGGATTTGCCGGCGTGTACTGGCAGCATCCGGACGGCAATGGGGGCGGCAAGCGAGGTCTCGATCTTGCCGGCGCGCGCAGCATTACGTTCCTGGCGCGCGGAGAAAAGGGTGGGGAGATCGTCGAGTTCTTCGCCGGAGGAAGCACAGGGCAGCCCTTCCCCGACAGCTTCGACAAAGTGTCGATTGGCGACAAGCTGTTGACGAAGGACTGGCAACAGTTCGAGATCGGCCTCGACAAGCTCAATCTCGCAAACGTGGTGGGCGCGTTCGCATGGTCCGCACCGGCGCCGGCAAGAGGGAGCGAGACGACTTTTTATATCGCCGACTTACAAATTCAATAGAGCTCCAGCCGCGACGACGGGCGGCGGCCGGAGTGCCGGTCGATCGCGGTGAATCGCGGTGAGCGGCCCCCGAGTCGTGGTCGACGACGCTTTTGGCCACCGCGAACAACGTGTTGAACCTTTGCATGAGCGCACGGTCGTCATCCGTAATCGGTTGGGTCGCCCGGCGATGCCATTGCCTCCTGCAGCGTCGTCAGGAAGGCCTCCGGCCACTTGGCGAGCCCCTCATCCGCCATGAGCTTGACCGACGGCGAGAAGAAGAAGAGCGGCAGGACGAGCGTCCGTCCGGACTCGCCGCTCGGGTCGTAGTCCGCGAGGGTCTGCATCGAGAGACTGGACCGGAACTCGTTGGCGGCCTCGATGTGGTTTTCGCCCGAGGACGAGTACTTGTCGATCCGGATGGCGATGGTCGTGAAGGGTCTCTGGCGCATCCAACGGCGGTGGCTTTTTCGAGAGCTTCTTCCGAATCGATGCGGCAGACTGCGTGCAGGTAGTAGAATGCAACCATGGGCATGCCGGTGAAACTCTCCGATGACCTCGTCAAGGACGCCCGCCAGGAGGCGGAGGCGACGGATCGCTCGCTGACTTCGCAGATCGAGCACTGGGCACGCCTCGGCCGTAAGGTCGAGCGCGTGCTGCAGCATGAAGACCTCCTCAACCTCAAACGCGCCGGCGAGATGCCGTCGGGCCCCCCGACACGGCGCGCCGTCCTGTCGGCGCTGCGGCAAATCGCCTCGGAAGCCTCGCGCCCCGAGTTGGCGGCGACACTGCGGTACGGGCGGACGGTTTACCAGGATGCAGGCGACTCCCGCGTCGAGCGGATCGAGCGCGACGGCACGCGCACCGTCGGGCGCTTCACGAATCGCCGCTTCACGATCGAAGAACCGAAACGCGCCACTCGGCGGAGATGAGCTCGCGTCGCGACGAGGCGCAAGCGATTCGCAAACGGATCGCGGCTGCCTCAACCGTACTGGTGGCGGTGGCGGGGCCGAACGGCGCGGGGAAGACGACCTTCGTCGACAAGTTTCTCGACCGGCTCGGCCTGCGGGTCGTGAACCCTGACGCCATCGCGCGCGCTCTGTTCCCCGACGCCCCTCCAGAGGCGGCCTATGAGGCGGCACGCGCCGCTGACGCCGTCCGGACCGACTTGCTTCGCCGCGGCGTCTCGTTCTGCATGGAGACCGTCTTCTCGGATCCGACGGGGGCGAAGCTCGCGTTCTTCAAGGAGGCGCGCAAGCAGGGCTACATCGTGATCCTGATCTTCATCGGCCTCGAGAGCAGCGATCTTTCGGCTGCCCGCGTGATGCAGCGGACCGAGGAGGGAGGGCACGACGTGCCGGATGAGAAGATCGCTTCCCGCTTCCCGCGCGTACTGGCGAATCTAGCCAGGGCGTTGCCGTTCGTCGATCACGCCTTTCTCTTCGACAATAGCTCGGCCGACGAACCGTTTCGCTTCGTCGCGGAACTGCGCGCCGGCCGGATCGTGAAGCGCGGGGCCGCGCGGCCCCGCTGGTGGACCTCCCACGGATTCTGACTGCGGCGAGCACGGAGGGAACGCCTCACGCACGCCATGGGCCGAGCTCCGTTGATCCGGTCTCCGGTCCCGCATAGCATGAGTCATAGTGAGTCATCAGATGATTCACTTTCGAACTGACATCATGGATCAACTCTCATTGCGTGGATTCGACAAGGAACTGGCGCGCCGGATCAGGGAGCTCGCGCGGCGCGAAAACGTCTCGCTGAACAAGGCGGCGCTGCTGCTCATGCGCCGCGGCGCCGGTCTCGTCGATCCGGCACCTTCCCAGGCAACCGTGGGCGACGCGTTGGACCAGTTCATCGGACGCTGGTCGAGCGCCGACGAGAAACGTCTGCTGGAGAGCATCGCGCCGTTCGAGACCGTCGACGAGGCGCTCTGGAAGTGAAGCTCCTCCTGGACACGAACGCCTACACGGCGTTGTTCCGAGGACATGAAGGCGTCGTCGCACGCGTGAGACGGGCCACGGACGTCCTTCCTTCACCTCTTCGGACGCAACGAGCCGGTCAGATTTCGGCGAGTCGTCAGAGGACGAGACAGCGTATCGACCTGGACCACCGCCTCGCTCCACGCCACGTAGATGCGCGCCCGCGTTGTAAACTGCACTCACGCATGGCGACCGGTAACGCGCGAGTGATTCTCCCGGCGGCGACGGTCACGCTCGACCCTGCGCGGGTGATGGGTGGTCTCAACGAGTTCGAGAAACGCCACGCGCCCGAGTGTCTCTACACGTGCGGTGACGGATCTCTGCTGGATGCTCCTGCGCGCGTTGCGGTGGTGGGTTCACGAAACGCGTCGCTTCCGGGGCGAAAGCGGGTTGCAAGACTCGTCGGAGCGCTCGTCGAACGGGACGTGGTGATCGTCAGTGGACTTGCCGCCGGAATCGACACCGCCGCACACGAAGAGACGCTGGCGCGCGGCGGTCGAACGATCGCGGTTCTCGGAACGCCTTTGGACGAGGCGCATCCGCCCTCGAATGCGGCGTTGCAGCGGCGCTTGATGGAGGAGCACCTCGTCGTTTCACAGTTCCCGGCCGGTCATCCGACGTTGCGCTCGAACTTTCCCCGACGCAATCGAACGATGGCTCTTCTCTGTCAAGCGTCGGTGATCGTCGAGGCCGGCGAATCGAGCGGGACGCTCTCGCAGGGATGGGAAGCCTTGCGGCTCAACCGGCCCCTCTTCATCCTGAAGTCGGTGTTCGAGACCGCCGGCCTGACCTGGCCGGAAGAAATGCGCACCTACGGGGCGCAGGTGCTCGAGGACGCGGAGCAGATCTTCGAGGCGCTGCCGCTCGGTCTTCCGCCGCTGGAAGAAGTTGCTTTCTGAGATCCGGTTCGGCGCCTTCCTGGTCTACGCTCCGCGCGGGACGAAAGAGATTTCCCGCAGAGCGCAGCAGTTTGTCCGCGCGTTGAAGGAAGAGCGGCTCATCGGAGCTCCTCCTCAATCGCCCTCGGACTACGCCGCGCGCCGCCTCGCAGACGAGCATCCCGCTTCACTTTTCGACGATCTGTTCGCGGACTCGCCGCTGCTCGTTCCGGTTCCGCGCAGCAGCCTGCCGGTACAAGGAGGCATCTGGCCTGCGTACAACATCGCCGCGGCGCTCGTGCAGCACGGAATCGGCGCAGCGGTTCTCCCGTGTCTGGAAAGGGTGAAGGCGGTGCCAAAGTCCGCGTTCGCCGCCTTCGGCACGCGGCCGAAGCCGGTCGACCACTACGACTCGATTCAGGCCACGAAGATGGTGTCCGACCGGCTGTCGCTCTGCCTGGTCGATGACGTGATCACGAAAGGGGCGACGTTGCTCGCTGCCGCGAGCCGCCTTCAGGAGACGTATCCACAGGCGAAGGTGACGGCATTCGCACTCGTGCGCACGCTTGGTTTCGTGGATGACATCGAACAGATCGTAGAGCCTGCCGTTGGCACGGTCACACTACGCGGCGACGAGGCATTCCGCGAGCCGTGATTCCGGGCCGCCGCGCGAGTCTCAACGCAGAAATCCCTCCACATCCCCCGCGAGCAATTCCGGCTCTTCTATCGCCGCAAAGTGCCCGCCGCGCGGCATCTCCGTCCATCGCACGACGTCGTACGCGCGCTCGATCCATGCGCGCGGCGGGAACGGCGCCTCGTGCGGAAAGTGCGCGATCGCGCAGGGGACGCGAACGCGCTCTCCGCGCTCGAAGCGATGCGGCGTGCGCGATGACTCGAGATAGAGGCGCACCGACGAGCCGATCGTGTTCGTGATCCAGTAGATCGTCACGTTCGTGAGCAGCTCGTCGCGCGAGAGCGCGCTGCGCGGATCGGCCCACTCCTCGAATTTCTCGACGATCCACGCGGCGAGGCCGATCGGCGAGTCGCTCAGCGCGTACGCCAGCGTGAGCGGCCGCGTGCGCTGCAGGTGACCGTATGCGCCCGACTGTTCCGACCAAGAGTCGCGATCGCGCAGAAACGCGACTTCTTCGCCCGTGAGCGCGCCGTCCACGAACGGCTCGTACGAGCCGGGGATGTAGTTGAGATGCAACGCCGCGACGCGCGACGGACCATCGCGCGCGAGCCACGTCGCGATGCCTGCGCCCCAGTCGCCGCCCTGCACGGCGAAGCGCTCGTAGCCGAGGGACGACATCAGCGAGGCGAGGAGCGCGGCGATGCGGCGATTGGACATGCCCGGCTCGCGCGGCGGATCGGAAAAGCCGTAGCCGGGAAGCGAGGGCACGACGACGTGAAACGATTTCGCCAGGCGCGGCGCGACGCCGAGGAACTCGACGAACGAGCCGGGCCAGCCGTGGAGCAGCAGGAGCGGAAGCGCATCGGCGCGCTCGGCGCGCAGATGCAGGAAGTGGATGCGCTGCCCGTCGACCGTCGCGCGAAAATGTGGAAGCTCGTTGAGCGAAGCCTCGCGCGCGAACCAGTCGAACTCCTCGGCCCAGTAGCGCGCGAGCTCGCGCATCGACGCGAGCGGCACGCCCCCGCTGTCCGTCACCCCGTCGGGCCAGCGGACACTGCGGAGGCGTGCGCGCAGCTCGTCGATCGTCTCCGCGGCGACGCGGATCCGGAACGGCTCGATCACTCCTTCGGGAAGTTCGGGTCGGCCTTCACCTCTTCGATCTGCAGCGTGTGGCGCTCCGAGTGACCGGAGAGGAAGAGGAACCAGCCCTGCCCGTCGAGCGGGCCGGCGAGGAAATGATTGTCGCCGTGCGTGCGGAGGTCGGTGTCGCCGCTCGCGAGCGCTACCGTCTCTGCGCGCTCTTTTTTGAACGAGGCGAGCGCGTCTGCCGTCGAACCGTAGCGGTTCGTCGGCACGAGCGGCTCCGGCGCCTTGAACTTCTTCGAACGGTCGACGAGTCCCTTCATCAGCGCCTCGTCCTTGTTCGCGCTCGGGGCCATCTCCGCCGTGAGCTCTTTTTTGATCGCCTCCGCGATCATGCCGCGGATCATCGGCTCGGACGCGGCGATGTGCTCCGCGCACTCCGCGATCGACCAGCGATCGGGAGCGGCCTTGAAGTTCCACTGCGCTTCCGAGAGTCCTTCCACCGACGTCAGGAACCGCGCCTCGGTGCGCGCGAGCTCGGACAGAAGGTTCTCGCGGTCGGATGCGGCCGGCTTGTCGGCCGCGAAGAGAGTGCCTGCGACGAGCAGAGCGAGGGCAAGGATCGGGAACGAACGTTTCATCATGGTGCCTCCTCGATTTCGGATGGGAGCAGAGTCTACCGTACCATTACGCGCAGGAGGTGCTCCATGGCCAAGGGCATGAGTCAGCGTAAAGAGAAAAAGAAACCGAAGAAGGACAAGAAGTAGCGATTCTACGACGCGACGAACGGCGTGAGCTCGGGACGTTTCGCCGTCCGCCCGTCGCCCGAGGAGCGGCCGTGGAGATGGCGCCACATCCAGGGGAGCATGTGCGTGCGCGTCCACGCGAGCTCCGCGCGCATGACGTCGATGAACGTCGCGCGCGGCGCATCGGGCAGTTGCGCGGACCACGAATCGTTGGTGTCGGGAAGGCCGAGGTGATGCGCGAGCGCGTCCGCGATGCGGGCGTGGCCTTGGGAGTTCGCGTGCAGGCGGTCGTCGGACCAGAGCCGCGGATCGGAGCCGATCGAGTGCGCGGCGAGATCGCAGAGAATCGCGCCGCTGCGCGCGCACGCACGTCGGATCATCTCGTTGAGCAGCTGCTGCCGCGCACGCAGCGGACGCGCGAGCGGCATCACCGGTCCGAGATCGGGCAGCGTGAAGATCAGGACGGTCGCGCCGATGTCGATGAATGCGCGCTGCATCGCTTCGACGTCGTTGCCGAACGTCTCCGCATCGAAGCGCGGGCGCAGCAGATCGTTCGTGCCCGCGGAGAGCGTCGCGAGATCGGGCCGCATCGACACGGCGCGCGCGAGCTGCTCGTCGCGGATCTGACGCGTCGTCCGTCCGCGCACGGCGAGGTTCGCGTAGAGCACGCTGCCCTGCAGCGCGGCGAGGCGCTCCGCGAGACGATTGGCCCAGCCGCGGTAGCCGCCATGGCCGTCCGGATCGTCCAGCCCTTCACTCGTGCTGTCGCCGATGGCGACGTAGCGCTCGTATCTCGTCATTAGGAGGGCGGACGTCCCGTCCGCCATGGCAGGCGGACGAGACGTCCGCCCTCCATATTAGTTGCGTTAGCATGCGCGGATGGCCGACGAGCCCTCCTCCCCGCGCTTCGACCTCCTCTCCCGCAGCACGAGCGGCCTGAGTTACGTGCGCGAGCGGAAGGGCGGCGTGATGCGCGTGCTCACGGAGAGCGAGATGGCGGATTTCAACGATCCGCCGCCGTGCCCGCAGTGCGCGGAGCAGTTCGGCTGCGAGCATTTCAACTGCGCGGGCGAGCCGCTGCTGACCGAGGCGGAGATCGAGAGCGACGTGCCGCCCGAGTGGCAGCGCTTCGCGCGCGACTGCGGCGTGAGCCGGCCCGATCTCGAGCGCCTGCACGCGGTCGAAGTGCGCGAAGGCGAGTATCAACTCGCGAACGGCACGAACGCCGACATGCGGATGATGGAGCTCGTGCTGCTGCTGAACGAAGCGCGATGATCCCCGCGACGCGCGCCGATCGCATCGCACTGCGTCTACACGACGCGCAGCGATCGCGCGTCGCTCGCGCGCGCGGCGCGCATCGATCCCGGGAACTATCGGCTTCGCCTCCGCCTCGCGCGCGGCGGGCGGAGTCGCTGCGAGAACGCGCTCGCGGCGTGCGCGCTTTTCCCGCACGCCGACGCGGCGCGCGCCGCGGCGAGAGGATGCAAATGATCGGAGGCCTCGCATGACCACATCGCCCGTCGTTCTCCACGCCCGCGGCTCGTTCCGCACCGAAGTCGAAGCCGGCGCGCACCGTTTCGTGCTCGACGAGCCGGAGAGCGTGGGTGGAGGAGGCGAGGGTCCGACGCCCTACGACATGCTCGCCGCGGGCCTCGGCGGCTGCACGGCGATGACGCTGCATTTCTACGCGCGCCGCGAGAAGCTCCCGCTCGAAGGCGTCGACGTGAGCGTGACGCACGACCGCCAGCACGCGAAAGACTGCGCCGACTGCACGACGCAAACCGGCTACATCCACCGCTTCCGCGTCGAGATCCGCCTCCTCGGCCCGCTCGACGAGGAACAACGCCAGAGCCTCCTCGCGATCGCCGCGCGCTGCCCGGTGGCGAAAACGCTGGGAGCGGAGATCAGGATCGATGAGGTGCTGGTGGGTTAGATCACCACGGCGCCGGCGGCGCCTGAACGGGCGTCGTGAGATCGAACTCCACGCGGAACCGCCGCCCTTGTGCCTCGCGGCGCAGCGCGTACGTGAACGTCTTCTCCGGCTCGACCGCCATCGTCCAGATGTTCGTCGCCGCCGCGGGGATCAGCGTTGCCGTGTGCTCGTCGGCGAAGAAGTCGAGCGAGGTGGGATTCGTGATCGTGCGCGTGTCGCCGCCGTACTGCGTGATGCGGTCCTCGCTTCCGTCTTCGTGGCGGTGATCGTGTTTGAGCCGCGCGCCGTTCGGCGTGCGCGTGACGATCCAGGTGCGCGAGCGGTTCTCGCCCACGTGGAAGGGGATGCGGATCTCGTTCGCGGAGCACTCACGGACATGCATCACGAGGCGTTGCTCGCCGAACGATGCGTCCGAAGGCTCGGTGCCTTCGACGACGCGTCCTGCGAACGCCTTTCCGCATAACGGCTGGAGCGCGGCGAAGAAAGGATCGGCGGGATGCGGCGCGTTGACGAGGGCCGGTGCGGCGCATCCGAATGTCAGTGCGATCATTAGTGTGCGGATCATTAGCGTGCGGATCATTTGTCGCATAGTAGCGCGGCCTCCGGCCCGCCGGTGCGGCGGACATCCTGTCCGCGCTTTCGTCATCGCCGACTGCAAGTCGGCGGACCGGCCGATTGAAAATCGGCGTTACCGCGTGCCAGGGCCCCCCTCGCTGCCGATGTTGCGCGAAGCGCCCGTAGCCGCAGCAGACGCCGCACCGGCGTAACGGAACGCCGGCTTCCAGTCGGCCGGTCCGCCGATCTCCGATCGGCGGTTTCCCATGCGCCGGCTGGAAGCCGGCGAGACGGCGGGCTGGAAGCCCGCGCTACAGCGAGCGGAGGACTACGGCGCCGAGGAGCTCGTCTGCGAGTGGGGCGCCGGTGAGTTGCGCGAGTTTTTCGCGGCGGGGGAGGACGATGGCGCGGAGGACGAGGAGGTCGTCGACGCCGGCGAGGAGCTGCGCGGTCTCGTTCAGGAGCTCCACGGCATCGTCGGGAGGCGCGATCGGCGCGAGTGCGGCGGCGACGAGCTCGCCTTTCGACGGCCAGCGGCGATAGATCGTCGTCTTCGCGACGCCGGCGTGCTCGGCGACGGCATCCACCGTCAGGTCGCGGTAGCCCTTCTCGCGCAGCATCGCCAATGCGACGCCGAGAATCTCTTCGTCGGCGCCTTCGCGACGAGGCCGGCCGCGTCCGCGTTTCATCGCTGCATCTCCCGCGAGGTCAGGATGCGGACTCCGGGCCGGTTTTCGCGCGCGGCTTCGGCGAGAGCGCGCGCGACGCGGCGGACGTCGACCGGTTTCACGCTCTTCGGCATCAGCCAGCCGAGGGCGAGCACGATGCGTTCGCCGAGGCGGAACTCCTCGCGTGCGCCGCGAAGAAACGACGGGCGAGCGATCGTCACGCTGCGATGGCCGTGGGCGAGGAGATCGTTCTCGGTCTCGCCTTTCACGCGGTTGTAGAAGACGCGCGAGCGAGCGCTCGCGCCGTGCGAGCTGACGAGAAGATAATGCGTCGCGCCGTGCGCGAATCCGAGCTTCGCGGCCTCGATCGGCAGATCGTGATCGACGTGGCGGAACTTCTCTTCGCTTCCGGCGACGCGCATCGTCGTGCCGAGGGCGCAGAAGATCTGGTCCACCGCGAAGAGCCGTTCGTCGAGTGCGAACGGATGCTCCTCGAGCTTCGCGTGCGTGATTCCGAGGGGGCGTCGTGCGAGGACGACGACGCGGGCGATGGTGGGATCGTCGAGCAGCAGCGGCAACAGCTCGCGTCCCACGAGACCCGTCGCGCCGAGGAGCAGGACCTTGCGCGTCATGGCGTGCATCGGAACGTCACGCGCAGATGCGGACCTCCGCGCGGGCCGAGATAGGTGATCCGTCCGAGAGCTTCCTCGTCGGACACGCGCAGCTGTTCGACCTCGACGTCTGCTGACGCGATGGTGCGGCCGCCGATCTGCAGCGACTCGAGCCGGTTGCCGAGGAAGCGCGCCGTGGCGGCGCCGCCCTCGCCGCGGAACGTCACGTCGAGCCAGCCGCCGTCGCGGCGCGCGGCGCACGTGGTGAGCGGAACGTTCGCGCCGTCGACGAAGAGTTTGCCGCGCGCTTGTCCCGGCTGCAGCTCGATCGCGACGTCGCCCAGGTCCTTGAAGTACGGACGAACAGTTCTGCGCACCCATTGCTCGACGCGCACTTCGGTCCACGACGGATCCTTCTGCGGAAACATCTGCTCGATGGCTTCGAGCGGCACGATCGTCAGTCCGATGATCGCGGCGATGAGGACCGGCACGAGGCAGCCGCAGCCCATCACGCGGTCCGTGCGGTCTTTCCCCTTCAGCTTTCGCACGACTTCTTCGCCGTTGCCTTTGACCATCTTCACAGGGTGCAGCAGCGCGGTCGGGTCGGGCACGAGTCCGCCGCGCGCGGCGGAGTAACGCCCGATGGCAACGACATGCTCGCCCGGCGCGAGGATCTTCTCGCTGAAGTCGAGCGTCGCCAGGTCGACGTTCCTGTCGCGCTGGATGTCGTAGCGAATGCGGCCGTCGTCATCCGCCATGACCGTCTTCATGTGCGTGACCTCGCGCCTGATGTCGAGACCCTCGTGCTTCTGGAAGGTCGTGCGCTCGATGTACTCGCGGGCGTTGGTACGATGCCGGGGACCGCCGAAATACTCCTCGGGATAGTCGAGCTCCGGCGCGGCGAGGAGGCGGATCGAGCCGCGCGGGCTCTCGATCATCAACGGCACGAGCGCGAATCCCGTGAAGATGCCGGCCGTTCCCTCTCCCCGCGCGGTCGACATGTTGTACTCGTACGCGAGACAGGGGCGCTTCGAGATCGGCGCCTCGAGACTCTCCATCGAGCGCACCGGCCCGATCGCGGCGATTTTCTCGCCATCCTCCGGCCGGTCCATCGACATGCCGCGCCGGATCATCCGCTTCTCCGCTTTCCTCTCGCGCAGACTGTTGAAGTAGCCGAGAGTGAACCAGACGAAGACGGCTGAAGCGCCGCCGCCGATGAGCGCGACGCGCACGTTCGGGAAGCGGATGTAGACGAGCGCGGAGAAGATCGCGGCGATGAAGAGGTAGAGGAGGATCCAGCGGAGGCAGCTCTTGAGGAGTGACATGAGCGGGGGAAGGATAACGGGTTGCCCGGTTGCCCGGTTGCCCGGTTTTCCAGTCCTGCGCGGGCCGGGCAACCGGGTAACCGGGAAACCGGGAAACCTCCCAATAACTGGCCCGCATCGCGCATTGACCAATGCCTGGAGGTCAAACTATGCAAAGGAAACTGTTCGGACTGCTGTCCGTGCTTTCTATCCTCGTCGTTTTACCCGCCGTCGCGGACGCGACCGTCAAATGCGAATCGACCGACGGCCGCTACCGCGAGTGCGGAGTGGGAGCGGCCGACAGCGTGCGAGTGCTGCGGCAGCTCAGTGACAACGAATGCCGGCGCGGCACTTCGTGGGGGTATCTCAACGGCAGGATCTGGGTCGACAACGGCTGTCGTGCCGAGTTCGTCGTTTCGCCGGTGAACGTGGCGATCTCCGACCGCGACGACATCATCATCTGCGAGTCGGTCAACGGGCGGCGGAAACACTGTGCCGCGGACACGCGAGGCGGTGTGATTCTCACGCGGCGTCTGAGCGACAGCGCGTGCGACTTCAAGAACGACTGGGACTACGACAAGAACGGCGTCTGGGTGCGTCACGGCTGCCGCGCGGAGTTCAACGTGCGCAATGCCGCGTTCGTCACGACGTCTTCGCCGCCGCCGCTGCCGATGGGGCAGACCATGCTCGTCTGCGAGTCGAAGAACGGCCGGCGGATGCACTGTCCCGCCGACACGCGTTACGGCGCGTCGCTGTATCGACAGAACAGCGAGTCGGGATGCATCTTCAACAGTACGTGGGGATTCGACAGCAAAGGCGTGTGGGTGACGAGCGGATGCCGCGGCGAGTTCGCGGTGAATACGCTCGTGCCGCAGACGGTGGTGATTCAGCAGCCGCCGCAGATCGTGATTCAGTCGCCGCCGCAGATCGTCGTGACCACGCCGGCGGCGGGTCTCGTGAAGTGCGAGTCGATCAACAACGGCTTCGAACGCTGCTCTGCGGATACGCGGTTCGGCGCTTCGCTCGCGAGACAGTTCAGCGACAACATGTGTGTGTTCAACAGCACGTGGGGCTTCGACAGCAACGGGATCTGGGTGAAGAACGGCTGCCGCGGCGAGTTCGCGGTGAATACGCTGATTCCGCAGACGTCGGCGTCGGTGTCGGCAACCGCGACGAGCAGCCTCGTGCGCTGTGAGTCGAAGAACAACGGCCGGAACATGTGTCCCGCGGACACGCGCTTCGGCGTCGCGGTCTATCGCCAGCTCAGCGACAACAACTGCGTGCTCAACAGCACGTGGGGCTTCGACAGCAAGGGCGTCTGGGTCAACGGCGGGTGCCGTGCGGATTTCGTGTTGAATCCGTAGAGGAGTAGCGCGGGCATCCTGCCCGCCGTTGCGGCGGCATTCCTGCCGCCGCGGCGCCGGCTGGAAGCCGTCGCGACGGCGGGCTGGAAGCCCGCGCTACATCGGGCGCCGGATTTCAGGTCGAGCGCGTCGATCCGCGGAGCGGCGCAATCGCGCCGTATCTCCGCAATCGCAACGAAGGCGACGCGCAGCCGGCGTCGACGCTCGATCTGCGGAACGGCTTCGAGCGGCCGGTCGATGTGCGCATCGGGCCCGATGGGTCGATCTACGTGCTCGACTTCGGCGCGTTCGTGACCGCCGGCGGCCAGCCGAAGGCGATGCCGAAGAGCGGGAAGCTGTTCCGGGTGGAGCGGAAGTGACTTATGGACTGCGGCGACGATGTCGCCGCCTTACGCCGATCGAATAGATCGGCGGAGTAGCGCGGCCTTCCAGGCCGCCGTTCCGCGGACATCCTGTCCGCGGTTCGTCAACGCCGACTGAAAGTCGGCGGACCGGCCGATTGAAATCGGCGTTCCGGCCGGGCAAGCGGCACGACGTCGTCGCCGCGATGCAGGACCTACGCGAGCGCGAGCTGGGACGCCGCGCCCACTGCCGATCGTGCACAACGCGCCCCTCGCGGCAGTGGCCGGCGCAACGGAACGCCGACTTCCAGTCGGCCGGTCCGCCGATCTCCGATCGGCGATTCCCTTTCCGCCGGCTGGAAGCCGGCGATACGGCGGGCCGGAGGCCCGCGCTACACGTCGACCGGCCGGCTGAAAGCCGGCGTTCGGTTTTGCGAAGCAGCGTGAGTCCATAATCGCCGCCGGCGGTACGATGTTGCCATGGCCACCTGCACCAACTGCGGCGGCAAGCTGCTGCGCGGCGCGACGTCGTGTCCGCACTGCGGCGTCTTTGCGGGGGAAGAGGCGGACGGCCGCCCCGTTCCGAAGCGCTCGCTCAAATGGTTCTGGATCTCGCTCGCGGTCGTTGTCGTGATCGCCGCCGCGTCCGTGCTGCTGCTGCGCAAGCCGGAGCTGATCGAACGGCAACGACCCGCGGCGACAATCGAGTCGCCGCCCACCCGCGTCGTCGGCGATCGCCCCGGCGGCGCGCGCCGCGCATCCGGCGCGAAGATCAATGAAGCGGAAGCGACGCGGCTGCTGCGCCATCACCTCGTGGCGAGCGGCGCGGTCACGAACGATTGCCTCGTTGCGATGAGCAATGGCTTCGCCGGCAACGCGTATCGCTTCACCGCCTACAACCGCTGCGACGGCACACGCCTCGGCCGCTGGGAAGTGAACGGAACGACGAGCGAAGTCACTCGCGCGTCGCCGCCCACCCGGTGACGAGCGTGAGCGGCGGAATCTTCGGATCCTCGGCGCCGACGACGAGGAAGCGGCCGTCGGGCGCGACGTCCGCGCGCGCGGAGCGCGAGATGCGGAACATCGGTTGCGGCGAGCCGAGACGCAGTTGCGGCCCGCGGCTTTCGCGGCGCGCGACATCGAAATCCTCCGTCGGTGGTAAGTCCGCGGAGTATACGATCTGGCCATGAAACAGCGAATGCTCGGAAGTCTCCCGGTTCCCGCCATGGGCCTCGGATGCATGGGGATGTCGGAGTTCTACGGCGCGAGCAACGAGTCGGAAGCGATCGCGACGATCCATCGCGCGCTCGATCTCGGCGTGACGTTTCTCGACACGGCGGACATGTACGGTCCGTACACGAACGAAAAGCTCGTCGGAAGAGCGATCCGCGCGCGCCGCGACGAGGTCGTGCTGGCGACGAAGTTCAGCATCCTCCGCGGCGACGACGGCTCGTTCCGCGGCGTGAGCGGGCGTCCCGAGTACGTGCGCCAGTCCTGCGATGCCTCGCTGCAACGCCTCGGCGTCGATGTGATCGATCTTTACTACCAGCATCGCGTCGATCTGAACACGCCGATCGAAGAAACGATCGGTGCGATGGCGGAGCTCGTGCGCGCGGGAAAGGTGCGGCACCTCGGGATGTCGGAAGCGGCGCCGGCGACGATCCGCCGCGCGCACAAGGTGCATCCGATCACCGCGCTGCAGACCGAGTACTCACTCTGGACGCGCGATCCCGAAGACGAGATTCTGCCCACCGTGCGCGAGCTCGGCATCGGCTTCGTCGCCTACAGCCCCCTCGGACGCGGTTTCCTCACCGGCCGCTTCAAGTCGCTCGACGATCTCGAACCGAACGACTTCCGCCGCAACTCGCCGCGCTTCAAGGGCGAGAACTTTCAGAAGAATCTCGATCTCGTTGCGAAGATCGAAGAGCTCGCGCGCGAGAAGGACCTGACGCCGTCACAGCTCGCGCTCGCGTGGGTTCTCCATCGCGGCGACGACATCGTCCCGACTCCCGGCACGAAACACGTGCGCTATCTGGAAGAGAACGTGCGCGCGCTCGATGTTGCGCTGAGCGCGGAGGATCTGCGGCGGATCGACGAGGTTGCGCCGAAGGGCGTGGCGGCGGGAGAGCGGTATCCGGATATGAGTACGGTGAACCGATAGCCGTGCATCAGTGTGTTGACGACTCGAGGCGCTCCACGCGTGACTGCAGGTCGGAGACGGTTCTTTCCAGAGTACGCAGGCGGCCGTCGAGTTCGTGGTGGGAGAACTTGATCATCGACCGCACGTCGTTGAACTCATTCGCCATGTCCGATGCGACGCGCTCGAGCTTCGCGTCCAGGCGATCGATCCGCTCAATGCAGGCGAGGACACCCTCTGCGATAGTTTCGAGCTTCGTTTCCAATCGTTCGGCAACGACTTCGAATCGACGATGCGTTTCCGACGCCGTGCTTTCGATGAGTTTTTTCAATTCTTCATCCATGGTCTATTTCATGGTACCTCGGGTTGCCGCGGCCCGCGCGACGGTTTCGGTGAACCGGGAACGCCGATTTTCAATCGGCCGGTCCGCCGACTTTCAGTCGGCGTTTGACAAACCGCGGACAGGATGTCCGCGGAACGGCGGCCTGGAAGGCCGCGCTACTCACGCGCGGGCCTCCGGCCCGCCGTGTCGCCGGCTTCCAACCGGCGGAAGGGAACCGCCGATCGGAGATCGGCGGACCGGCCGACTGAAAGTCGGCGTTCCGTCTTGCGGGCGCCGCGTCCACTGTGGTGCGTTGCGCTCGAGCGGTAGTGGCGCGGCGTGCCAGCTCGCCCTTGTCCGGC
>DATLFB010000097.1:0-69672 GCA_035525285.1 Thermoanaerobaculia bacterium
GGCGACGCCAGTCGCCGCTGTCCTACTGCAAAAACAGCGGCGACTGGCGTCGCCGCACTCCACACGTGCTCCGCGTCACGTCTCGCGTCCAACGCGCGACCTACATTCCGTGCATGCGCGCCCTCCTCCTTCTTCTCCTCGGCGCGCTCGCCGCGGACGCGGACGTGCTCCTCCGCGTCCGCGACACCGCGGGGGTGGCCCGGGCGGGCGAGGTCGTTCGCTCGGGCCTTCCGATTCCGCGCGCGATGGCGCTCTTCTCGACGAACGATCTGCGCATCGTCGACGCGAACGGCTCCGCCGTGCCCGCGCAGTTCAGAGTCCTCGCGCGATGGAACGCGGGACGCGGCGACGCGACGGCTCCGATTCAGTGGCTGCTCGTCTCGTTCCCCGCGACGGCCGGCGCGAACGCGACCTCGACGTACCGGCTCACGAACGGCAGCAATCCCGCGCCCGCCGCGCCGCTGCGTGTGACGCGCAACGGCAACCGCGTCGTCGTCGATACCGGCGTCGCCACGTTCACCACCGGCGAGCACGCGCTCTTCGATGAGAGCGGCGCCTCGATCACGGCGCGCATCGACGGCGTCGAGGCGACGCACAACGCGATCCGCCGTGTCGTGATCGAAGATGAAGGGCCGGTGAGCGCAGTGGTCATCGTCGAAGGAACATTCGACAAGCCGAACCTCAGCTCGCAGCGGCGCTACGTCTTCAGCGCAGGCTCTTCCACGGTGATCGTGCGGCAGACGCTCGCGTGGGAAGCCGAGGGCGCGGTGCGCGCGCAGCGGATGCGATCGACGGTGCGCGGTAACGTGGAGATCGCGTTCGATCACGAGGAGGACTACGAGCCGCAGGAAGTGCGTGTGCTCGACGACGGCACGCGCGCGATCGACATCGCCGCCGAACCCGTGTGGCTCAGTGCGCGACAGGCGCTCTACGCGACGTTCGCGATCGGGCAGGGCGACGTTTCGGCGCAGGTCGATCATCCGCTGCGCGCGTGGCCCGACGCGCAGACGTTCGCGTCATCGGATGCGGTCGATCCGTTCCCCGCGGGTGCCGTCGCGAGCGAGCACTCGCGCTACGACGAGGCAATCCGCCGCGTTCTCGACGACACGCTCGCCAAACGCGAAGCCCTCGGCATCCGCGGCCTCATGACCTTCGGCCTCTATCCGCGGCTGTGGGGCAATCCGATCTACGGCGACGAGATCGACTGCGAGGATGAAACGCCGGGCGATTCCTCGGACGATCTCTACTGGTGCGCGACGTGGACGGACTACCACAACACGACGTACACCGCCGCGGTCCGCGCGATGCGAACCGGAGAAGTCGAGTGGCTCGACGAGATCACGCGTCCCGCCGCGCTGCGCATGCTCTACACGCAGATCTATCAGTGCTCGCCCGACGACGGCTATTTCTATTGCGGACAGGCGCCCGCCGGCTACGGCGCGTATCGCGCCGACTTCAATTCCTCGCACGCGTACTTCGACAACCTGCAGCTCTACTACTGGCTGACGGGCGACTTCACGATCGTCGAGACGCTGCAGCGCGGCGCGCGCTCGATGCGCGACTATCTCTGCACGCGCCGGCCCGCCTCCGCGTGTCAGCCGCACGATCCGCCGGTCGACGAGTGGGCGAATCTCACGGGACGCGTCGCATCGCAGTGGAACAGCGTGTTCCGCTTCGTCGGACTCGCGAGCGACGACGCGAGCTACCTCGATGATTACCGCGCGAATCTCGCGCGCGCAGTGACGCAGCAGTACGTCGCCGCCGATCGCTACGGTTTTCTCCTCGGCGGATGGCAGCCGGTGACGTCGCCGGGACGCGTGACGACCGATCAGCTGTGGATGACCGCGCTGTACGACATGAAGATGCTCGATCGCCTGCGCCGCGACACGAATGACGCGCCGATCGGCGATCCGCCGCTGCGCCCGAGTGAAGTGATCGTCGCGTACGCGCGCGCGATCGAGCGCTACGCGGCGCCCGCGGGCTGGCCGAACTCGTTCGACGTCACGTGGTCGGGCGCGCGCATCGGCGGGACTCTGGTCTCGGTCGTCGCGACACCCGGCGGCGGCGATCCGTTTCTCTACGACACCGGCCGTTCAACGCTCGCGGGTCCGCTCGCACTCGCCGCGACCTTCGACACCTCGCTGCGACCTTTCGCGCGCGATCTCACACGCTTCGCCATCGACGCCTCGCTCGCCGACGGCTCGCCCCTCGGCAAACTGCAGGGCGAATACCTCGCGCGCCTCCACGCCGCGGTCGCCGCGCTGGCGCCGGCACCCGCGCCGCCCGCGCCGCGGCGAAGGTCCGTGCGGCACTGAAGCTCCTCCCATGTGGACTGCGGCGACGCCAGTCGCCGCTTTCCGCCCCACGCGGGAAACCGTGTAGCGCGGGCATCCTGCCCGCCGTAACGCCGGCATCCTGCCGGCGCTATTCGCTGGCTGGAAGCCAGCGATACGGCGGCCTGGAAGGCCGCGCTACTCTTTCGCCCCCGAGCGGAAACATCTGCACGGCGTACGATCGGAACGCCGGCTTTCAGCCGGCCGGTCCGCCGATCTCCGATCGGCGCCGCGCCGCCGCGGCGCTCCAGGAGGGCGGACGTCTCGTCCGCCCCGAACGGCGGACGGGACGTCCGCCCTCCTTGATTCTGGCCCGAGTCGTGCTCATCCGCTGCGCATGCGCTGGACACCCGGTGGAATCAGCACCGACATCGTCGATCGCCGTGGCGGCGGCGGTGGATTTGGCTTCGGACGCGGACCGACGATCGGATGCGGCGGCGCGATCCTTCTTCTCGTCCTGAGTCTGCTCACCGGCAGGAACTTCTTCGCGCTCTTCGACGGCTCCGGCGGGGTGCAACAGGCGCCCGTGGACTCGACCGCGCCGGTGCAGCAGACGCCCGAGGAGGCGAAGATGGTCGAGTTCGTCTCGTTCGTCCTCGACGACGCGCAGAACACCTGGACGCGCATCTTCGAAGAGCAGGGGAGCCAGTACCGCCGCGCGAAGCTCGTCCTCTTCCGCGATCTCACGCAGACGCAATGCGGAAGGGGACAAGCCGCATCGGGCCCGTTCTACTGTCCTCCGGACGAGCGCGTGTACATCGACCTCTCGTTCTTCGACGAGCTCGATCGCCGCTTCGGCGCGCCCGGCGACTTCGCGCAGGCCTACGTCCTCGCGCACGAGATCGGACATCACGTCCAGAACATCACCGGCGTCTCTCGCCCGCGCTCGAACGAGGATTCCGTGCGTCTCGAGCTACAGGCCGACTGCTACGCCGGCGTCTGGGGACACTCGACCGCGCAACGCAACATCCTCGAGCCTGGCGAAGTGAGCGAAGGCCTCGCCGCGGCGGCGGCGGTGGGCGACGATCGGTTGCAGAAGATGTCCGGCCGCGGCGTGAATCCCGAGTCATTCACGCACGGATCGTCGGAGCAGCGTCAGGAATGGTTCGAGCGGGGATTCCGCTCCGGCCGGATCGCCGACTGCGACACCTTCCGGTGATCACCGCCCCAGTCCCCTCTCCCCGCCGCGCGGGGAGAGGGCCAGGGTGAGGGGCCCCTCACCCGGCGCTGCGCGCCACCCTCTCCCCGCTGAAGCGGGGCGAGGGGACTGAACGCCACCGTGCGCAGCAGAACGTCGACGAACATCGACGCTCGTGCGGGACTGGAGCTGCTCGAAACGACTCATCGCATGAGTATCGGAGTGACTTTAGTCACACGGCCTCGTAAGAGACACCGTGTCGCACCGGTGATGCTCACGACCGCGCCCTCTCGCGCACGCCTCTACAGTCGTGCGAAAACGAGGAGAGCGCATGGATACCATTGCTGCATATCTCGAACGGTCCGGAGTCAGCCGCCGCGACTTTGTCACGTTTTGCGGCAAACTCATGGTCGCCGCGCCGTTCGGCCTGGCCATCACCAATTTCCTGGACGTCGAAGCGGTGGCCGCCGAGGTCGGCTCGGCGCGGAGACCGTCGATCATCTGGCTGCACATGCAGGAATGCACCGGATGCACGGAAACCCTCCTGCGCCCCGTCGCCCCCGATCTCGCGACGCTCCTCTTCGACGTGATCTCCCTCGACTATCACGAGACCGTGATGGCCGCCTCGGGACACGACGCCGAAGCCGCGCTCCGTGACGCGATGAAGCAGAACGACGGCAAATTCGTGCTCGTCGTCGAAGGCTCGATCCCGCTCAAGGACAACGGCAAATACCTCAAGATCGCGAACCAGTGGGGCGTCGATCGCGTCCGCGACGTCGCCGCGCACGCGGCGGCCGTCATCTCGATCGGCTCCTGCGCCTCGTGGGGCGGCGTGCAGTCAACCGGCATCAATCCCACCGGCGCCGTCGGCGTCGATCAGGTCATCAAGACCAGGCCGGTCGTCAACATCCCCGGATGCCCTCCGAATCCGTACGTCCTCCTCGGCACCGTGCTCCAGTACGCGAAGACCGGCACGCTCCCCGAGCTCGACGAGCTGAAACGGCCGAAGTTCGCGTACGACCGCGTGATCCACGATCACTGCCCGCGCCGCCCGCACTTCGATGCGGGACGCTTCGCGAAGCAGTTCGGCGACAGCAACCATCGCCAGGGCTGGTGCTTGTACCAGCTCGGATGCAAAGGCCCCGTCACTCACGCGCCCTGCTCGACGCGCCACTTCAACGATGTCGTCGACGCGTGGCCGATCGGCATCGGAGCGCCGTGCTTCGGATGCACCGAGGCGGGCGTCGGCTACACGCTTGCGCTGCACGAGACCGTGCCGATCAAACGGCCCATGGGTCCGGACACCTACCCGGCCGTCTACGCGGAAGGGAAGGGCATCAGCCCGCTCGCCACGGGACTCGCCGGCATCGTCGGCGGTGCACTCGTCGGCGCGGGACTCCTCGCCTCGAAGAAGCTCGACCACATCACCGACACCGAGACAAAGGAGTAGGCGATGGAGACCGATCGGCGAAGTCTGCTGAAGGGCATTGCAGCCGCGGCGACGATGACCGTCGTATCGACGCCTGCCCTCGCTCGCGAACGAAAGAAAGCACCGGACGATGCAGTCGGCCTGCTGTACGACGCCACGAAATGCGTCGGCTGCAAGGCCTGCGTCGTCAAGTGCAAGGAAGCGGGGGATCTCCCCGCGGACATCGACGGCTACGGCGGCGGTCTCTACGACGCGCCGGAAGGCCTCAACGAGTCGACGAGGAACGTCATCCAGCTCGTCAAGGACGGCGATGAAACTGCGTACGTGAAAAAGCAGTGCATGCACTGCATCGATCCCGCGTGCGTCGGCGCCTGCATGATGGGCGCGCTCGGCAAGCGCGAGTTCGGCATCGTCAGCTGGGACAACAACAAATGCATCGGCTGCCGCTACTGCCAGGTCGCTTGTCCGTTCGGCGTACCGAAGTTCCAGTGGAGCAAGACCTCGCCGCGCATCGTGAAGTGCGAGCTGTGCCGCGACCTGCTCGCGGAAGGCAAGCTCCCGGCGTGCGTCGATGCCTGCCCGCGCGGTGCGGTCATCTTCGGCAAGCGCGAAGAGCTGCTGCAGATCGCGCATCAGCGCATCGACGAGAACAAGGATCTGTACGTCCCGAAGGTCTACGGCGAAACGGAGCTCGGCGGAACGCAGGTCCTCTATCTCTCCCACCTCGAGTTCGAGAAGCTCGGCTTCCGCTTCAGCGATGACGCGTCCGTGCCGGAGACGCAGCAGACCGTGCAGCACGGCATCTACAAAGGCTTCGTCGCGCCGCTCGCGCTCTACGGCCTGCTCGGCGCGGTGATGTTCCGCAACCGGAAGAGGGACGACCAATGACGACCTACACCGATCAATCAGTCCCAGTCCCCTCTCCCCGCGTCAGCGGGGAGAGGGTTAGGGTGAGGGGCGTCTCCTTCAACATCCTCCTCTTCTTCGCCGCCGTCGCCATCGCCCTCATCATCTGGCGCTTCGTCGTCGGCCTCGGCGCATCCACCGCGTTGTCGGACGGCTACCCGTGGGGACTCTGGATCGCCTTCGACGTCGTCACCGGCACCGCGCTCGCGTGCGGCGGCTACGCGCTCGCGCTCCTCGTCTACATCTTCAACAAAGGCAAGTACCACCCGCTCGTGCGGCCGGCGGTGCTCACGAGCGCCCTCGGCTACTCGATCGCCGGCCTCTCCGTGATGATCGACGTCGGCCGCCCCTGGCTCGCGTGGAAACTGCCGATCAAGTTCTGGACGTGGAACCTCAACTCCGTCCTGCTCGAAGTCGCGCTCTGCATCATGGCCTACACCGTCGTGCTGTGGATCGAGCTCACCCCCGCGTTCCTCGAGAAGTTTAAGGACGACGCGGAGTGGCCGCGTCTGCGTGCGTTCGCGCGGAAGGCGCTCCCGGTCTTCGACAAGGCGCTGATCTGGATCCTCGCCCTCGGCCTGCTCCTGCCGACGATGCATCAGTCGTCGCTCGGCTCGCTGATGCTGCTCGCCGGCCCGCGCCTGCATGGTCTCTGGAGCACCGCGTTCCTCCCGCTCTTCTATCTCGTCACCTGTCTGGCGATGGGCTATGCGATCGTGGTCATCGAGTCGTCGTTCTCCGCGATCGCCTTCGGCCGCAAGCCGGCGATGCGCATCCTCAACCGCCTCGGCACCTTCGCCGCGTGGGGCACGCTGCTCTTCGTCGCGCTCCGTTTCATCGATCTCGCGATCAAGGGCCGCCTCCCGCTCCTCGCGCGCTTCAATCTCTACTCCGCACTCTTCTGGGCCGAGACGCTTCTCTTCGTCGTGCCGTTCGTGATTCTGCTGACGAAGAAAAACAACGCCTCGCTCGGCAGCCTGCTGCGCGCGGCAATGCTCGTCGCGCTCGCGGGAGCCCTCTATCGCTTCGACACCTTCCTGGTCGCGTTCGATCCGGGGCCGGGCTGGCACTACTTCCCGTCGGTCTCCGAGCAACTGATCACCATCGGACTCGTGGCACTGGAGCTGGCCATCTACGTCGCGGTCGTCAAGAACTTCCCGATTTTGTCAGGAGAACAGAATGTCCAGGCGCATCACGATTGATCCGATCACCCGAATCGAAGGGCATCTGCGCATCGACGTCGAAATCGACGGCGGCGCGGTGCAGAAGGCGTGGGCATCGTCGACGATGTGGCGCGGCATCGAGAAGATTCTCCTCGGCCGCGATCCGCGTGACGCGTGGGCGTTCACGCAGCGTTTCTGCGGCGTCTGCACGACCGTGCACGCGCTGGCGTCCGTGCGCGCGGTGGAAAACGCGTTGAGCCTCGAGGTGCCGCTCAATGCGCAGTACATCCGCAATCTCATCATGATTGCGCACGCGCTGCACGATCACATCGTGCACTTCTACCAGCTCAGCGCGCTCGACTGGGTCGACGTCACCACGATTCCGCAGGCGGATCCGAAGAAGGCGTCGTCCCTCGGCGAAAGTCTCTCCAACTGGACCGGCAACTCGTCGAAACAGATGGCGGCCGTGCAGGCGAAGATCCTCGCGCTCGTGCAGAGCGGCCAGCTCGGGCCGTTCGCGCACGGCTATTGGGGCCATCCGGCGATGAAACTGCCGCCGGACGTGAACCTCCTCGCCACCAGCCACTATCTGCAGGCCCTCGAATATCAGCGCTATGCGAACCAGGTCGTGGCGATGCTCGGCGGCAAGACGCCGCACATCCAGAACCTCACGCCGGGCGGCGTGGCCAACGCCATCAACTTCAACAGCGAGGCGACGCTCAATCTCGACAAGCTCTATCAGATCAAGGCCCTGCTCAATAAAGTGATCCCGTTCGTGCAGGAGGTCTATTTCAATGACGTCTGCGCGGTCGCGTCGTTCTATCCGGAATGGTTCGGCTATGGCTCGGGCGTGACGAATTACCTCTCCGTTCCCGACCTGCCGCTCGACACGAAGAACACGAAATTCGATTTCCCGGGCGGCGTGATCTTCAATGGCGATCTGAAGACGTACAGGCCGATTGCGGGTCCGCACGACGAATTCTTCCGCAAGGGAGTGACCGAGGAGACTTCGCGGGCGTATTACAAAGGCTCGGAGCCGCTGCATCCGTGGAAAGGGGAGACCGAGCCGGAATTCACCGACTTCCAGGACGACGGCAAATACTCGTGGGTCAAGGCGCCGCGCTTCGACGGAAAGCCGATGCAGGTCGGTCCGCTGGCGAATGTGCTCGCCGCATTCGCGGCCGGCGATCCGTTGACGACGAAGTGGGCGGTGAAGGCTCTGGAAACGGTCGCCGCGATCTCGGGCAAGAAGGTCGGTCCCGAAGTACTGCACTCGACCCTCGGACGCCACGCCGCGCGCGCAATCCGCTGCGCGGTATTGTCGGAGCTCGCCATCAAACACTGGCAGCTGCTCGTCGACAACATCACAAAGGGTGACACGAAGACGTTCAATGTGCCGGCCTGGCCGAAGGACACCGTGGAAGGAATGGGATTCCACGAAGCCCCGCGCGGCGCGCTCTCGCACTGGGTCGTCATCGAAGACCAGAAGATCAAAAACTACCAGGCCGTCGTACCGACGACCTGGAACGCGAGCCCCAGAGACGCAAAGGGAAATCCCGGCCCGTATGAGGCCTCGCTGCTCCGCAATCCGGTCGCCGATGCAAACCATCCGCTCGAAGTGATCCGCACCGTGCACTCCTTCGATCCCTGCATGAGCTGTGCAGTCCACACGTTCGATCCCGACGGCACCGAAGTAAACACGGTAAAAGTACTTTAATCCCAGTCAATCCCCCTCTCCCCGCCCTGCGGGGAGAGGGGGGCGCGCAGCGCCGGGTGAGGGGCCCATTCATGCCATCCATCGCAATCTACGGAATCGGCAACGTCCTCATCGGAGACGACGCTATCGGCCCCACCGTCGTGCGCCACCTCGAGGCACTGTACGAATTCCCCCCAAACGTAATCCTCGAGGACCTGGGAACGCCGTCCCTGGATCTCGCCGGCCGCCTCGCCGGCACCGACATCGTCCTCTTCGTCGACGCCGTGTCCGCGAAAGGCACACCCGGCGAGATCCGCACCTACACACGCGCCGAGATCCTCAAACACCCCCCGTCGCTGCGCATCAGCCCCCACGACCCGTCGCTCAAGGAGACACTGCTGACGCTCGAACTGCTCCCCGACGCCCCGCGCGAGGTAAAGCTGATCGGCGTGATCCCCGCGTCGCTGCAACAGTTCGGCCTCACCCCCGAAGTGCGCAATGCAATCCCCGCGGCGATGGAGGCGGTTCTCGCGGAGCTTGCGCGATTCGGCGTGCAGCCGGTCCCTCGCACCGCCGCCGCCGTGCCGCCGGCGTTCTGGGAGGCTGCGTAACGCGCGCTTTTCTGGAACGAATGTGCTGCGCGTGAGCGATGCCGCAAGAGCGGTAGTCGTTCCTCGGGAACGTACCATCATGCAGCGAGCGATCCGCAAGTGTCTCTGCGTGTGCCACTTTTGCGAGTCGGACTGCCATCGCGGACGAGGCCGGACCTGAGCCAGTCCCGAGTCTTTCGCAGCCGGCGATCTGCTACGATCCTGAACGTGCCCATCATCTCGACCTTCTTCGGTATCATCATACGTATGTTCTTCGACGATCACGCGCCGCCGCACTTTCACGCGGAGCATCACGGGCAAGACGCGCTGGTAGCTTTCGACGGCAAGATTCTCGAAGGGGAAATAAGCTCGCCTCGCGCTCGGAAGCTCATCAAGGAGTGGGCTCAATTGCACCGGTTCGAACTGGAAATGAATTGGAGACGAGCCAAGGGTTTCAAAGCACTGGTACAGATCGCCCCGTTGGAGTAACGATGCCTAAACAGCCAATCCGCGTTGTCCACGCAAATTACGTTCGTGAATATTGTATCCGCCTTCGTTTCAACGACGGCGCGGAGAAGACGGTGGATTTCTCTCGTTGGTTGCGAGGCGAGATATTCAAGCCTCTCGTGAACAAGCGTGAATTTAAGCGGTTTTTTGTCGCTGGCGGGACCATTTGTTGGCCTAATGGCGCTGACATCGCGCCAGAAACCTTGCGCGAGGCTACTGACGCCGCAAACCGACGCGGCCTAACTCCTGCTGGCACCTGACGAGCCGCTGCTCCGTGGCCCGCCGGCCGAGCCGGCAAGAGAAGGAGCAGATTCGTGGTCCCCTCGACAAGAACCTTGCCTTTTTCCCGGCATTGGGACAAGAGAGCCCCGAGTTCGGGTTAGAATCGCGACCATGCGCATCACGCCAGGTAGAGTGATCTCCGGGGAGATTGTCGTGGAAGGTGAACCGCTTCCCGATGGAGCACTTCTAACGATCTTGTCGCGCGAAGCCGACGAGACTTTCGAGCTTGATCCTGTCGCCGAGGCGGAACTTCTCGAGTCCCTGGCCGAAGCTGATCGAGGGGAGTTGATTCCGGCAGAAGAAGTGCTCCGCAAGCTTCGGGCGCGGTCTTGAACGAGCGGATTGCCGTCTTCTTCACGCCTCGTGCTGACAAGCACGTCGAGCGTGAAGGCCGTTGGTGGCGCGAGAATCGAACGAAGGCGCTCCTGCGCCGAGCCTTTCAACTGCGAAAGCAGTAGACGGGCATCGCCGCGGTCGATCGCATCACGCCACGCCGCGAGCGCACGTTTCTATTTCACCACGAAGCGCTGCCTGGTCGTCAGGCGCGCGCCGTTCGGCTCGATGGTCGCGATCTCGAGCTCATACGAGCCGCTCTTGAGACCTGACAATGAGAGCATGCCAGGGACCGCGCCGCATCCCGCAACGGCTCTCATCGGCGCCGGCTCGACCTCTGACGCGGCCGCCATGTTGTTGATCTTCGCTTCGAGCTTCAGCGAGCCCTGACTTCCGCAATATTCGAGCACAAACGCGAGATCGCCTCCCGTGGCGAACTCGGTTGCCGGATGCAGCGGCGCGAGGGGATCGGTCGCGGCGTCGAGGTTGAGAACGTTGAGATCGTGCAGAAGTACAACGCGCCCGATTCGTCCCACGGCCGTCACGTCGCCTCGCGCCGCCGGCGCAGCCGAGAAGATCTCCTTGCTGACGCGCGCCGCCCATTCGGGCGCGGCCGTCATTTCGGCGTCCACGATGTACCTGCGGATCGCGGCCGACGAGACGTTCGAGAATACGGCGTTCTTCGTGTCGCGAACATACGTGTCGCTGCCAATGAGCTGATTGAAATAGGCGTAGAGCTTCGGAACCCCGAGGGCGATGGCTTCCTCGCGCGTCCACGTCCAGACGAGGCTGTCGGCTGAGCGCGCGCCCGCCGAGCTCGAGAAGCCCGCGGGACCGGCAATGGACATCGTCTGGCGTGTGCCTTTCTCGGGCGGACCGAGGACGATGTAGACCTGACCGCGATCAGTGAGGGCACCGCGCCTCTTCTCGGCGAAGGACGCGTCGGAATAGCGGACGCGCACGAGGAACTCCTCACGCATCTCGTTGCGAGGCGTGCCGGGCGTCGGATCGCGGCGCGCCCAGAAGAGATCGATGAACGCGGCCGCATCGGCGTCCGAAGTCACCGACTTCCACGCCTTCTCCTCTTCATTGGACATGAGAAACTTCTCGGGACCGCGGCGCCACTCCTGAGCCGCTTTCGAAAGTCCTGCTTCGACAACCGCGGCGATCATCACGATCGCAGTTACGGCCAGCATCCTGACGCGCATTGGGGGTCCTCGTTCGATAGAGATGGACGGCAGCAAATATGATAACACCCGTTCCTGCACGACGAGGCAGACGGTGGACACGTGATTTCCATCGCGTGAATCGTAATGGAGTCGTCGCCACGATCTCTGCGCGCTGGTCGCCCTATCGACGTCGTTCACCAGGCAACATTACGTCACTTGGCGATGTCGTGGAGCGTGATGGGCAGAACCCTGGCGAAGTGCGTGAAATCCTCGTCGGTGGAAAAAATCGAAAAGTCGTTGCGCGCCGCGATCGCGCAGATCAGGAAATCGGTGTTCGACCCCTGGAGTCCTTTGGCTCGGCAGCGATTGAAAAACGCTGCGGCCTCCTCGTAATCCTCGGCCGTCATCTCCGTGTCCACGAACGCACGCAGATGGTCGCGCAGCCGGTCAAAATGCGCGCGTTCCTTGATTCCCGACAAGAGCTCCTGCCGAATCGGTCCGATGATCGCAACACGTCCATCTTCGATCAGCGACGCGAGCTCGGACTTTGTTGCTTCGTTCTCGGGACGGCTCCTGCGGCGCAGCGCCACGGACCAGATCGGTGTATCGACCAGGACCTTCATCGCTGGCGGCGCTGCTTCTTATAGTCGTACTTCGGATCGAACTCGACGGTTCCGAACAGTTCGAGAATCTTCGCCTGCTTCCGATGCCGGATGTACTCCTCCAGCGCCTCCGTGACGGTCGCCTTCTTGGTTCGCTGGCCTCCGATTCGCTGAGCCTCCTCCAGCAGGCGGTCATCGATGGCTAAATTGGTCGGCACCGCGTCATTCTTACACAGACATGTGTGTAGCTCAAGGTGTAAGCAAGCTCGCAGATGGGTGACGTTGGATGCTGACCGGGCGTATCATGCGTCCTGGTGTTGGCGCGGAAATCGATGGAGGTGAAACCCAATGAGACTCGCAGCAGTATCCATTCTCACCCTCTCGCTCGCGTCCGCCGCGTTCGCTCAACTCGAACCCGGCTTCATCGTTCGCTCCGGTGAGCCGTTTCCGATCGTCGCCGACTTCAATGGCGATGGGCTGGACGACCTGATTCAGGAGCGGAACGTCATCCTCAACGACGGAGCCTCACTGATCGCCCAGCATGACCTCGGACTACCCGTGGGCGAGAAGGTCGTGGGTGTGCTCGACGCGAATGGAGATCATCGTCTCGATCTTCTCACCGCCGGCTCGGTTCAGATCTTCCCGCCGCAGCTTCCGCAGCCGCCCCTCGGAGACGGACCCGGCTACACGCTGTACCTCGCGGATGCATCGCGCCGCTATTCGACCGCGATTCCGATCTCGAAGGGACACCGTCCTTACATCGCGGACGTGGATGGCGACGGCAGGCACGATTTTCTCGTGATGGTCGAGGTTCCTCCCGACGGGTTCCGCAGCGCCGCGACGGACGTCCATGTCCTGCGCTCGCTCGGTGACGGGACGTTCGAGCCTCTGGCGCCGTTCCGGATCGCGAAGGCGGTGCAGATCGTTCCCGATCATCGCGTGCTCTCCGGCGACCTCGATGGCGACGGCTTGCCCGATCTCGTGATTCGCTGTAACGAGGATCTCGTGATCCTCCGCGGAACCGGCGGCGGGACGTTTGCCGTCGACAATCGCTACCTGCCGATGAACATGGAGTTCGGTTGGTGGTCCGCGAGGCTGGGCGACATCGACGGCGACTCGAATCTCGACATCATCCTCCCCGCATTCCGCGGCATCCGCGTCTTCTTCGGCGACGGCCACGGCAGGTTCCCGCGCACGACCAGAGCCGCGATCGCACAACATCGCAAGGCCGAGCTGCCGGCCGGTCTTTCCGATCTCCTCGACGTCGACCACATGAATCAGCCTCGCAATCTCGCCCTCGGCCACTTCACCCGTGCGGATCAGCTCCAGATTGCAGCCGGAACCGGAGAGGGCGACATCGTCGTGTTCTCGTACGAGCGATCCGCGGTGCGGGAAGTGTCGCGCACGCGGACCGAGTACTGGCTGCTCGATATCCGCCCGGGAGACTTCCGCAGCACGGGTGTCACCGATCTCTATGTGATGGGCACGCTCATCTGGGGCGAGGTGTATCCACGGCCGCGTCTCTTCTATGGTGCCGAGGATTTCACGCCGGTTCACACGCCGCTACGCCTTCCCAGCCGCACCAGGGCGGCGCATCGGACGATGCCGGAGACCGCGCTGCGGATGCAGATGCAGGCGGATTGCATCGATGCAGCCGCGGAGCGATGGAGATTCGCCCGCGACGGAGTCTTCGGATTCGCGCAACGCCCGGACTCCACGATCGAAGCGGTCTTCGACGGCTCGCTCATCTACTTCCGGCTCACTGCGCCGTACGCCAAAGAAGCGGTGAGGGGAGCTCTCGCGGAAACGAATGGCTCGTGGAGCGGCAGGACCGACGTGCTGACGGCGTGCGGCTGGAAGACCATGACGGTCACCGCGAAGAGAGAGTGACGTCCCTACGCGCGCTCGCGCTGCTCCCGTTCGTTCCCAGCGGAAAGGATTACGACGCCAGCCGGCGCCTTTTCGCCGATCTCGGATTCGAGGAGGAGTGGGAGAGCGACGGCTACGCCGGTTTTCGCAACGGCGAGGCGCGCTTCATCCTGCAGCGGTTCGACGACGCGCACTTCGCGGGCAACCTGATGATCCGCATCGACGTCGCCGATCTCGACGCGTGGTACGACGCGGTCGCTGCGAAACAGCTCGACAAAAAGTATGAGCGGTTTCGCATCGAGCAGCCGGCGGACTTCCCGTGGGGCCGCGAGGTCCATTTCATCGATCTCGCCGGCGTCTGCTGGCATGTGGGGCCTGCGTAGGACAGCGCTGCCAGCGAAGCAGGACACGTGCGATGCGCGTCCCGCGCTAAGTCGTTGAAACTGCGAGCGAGCGCTGCGGTACTGCCGTTGCAGTTGGGGCCCGGCAAGGAGTGCTTCCGATGAAACGATCGTTCGCCGTTGCCCTCGTTCTTCCTCTTCTGATGTCGTGCGCGAGCTACAAGGATCGCGTTCCGGTGCGTACCGAGATTTTCCCGGCCGTGCATCTCGCCTCGCTGCAGGGACAGGAAGTCTCGCTCAGCGTGTTCGAATACCACCGGAACGAGACGGACCTCACGCGCATCCTCTTCGACGATCTCGAGCGCGAGCTCACGCGCGCCGGCGTGATCGTCGTCGCGAGCGCGCCCCTGCAGCTTCGCGTGCAGATCGACTACCTCACCGCTGATTTCCGCCAGGGGCGCTGGGAGTCGTGCGGCCAGCTCACCGGCACGCTCGTGCGCAACGAACAGAATGTCGTCGTGCAGTCGATCGTGTCGAGCTACTGCACGAACGAGACGGTCAATCCGTGGCAGGTCCGCCGACACGAATCGCTCGCGCGTCAACGCGGCGGACTCGAATGGGCGGACGTACTACGGGTTGGTGCGCGAATTTCTGGTGAAGTTGGAGAAGGTGACGAAAACGTAGCGCATCAGTCCCCTCTCCCCGCGTGCGGGGAGAGGGTTAGGGTGAGGGGCTGTCAGGGTGAGGGGCTGTCAGGGTGAGGGGACGCCCCTCACCCGGCGCTGCGCGCCACCCTCTCCCCGCGGGGCGGGGAGAGGGGACTGGGGGTCATTCATCGCGCGCCACGTCCTCCGGGAGTTTCACCGTCATGCCCGCGGCCGGCCGCGTGTTGAGATCGAAGCCGTTGATGTTGGCGATGGCTTCCGCGTCGTTCGAGTTGCCGGTCGCGCGGCGGGCGAGCGTGTTCCAGGTATCGCCCTGCCGCACCGTGCCGACGTGCATGCGCGGAGGCTCGACCGAGTTCGCGCGCGAGTGGCTCACTTCGATATTGCGCAACACCGTAGCGAGGGGGCTGTTGCGGCTGTTCACGCTCGGCGAGACGAAGAGAAACACCGCGACGTGATCGCCGTGGCGGAACTGCGTCGTCTCCACGCCCACCACGCCGGCCTGCGTCTGTCCCTGCCACACATCGACCACGAAATCCTGTCCCGTCGCCGCGCTCGCGCGCCGCGAGCCGGCGAAGCTCAGACCCATCTGCTGCAGGCGCAGACGTACCGCGTCTTCGACCGTGCGTCCCTGCAGCTCGTTCAGATCGATTTCCTGCGCGACGAAGTACGACGACGGATTCTTCTGGCCGCGCGGCTGCATCGCGAAGAGCACGCCCGGCTGCGTGGTCGCCGTCCATCCCTGCGGCGCTCGGATCACGAGTCCGTGCCCGCGGTCGTAGATCGTGCCGTCCTTGATGACCATGTGCTCGGTGCTGTTCGCGGTGATGATGCCGTCGAGCATGCGCACGAACGAGGTGCGATCGGGCGGATCGAAGGTACCCGCCGAAGTCATGCCGCCGATCTCCGCGACCTTCTGCCGCACCTCGCGCACGCGTTTCGCGGGATCGGGATGCGACATGAAGTAGCGGTCGAGTCCCGAGGCCGGATTCTTGTCGAGCCGCTGCAGCGTCATCAGCATCCGCTCCGCGCCGATCGGATTGAACCGCGCCTCCGCCATGTAGCCGGTGCCGAGGAGATCGGCCTGCGTCTCCTGTCCTCGCGAGTAGCGCTGGAAGAGCAGTCCGAGGCCGAGCTCGGCGAGCTGCCCATACTGCTCGATGGCCTGCGGTCCGGCGATCACCGCGCCGAGAACGAGTCCGACCTGCGCGAGCTGCGAGCGCGAGATCTGCTGCGCGGCGTGGCGCGCGGTCACATGCGCGATCTCGTGGCCGATCACGCCCGCGAGCTCATCCTCGGAATTGACCCGCTCGAGCATGCCTCGCGTGATGTAGATGTATCCGCCGGGCAACGCCATCGCGTTGACCATCGGCGTGTCGAGCACCGTGAACGTCCACGGCAGAGTCGGCCGTTCCGATTTCGCGGCGATCTCTTTGCCGATGCGGTCGACGAGCCGGTTCAGCTCCGGCTTCTCGTCGTAGACGCCGAACTCGCGAATGATCTGCGGATGGGTCTGCCGCCCCATCGCGACTTCCTGTCCTTCGGAAACGATGTTGAACTCGCGCTTTCCCGTCGCCGGATTCGTGCTGCATGCAATGCACAGCAGCGCGACGGTCAGCGCCGCGAATGTCGATTGGATCTTGCGCATGGTCGGGCTCCTCACAGCCGCATCTGTGCAAGTGAAGTGCCCTCGTTACGCGCCGGCCTCAGAACGATCGCCGCATCCGCCGCGATCGTCCACTCCTCGAACGTCATCGCCTCGCTGCACCACTGCGCCTCCCACCGCGCGAATCCCGCGGGCGGCGCGAGCAGGGGCTCCGCGACGGGGTCGTAGTGCAGAGCGGCGCCGGTATTCACGATCAGCAACCGATCGTCCGCGCCGCCGGTGAGCCAGCGCAGCGCGAGGCATTCCTCGCCGAGGATCGAGCCGTGGAGCCAGTCGTTGCGCTGGGCGGAGAATGGGGCCTCGCGAGCGCATCGAGCGTCTCCGCCATGTGCCTGTCGCGCAGATTCCACGACGACACGCGGCCGGCGAACATCGACCGGTAGTACTCCTCCGCATTCCGCACGAGCCGCGCGTTCTGTTCCGCGTAGAAGAACTCGTCCGGCGGAATGTGCCCGCGTTGCGCTTCGACAGATCCGCCGCCCGGCGCCGCAGCTCGGTCAACTGATTGACCACTTCGTCCTGGCAGGTCTGCCCGACTCCCAGCGACGCCGCGTAGCCGTACGACTGCGCCTCGTCGCCGAAGTGATCGAAGCCTTGAATCCCTCCAGCGCCTCGGTCGCGTCGGCGTCCTCGCTCATCGCCCGCACGTAGCGGTTGACGCGATACGCGTCGGGCCAGTCGGCCTCCACGGCCACCGTGTTGAATCCTTTCTCCTCGATCAGCCGCTGCGTGATCTTCGCGCGCTCGCGGGAGAACTCGTGGGTGCCATGCGACGCCTCGCCGATGCAAACGATCGTCGCGTCGCCGATCATCTCCAGCAGCGCGTCGTAGTCGCCCGAGTCGCCGGCGACGGGGTGCATCACGCTGCGAATGCGCTCGACGTTCATGCGATCCCGTCCACGAGCTCGGGCGGCATCGGCGAGCGGAAGCGAAGGCGGGTCGTGTGGCCGTGGCTCGACTCGATGTCGAGGCCTTTGTCGACGCCGCCTTCCTGCTCGATGCGCACGCGCACGGCGTCGATGGTGATGAGGCGGTGATGGCTGATGTCGCGCCCGAGGTGAACGACGATGTGGCCGTTGCGGGCGACGATCCCTTCGAGCGGCATCGCCTGGGCCTCGCCGTCGACGCTCACGAGCCACTGATCGTGCTGCATGGTGAACGACTCGAAGAAGCGAGCCCAGTCGTTGCGTTCGATGTCCCGATATACGCTTGCCGGACGGTGCAAGCCGCGTGCGTGGCCGGCGGGATAGGGGAAAAAAGGCCGGATGGCAGTCCATCATAGAGAGGTGCCACCATGACCGACGCGTACAAGCAATACAACGAGGCCCTCAAGCTATTCGAGTCTCTCGGTAAGCGTGAGGCGGAGCTACTTCAGAAACTGTCTCAGGCGGACGGCGACGTAGACCTTGCTCAAAAGCACAAGTGGGCGACCGAGCTCGCCGACGTGATCCTTACGACCCAGCAGTTAGACGGTAACCGCTGCGATCTGCTGAGGGAGTTACGGACGGCGATTCCGCGATCTGCTGAAGGAGTTGCGACGGCGATTCCGAAACCTGAAGTATGACGGAGAACGACAGAGTCTTCGTGCCCGGCACGGCTTCGGAATACGAGCGCGCCGACTTCTGGATCGAAGAGTTGCGGCGGCTCGACCGCGTGCTCGAAAAGCCGGCACTCTCGCTCATTCACCTTGCCGATGAGGCGGCGAAACGAGCGATCAGCGGGGAAGGCCGAACGCTCGCGACGGTCCCGACGACGATCGATGAACGCTTGCCGCGGCTGGCGCAATCACTTGCCGTGCACGCCGTCGCGACGTCGGCAGTACAACGTCTGGAGGCCAGACGGCGCCGCTTCCCTTGGTTGAGAGATCTCTATCCCGTGCTTGCTCGACTGCACGAAGCGCTTCCGGCAAGCTTTCTTGAACATCCGGCGTTGAAATCGCGAGACCCGCTGGGAATGCTCGACGCGCTGCACGATTCGGCGTTCGGAACGCTCAGCCCGGTCACGACCTCGGAGGTATTCTGGCTGCTGGTGCGCGCCGGCGAGAAAGCCGCGCATGGCGATCTCGGATTCCTCGCCCTGTTCGGATTGTTGTGGGCATTGAAGCGCCGTCTGCATGGCCCGTTCGAGCTCGGCGCATCATTGGGCAGCTGGCGTCCGACGGTCGCCGTCACGGCGCGCTGTCTCTTCCCCATCCTGCACCTCAACGGCATCGTGAGGAGCCGCGCCTCCCTCTGGCTCCGGGCTCGCGATATCTCGGAGGACATCGAGAAGTACGCGCGCGGGCGCAATCAATTCGAACGTTGGAAGTTCGCATCCGAGCTGGATCGCCTTTCCGGCGTTCTGCACTCGCTCGCTGTCATTTCGATCAAGCCGCAGGACTTTCACGACACAGCCTACAAGATCACGAACATTGCGAGCCCGCTCAGACCGAATAGTCTGACCGCACCTCTGGCGCCGAGGGTACGTGCGGCGATACGCGAGCTCTTCGCCCTGCTGCGTGATCAGAACGCTGCCGTTCTCGCCAAAGCGGAGCACGCAACGAGCATCGTGCAGAAGGGCATCCTCGGTCTCCTCGCGACTCCCGGCAGCCGTCGCGAAGCGCTCGGTGAGTCATGCAAGCTGATTCCCGACTGGAAGGCGCAGTACGAGGCGGCAGAGTGGGCGCACGAGATCTGCGCCGACGCATTGCGTGAGCTACAAAACGCCGTCGGGGTGTGCGACCGGCTGCCGCGCGGCGACGACTTTACGCACGCCGTGATGATCGATACCTTCAATCGCCTCGCGGCAATCAATGACCGCGTTCATACCATTCTCGGCGACGCCATTGAAACGAACGTTGAGTGGTGTGTCCGTGGCGTGACCCGCGAAGTCGCGCTGGCCAGCGCGAAGAACGACACCGACTTCGACGCGACCGAGCTTCTCAGCGGCATCGTTATCGCGGAACGGACCGACCGCATCAAGCGCGCTCTCGTGAATGACGCCATTCGCCTATCGCTGCGTGTCGCGCGCGATGACGGAAGCTGGTGGAGCACACAGCCGGTGTTTCTCGAGAAACGCGTCCTTGGCGTCTGGCCTTCGACGCCGGATGTGGTGCTCCTGTTGGCGACAGCGGTGAAGCCTCACCCGAGCATCTTGTGCGCCGACCCATATCTGCTTCGATTCGTCGGCTGGCTGGAGGGCCGGATCATTTCGCAGGATCCGGCATGGTGGAAGCGTGTGCCCGATGTGCCGGCGCTCTGGGGTTGGGCATCCGAGGCGCGAGAGCCTGGAATCGATGTCTACACGACGGCCCAGGCTGTGAAAGCGCTGCTCGTGATCCGGGGCATCATCGAAGACCGCCTCTGGTCGATCTGCGAGGAGCGGTTCACGGTAATGCCGACCCTCAAGGGACTCCCTTCCGTCGACCCAGTCGATCTCGGAGCCCGCCACGAAGAGCGCCTACAGACCCAGTTCGTGCGTAACGCGGCGCGCGCGAGGCTCGAAGAACCCAATGCCGACTACTCGTACATTCTTCACGGCCCGCCGGGCTCGTCGAAGTCGACGCTGGCTTACGCCATTGGCAGAGAGATGTGGCGCATTGATGGAACTACCCGCTTCATACGAATCACGCCGGCGGATTTTACACGCCGGGGTGAGCTCGGACTCGACGTTGAGGCACGCTTCATCTTTCGTCTCCTGTCGTGTGTCCGCGGCGTGACCGTCCTATTCGACGAGATCGACGACCTGCTGCGACTGCGCGAGATCGGTGCGCCGCCGTCGTTCATCCGCCTCGTCATTCCGGGGATGCTCAATCGATTGCAGGATCTTCGCGATGCCGCGAGCCGTCAGGAAATCTGCTTCATTCTCGGCACCAACTACATCGATCAAATCGAACCCGCCCTGACGCGCCCGGGCCGTATCGACGCGGCGATTTCCATCCCGTATCCCGATGCCTGGAGTCGCGAGTGTATTCTCGAGCGCATCGCCGGTACGGTGACGCGCGAGGTCAAGGAGTTCGTTGTCGCGAATACGCCTGAGTGGCCGTGGTCAACCTACCGCAAACTTTGCGACCACCTCTCCGCGAAATCCACCCTCGCACAAGCTGAGGAGTTCGTGCGCCAACTGCGGCTTGAATTCCAGCCGCCCGATTACTACTACTTCAATGAGAAACGGTGGATGACCACTTCGCCGCTCGTAACCGAGTTCGTTCACGGCGCGTTTGCCATGTCGAAGAATGCGGATGACTGCCGCAAGCGCGTGAGAACGCTCATGCATTTTCTCGAGGGAAAGGACGGCGTGCGACTCGCCGACCTGAGCCTGCTGGAGAAATTTGAAACCGAGTGGCGGCGCGAAGGAAGGTCGTAGCGGGCGTGTGTCTTAGGTCTGTCTGATTCGCCGACGAGCCGCAATGAGAGCCAGCGGGCCGGAGCGAAGAGCGACGAGCGGCACGAGCGTGGCGCTCGACCCCCTCAGCCGGAAGCGGCAGGTCGAGCCCCTCGCGGGTCGACGAGATCGCGGCGACCAGCAAGGAACGTTAGACAATTACCGGTTCCTTCTTCCTGCTAGACTGCCTTCGATTTCGCCACAACTTGCGGGTCGGCGGTGGGATGAGCCCGGAACAGACTTACCTCGAGCACCTGGCTACGATCGAGCGCATTGCTGCGTTCGTCGCGCGCCGCAATCATCTGAAGCCCGAAGAAGCGGCCGAGTTCACGCAGGAAGTGCGCGTGCGGATGCTCGACGACGACTACGCCGTCATCCGCAAGTTCGAGCGCCGCAGCTCCTTCTCCACCTACCTGACGACGGTCATCCTCCGCCTCTATCACCAGTACCGCGTCGAGCAGTGGGGGAAGTGGCGCCCTTCCGCCGAAGCGAAGCGCCTCGGCGACAAAGCGATCACGCTCGAGCGCCTGCTCACGCGCGACCGCTTAACGTTCGACGAAGCGGTGAAGATGCTGACGACGCCCGCGGGCTCGCAGTACACGGTTTCGGAGCTCGACGCGATCTATCTGCGATTGCCGCCGCGGAGTCCGCGGCCGATGCTCGTCTCCGACGAGCACGCGCCGGAAGTGGCCGCGACCGACAACGATCCGGGTGATCGCGCGGAGTCGCGCGATCGCGAGCGCGCGGCGCGTGAGGTGACGACGGCCATCGACAGGCTCATCGAATCGCTGGATGCCGAGGATCGATTGATCCTGCAACTGCGCTTCTGGCAGGCGCTGAAGGTGCCCGACATCGCGCAGCGGCTGCACATCGAGCAGAAGAAGATCTATAAACGTCTGGAGCGGCTTTTCGGCGTGATGCGTCGCGAGCTGGAGAAAGCAGGCGTCGACAAGGCGGAGATCGGCACGCTCCTTTGCCGAGGCGATCAGGACCTGCACTTCGGCGCGGAAATCCATGGCTTCCGTCCCTCTCATCCGACAGGTGGGGCGGACGTCAGAGACAATGAAAGGGACCTGCGGTGAGCAATCCCGGCACGATGACGCACTGCCTCAGCGATGAGATCGTCGCCGCGTTCGTCGACGGCCGCCTCGACGACGAACAGCGCCGGCGCGTGATCGAGCACGCGGCCGCATGCGCCGATTGCTATTCGCTGACGAGCGCGGTGTGGGATTACAACGCGGAGAATCCGGGGGCGGAGGTCGTGCGCCCGCGATTCGGCCGGCGGTTCGCGGTCGCCGCGGCATCGCTCGCCACCGCCGCGGCCGTCATGGTCGTGTTCTTCGGTCCGGTGCGCGATCGCCGCGCGATGCAGTCGCTCGTCGACGCGAGCGCGGAGCTGGAGCGGCGACCCGTCGACGGACGGCTCAGCGGCAGTTTCGCCTATCGCGCGGTGAAAGGGACGTACCGCAGTGTCGAGCGGGACGATCTCGACACGCTGCCGCTCGAGGCCGCGGCCGCGGAGACGCTCGAGAAGACGCGCAACCCGCATGTTGCCGGCGTGGCACACCTCCTCCTCGGCGAATACGACGAGGCGGTCAACAAGTTGACGATAGCCGCGAACGCGAAGCCGCGCGACGTGCGAATCCTCAGCGACCTCGCCACCGCGTATCACGCGCGCGGGAAGCGCATGGGCAGCGACGCCGATCTCGCCAAAGCGCGCGAGACCGCCGAGCGCGCGTGGAGCATCGAGCAGACGCCGCTGACCGCCTGGAATCGCGCGCTCGCGCTGGACACGCGCGAAGCATGGCAGCAGTACCTCGAGCTCGATCCCGCGTCGCCGTGGGCGGACGAGGCGCGTGAGCGGATGCAGCGCCTCTTGCCGTGATGCTTCGCGCGCTCCTTCCCCTGCTCGCCTTCGCCATCGCCTTCACCGCGTGGCACATTGCCATCATCACGCACCCCGGCACGCTCGTCCCTTCCCCCGCCGCCGCGCTCCGCGGCATCGTGGAGCTCGCGGAGAAGGGCCTGCTCTTCCGCTACGTCGTCGCTTCGCTCTTTCGCGTGACGTGGGGCTATCTCGCCGCGCTCGTGCTCGCCGTGCCCCTCGGCATGCTCCTCGGCATGTGGCATCGCGGCGAGCGCGCGCTGCACCCGATCCTGCAGGTGCTGCGGCCGATCTCGCCGCTGGCGTGGATTCCGATCGCCATTCTCTGGTTCGGTGTCGGCGATCTCGCGGCCGTCTTTCTCATCTTCCTGGCCTCGTTCCTCCCGCTCACGCTGACCACCATTCACGCGGTGCACAACATCGAGGGCGTGCATCTCGCCGCCGGCCGCAACTTCGGACTCACGAATCGTGAGCTGCTGCGCAGCGTGATCCTCCCCGCGATCCTGCCGCAGCTGATCGTCGGGATGCGCATCACCCTCGGCATCGCCTGGCTCGTGGTCGTCGCAGCGGAGATGATCGCCGTGAATTCGGGACTCGGATTCCTGATCATCGACGCGCGCAACGCCGGGAACCGTTACGATCTCGTCGTGGCAGGAATGATTCTCATCGGCGCGATCGGCGTCGCGCTCGACGTTCTGATGCGCCGGCTCGAGCGACTCCCGTCCGTTCGCTGGGGGTACGCAGCCGAGTGAAGGTCCGGTTTCAGAACATCAGCATGCGTTTCGGCGGCGTACACGTGCTCGACGACATCGATCTCGCGGTCGCCGCGGGCGAGTTCGTCTGCGTCCTCGGACCGTCGGGATGCGGCAAGTCGACGCTGCTCAACATCGCCGGCGGATTCGTCGCGCCGGCGGCGGGGAGCGTGAGCATCGACGGCGAGCCGGTCACCGGCCCCGATCCGCGCCGCATCTTCGTCTTTCAGGAGCGCGGCGTCTTTCCGTGGCTCACGGTCGAGGAGAACATCGCCTTCGGCCTCTTCCGCCAGCCGGCCGCCGAGAAACGCGCGCGCGTCGCGCACTACGTGCAGCTCGTCGGACTCACAGGGTTCGAGCAGTCGTATCCGCGCGAGCTCTCCGGCGGGATGAAGCAGCGCCTCGAAGTCGCGCGCGCGCTGGCGGTGAATCCCGACGTGCTCTATCTCGACGAGCCCTTCGGCGCGCTCGACTCGATCACGCGCCTGCAGATGCGGCGCGAGCTGCTGCGCATCTGGCAGGCGGAGCGGAAGACGATTCTCTTCGTCACACACGACATCGAGGAGTCGGTGCAGCTCGCCGACCGCGTGGTCGTGCTCAGCGCGCGCCCGGGCCGCGTGCGGCGCATCGTGAACATCGACATCCCGCATCCGCGCGACCTCAGCGATCCGCGCTACCTCGCGTTGCGCGATGAGATCTTCGCGGAGATCGGACTGGCGCATCAGGTTTAGTTAGAAGCGATGAACGCAGAACGCAGAACGCAGAACGTAGAATCGAGAAAGTCTGCCGATGGCCTTTCTTCGTTCTCGTTCTGCGCTCTGCGTTCTGCGTTCTGCTCGAACGCACCTTCGTGCTGCTCGCGCTCGTCGCGCTATGGCATCTCGCCGTCGCGCTCACACGCACGACGATCTTCCCGTCGCCCATCGCCGTGCTCAGGGGCCTCCGCGAGCTCCCGCACCTCGGCGCGTACATCGCCGACTCGCTCTTCCGCGTCGCCTGCGGCTACTCCGCGGCGGCGATTCTCGGCATCCCTGTGGGTCTCGCTCTCGGCTGGTGGAGCCTGCTTGCGCGCGCCGTCAATCCGCTCATCCAGATGCTGCGGCCGATCTCGCCGCTGGCGTGGATGCCGCTCGCGGTGATCTGGTTCGGCGTCAGCAACCTCGCGCCGATCTTCCTGATCTTTCTCGCGTCGTTCTTTCCGATCGTGGTCGCGACGATGAACGGAGTGCGCAACGTGCCGCCGATGTACGTGCAGGCCGGCCGCAACTTCGGCCTCTCGACGCCGGCACTGATCGCGAAGGTCGTCTTTCCCGCGACCCTCCCGCGCATCGTCGTCGGCCTGCGTCTCGCGTTCGGCGTCGCCTGGCTCGTGCTCGTCGCGGCGGAGATGATCGCCGTCGACTCGGGACTCGGCTATCTGATCATCGACGCGCGTAACGCCGGCAAACGCTACGATCTCGTGGTCGGAGGGATGCTGTTGATCGGATTGATCGGACTGTCGCTCGACACGCTGATCCGGAAGCTGGAATTGAAAATTGAAAATTGAAAATTGAAAAACGAAGCCGCGATGACTTTCTCCTTTTTCAATTTTCAATTTTCAATTTTCAATTCCGACAGAAAGGAGGCTCATGACGCCGCAACGCAAGATCATCCTCGGCGTCGCCACGTGGATCGCGGTCATCACCGCGGCTCACCTGGCGACGAACGTCGACTGGAAGGTGCTCCTCAACGAGCGCCTGCCGGTGGGCGAGCGCAAGTTGAACGTGGCGTACATCCCGGTCACGTGACACCTCGCGTGCCCGGTGACCGACTACATCTCCGCGTACTCGAAATCGGGACATCTGTTCATTCCGCGGATGTTTCAGGGCTTCCCTGAGATCAAGGAAGCGCTGCTCTCGAATCAGATGCAGGCGGGGTTCATGGTTGCGCCGATGGCGATTGCCCTGCGTGCTCAGGGCGTGCCGATCAAAATCGTCTACCTCGGACACCGCTACGGAAGCGCCGTGGTGGTGCAGAAGAACGGACCGGTGAAGTCGTTCGCCGATCTGAAGGGGAAGACCATCGCCATTCCGAGCCGCTACTCGGACGAGCGGCTGATCCTCTTTCGCGCGATGGCAAAGAGCGGAATGCGCGCGGGCGATCTGAAGATGGTGGAGATGGCGCCGCCGGACGTCGCGGGCGCGCTCGCCGCCAACGCGATCGACGCGTTCTCGATGGGCGAGCCGTATCCGTCGCAGGCGGAGATGGCCGGCTTCGGACGGATTCTCTTTCACGCGCGCGAGTACTGGCCCGACTACATCTCCTGCGTGCTCGTCGTGCGGCAGGATGTGATCGATACGCGCCCCGAGGCGGTGCAGGTGCTCGTCGACGGCATCGCGCGCTCGGGACTGTGGCTCGACAATCCGCCGCGCAAGCGCGCGCGCCGCGAGCATGCCGCGGACTTCGTCGGCCGCTTCTACTTCCGCCAGGATCCGCGCCTGCTGAAGTGGGCGCTCACGAATCCGCTCGACCGCGTGCTCTATCAGCCGCTCACGCCGCTCCGCAAGGACTTCGAGCTGATCGTGCGCCTCATGCGCGAGACCGGCGTGCTCGATCGCGACATCGCGTTCGAGGAGTACGTCGACGTGCGGTTCGCCGAGGGTGCGCGGCACGAAACCGAGTGGCGTTACGAGCCTGGCGACGCGAGCGCCGAGTAAAAAACGTAGGAGCGGGCTTCAGCCCGCCCGGTCGCCCGGCTAAGCCGGGCGCTACGTTTACACCTGCGTCGCTACGAACGCCAGCCTGTCGAAATCCTGCAACGACAGTGTCTCTGCCCGTGCGTCCGCGTTGATTCCCGCGCGTTCCATCATCGATGCCGCCTGGTTGCGTGTAAGGCCGCGCCAGCCGATCAGATTGTTGATCAGCTTCTTGCGACGCATGCGGAACGATGTGCTCACGAGATCGAGAAGGTCGTCGCGCGATGATGCGAGCCCGGGATCGCGCGGATCGAGCACGACCACCGCGCTGCGCACTTTGGGCGCCGGATGAAACGAGCGCGGCTCGAGCGTCATCAGCGTCTTCGCGCTCGCGAAGGCCTGCACGTAGAGCGTGAGATAGCCGTACGGGTCGCTGCCCGGCCTGGCCACGATGCGATCGGCGACTTCCTTCTGCAGCATGAACACCGCGCGGCGGCAGTGCGGATCCGCGATCACGCGCCGCAGGATCGGCGTGCCGACGTTGTAGGGAAGGTTGCCCACCGCGCGGAACGGGGTCGCCGGCAGTTCCCCCACGGTCGCATCTTCGTTGCGCAGCTCGAGCCGCTCCCCGAATTTCGCGCGCAGCCGCGCGGCGAGTTCAGGATCGATCTCGATCGCAATGACGCGATTCGGCAACGCGAGGAGCCTCTCGGTGAGCACCCCTTCACCGGGCCCGATCTCGAGCACGACCTCGTCGCGCTGCGCCTCGATCGCAGCGACGATCTTGTCGACCGCGCCGCGGTTGCGGAGAAAGTTCTGGCCCCATTTCTTCTTCGGGCGCATGCGGCGCGCAGTCTAACGCGTGGAGTCGGGTTGCCGCGCCGGCGTCGGGTAGAGCGATCGCAATTCAAATCGTCGAGGAATCCCATCCGGCGTCGTGGAAGAGTTGGCAGAGCTCGTCGGGTAGGTTTTCGTCGACCTTGAACTTCACGCCGGCAGCCAAACGACCTCTTCGCGAGCCAGATCAGCGGCATATGCGATACAAGCTTGAATCGCTTCCGGCGTGAGACGCGGATAGCTATCGAGAATCTCGCGTTCCGTAGTGCCGGCGGCGAGATTATCGAGTACAACCGAAACGAGGATGCGAGTTCCGGCCACGCACGCTTGTCCGTGACACACGTTCGGGTCAGCCGTGATGTGACGTTGCCAGTCCATGACGTCCTCGGTCTCGATTCTACGCCGAACGGCGACGACGTCGCTACGCGACGAGCATCCGATCGGCGTGCCGACGTTGTAGGGGAGGTTGCCCACCGCGCGGAACGGAGTCGCCGGCAGTTCCCCCACGGTCGCATCTTCGTTGCGCAGCTCGAGCCGCTCCCCGAATTTCGCGCGCAGCCGCGCGGCGAGGCCCGGATCGATCTCGATGGCGATGACTCGATTCGGCAACGCGAGAAGGTTGCGCCTGATTGCGGTGAGGTATTACGATGGTTCGATCGATAGAGCAGATAGGTGACGACATGGCAAGAACTCGCGTTTCGCCGAAATACCAGGTTGTGATTCCGAAGGAGATTCGAGAAAGGCACGGCCTTCGACCCGGGCAGGAACTGCAAGTGATCAGCAAGGGAGGATCGATCACGTTGATTCCTGATCGGCCGCTTTCCGCGTTTCGAGGGATCCTGCGCGGCATGCCGACAACGGGTTACCGAGAGAAGAAAGACCGGCGGATATGATTTTGGTGGATTCGTCCGGATGGCTGGAGTTTCTGACCGACGGCCCGCTCGCAGACGACTATTCACGGCGCTTCCGCCAGGCGAAATCGGTCATTACCCCGACAATCGTGATGTACGAGGTGTACAAACATTCGAAACGGTTGCTGGGTGAAGATGCTGCGCTTGATGCCGTGGCCGCGATGCAGAAGACGCATGTCGTCCCGTTAAACGACGAGCTCGCGCTCGTCGCCGCTGACCTCAGCCTCGAGTACAAGTTACCGATGGCCGATGCGATCGTTCTTGCCACGGCCCGGCTTCATGATGCAGAGATCGTTACGAGCGATGTTGACTTCGAGGGCGTTTCAGGCGTGACGTACATTCCGAAGTCAAAGGAATAGCCGAGCGCGTGGTCATCGCCCGACCGCTGAGCAGCTAAACTGCGCGCAATGACCACGACTGCACAGGCACATGAAGTCATCGCCAGGCTGCGACGGGAAGTCGGACGTGTCGTCATCGGGCAGGATGCGACCGTCAACCGGCTCGTGATCGCGATCCTCATCCGCGGGCACGTGCTCGTCGAAGGGTTGCCCGGGCTCGCGAAGACGCTGCTGGTGAAGACGCTCGCCGCGGCGATCGATGCGACGTTCAAGCGCATCCAGTTCACGCCCGACCTGCTTCCCGCCGACATCACCGGCACGCAGATCTTCGATCCCGCCGGCCGCACCTTCAACGCGCGCCTCGGGCCGATCTTCGCGAATCTCGTGCTCGCCGACGAGATCAACCGCGCGCCCGCGAAGGTGCAGAGCGCGCTCCTCGAGGCGATGCAGGAGCGGCAGGTCACGATCGGTGACACGACCTATCCGCTGCCCGATCCCTTTGTCGTCATCGCCACGCAGAATCCGATCGAGCATGAGGGGACGTATGCGCTGCCCGAGGCGCAGGTGGACCGGTTCGTGATGAAGCTGAAGGTCGACTATCCGACGTCGGAGGAAGAACTGCGGATGCTCGCGCTGTATCTCGATCCGACCGCGGACGTGCCGCAGGTCGCGCGCGTGCTGACGCTCGACGAGATCCACGCCGTCGCGCATCTCGCCGCGCGCGTGCACACGGATGAGCGCATCGGCCGCTACATCGTGCAGCTCGCGACCGCGACGCGGCAGCCGTCGCCGCACGTCTCCTTCGGCGCCTCGCCGCGCGCGACGCTCGCCCTCGCGCACGTCGCGAAGGCGCACGCATTCATCGACGGCCGGGAGTATGTCGTCCCCGAGGATGTGAAAGCGGTGGCGCACGACGTCCTGCGGCATCGGCTCGTGCTCAGCTTCGAGGCGGCGGCGGAGCAGGTGACGGCGGACCGGTTGATTGATCAGGTGCTGAATGCGGTTCCCGTTCCGTAGGGTTGCCCGGTTTCCCGGTTGCCCGGCGGCGCCGCGCGGGTGCCGGCGCCAACGCCCTGCGGCTCGGACCGCCGAGCCGCACCGGGAAACCGGGAAACCGGGCAGCCGCTCATGAACCTGTTCAGGCGCAACCCCCCCAACCTTCGCGAACCGATCATCAGGCGCGTCAGAGACCTCGAGCTCGTCAGCGCGCGTCTGATCCGCACGGGATTCGCGGGCGACTATCACTCCGCCTTCCACGGCCGCGGGATCGAGTTCTCGCAGGTGCGCGAGTACATGTTCGGCGACGACATCCGCTCCATCGACTGGAACGTCACCGCGCGCACGGGCGTGCCGCACGTGAAGGAGTTCATCGAAGAGCGCGACCTCACCGTGATCATCGCCGTCGACGTCTCCGGCTCGATGGCCTTCGGCTCCGTCGACTGGCGCAAGTGCGACATCGCCGCGGAGCTCGCGGCCGTGTTCGCGTTCTCCGCCGTCGAGAATTCCGATCGCGCGGGACTGCTGCTCTTCTCGAACAGCGTGCGGACGTTCATTCCGCCGCGGCGCGGACGCGCCCATGCGCAGGTGCTCGTGCGCGCCGCGGTCGACGCGGCGATGCGCGGTCCGGGCGGCGATGCGAGTCTCGACGACGCCGTTCGTTTTCTCGAGCGCGTCGCGGTGAAGCGCGCGGTCGTGCTCGTGCTCTCCGACTTTCTCGATCTCGACTTCGAGCGCCCGCTCGGCCGCCTCAACCGCAAGCACGACGTGATCGCCATCGCGATCGGCGATCCGCGCGAGGAGCGCTTCCCCGACCGCGGCCTTGCGCGGCTCGTCGATCTCGAGTCGGGCGAGGCGCGTCTCGTCGATCTGAAGCGGGCCGACATCGCCAGACGCGCCGCAGAGCGAAGAGACGTGCTCGCGCGCCGCTTCCGCGCCGTGGAGATCGATCACCTCGCCGTCTCGACCGCGATTCCGTACGATCGCGCGCTGCTGCGCTTCTTCCGCGACCGATCCGCCCGCCACCGACGCCCGACATGATCCTTCCAGTTCTCGCGCTCGTGACCGTGACCTTCTCGCCGCCCGCGCCGGCGGTGGGCGATCGGATTACGCTCGACTTCGCGGCGCCGGTGAAGCTCGATCCGTCGCCGGCGTACGAAGTGCTCGCGGAAGAAGGGCGCACGGTCATCGTGCGGACGTTCACGCCGAAGCCGTTCGAGCTGACGGGGACGTCGGGGAAGGTGCGCTTCCGCAATCTCGTGATTCCGGTGCGCTCGGTGCTGAAGCAGAACGACGACCTGAAGCCGGCGCCGCTCACGGCACCGGCCGCGACTCCGTATCCGCGCGCGCCCTTCATTGCCATCGCCATCGCCGCGCTCGTGGCGGCGCTCGCGTGGATCGCCGTCTGGTGGCTCGCGCGCAGACCGCTCCGCGAAGCCGTTCCCGCGATTCCGCCCGACGAGCGCTTCCGCCGCGCCGTCCTCGCTTTGATGGACGACGAACGCCGCCCGCAGCGCTGGGCCGCGCTCGCGGATGCGACGCGCGTGTTTCTCGCCGCGACGCGCACGCATCTCGGCAGCGAGCTGACGACGAGCGAGATCGTGCCGCGGCTGGCCGATGAAGAGCGCGTGGTCGACGAGATCCTCCGTCAGGGCGATGCGGAGAAGTTCTCGCCGTGGGGCGCGCCGCCGAGGAACCTGCTCGAGATGGCGATGCGCGCGTTGGCACTCGTCGAACGTAGCGACCGGCTTCAGCCGGTCGAAGGGCGGGCTGAAGCCCGCCCCTACGTTCCGAAGGATGGGCGATGACGCGCTTCGCCGATCCGCTCTGGCTCCTGCTCGCGCTCCTCATCGCCGCGCGCATCGCGCTCGTCTGGCGCGATCGCCGCGCGCGTTTCGCCGCATTCGGCTTCTCGTCGTTTTCGCTCGTCGCTCCCGCGCGCGGCGTGCGCGCGCGCACGGCGGCCATTCCGTTCGTACTCGAGGCGCTCTCGTTGCTCCTCGTCGTCGTCGCGCTGGCGCGGCCGCAGCGCGTGGTGCGTCTCGCGGCGAGCGACCGTTTCGGCATCGACATCGTCATCGCCCTCGACGCCTCGGGCAGCATGGCCGCGGAAGACTTCCGTCCGCGCAACCGCTTCGTCGTCGCGAAGGACCTCATCGGCGAGTTCATCAAGCGCCGCGCGGACGACCGTATCGGCATCGTCACGTTCGGCAGCCGTGCCGCGACGCGCGTGCCGATCACGTACGACCGCCGCATCGCCGAGGGAATCCTCGACAAGGCGGAGATCGGCGAGAACGGCAACGGGACGGCGATCGGTCACGCGCTCGCGACGGCGGTGAATCGCCTGCGCACATCGAAGACGCGCAGCCGCGTGATCATTCTCGTGACCGACGGCGTGAACAACTCCGGCTCGATCGATCCGATGGTCGCCGCGCAGCTCGCGGCGCGCAGCGGGATCAAGGTCTATACGATCGGCGTCGGCAGCGAGGGTCCGGTGCCGCTGCCGGTGAAGCGGCAGAATCCGTTCACGGGCCAGATCGAGACCGTCTACACGCACATCCGCGGCGAGCTCGATGAGAAGACGCTCTCCGGCATCGCTGCGACGACGAAGGGCGAGTTCTTCCGCGCCACCGACGCGCGCGCGCTGAGCAGCGTGCTCGATCGCATCGACCAGCTCGAGAAGACGCGTCTCAGCTCGCCGAAGCGCGAGCAGATCGACGAGTTGTACGTCTATCCGCTCGCCGCGGGACTCGCGCTCTTCGCGCTCGCGCTGCTGGGAGGAGAAACGGTGTGGCTGAAGATCTCAGGAGGTGTCATCCCGAGCGTGAGCGAGGGACCTGGGCGGGAGGGGCTGCGATGAACGTCACGAATCGCGCCGCCCACCCGCCCGGGTCCCTCGCTCACGCTCGGGATGACAAGGGCACATGAGTTTCCGCAGCGTGACACTCCTCTGGCTCCTCGCGCTCGTACCGTTCGCGCTCGTGCTCTTCCTCGTGCGCGAGCGGGTGCGCGCGCGCATCGCGCATCGCTTCGCGACGGAGCGACTGCGCGGCATCGCGAATCCCGTACGCGCGCTGCGCCCGTGGCTCCTCGGAATCGCATTGCTCGCCGCGGTCGTCGCGCTCGCGGGGCCGTACTCCGGCTTCACGCTCGTGCCGATCGTCGCGCGCGAGGCGAATCGCGTGCTGGTCATCGATGTGTCGAACAGCATGTCGGCCGAGGACGTCGGCGCGTCGCGGTTGTCGGCGGCGAAGGCGATCGCGAAGCGGCTCGCGGAGGCGCAGCAGGGGAGGATCGCGCTGATCGTGTTCGAGGCGCAGCCGGAGGTGGTGTCGCCGCTGACGACGGACACCGATGCGGTGCTCGCGCTGCTCGACACGCTGCAGCCCGGTGAAGTCGGACAGCCCGGATCCGACGTCGGCAGCGCGCTCCTCGGCGCGCTTCGGCTCATCGAAGCCGATCCGACGCAGAAGACGGACATCGTCGTGATCAGCGACGGCGAGGAGCAGGGCGCGCGCGTGAACGAGGCGGTGCAGCGCGCGAAGACGCACGGCGTCGTGGTTTCCGCGGTGATGGCCGGCAGCGCGCAGGGAAGCACGATTCCGACGGGCCGCGGTCCTCTGCGCGATAGTTCGGGCGATGTCATCACGACGTATGCGCGTTCCGAGGTGCTGCAGGGGATCGCGGTGTCGACGGGCGGGCGGTTTCTCGAGAATCCGTTCGCGGAGCACGCGCTCGATCCGCTGTTGAGCGGCGCGCGCGCGACGTCGCGGCGCGAGACGCACGCGCGCATTCCGGTCGATCGTTACCAGTGGCCGCTCGCGCTCGCGTTCGTGTTGTTTCTCGGCGCGTCGTTGGTGAATCGAGGTGCGGAGTGACTCGGTGGTTGCTGGGTTTCTGGGTTGCTGGGTTGTTGACGGCGCCGGCGTGGTGGCGCGAGACGAACTCGCATGCGGCGAGCGCGCGAGGGGCGAAGGCGTACGAAGAGCAAAAGTACGCGGAAGCGGTGAAGGCGTTCGAGCGCGCGCGGCAGATCGCGCCGTCGGCGCGAGGCGCGTTCAACCTCGGCACCGCTCAAATCGCAAGCGGCCAGCGCGAGCAGGGCTCGGCGACGCTCACCGAGTCGATGGACGACGTCGCGCTGCGTCCCGAGGCGCTGTTCAATCGCGGCAACAGCGCGCTGGCGGCGAAGTCGTTCGATCGCGCGGTCGAGGATTACATCGAGGCGCTGAAACTGAAACCGGAACATGCGGGCGCGAAGCGCAATCTCGAGATCGCGCTCCTGCGGCGCGAGCAGCAGCGCCGCGAGAGCGAGTCGCAGAATCGGAATCGCCCCGGCGACAACGAGCAGCAACAACAGCGCGCGCCGTCGCAGGGCCAGCAGCCACCGCGCGGCCAGCCGGATCTCGAGGCGCTGCTGCGCAGCGTGCAACAGCAGGAGCAGGAAGAGCTGCGGCGGATGAAGGCGAAGGTGGCGGCGGAGGGGCGGGTCGGGTGGTGATCGGATGAAGGCAGAAGGCAGAAGGCAGAAGGCAGAAGGAAGAACTGTCTCGTGCTTGTTGTCGTGGTCGCTGGTTTTCTTCGTTCTGCCTTCTGCCTTCTGCCTTCTGCCTTCATCCGCCTACGCCGACAACAGCCTCACCGTCGCCCCTCGCACTCTCCAGCTCACCGACCTCGCCACCATCACCGTCTCCGTCGAGGGCTCGTTCGCGTCGATCGAGGTGGTGAAGGTGCCGCTCGAGAACCTCGCCATCGTCGGCGAGCCGTCGGTTTCGTCGGAGTTCTCGTGGATCAGCGGCGAGTTCGTGCGGCGGAAAACCTTTCGCTATCGCGCGCGGCCGCTCGCGCCCGGTCCCGCGCGCGTCGGGCCGCTGGTGATCGATACGTCTGACGGGCAGCGCGACACGTTGCCGGCGATCGCGCTGCAGGTGATGCCCGATCGCATCGCGGAGACGAACGACCCCGACGTGCTGCTGCGCGAGCTCGTGGCGACGGGGCGCCCGCCGCTCTTTCTCGTCGCGGAGGCGGACAAGCGCCAGGCGTGGACGGGCGAGCAGATCGTCGTCACGTGGTACCTCTACAACGGCGCGACGGTGGAGAACTGGCAGATCCTCAACGTCCCGAAGCTGCACGACTTCTGGATCGAAGAGATCGACACGCGCCCTTCGGAGACCGAGCGCGTGTTCGTCGGCGATCGCATGCTGCACCGCGTCGCGCTGCGGCGCACGGCGCTCTATCCGCTGCGCGGCGGCGCGTTGCAGATCGGCGGAATGACGCTCGAGGCGGCGGTGATGGAACGGATGCGCAGAGGTCCGTTCGGGAGGTTCGAAGGGAACCTCGTCGAGACGACGTTCACCTCCGCGCCGCTCGCGATCGCGGTGAAGCCGCTGCCTCCCGGACCGCCCGTCGACGCCATCGGCGAGCTCGCCCTCAGTTGCTCCGTGCCGAAACAGGAGCGCGGCGGGCCGGTGGTGGTCGAGGCGACGCTCGCGGGGACGGGCAATCTGCGCTCCGCCTCGCCGCCGCGCTTCGTCGCCGCGGTCGCGGGAAACGTGCAGGTGGAGGGCGGCGTGACGGCGGTGTCGCGCGAAGGCGGGACGATCTCGATGTCGCGGAAGTGGCGCTATCTCGTCTTTCCCTCGAGCGCGGGAGGCTCGGAGGGCGGACCTCCGGTCCGCCTGGCGGACGGGACGTCCGCCCTCCCACTCGAGATTCCGCCGATGACGATGAGCGTGTTCTCGCCGTCGACGGGCGCGCGCCGCGAGCTGCGATGTGAAAGCGCGACGGTCTGGAACGCCGAATTCCATTCGGCCGGTCCGCCGGCTTCCAGCCGGCGCCGGCAGGATGCCGGCGGACCGGCCAACTGGAAGCCGGCGTTCCTGATCGCCCTGATTGCGATCCTCTTCGCGGCGCTGGTCGTTCCCCGCGCACGCCGCGAGCTCGCCCTCCGCCGCGAAGTGCGCGACATCATGACCAGCGGCGACATCCGTGCGCGCATCGACGCGCGTGTCGACGGCGCGAGGCTCCTGACCGAGGCCAGCGACCGCGGCGATGCCTGGCGCGCGCTGCGCTCGCTGCTCGACGCGGTCGAGCGCGATCGCGACATTGCCGCGGGCGCGGAAGACGAGATCGCCCGGCGCGTGCGCGAGCTGCTTACAATCGCGAAATGACGATCTGATCTGCTACGGGATTCTGCGCGAGGAGTGGCTCAGCACGCGTACGTGACGAGCTCCGCGACCTTCGCCACGAGCTCTCCGTCCGCGGCGGCGCTGGATAGAAACAGCGCGGGATGCCACTCGTGATCCGTTTTCGAGATGTCGAGCAGCAGATCGAGGCGTTGGTCGCCGTCGAGATCGCCCGCGAAGCTGAAGAAGACGCGCATCTCGTTTCCGGCCTCGAAGAACTGGAACACGTGCGCAAGCACCTGCGATCTCGTCCCGTCATCGAGCACGATGGCACATTCGACGATCCCATCGGGGTCGGGCGTGTTCCCGCAACGGGAATCGAGCGTGTAGTGCGTGGCGCCGAGTGTGATCGTCAGCGGCGCATCGATCGGAAGCTCGGTGCGCGCCGGCGTCGCGGCAACGACGTTGCCCGCGCGGAGGCGCGCGCTGCGCAGCAGGAACACGTCATCGTGTCCCTCGACTTCGACGCGCTTTCCGCTCATCTCGCCGTCGAGATCCTCGATCGGATCGTAGACGCCGCGCACGCGAATCGAGACCGGCTCGAGCCGCGCGGCGTCGTCGCCGACGACCAGCGCGAGAAAGCGCTCGCCGCTGACGTGCGCGATCTCGTCGCCGTGGTACGAGTCCGTGTAGAGCAGCTCGTCGCCGCGGGCGACGAACGGGAGGAAGAAGAGGAGGCCGAGGAGAACCGCGATCCAGCGCTCGAGACGGTAGCCGTTGATCTGTTCCATGTCATGAGGAGTAAACACGGCGGGCACCTGATGGCGGAGGCGCGAATGAGGAAGTGTTGGAGAAGAATGTGGCGGAAAGAAGGAGAAGCTGAGGTTCGAGGTTCGAGGGGGGGGGTGCCCGGTTGCCCGGTTTCCCGGTTTCCCGGTCCCACCCTCCCGCCGGGTAACCGGGCAACCGGGTACGGACCGGCCGACTGAAAGTCGGCGTTCCATTTGTAGCGCGGCCTTCCAGGCCGCCGCGTCGCTGGCTTCCAGCCAGCGAGGTCGCCGGCAGGATGCCGGCGTCACGGCGGGCAGGATGCCCGCGCTACAACGCAGTCCGCGTGGGCAACGGTCATGGAACGCCGACATCCTTATAGGCCGGTCCGCCGACTTCCAGTCGGCGGGTTTTGACGCCGATCGGAGATCGGAACCGGGAAACCGGGCAACCGGGCAATCCCCAACTTCGAACCTCAACCTCTCCTGGCCCGAAACCCCTCCGCCGTCTCCTCGAACTTCGCGAACCCCGCCTCGCGCAGTGCGTCGAGCGCGATCGGCGAGAGCGGCGTGCCGATCACGTCGATGCCGTCGACGGGGCGCTCGAACGAGATCTGCTCGACGAGCGTGCGCCAGTCGTCACGCGACGGCTCGCCGGCCGGCTGGCGAAAGAGCGTCACGCTGATGTGCGGCCACTCCACCGACTCCTGCCACGCGCGCGCGGCGGCGCCGCGATTCTCCGGCGTCTCCGCGATCCACACCGGCGTGTGAAACGCGAGCTTCCCGAGCTCGGCGGAGTAGTCGGGTGCGAAGACGACGGCGACGTGGCGGGGCATGGGTGTGGTTGCGCGGTTACGCGGTTGCGCAGTTACGCGGTGCAGTTTCGCGAAGCACGGCGAAACCGCGAAACCGCGTGACCGCGAAACCCCTCATCACCACCCGCACTTCCTGCCCTGATTCTGCGTGTCGAGCCAGTCGAGCAGCGGGCGGAAGTAGTCGACGATCGCCGTCGCGTCCATCTGCCGCTGTCCCGTCAGCGCCTCCAGCGCCTCCGGCCACGGGCGGCTCATCCCCATCGCCAGCATCTTCTCCAGCCGCGCGCCCGCTTCCTTGTCGTCGTAGATCGAGCAGCGGTTGAGCGGTCCCTGATATCCCGCCGCCTGGCAGAGCGAGCGGTGGAACTGGAACTGGAGAATGCGCGCGAGGAAGTAGCGCGCGTACGGCACGTTCGCGGCGATGTGAAACTTCGCGCCCGGATCGAAGAGCTCCTCGCCGCGCGCGCCCGCCGGCGCGATGCCCTGGTAGTGCTGGCGCAGCTCCCACCACGCCTTGTTGTAATCGGCCGGCGTCACCTCGCCCGAGAACACCTTCCAGCGCCACTTGTCCATCAGCACGCCGAAAGGAAGGAACGCGATCTTGTCGAGCGCATCGCGCAGCAGCAGCGCGATGTCCGCCGATGCCGGCGGCTCCTTGTCGATCAAGCCGATCTTCACCAGATACGCCGGCGTGACCGACAGCGCGATCGTGTCGCCCACCGCCTCGTGGAAGCCGTCGTTCGCGCTGTTCTTGTAGAGGAACGGCTGCGTGTTGTACGCCCGCTGATAGAAGTTGTGGCCGAGCTCGTGGTGGATGGTGTTGAAGTCGTCGGCGTTCTTCTCCGTGCACATCTTGATGCGCAGGTCCTCGATGTCGTCGATGTCCCACGCGCTGGCATGACAGACCACCTCGCGATCGCGCGGCTTGACGATCATCGAGCGCTCCCAGAACGTCTTCGGCAGCGGCTCGAAGCCGAGGGAGGTGAAGAAGCGCTCGCCGATGCGGACCATCCCCACTTCGTCGATGTCCTTGCGCTTCTCGAGAATCTTCGTGAGGTCGTAGCCGCGGTCCGCTTTGCCCGGCGCGACGACGTCGTAGATGTTGCCCCACTCCTGCGCCCAGATGTTGCCGAGGAGATGGGCGGGAATCGGCTGATCGGGCGGCACGACGCTCGATCCGTATTTCTTGTTGAGGTTCCAGCGCACGTAGCAATGCAGCGAGTCGTACAGCGGCTTGACCTGATCCCAGAGGCGATCGACTTCCGCCGCAAACGCCTCGGGCGGCATGTCGTACTTCGAGCGCCACATCGCGCCGACGTCGCTGTATCCGAGCTCGCGCGCGCCCTGATTCATCAGCTCGACGAAGCGCGTGTAGCGGTCGCGCATCGGCGGCGACACGGTGTGCCAGCCGCGCCACGCATCGAGCACCTTCTTCGGATCGCGGCTCGTGCGGAGGATGTTCGTGATCTCGTTGATGTCGAGGCAGTCGTCGCCCGATTTTCCGGCGGGGCAGTACTTGCCGGAGCCGTACGCCGCTTCGAGCTCCGAGGCGATGCGCGCCATTTCCGCGGTGAGCGCGGGATCGGAGGGACCGGGAGAGGTGAGCGCGAGCTTGATGATCTCGAGCTTGCGGCGCACGTCGTACGGCAGCTCGAGCTTGTCGTAACGCGCGGCCTGTTTCGCGAGCTCCACGCCGGCATTGATCAGCTTCTCGTTCTCTTTCGCGGAGATGACCTGCGTGTCCGCGGTGATGTAGGTCGCCTGCACCCACGAGGCCCGTTGCGCGTCGACGTTGATCGCGGCGAGCCGCGCTTCCGCGTCGCTCGCGAACTTCGCGGCCTCGTCCGCCGTGGGCCCCGCGGGCGCGGGTGGCGGTGCGGGCTCAGCGGGTTCAGCGGGCGCTGCCGCGGCGGCCGGGGCCGGCTCCGGCGCGGCGACCGGCGTGGTCGTGGTCGTACACGCGGCGAGGATCAGCGCAATCAGGAAGAGCGATCGACGCATGGAAAAACCTCCAGATTCATTCGCGCGTAGTGGAGGACAGGCAATCCTGCCTGTCCCCGCAGGCAAGTTGAAGGACAGGCAGGATTGCCTGTCCTCCACGAGGCCGCGAGTATAGGTCAAACGTTGCAGAGCCGGCTCCCGTATCAGCGTGGGATGAGTGTTACCATCCGAGAAACTCCGCGGCGCCCCGCGTCGTCGCATGTCTGATGTCACATCATTCGAGGAGACTCATGATTCCGTTCCGTACTCGTACGTTGTCTTTGTTGGCTGTTGCTGCGCTCATTGCCATCCCGGTCGCCGCGCAAAAGCGGCGCGCCGTCCGCCACCCCTCGGCAGGAACGCCGTTTCAGGCGACCGTGACTGGAAGCGTGCTCGACGCGGCCACCGAAGCTCCCGTCCGCTCGGCCACCGTGAAGTTCGCGGGGCGCACCGAGGTGACCAACGATCAGGGGACGTTCACGTTCGTGAATGCGACGGGATTCGGCGCAGCCGCCGTCACCGTCAGCCGGTCGGGCTATCAGGAGGCAACGCAGACCGTGAGCACCGCGGGCACGCACACTCTCACGTTCCGGCTCGTCTCGAAGCCGACCGTCACCGTGCGCCTGACGAATGGCTCGACGCGCACGGTCGACTACGAAGAGTCGAGCTTCGGCTACTCGCAACTGTTCGGCGGCTACATCGCCGTCGACTCCTTCTGCAGGCCCGACGGTTCGCAGGTTGTGCTGACGACGGCGCAGATGAAGCGCCTCGTTGGACCCGCGACGCAGGCGACCGTCACGGCGTGCTGCAATTTCCCCGTGGAGAAGGTGCGGCTCGAGCTGCGCAGCGGCGAGACCGCGGACATGTCGTCCGCCGCCTCCTGCGCCGGCTACACGATCGACTTCATTGCGCGCGATCACTCCGGCGGTCAGTTCACCTACACGAAACTGACCGATGTCGCGGAAATCGTTTTTCCGTAAGGGATAGAATCGCGCGGTGACCGTCGCAGCGCAGGTCGTCCGCATCCCGGCACTCGAGACCATCGAGCGCCTGTACGACGCACAGCAGAGGAACCGCGCCGCCGTCGGCTCCACGACGGCGGCGCAACGCATCGAGAAGCTGCGCCGCCTCGAGCGCGCCGTGATGGCGCGCCGCGACGAGATCCGCCGCGCGATGTGGGAGGACTACCGCAAGCCGGCGGCGGAAGTCGATCTCTCCGAGATCTATCCGGTCGTCAGCGAGGCCAGGCACGCCGCGCGGCATCTGCGCTCGTGGATGAAGCCGCGGCGCGTGCGCACGCGACTCGCGCTGCTCGGATCGCAGTCGAAAATCCTGTACGAGCCGAAAGGCCTCGCGCTGATCATCTCGCCCTGGAACTTCCCCTTCAACCTCTCCCTCGGTCCGCTCATCTCCGCCGTCGCCGCGGGAAACTGCGTGATCCTCAAGCCCTCCGAGATGACGCCCGCATCGTCGGCGTGCATGAAACGACTGCTCGCCGATGTGTTCGAGGAAGACGAAGTCGCGGTCATCGAAGGCGACGCGACCGTTGCCGAGGCGCTGCTGCGGGAGAGGTTCGACCACATTTTCTTCACCGGCAGCCCCGCCGTCGGCAAGATCGTGATGAAAGCCGCGGCCGAGCATCTGACCTCGGTGACGCTGGAGCTCGGCGGGAAATCGCCGGTGATCGTCGACGCCTCCGCCGATCTCGACGAGGCCGCCGAGAAGATCGCGTGGGGCAAGTTCTACAACTGCGGCCAGGTCTGCATCGCGCCCGACTACGTGCTCGTCGACGAGCGCGTGCGCGCGCCGTTCCTCGAGAAGCTGAAGACCTCGATCGCAGCCCTCGGCAGTGAATCGCGCGGCGTCATGGTCAACGAGCGCCACGCGGCACGCGTGAAGCGGCTCTTCGATACCGCGATCGAGCAGGGAGCCGAGATCGTGACCGGCGGCGTGTTCCGCGGACGCGAGATCGAGCCGGCCGTGCTCGCGAATGTTCGTTTGGACACGCCGGTGATGCAGGAAGAGATCTTCGGTCCGCTCCTGCCGGTCGTGCCGTATCGGTCACTCGACGAGGCGTTCGCGATCATCGCCGCGAAGGAGAAGCCGCTCGTGCTCTACGCGTTCAGCCGCGATCGCCGCGTGGTGAAGCGGATCCTCGCGCACACGAGCGCGGGCGGAACGGTCGTGAATCACACGATGATTCATTTCTACCAGCTCAATCTCCCGTTCGGCGGCGTGGGCCACAGCGGCGTCGGAAAAGGCCACGGCTTCTACGGGTTCGAGTCGTTCAGCAATCCGCGCGCGGTCGTCGATCAGCGCACGCGCCGCAGCCCGATCGGCCTTCTCTATCCGCCGTACGCGGGGAAGCTGAAGGAGAAGCTGATCGATTTCACGGTGAAGTGGTTGTAGTCCTCATCGCCCGATCACATGCTCCCGCCAGCGCGCTTCGCCCGCTTCGAAGTCGATCAGCGCGGTCAGCACCAGCGGCTCATCCGGCCTCGACACCGTCGTGACCGCCGTCGCGAAGATCGTCACCGACTTCGTCTCGCCCGGCGCGATCGTCTCGTTGAAGGTCCGCGACGTCCGTCGAATCGCCCACTGCGACATCGTCGGTGAGTACACCTCGGCGCGCAGCACTTTGATCGGCTCGGCGGATCGGTTCAGCACGCGCACCTCGATCGTCGCCGGCGCCTGGGCTTGCGAGCCGAAGAAGACGTCGTGGGTCATGAAGACCTCGATCCCCGGCTGGGCGATCGTCTTCGGCCGCGACGTTCCGCCAGAGGCGCAGGCGAGGGCGAGAAGGACCAGGGGAATAATGGACAAGCGGCGCATCGACGACCTCCTCTGGTTACGAAGCTGAAACCGGACATGACGCGCGCGGCACAGCCGTGTTATGGAGCGCAACATGAAACACCTCATCACGATTCTCGCGTTCGTTGCAACTGTCTCGAGCGCATTCGCACAGGACGAGCTCACGCGGCTTCTGCGCCAGCCCGACATCCACGGCGACACCGTCGCGTTCGTATACGCGGGCGACATCTGGGTCGCGTCCGCCAAAGGCGGCGACGCGCGGCGCCTCACATCGGACGCCGGGATGGAGTACTTCCCGAAGTTCTCGCCCGACGGACGCTGGATCGCGTTCACCGGCGACTACAGCGGCAGCCGGCAGGTGTTCGTCATCAGCGTCGACGGGGGCGCGCCGCGGCAGCTGACGTTCTACAACGACGTCGGCGCGCTTCCGCCGCGCGGCGGCATCGACAACCGCATCCTCGACTGGACGCCCGACGGAAAGAACATCCTCTTCAATCCGCATCGCCTGCCGTGGAGCGACCGCATGCCGGCGCACTACATCGTGCCGGCGGCGGGAGGAATGGAGACGCCGCTCGCGATCCCCGAGGGGAGCGCGGGATCGTATTCGCCCGACGGGAAGAGGCTCGTGTACACGCCGATCGAGCGCGAGTTCCGCACGTGGAAACGCTATCGCGGCGGGCGCGCGCAGGACGTCTGGATCTACGACCTCGGCACGAACAAGGCCGAGCAGCTCACGAACAACCAGTACACCGATCATCAGCCGGTGTGGGTCGGCAACACGATCTATTTCGTGTCCGATCGCGAAGGCGGCAAGCTGAATCTGTGGGCGTACGACCTCGCGTCGAAGCAGTCCCGCAAGATCACGAATCATGCGGACTACGACGTCCTCTGGCCGAGCGCGGATCGCACGCAGGTCATCTACGAGAGCGGCGGCTATCTCTATCGCGTCGATTCGGCGAGCGGAAAGTCCGAGCGCATTCCGATCCGCGTGTACGGCGACTTCCGCAACACGCTCCCGTACTTCAGGAACGTGAAGGACAACATCGAGTCGTATCACCTCTCGCCGAGCGGCGCGCGTGCGCTCTTCGTCGCGCGCGGCGAGGTCTTCACCGCGCCCGCGAAAGAGGGCGAGATCCGCAACGAGACGCAGACGCCGGGCATCCGCGAGCGCGACGCGATGTGGTCGCCCGACGGGAAGTCGATCGCGTATCTAAGCGACCGCACCGGCGAGTACGAGATCTACGTGCGGTCCGCCGATGCCACCGGCACGGAGCGGCAGCTCACGAAGGACGGCGGCGCGTGGCGCTTCGCGCCGATGTGGTCGCCCGACTCGAAAATGCTCGCGTTCTCGTCGAAGGACCTCACCCTGCGCGTTCTCGACGTCGCGAGCGGCAAGCTCACCGACGTCGACAAGGACGCGTACGGCGACATCACGCACTATCGCTGGTCGCCCGACTCGAAGTGGATCGCCTACACGAAGCTGAACGAGGCGCGGTTCGCATCGGTGTACGTCTACTCGCTCGCCGGCGCGACGTCGCATCGCCTCACCAGCGGCATGACCGACGACAACGAGCCGGTCTTCGATCCGAAGGGCCGCTATCTCTATTTCACGTCGAACCGCGACTTCAACCTCACGTTCAGCGCGTGGGAGTTCAACTACGTCTACACCGATCCGGAGCGCGTCTACGTGGGCGTGCTCGCCGCGGATGGTCCGGCGCTGTTCCTCCCGCAGTCGGACGAGGAGAAGGCGACTGCACCGCCGCCACCCGCCGAAAAGGAGGGCGGACGTCCCGTCCGCCCCGCGGGCGAGACGCCCGCCGTCCCCGCCGCTGTCCCTGCCGCCGTCCCCGCCGCTGTCCCTGTCGCTGTCAATGTCAAGATCGATCCCGCCGGCTTCGAGAATCGCGTGCGCGCGATTCCCGGCGCGTCCGGCGCGTACTCCAATCTCACGGCGCTGCCGGCCGGCGCGCTCTACATCCGCGGCGATGGCGACGCCCGCTCGCTCAAGCTCTACAACATCGACGACCGCAAGGAAGAAACGGTCCTCGACGGCGTGCGCGGCTACGAGCTCTCCGCGAACAACGAGAAGCTTCTCGCGCGCGTCGGCAACAACTACGTGATCGTCGCCGCGAAGCCCGGACAGAAGGCCGATGCGCCGCTGAAGCTCGACACGATGGAGATGAAGATCGATCCGAAGGTCGAGTGGGCGCAGGAGTTCACCGACGCCTGGCGCATTCTCCGCGACTGGTTCTATGACCCGAACATGCACGGTCTCGACTGGAACGCGATCCGCGAGCAATACGGCCAGCTCGTTCCGTTCGTCGCGCACCGCGCGGATCTCGACTACATCCTCAGCGAGGTCGCCGGCGAGATGAACGCGGGCCACGTGTACGTGCAGTCGCCTCCCGGCTCGAATCCTCCGCGCGTCGACAACGGCCTCCTCGGCGCGGAGATCGTCGCCGATTCGGGCTACTTCCGCGTCAAACACATCTTCCCAGGCGAGAACTGGCACGAGCAGTACCGCTCGCCGCTCACCGAGCCGGGCGTGAAGATGCGCGAAGGCGACTACATCCTCGCGGTCGACGGGAAGCCGACCAGGGGCGTCGACAACTTCTATCGCCTGCTCGAGAACAAGGCCAATCGCGTGGTCACGCTGCTCGTCAACTCGAAGCCCGACACGGCCGGCGCGCGCGAGGAGAAGGTCCGTCCGACGAAGAAGGAGACGAATCTCCGCTACCTCGACTGGGTCGCCTCGCGGCGCGCGTACGTCGACAGGATGTCGGGCGGACGCATCGGCTACATCCACCTGCCGAACACCGCGCAGGAGGGGAATCGCGAGCTCGTGAAGAGTTTCTTTCCGCAAGTCGACAAGGATGCGCTGATCGTCGATGACCGCTACAACGGCGGCGGCTTCATCCCCGATCGGATGATCGAGCTGCTCGATCGTCCGGTGCTCAACTACTGGGTGCGCCGCGGCACGGCGCCCTCGGCGACGCCTGCGTACGCGCACGTCGGCCCGAAGGCGATGCTGATCAACGGCTACTCCGCCTCGGGCGGCGACGCGCTGCCGTACTACTTCCGCAAGCGCAAGCTCGGCACGCTCATCGGCACGCGGACATGGGGAGGCCTGATCGGCATCTCCGGCAATCCCGATCTCATGGATGGCGGCAACGTGACCGCCCCGCAGTTCCGCTTCCTCGACACGGAAGGGATGTGGGCCGTGGAAGGCATCGGCGTCCCGCCGGACATCGAAGTCGTCGACCGCCCCGACCTCGTCGCCGCGGGCCAGGACCCGTCGCTCGAAGCGGCGGTGAAACACCTGCTGGCGGAGCTGGAAAAGAATCCGCCGAAGAAGATCACGGTGCCGGACGTAAAGGTGGAGCGGTAGGGCGCGCTAATCGAGCATTACGACCTCGCCCGGTTTTATCCGGGCGAGGACAGCGCGCACCTTCGGCAGCAGTTGAAGCAGCACGTCCGTGTCATTGCTCGCGGCGCGCAGAACGATGATGCTCAACGATACGCCGCGCAGATTCTGCTGAAACGGAATCCCTCGGTCCGCGGTGATGAAGACATCGAACTGACCGCGCGCCCTCGCCAGCAGCGCACCATTCTTCAGCCCGCGCCAATGCATGCTCTGCACACTCTCGACTTCGTGCTCGCTCAGCGCGCGGCCGAAGCGGCGCGGCATACATTCATCGAGTAGCAGCTTCACCGAACGGCGCCATCAACAGCTCGCGAGCCTCTTCGAGCGCGCCGACTGCCTGCTCGCGCTCGACGGTCGGGAAGTCATCAAGGAACTCCTCGAGCGGATGCCCATGCTCGAGATAGTCGAACAGCGTCTTCACCGGAACGCGCGTTCCGCGAAACACGACCATCCCGCTCATGATCTCGGAATCGCTGTGCACGATCTTTGACATGACGCGATTTTACGCCTCCGCCGTCAGCGCCGCGGTCACGAGCTCCGTATCGAGATACTCGACCACCTCGCGAATCTTCCCGCCCTCGACGCGGTAGATGAAGCAGTACTCGTTGTTGTACGGCATCCCCGCCTTCGTCTTCGAGTCGCCGCGCGCCTGCACGACCACGTACGGGCCTTCGGCGAGGATGCGGTCGGCGGTCGCGCGGTACGGGCCGTCGAGACGCGCGCGGAGCACGCCGAGCAGGTCGTTGAGCACCTTCGTTTTTCCGTGGTATGTGCCGGACCATCGCGTGCGGCCCATGACCGTCCACGTGATGTCGTCCGCCATGAGCTCCACGAAGCGGCGCGAGTTTCCTTTGGCCAGCTCGTCGAACATCGATTGAATGAGCTCCTTCGGGGTCATGACTTCCTCCATCGATATCGTTTCAGATCGACGCGGCCGCGCGGATCGAAGTCCACACCCTCCGCCTCGAGCAGCATGCGCTGCAGCTCGTGCGAGTCGCCGGCACTGCGCGGGCTGATCTCGCCGCGCGCGTTGATCACGCGATGCCACGGCACGTTGCTGCGCTCCGGAAGATTGTGCAATGCGTAACCGACCTGCCGCGCATGGCCTTCGAGGCCGGCGAGCTCGGCGATCTGGCTGTACGTTGCGACCCGTCCCCGAGGGACGCGGCGCACCACGGACCAGATGAGGTCGTAGCGGGTCACGGCGCGGGCATTGTAGAATGCACAGGTTTCTGGGCACTCCCGATCGGATTTAACGGCCTCCGTTCCGCGGTTTGAAAAGCAACTCAGAGGTGTCTCCATGCCACGTGCGATTGCGACAGGACAGATTGCGTTCGGACTCGTCTCGATTCCGGTGAAACTCTTCTCCGCCGCGGAGTCGTCGGAGCGGATCAACTTCAACATGCTGCACAAGGATTGCGGCAGCCGGATTCAGCAGCAGCTCTTCTGCCCGCAGGACGAGCGGACGATCGACCGCAGCGAAGTGACGAAGGGCTATGAATTCTCGAAAGGCCAGTACGTCCTCTTCTCGGAGGAGGAGCTGAAGGCGCTCGAGGAGAAGTCGACGCAGCAGATCGACATCACCGAGTTCGTGAAGTCCGATCTCATCGATCCGATCTACTTCGCGAAGCCGTATTACCTCGGCCCCGACAAGGGCGGCTCGCGCGCCTACTCGCTGCTCGCGCGCGCGCTGCAGCAGACCGGCCGCTGGGCCGTCGCGAAGTACGCGGCGCGCGGCAAGGGCCATCTCGTCGTCATCCGCCCACTCGGCGACGGACTGGTGATGCAGCAGCTCTACTACCCGAACGAGATCCGCTCCATCGACGAGATCGATCTCGGCGATCGCTCGATCAAGGACAACGAGCTCAAAATGGCCATCCAGCTCGCCGAGATGAGCGCGAGCGATGAGTTCCATCCCGAGAATTACCGCGACGAAGTGCAGGAGCGCATCCGCGGGCTGATCCAGAAGAAGGTCGAAGGCGAGGAGATCATGTCCTCGCTGGTCGAGGAGCCGAAGGCGCAGGTCATCGATCTCATGGAAGCGCTGCGCAAGAGCCTCGGCGCGCCGAAGCCGGCCGCGATGTCCGCGAAGCCCGCGCCGAGGCCGGCCGCTCCGACGAAGCTGAGCATCAGGACGAAGCAGGAGCGGAAGGCGCCGAAGCGCGCGCCGCGCGAGGAGCCGGCGAAGACGGCCACCACGAGGCGCGCGCGGTAGGTACAATCCCTTCGGTATGTCCTACTCCCTCCGCGAGGTGTCGGCGATGCTCGGACTCTCGCACGCGGAGATTCGCGCGTACGCGAGTCACGGCTTCATCGATCCGGAGCGGGGGACGCGCGGCGAGCTGCGATTCGGATTTCACGATCTGATTCTCCTGCGCACCGCGGGCGAGCTGACCGCCGCGCAGATCCCGAAACGAAAAGTGCGCCGCGTGCTGGAGCGATTGCGCGAGCAGTTGCCCGCCGGGCGGTCGCTGACGGGCGTGCGCATCACCGCGGACGGCGAGCGTGTCATCGTGCGCGACGGCGACGTCGTGTGGAATCCCGAGTCGGGACAGTCGCTCTTCGACTTCGCCGTCGCCGATCTCGCCGCGAAGGCCGCGCCGCTCATTCATCGCAATGCCGCCGACGCGCGCGAGCGCCCGCACGAGATGAACGCCGACGAGTGGTACGAGCTCGGATGCGAGCTGGAGATGTCGTCGGTCGAGCAGGCGAAGGATGCTTATGAGCGCGCCTTGCGCGACGATCCTTCCCACATCGAAGCGCACGTGAACCTCGGCCGCCTGTTTCATGAAGAAGGCGCGCCCGCGGCCGCCGAGCAGCACTATCGGGCCGCGCTCGAGATCGATTCCGACGACGAGACCGCCGTCTTCAACCTCGGCGTCGCGCTCGAGGATCTCGGCCGCAACGCGGATGCGGTGCGCGCCTACAAACGCGCGATCGCGCTCGATCCCGGCAACGCCGACGCGCACTACAACCTCGCCGGCATCTACGAGCGGAGAGGCCAGAAGCAGGATGCGCTGCGGCATTTGAAGACGTACCGCATTCTGCGGTCGTGATGACACAGCGCCTGCAGAGTCTCGATGTCTTCCGCGGCGCCACCGTCGCGGCGATGCTGCTCGTCAACAACCCCGGCACGTGGAGCGCGATCTACGCGCCGCTGCGGCATGCGGAGTGGCACGGGTGGACGCCGACCGATCTGATCTTCCCGTTCTTTCTCTTCATCGTCGGCATCACCACCGCGCTCGCGCCGAAGGAGCCGAAGGCGATTCTGCGCCGCGGCGCGCTGATCGTGCTCTTCGGCCTGCTCCTCAACGCCTTTCCGTATTTTCGACTCGACACGCTGCGCTGGTCGGGCGTGCTGCAGCGCATCGGCATCGTCTACATCGTCGCCGCGCTCATCGCGCGGTACGTGTCCCGGCGCGTGATGGCGATCCTCGTCGCCGTGATTCTCCTCGGCTACTGGGCGATCCTCGCGCAAGGGCCGCTCGAGCCGCCCGATGCCACGGTTGCCGCGCGCATCGATCGCGCGGTCCTCGGCCCGGATCACATCTGGAAGAGCGCGAAGACGTGGGACCCCGAGGGACCGCTGTCGACGATTCCGGCGGTGGCGACGGCGCTGATCGGGATTCTCGTCACGCCGCTCGTGCGCGCGCGCAATCTCGCGCGATTGCTCCTCGCGGGCGCGGCGATGCTCGCCGGCGGATTGCTGTGGCATCGCGCGTTTCCGATCAACAAGAATCTCTGGACGAGCTCCTACGTCGTCTTCACCGCCGGGTTCGCGTGCGTGATTCTCGCGGCGTGCATCTGGATCATCGACGTGCGCGGCTGGCGCGGCTGGACCAAGCCGTTCGTCGTGTACGGCATGAACCCGCTGATCGCGTTCCTGGGCTCGGGCGCGATGGCGCGCCTCTTCGGCATCATCAAAGTGGACGGCGTGACACTACACGCGAAGATCTATCGCGCGCTGTTCAAGCCGTACTTTGAACCGCACTTCGCGTCGCTGCTCTACGCGCTCACGTTCGTCGGCGTGTGGCTGGCGATTCTGTGGGTGTTGTACCGCCGCAATCTCATTTTGAAGGTGTGAGAACGTAGCGCCCGGCTTCAGCCGGGCGAAGGACCGGCTGAAGCCGGTCCCTACGTTACGCGTTCGGCCGCAGCACGCGTCCCGGCAGCGCCTTCGTCATCTTCCCGTCCTGCAACACCGGCACGCCGTTGACGAGCACGTGCTTGACGCCTTCGGAGTAGCGATGCGGATCTTCGTACGTGGAGACGTCGCGCACGCGCTGCGGGTCGAAGACCGCGATGTCGGCCTTCATCCCTTCGCGCAGCACGCCGCGATCGGCGAGGCGCGCGTGCGACGCGGCGAGCGAAGTCATCTTCCGCACCGCCTCTTCGAGCGTGAACAGCTTCTCCTCGCGCACGTACTTCGCGAGCACGCGCGAGAACGTTGCGTATGCACGCGGGTGCGCGCCCGCCTCGCGCATCGACGGCGGGACGGAGCCGGAGTCGGAGCCGAACGCGACCCACGGCTGCACGAGCGCGGTCTTCAGGTCTTCTTCGCTGAGCGAGAAGAAGATCGCGATCGGTGAGACTGGAGGGCGGACGTCCCGTCCGCCCGGCGGACGGGACGTCCGCCCTCCTTCGAAGAGTCGCAGCGCCGCCTCGGCCGGATCGACTCCCATCTCCTTCGCGATCGCATCGAGCCGCTTCGACGGCGTTCCTCGAATCGCGATCGACGACGCGCCTGCGCCGCGTAGCCGTCCCTCACGCAGCTCGCTCGCGATGCGCGCGCGTGCCGCGGGATCGCGCAAACGCTCGATGAGCTTCAGATAGCCGCCCTCCAGCGCCCACGCCGGCACGATCGACGTGAGCTCGGTCGACGTCGCGAGAAACGGATAGACGCTCGCGGCGATGTCGAGGCCGTCCCTCCGCGCGCGCTCGATCTGCTGCACGATGCGCGGCATCCGTCCCCAGTTCTGCTGTCCTCCCATCTTCAGATGAAAGATGTTGACGGGCACCTTCGCGTCGCGGCCGATGCGGATCGCCTCATCGATCGCGCTCTCGATGCGATCTCCCTCGTTGCGCAGGTGCGTCCAGTACGAGCCGCCCGCGCGCGCGAGCGCGGTCAGCTCCTCGGTCGTCGCGAAGCGGCCCGGCGGATAGATCAACGCGCTTGCGACGCCGACCGCGCCTTCATCGACGGCCTGTTTCACGATCGCTTCCATGCGCCGCAGCTCATCGGGCGACGGCGCGCGGTCGGCGTGTCCGAGGACCATCTCGCGCGGATTCCGCGCGCCGATGAAGAACGCGAAGTTCAGCGCGGTGCCGCGCTGCTCGACGACGCGCATGAACTCGCCGAGCGTGCGCCAGGTGACCTTCGGCCATCCCGCGGGCTTCGTGCGCTCCATCTCCGCGGCCATCTCTTCGTTCAGCGGTCCCGGAGAGAAGCCTTCCCCGGTGACTTCGGTCGTCACGCCCTGCCGCACTTTTCCTTCGAGATGCGGATCGATGAGCACGGCGGACTGCGAGTTGCCGAGGAGATCGATGAAGCCGGGAGTGACGACGTGGCCGCGCGCGTCGAGCGTCGTTTTCGCGGTTGCGCGCGAGAGATCGCCGATCGCCGCGATGCGATCGCCGCGGATGCCGACGTCGGCGCGCACGCGCGCGGCGCCCGTGCCGTCGATGATTTCGCCGCCACGGATGACGAGGTCGTAGCCGGCCGCGGGGGCCTTTTTTGGGGGCGCGGGGTCGCTGCAGGCCGCGACGGCAAAAAGCAGGAGCGCGATTCGCATGCTGATCTCTTGCCTGCATGCGCCGCCTCATCGGCATCACCGCTTCTGCCGCTGTCGTGATCGCGATCGGCTGGGTCGACTACATCACCGGCCCGGAGATCGGTCTGTCACTGCTGTACCTCGTCCCGATCGCCGTCTCCGCGTGGTATGGCGGCGTCACGCCGGCGATCTTCGTCGCGTCCGCCGCCGCCGCGGTTTGGCTCGCCGCCGATCTCGCGTGGCGATCCTCGGACGCCTCGATCGCGATCCCGCTCTGGAACGCGTTCACGCGCCTCGTGATCTACAACTCCGAGGGAGTGTTCATCGCACTGCTGCACCGGGACCGCGAGATGCTGCGCAGGCTCGTCGCGCGCGAAGCCGCCCTGGCGCGCACCGATCACGCCACCAGTCTGCCGAACATGCGCGCCTTTCTCGAAGCGGCGGATGCGGAGCTTCGGCACGCGCGCAGCAGCGGCGAGGCGCTTTGCGTCATCTACATCGATCTGGACAACTTCAAGAAATTCAACGACGGCCTCGGACATGCCGCAGGCGACGAGTTACTCCTCGAAGCCGGACGCATCCTGAAGGAAGCGGACGGGATCGCCGCACGCCTCGGCGGCGACGAGTTCGCGGTGCTTCTCCGCGGCGTCGGTGAGGCGCAGGCTCGGGAAACCGCGGAGCGCATCATCGCGCGCATCCGCGCTCTCGGCGCGGTGTACGCCGACATCGGCTTCGGCGCGACCGCCGGCGTCGCGTACTTCCGCACGCCTCCCTCGAACGCCGACGATCTCATTCGCGCCGCCGACGACGCGATGTACGAAGGGAAAGCGCGCGGCAAGGGACGCGTCGTCTTTCAGAACGTGTAGCGCATCTCGACCGTCCACGAGCGGCCGGTCATATCGGCATCCGCGCGATGGCCCGTCATCTGCGTGAACTCGAACGCCGCGCGCGCCCGCTCCGTCACGTCGAACAGCCACGCCAGCGTCCACGAGCGGCCGCTTTCGTCGTTGCCGCCGGCGACGGAGAAATCCTGCTCCTGCGTGCCGAAGAGGTCATAGCGCGCCGTGAAGCGACTGCGCCCCTGCTTCTCCGACAGCAGCACGTACGCGGCGTAGAAGTCCGCCTGCACGAATGCCGGCGCGAAGCCCATGCCGGTCGTGCCGGTCATGTACTCCGCGGCGATCGTGAAGTCGTCGGGATTGCCTGCTTCGGCGCTGACGAGATGAAAATCCGTCGCCCACGCGTATTCGCCGCGATAGAACCGCCGGTCGGCGCGATTGTCGACGTACGCGTACTGAATGTTCGCTCTCTGGGGAACGGAGTAACGCACGCGCGCGGAGTAGCCGATGTTGTCATCGAGATCGCGGCCGAACGGTTTCGTCCCATCGTCGCGCTGATCGGCGAAGAACGTTCCGAGCTCGGGCAGCGGCGGCAGGGGCAGCACCTCGTCATACGCCGACAGACGATTGCCGATCGACCAGCCGCGCCAGGCGAGGAGCGCGCCCATCGTGTCGTTGCCCTCGAACGCGGTCGCCGCCGCGGTGATCACGTGGCCGCGCTGCAGCGTGTGACGCCACTGCAGATCGATGCCGGCGGGGCGCACCTCCTGCGCGATCCAGGTGTTCAGTGCGGAGAAGCTGATCGCGTACGGCGAGGTCCACAGCTCGTCCTTGTTCTCGCGTGAAGTGGGGAGGAAGAACTGTCCGGCGCGCAGTTGGAGCTCTTCGTTGCCGAAGCTCGTTCGCAGATCCGCGTACGCCTCGATGAGTCCCACCGCGTCGCCGCCGAAATCCTCCGGCTCGCGACGCGCGACGCCGCTGACGTGCACGGCGAGCCACTTCGACGGAGTCCAGTCGAAGCCGAGCTGCGCGACGCCGAGGAAATCGTTGCGATCGTCGCCCGACTCGAGCCGGCCGACGTCGCCGGTGAGCCACGTGTCGGGTCCCGTGGCATTCACGCCGCGCGCGGCGACGTAGCCCTGCAGGTCGAACGTCTGCGCGGAGAGAGAGGACGCGGCGAGCGCGAAAACCACGAACAGAGCTCGCATGTCGCGATTATGACGTAAACGTAGCGGCGGGCTTCAGCCCGCCGGGAGACGCCCGGCTGAAGCCGGGCGCTACGTTTTTCTTACTGGCGCATCCGCGGGTCCTGCCACAGCCCGACGAGCCGCCGTCCGTAATCGATCGTCACGAGAAATCGCGAAAGCAGGCGGTTGCCGATCCGCGGCGCGGCGACGTTCGCGTACTGCACGTCGATGTCGCCGAAGTCGACGTCCGCGATGTGCACGCGCACCGTGCCGCGCGCCTTCTCCTTCGCCGGAAGCACGAGCGTGTCGGGAAGCGAGGTGTCGACGATCGCGGAGATCCGTCGCCCGTCGGCGACGAGGTTGATCATCGGCTCCGCGTCGAAGCGGTAGACGGTCATGTAATCGGGCTTGATCCCGTCCCTCTGCCAGGAGACGAGACCGACGCGATAGTCGATCGTGATCGCGCGCTGACGCCACGCGTCCGCGCCGATGATCGCATCCGCCACGCCGCCGAGCGGCACGGGCGCGGTCGTGAGACGCAGCGTCTCCTTCTCGCTGAGCTGCACGAGGCGCGCGCTCGGGTCGAAGCGCGGATCGACGATCGTCCGCGGCGCGGCGCTGCCGAGGATGAAACGGCCGGTGCGGCCGTCGATGGTCACCGTCTGCAGCTCGATCAGGTTCTGCCGCAGTCTGAAGGCGAGATTCAGCTCGTTGCCGATCGGCTCGTTCGCCCACGGCGCGCGCGGCAAAGAGCACGAGCTCGCGAGGAAGGCAAGCGCGAGCGCGAGGTAGCGCGGGCATCCTGCCCGCCGTACCGCGGGCTTCCAGCCCGCGCGGTCCTGGCGTCGCCGGCAGGATGCCGGCGAGACGGCGGGCTGGAAGCCCGCGCCACAGGCGGTTAAGATGCGCATCGCTTTGAGGAGGGCGGACGTCCCGTCCGCCTCCCTGACGGCGGACGAGACGTCCGCCCTCCGATTGGAAGGAACCCTCATGCCAAGTCTTCCCGAATTCCGCAACGAGCCTCTCACCGACTTCTCGAAGCCGGAGCACAAATCGGCGATGGAAGCCGCCATCGCGAAGGTGAAGAGCGAGATTGGCCGCGAGTATCCGCTCGTCATCGGCGGCGAGCGTATCACCGGACTCAAAACCTGGGACTCGACGAATCCCGCGCACAAGGACCAGGTCCTCGGCCGTTTCTCGAAAGGAACGCCCGAGCACGTGGAGCAGGCCGTCAATGCCGCGTGGAAGGCATTCGAGAGCTGGAAGCGCGAGCCGGTCGACGTCCGCGCGGGGTTGCTCGTGCGCGCCGCGAAGCTGATGCGCGAGCGCAAGCACGAGTTCTCCGCGGTGATGATTCTCGAAGTCGGGAAGACGTGGGCGGAAGCGGATGCGGATACCGCCGAGGCGATCGACTTCATGGAGTTCTACGCGCGCGAGGCGTATCGCTACGCGGGCGAGCAGCCGATCACGAAGATCGAAAACGAGGACAACGATCTCGTCTACATCCCCCTCGGCGCCGGCGCCGTCATTCCGCCGTGGAACTTCCCGCTCGCGATCATGTGTGGGATGACCACCGCGGCCGTCGTCACCGGCAACTGCGTCGTGCTCAAGCCGTCGTCCGAGTCGCCGTGGATCGCGTACTGGTTCTTCGCGCTGCTCGAGGAATGCGGCATGCCGCCGGGCGTCGTGAACTTTCTCAGCGGCTCGGGCGGCGAAGTCGGCGATCCGCTCATTCAGCATCCGAAGATCCGCTTCATCTCCTTCACCGGATCGAAGGAAGTCGGACTGCACATCAACGAAGAGGCGGCGAAACATCGCCCGGGACAGATGTGGATCAAGCGCGTGATCGCGGAGATGGGCGGGAAGGACGCGATCATCGTCGACCGCGAGACGTCGAATCTCGAGGAAGCCGCGACCGCGGTCGTCGCTTCGGCGTTCGGATTCCAGGGACAGAAGTGCTCCGCCTGCTCGCGCCTGATCGTCGACGAGGCGGTCTACGATCAGCTGCTCCCGCTCGTCGTCGAGAAGACGAAACAGTTGCGCATCGCCGATCCGGCCGACGGCAACGCGCAGGTCGGTCCCGTCGTGAGCGAGAAAGCGTTCAGGACGATCAGCAAGTACATCGAGAAGGGCTCGAAGGAAGGACGCGTGGTCGCGGGCGGTGAAGTCGACGCGAAGGAAGGCTTCTTCATCCAGCCGACCGTGATCGCCGACGTCGATCCGCGCGCGACGATCGCGCAGGAAGAGATCTTCGGGCCGGTCCTCGCGGTGATCAAGGCGAAGGACTTCGAGGATGCGCTGCGCATCGCGAACGATACGCAGTTCGGTCTCACCGGCGCGGTCTTCACCGACAACGAGGCGAAGCTCGAGCGCGCGCGCGAGGAGTTTTTCGTCGGCAATCTCTATCTGAATCGCAAGTGCACCGGCGCGCTCGTCGGCGTGCATCCGTTCGGCGGCTTCAACATGTCCGGCACCGATTCCAAAGCCGGCGGCCGCGATTACCTCGGCTTGTTCCTGCAGGCGAAGGCGATCTCGCGGAAGGTGTAGCCCCCACCCCACCCGGTTTCCGCCGCCCGCCCGCCGGTTTCCCGGTTTCCCGGCGGCGCCGTCCGGGGGCGGCGCCTCGGTTGTTGGCGCAGGCACCAGCACTGCGCCGCCGGGAAACCGGAGGTCGGGCGGAGGAAACCGGGAAACCGGAGGTCGGGCGGAGGAAACCGGGAAGCCGGGCGGGCGGGGGACCGGCTACTCCAGCTTGAACGTCACCGTCAGGCTGAAGATCGTCGCGATCGGTTTGCCGTTCAGCGTGCCGGGCTTGAAGCGCCATTTCTTTACCGCGTCGACGGCCGCTTCCGACAATCCCATCGGCAGTCCCTTGAGCACGCGCACTTCTTCCGCGTGGCCGTTCCTGCCGATGATCGCCTCGACGACGACGACTCCCGAGATGCGCGCCTTGCGCGCAGTCGTCGTGTAGACCGGCTCCGCGCGATCGAGCACGACCGGCGCTTTCACGTCGCCGCCGACGCGCAGCGGCGCGGTCGGTTCGGGCTCGATGCCGCCGGTGCCGGTGCCTTGCGTGCCCGTTCCCGTGCCGCCGATCTGTCCGCCGGCGACTCCTCCGATTTCACCGCCCACCTCTCCGCCGACTTCGCCGCCGACTACACCGCCGGTCACTCCGCCGGCGACGCCCGCGAGCGAGTCATTCGATGGCAATGCATCCGATGTTTCCAGCGGAACGTCCTCGACCGTCGGGAGCTCTTTGATCTCGGTCGGCGGGATGAGCACGTCGCGCGGAATCTGCACCGGCTTCGGCTGCACGCGCGGCGTGTGCGGTGTCGCGCTTCCTTTCGCCGGAGGCGGTGGAGGCGGCGGCGGTGGCGCCGCGCCCTGCGTGATGAAGGCTATGATCGCTTTCTCCGAGGCGACCGAATGCTTCGCCGAGTGCATGCCAACGGTGATGAGCGCGGCCAGCAGCACGCCGTGCAGCGCGAGCGAGGCAGCGGAGAGCTTGAGCTTCCGCTTCCGGCATTTGGCGTCTCTTCCGACGCATCCGACGAAGTCAGGGTCGATCGGCATCGGAGTAGTTATTTGCAATCACGCGACCAACATTTGCTCAGCTGTATCAATGATTTACAATGCGCGCCGATGCGCTTCGGACCTCTGGTGCTCCTCCTCCTTGGTGCCTGTGTCTCGACCTCGGAATCGATCCCCGAGTCATGGCTGAGCGTGCCGGAGGCGCCGCGCATCCGCTCCGTCAGCATGGATGGGGCGGCGGCGCGGAAAACACTCGACGTCCGCGTCGAGACCAATGCGATCGGCCCGCGGCTGGTACGCGGCGACAGAGACCTCACCCAGCCCTTCATGAGCATCGACTCGTTCGATGTGTCGGAGTCGCGCGGGGAGGTCGTTTTCTCCGCCAAACGCGACGACGACTTCGACGTCGGTCTGGTCTCGACCGACGGGAGTCCGATCAGCTGGGTGCCGGCGGAGGAGGTCGACGAGACCGGCGTGAAGTGGGCGCCGCGGGGCAACAAGATCGGCTACATCGTGCGCGGCCGCAGCGGCGACTTCGTGCGCGTCGTCCACATCCCGACCTCGTTCCAGGTCGCGAACGACTTCACGTACGCGAAGATCCACGCGCTCGCATGGGATGCCGCCGGCGACACGCTCGCCGTTGCCTACTCGACGCCCGACGCCTCCGATCGCGTCGAAACGATGCAGTACGAGGGTCGCGAGCGGCGCGTCTCGACCGCTCCCGCGGCCACGCTCGACGCCGACCTCGAGCCGATCGGCGCGGGCGCCGTTCTGCTCCGGCGGCGCGACATTCGCTACGGCGAGACGCTGCCGCTGGTGGTGTGGATCGACGACGAGCCGCACGCATGGAGCGACGCCCGTGCAGAGCTCATGCTCTCCGCACGCGTAGGGCTGATCGTGACGAAACAAGTGCCGGGCGACGAGTTCTGGAGGGACGTGCCGCCGTGGATCGACACCACGCGCGTCTACCTCGTGAGTGGAGGACAGGCAATCGTGCCTGTCCCTCGAGGACAGACAGGATTGTCTGTCCTCCACTACATCGCAGCCGATCCGGCGTTGCAGGGCCGGCAGCTCCGCCGCACCGGCAACGTCGTGGCCGTCGCGCCCGCTGTCGTACAATCGTTCGCCGCGCGCTTCATCGCCGCCGAACTGAAGAGGATCACCCCACCGAATGGCCAGAGCCGATGAGAGCCAGAAGAAATCGACGGTCCGCGAGTACTACGAAGCGCTGCTGATCGCGATCATTTTCGTCAACTTCGCCCGCATCTTCGTTTTCCAGGCCTTCAAGATCCCGACGGGATCGATGGAAGACAACCTGAAGGTCGGCGATCACATCATCGTCAACAAGTTCATCTACGGACCGACGGGCGACAATCCGCTCGCGCGAATGGTTCCGCTGCGCGACGTGAACCGCGCCGACATCGTCGTGTTCCGTTTTCCCGAGCAGCCCGACACCGACTTCGTGAAGCGCGTGATCGGCCTGCCCGGCGAGACGCTGATGATCCGCAACAAGAAGGTGTACATCGACGGGAGGGCGCTCGACGAGCCGTACGTCGTGCACGACGATCCGCAGATCTACCCCGACCAGCCGGCGCTGCCCGAGCCGTATCGCTCGCGCGACCACTTCGGTCCGTTCCGCATCGGCGAGGGGCAGTATTTCGCGATGGGAGACAACCGCGATCACTCCCACGACTCGCGGTTCTGGGGTCCCGTGCCTCGCGGGATGATCAAAGGACGCGCGTTCATGGTCTACTGGTCCTTCGAGCTTCCGCCGCCGCCGCCCGGCAGTCCGCCGGCCGCGCGCCTGACGGAGCTCTGGAACGTGGTGCGGTACTTCGCGACGGCCACGCGCTGGCGGCGGACGTTCTTCATCGTCGACAGCAAGTACCACTTCACGCCCGGCATCAGTGCCTATGGCAACGAATGACACCGAGGTGACGGACTCTTCGTCCGTCGAGACGAGCGAGCCGGCGGGCGTCGTCATCGATCGCAGCGCGCATCGCATCTCGCGGCGCAGCATTCCCGAGAACGTCCTCAAAGTGCTCTATCGCCTGCACCGCAGCGGATACCGCGCATATCTCTGCGGCGGCAGCGTGCGCGATCTGCTCATGGGTCGCACGCCGAAGGACTTCGACGTCGTGACCGACGCCCATCCGTCGGACGTGCGGAGGCTGTTCCGCAACAGCCGCATCATCGGCCGCCGCTTCCGCCTCGTGCACATCATTTTTCAGGACCAGGTCGTGGAAGTGGCGACCTTCCGCCGCGAGCCGGAGCGCGTCGCGGTGGCGGAAGACGAGGCGGAAGACTTCCTGATCACGGACGACAATACGTTCGGCTCGCCGCTGCAGGACGCGCGGCGCCGCGACTTCACCATCAACGCGCTCTTCTACAACATCGCCGATTTTTCGGTGATCGACTACGTCGGCGGCATCGAGGACCTCAGCGAGGGTCGCGTGCACATCATCGGCGATCCCGATCTCCGCTTCCGCGAGGACCCGGTCCGCATGATGCGCGCAATCGAGTTCGCCTCGCGCCTCGGATTCGAGATCGAGAAGAAAACCTATGACGCGATCCTCCGCCATCGGAACGAGATCCTGAAGGCGTCGCCGCCGCGGGTGTCCGAGGAGATTCTGGAGCTGCTGCGGCGCGGGTGGTCGCGGGGCGCGATTCGATTGATGGTCGACACCGGACTGCTCGAGCCGCTGCTGCCGGAGATCTACAACGCGATCCGCGGCGAGCACGCGCCGTACTTCTGGAAGATGCTCGAAGTGCTCGACCGCACCGTGCAGGCGGGGCGAAAGATCTCCGACGCGGTGCTGCTGTCGGTGCTGATGCTGCCGTGGGTGATCGACGAGATCGAGCGCGAGGAACTGCGCCGCGACGCGCGCATGCGCATCGGCGAAGTGATCGTCTTCATCCGCGATCTGATCCAGGCGCTCTGCGCGCGGATGGCGCTCTCGGCAGGCAACCGCCATCAGATCGAGCAGGCACTGGAGACATTGTGGCGCCTGCTCGAACCGCCGACCGACCGCCGCTCGCAGTTTCGCGCGGTCTATCGCGAGCCGTTCAACGACGCCCTCGCGCTGCTCGAGCTCTACGCGCTCTCGTCGGGGCGTTACATCGACGTCTTCCGCCAGTGGCAAGCCTTCGCGGTGCGCGTGAAGCGCGCGCAGGAAGAGGGCGCCGCGGCGACAGAACCGACCCGCCGCCGTCGCAGACGGCGCAGATGAAACGCAGGGGCGGGTTCTGACGCCGATCGGAGATCGGCGGACCGGCCGATTGGAAGTCGGCGTTCCGCTTTTCGTAGCGCGGCCTTCCAGGCCGCCGTGTCGCTGGCTTCCAGCCAGCGAAGTGTCGCCGGCAGGATGCCGGCGTTACGGCGGGCAGGATGCCCGCGCTACAAGCCGCCGTGTCGCTGGCTTCCAGCCAGCGATAAAACGTAGGGGCGGGCTTCAGCCCGCCCATCGCCCGGCTGAAGCCGGGCGCTACGTTGTTTGCTGGAGGTTATCTCCGCATCACCGCCGGAGGCCCCGGCCGCCGCGGATTCGGCTTTTGCCGCACACGCTCGCTGCGCGGCGCGAGCCCCGCCGCGATCGCATCCGCGATGCAGCGCGCGTCGGGATCGAGGTCAGAACACTTGACCTCGATCTGACTCGTGATCGGCTCCGCCTGCGGCGGGAGAGTCACGTCGATGATTCCTGACGGCGTGACGCACCCGCCGAGAAGGATGGTTGCGGTGAGCAATGCAGTGCGGCGCATGAACGACTCCTAATTGCGGTAGTCGGCCGGGTTGTAGAGCGAGATCGGCGGGTAATCCATCGCCGAGATGACCGACGCGTTGTGGTTCCAGCTGCCCGGCCACCGCTCTGCGCGCCGGATGCCAGCATTTTGGCTCACCAGTGACCGTCTTGCGCGTCCCGAATGTCGCAAAGCGGAGACGCTGTGTCCTCTCCCTCGGGCATACTGTCAACGGCAATGGAGCCGCCGGTCTACCTCGATCACCACGCCACGACGCCGTGTGATCCGCGCGTCGTCGAGAAGATGCTCCCGTACTTCACCGAACACTTCGGCAATCCCGCATCGATCACGCACGAGCACGGCCGGCGCGCATCGCGTGCGGTCGAAGACGCGCGGATCGCCATCGCGCGCTTTTTCGGCGTGCTCCCGCCGGAGATTTACTTCACGGCCGGCGCGACCGAGTCGAACAACATCGCGTTGCACGTCCTCAAACCGGGCGATCATCTGATCACCGCGGCGACGGAGCACAAATCGATTCTCGTTCCCGCCGAGAGGCTCGCGAAGCACGGCGTGGAGCTCACGCTGCTCGCGCCCGACCGCGAAGGACTCATCCATCCCGACGCGTTGCGCGACGCGCTGCGGCCGTCGACGCGGCTCGTGTCCATCGAAGCGGCGAACGGCGAGATCGGCACGATCCAGCCGCTCTCCGAGCTCTCTGCAATCTGCCGCGAGCGACGGGTTCTCTTTCACACCGATGCGACGCAGGCCGCGGGCAAGATTCCGATCGATCTCTCGCACGCCGGCATGGCGTCGTTCTCCGCGCACAAACTCTACGGCCCGAAAGGCATCGGCGCGCTGTTCGTGCGGCGCGGCGTGCGGATCGACGCGCCGATCTCAGGCGGCGGGCAGGAGAGGGGAGTGCGCGCGGGAACGGTGAACGTGCCGGGAGTGATCGGCTTCGCCGCCGCGCTGCAGATCCGCGCGAGCGAGATGAACGACGAGGCGTTGCGCCTCGCGCAACTCCGCGACGCGCTGCGCGACGCGATCCTCGCCGAGGTGCCCGCCGTTTCGGTCAACGGCCCGCGGGAGTTAAGATTGCCGGGGAATCTCAACGTCAGCTTCGATCGGATCGACGCGGAATCGCTGATCCTGGCCATGAAGCGCTTCTCGCTGTCATCGGGCTCGGCATGCAGCTCGGGGGAGCGAGGGCCGTCGCGGGTCCTGAAGGCGACGGGCGCGAGCGACGAGGCGGCGATGGGATCGATCCGGTTCGGGCTCGGGAGATCCAACACGGCGGAACACATCGCCATGCTCGTCGATGATTTGAAGCGCCTCGTCCGAAAACTGAGGGAGATCTCAGCCGCATGAGAGCGATGAACGCAACGGGCAGCATCCTCCTCGTCGATCACTCCCGCGGCGCGCTGCTCTTTCAGGAAACGATTCTCCGCCGGCGCGACATGCAGATCATGACCGCGCTCGCCGGATCGGAAGGTCTGGCCAAGGCGCGCATGGAGCGCCCGCACCTCATCATCTTCGGCTACGACCTCTTCGACATGAGCGCGCCGGAGTTCTGCCGCGAGATCCGCGGCGACGAGCTGACGCGCGCGATCTCGCTCCTGCTGGTGTGCGATCGCGAGCAACCGGACCACGGCGAGCTATGCCTGTCCGCCGGCTGCAACGACGTGATTTTCCGTCCGCTGCAAAAGCCGGAGCTCGATCAGAAGGTCGAGCGGCTCACGCGCATCCCGGTGCGGCGGCAGCTGCGCACGATCACGAAGATCGAGATCTCGCTCGAGAAGAACGGGCGCTTCGTCCTCGGCCGCAGCATCAACATCTCGTCGACCGGCATGCTGATCGAGGTCGACCGTATGCTGCCGCAGGACGGGCCGGTCCGGCTGCACTTCTATCTCCCCTCCGATCCGAAGCCGCTCCAGATCGTCGCCGACATCCTGCGTGCCGAGTTTTCGGGCTCGATGCCCAAATACGGCATGCGTTTTGTGGAGCCCAGCGAAGAGGACCGCGAGCGCATTACCCGTTTTGTACATCGCCTGCGCTCGCGCGAAACGATCTGATGCCTGAAACCGTCGATGAAGCGATCCGCGTCACTCGCGAGGACGAAGACTATCTCGCCGCGCTGACGATGTTTCTCGACATCTACGGCTCACAGGTCGTGCCGATCGATACGCCGAAGGCGGCGCGCGGACTGTCGTGGTTCGGGCTCTCGCTCGCGCTGATCCGGAAGGAGTACAAGGCGGCGATCGATCTCTGCCGCCGCGCGATCGAGCTCGAGTTCTACAACGGCGATCACTACGCCAATCTCGCCCGCGTCTACGCCGCGGCCGGCAAGCGGAAGAAGGCCGTCGAGACGGCGGAAAGAGGCCTCAAGGTCGCCCGCGACCACGAGTACCTCCACCACGTCCGCGACTCCCTCGGCGTCCGCTCCCGCCCTTCCGTGCCGTTCCTCGACCGCGCCAACCCGATCAACGTGTCCCTCGGCCAGGCGCGGCACGCGAAGAAGAAGCGGTGAGGAGTAGACTGAACGCGCATGGACCCGAAGCAGATCCTGCATGCCGACCCCGAGATCCTGGGAGGTGCGCCAGTCTTCGTTGGAACGCGTGTTCCGGTTCAGGCTCTTCTCGATTACCTCGAGGGCGGTGACACGCTCGAGGAGTTTCTCGATGACTATCCTGGCGTGAGCCGCGAGCAAGCCGTCGGGTTCCTCGAAGAGGCTGGACGCGCGCTGCTCGCGACGATGCCGTGAAGCGCGTTTTGTTCGACGAGAACATTCCTCGCAAGCTGCGTCTCGATTTACCTGAATATGTCGTGCGCACCGTACAAGAGCAGGGTTGGGGCACCTATCGCAACGGCGAGCTCCTTCGGCGCGCCGAAGAGTCATTCGATGTTCTGATCACTGCCGATCGAAGAATGCAGTACCAGCAGACACTGTCGAACCGCGCGATAGGCATCGTCGTGCTTGTCACACCGCGCCTTCGGCTGCAAACGCTTCGAACGGCCGTTGCCGCGTTGCGAAGTGCCGTCGCTGCCGTGAAGCCGGGTGAAGTCGTGCATGTACACGTCGGCATGCGGGCGGTGTGAGTCAGCCACGAAGGAGAAAACTCCATGGTCAAAGCGATTCCTGACGGCTTTCACACGATCACTCCCTATCTCACTGTCGCCGATCTGTCGAAGCAGATCGCGTTCATCGAGCAGGCGTTTGGCGGCAAGGTCACGGAAGCGGTGCCTGACGACGAAGGCCACGTGCAGCACGCGGAGATGCAGATCGGAGACTCGAAGCTGATGCTCGGCCAGGCGCGCGGGGAGTGGCAGCCGAGGCCGGGGACGCTCTATCTGTACGTCGAGGACACCGACAAGACGTACGAGCGCGCGCTCGCGGCCGGCGGCACGTCGCTCATGGAGCCGGCGGATCAGTTCTACGGCGATCGGAATGCCGGCGTCTCCGATCCGCAGGGCAACTGGTGGTGGATCGCCACGCACATCGAAGACGTCTCGCCCGAAAAGATGAAGTGACCCTCAGCGGTACCAGCGGGCGAGCCGCGTTGGGGACACGCCGAGGTGATACGCGGCGATGATGAGCCAGTTGATCGTCGACGCGAGGATCACGCCCTTGCGCAGGAAGCGGCGTCCGGATGTGGTCACCGTGAGCGGCAGAAAAGCCGACGGCTTCATGCGGCGCGCCAGTTCATAGTCTTCCATGATCGGAATCTCCCGATAGCCGGGGAACGCGCGGCGGCTCGCGAACTGCGCCTGATCGCCCCACGGCTTACGCGTGAGCCGCGTGCGCGCGTTGATCATGAACGCCACGTACGCGAGCCGCGCGCCCTCGGTGAACCGCACGCGAAACCCGCCGAAGACGAAGCCTTCCGCCAGCGCGGCCACGACCGCATCCGCCGCACCGGCGGGGAGCAGCGTGTCCGCGTGCACGAAGATGAGCGCATCGTGCGACGCCGCTTCCGCTCCGCGATTGAGCTGCCGCGCGCGCATCCGCTCGCCGCTCACGATGCGCGCGCCGTGTGCCCGCGCAATCTCCACCGTCGCATCGCTGCTCCCGCCGTCCGCGACGATCACCTCGGACGCCCCCGCCGCAAACGCCGCGTCGATCGTCGCCGCGAGCCACTGTTCTTCGTTGAGCGTTGGAATGATGACGCTGACCGGCGCCGGCACGCGCGGATGGTACCGTACGCATGGAGGGCGGACCTCTGGTCCGCCACGTATTGGCGGACGGGACGTCCGCCGTCCTTTTGATGAACTGCTACATCCTCACCGGCGGAAAGTCGCAGCGCATGGGGCGCTCGAAGACGGCGATCTTCCTCGATCGCGTCGCCGCTGCCGCGCGTCCCGTGTTCGACGACGTCATCGCCGTCGAGCGCGCGGCCGGGACCGCGCACGACGACGTGCGCACGATCTTCGAAGACCCACATGAGCACGAAGCGCCGGTCTTCGGCGTCGTGCGCGCGCTCGAGCACGCGCAGGGACGCTGCTTCATTCTCGCCGTCGACTATCCGCTCATCACGAGCGACGTCCTGCGATTCCTTCACGATCGCGCGGCGCTCGCGGAGTGGAACGGCAAGATGCAGCTGCTCTGCGCCGTCTGGGGCGCGGCATTGCTGCCGCGCATCGAGCAGCGCATCGCCGAGGGGCGGCTCGATTTGCACGGGCTGATCGAACAGGAGATCATCACCGAGGCAGAGCTGCGGCGGCGCTTCGGCGGCGAGCCGCTGATGAACGTCAATACGCCCGAGGAGCTCGAGGCGGCGGAGAGGTCGTATGGCAGGTAAGGATTTCTCGCATCTCGACGAGACCGGCGGCATCTCCATGGTCAACGTCGGCTCGAAGCGCAGCTCGCTGCGCGAGGCCAACGCGACGGCCACCGTGCGCATGACGCCGCAGACGCTCACGCGCCTCATGGAGCGTGCGCTCCCGAAGGGCGACGTCCTCACCACCGCGAAAGTCGCGGGCGTGCTCGCCGCGAAGCAGACCCCGGCGCTCATCCCGCTCGCGCATCCGCTGGCCCTCGACTCCGTCGACATCACCTTCGACCTCGACCCGAAGAGCGGCACGATCGAGGTGCACGCCATCGTGCGCTGCGAAGGCAAGACGGGAGTCGAGATGGAAGCGATGACCGCGTGCGCGGTCGCCGCGCTCACGATTTACGACATGTGCAAAAGCGCGGAGAAGGGGATCACGATCGACGGATTGCAGCTGGTCCGCAAGAGCGGAGGGAAGTCGGGCCTCTGGGAGCGTGCGTGAAGCGTTTCGTCGTCGTCGCGTCCCATCGCACGTCAACAGTCCCGGAACGCCGACATCCTGTCGGCCGGTACGCCGACTTCCAGTCGGCGTTCCGTTTTTGTAGCGCGGCCTTCCAGGCCGCCGTGTCGCTGGCTTCCAGCCAGCGAGATCGCCGGCAGGATGCCGGCGATACGGCGGGCAGGATGCCCGCGCTACAACTCGAGCATCACGTTTCGATGACACCACTGTCGCCGCGCGTGGACGCGCAGCCACGCAACTCGTTGATTCCTCGTCGAACATCCATGGCACACGGACCGCTAAGGCTGCGCATCAGGCAAGCCCAACGTCCATAGCGAGGTGACTGCGTGCGTCTTCGATTTCTCGCCCCCGGGTTTCTGCTTCTCGCCGCCCTTCCTCTCTTCGCCCAATCCGTCCGTGATTCCGTGACCATCGAAGTCGTCGACGTGCCGGTCTACGTCACGCGCGGCTCGCAGCCTGTCGAGGGACTGACCCGCGACGACTTCGAGCTGTACGTGAACGGCAAGCTGCAGGCGATCGACTACTTCGACGTCGTCGGCGCCGCCGCCGAGGCGGACGCGCCGGAGTCGCTGCGCGAGCGGCGGATGTTTCTGCTGCTCTTCGATCTCGCGTTCTCGCCGCCGCACATGCTCGGCCGCACGCAGCGCGCGGCCGCGGAGCTGATCGCGCGCGCGCCGGAGAGCGATTTCTTCGCGGTGGCGACATTCTCCTCGCGCCGCGGCGTCTGGTTCGCCACGCCGTTCACGCGCGACCGCGTGTCGCTCGCGCGCGCGATCGGCGCGTTGTCGAACACTCGCTCCGGCGATCCGCTCTCGATCGTGATGTCCGCGGGCGAACGCGAGTCGCTCACGCGGTTCATGTCCGACGTTCCGGAGCGCAGCGAATACTTCAACATGAGCATTGCCCAGCGCATCTCCGGCGAAGCATTGCGCGACATCTGGGCCATGGAGTCGCTCCGCGCCGCGGAGAATCAGGTTCTCGATTTCAACGACCTCGCGAAGCGCCTCGCGGTGCTGCAGGGACAGAAGCACGTCGTCCTGCTCTCCGGCGGATTCGACGCCGGCTCGAGGACCCATCCGTGGGAAGCAGCGAGCGCGGCGCGCAATGCGTCGTTCACGTACGAGGAGCGCTTCCCGCAGGTCTCGATGTGGGGATCGGCCTCGCTGCATCGCCATCTGCAGGACATGCATCGCGCGTTTCAGGCGGGCGACATTCTGCTGCACTCGCTCGACGTCAAAGGCCTGCAGCCGTACTTCGGCAACGACGCGCTCAACGCGCTCGCATCCGGCACCGGCGGGCGCTTCCTCCACAATCGCAACGATCTCAAAAGCGCGCTCGTCGACATCACGAAGAGCGTGAGCGGCAGCTACGTCCTCGGCTTCCGTCCGGCGGATGTGAAGCGCGGCCACAACAAGATCACGGTGAAGATGAAGGACCGCCCGCGCGGCGTGGCCGTGCGCCATCGCAAGGGCTTCTCGGGGACACCGCAACGCGTCGACATCGGAGAAGGCCTCTATCTCGCCGACGTCGTGCTCAACGACGTGCCGCAGAGCGGCACCGCGGCCGCGCTCGAGATCCGCGGCAACACGCTCCGCGCAACGGTGCCGATGAAGCAGGTCGCCGCGCAACTCGAGGGCGGCGGCTCCGCGCATCTGCTCGTGTACGTCTTCAATGAAAACGGCGTCGGGCTCGCGTTCTACCGCCAGACGATCGAGGTGAAGGACGGAGCGGTGGACGACAAGACCATCGACATCACGCTTCCCGATGGAGCGCGCGTCGCGAAGGCGCTGCTCGCGGTGGACGAGTCGCTCGGCTTCAGCAAGGTGACGAGGTGAAATGAGGAGGGCGGACGTCTCGTCCGCCCAACGGTGGGGCGGACGAGACGTCCGCCCTCCAGTTACTGCCGCCGCGCCCAGGGCGGCAGATTGCGCTCATCCGGGCGCGGCGCTTCTTCGGTCCGGTCCGCCGTCACGAGCTGTTTGCGGATCGAGCCGAGGATGCGCGCGTCGGTCGCGACGGCGAGATCGACGAGCTTCTGCCGTTCCTTGTAGCCGTTGAACGCGATGACGAAGCGATCGATGCGGAACGCGACCGCGCGGCCGAGGTACTTGTCCTCGGCCGTGAAATTGTCCTCGCCGAGGTTCGGGATCGGATCGAGCAGCTTGCCGTTGCGAACGTAGAGCGCGCGGTAGGCATCGAGGATCTTCGCGGCCGACGCCTTGTTCGCCGCGGGGACGATCAGCCCTTCCATGATGTCGCCGCCGATGTTGAAGCTCGCCTGAAACGAGCTGCCGAGAATCACCTGGCCGAAGCCCTTGTCGGCGGAGAAGCGCTCGCTGTTCGGGACGCGCGTCTCGACGGGGAAGAAGTTGAACACCGCCGGCTTCGACGGCGCCGCGGGCATGCGCTCGGCGACGAACGACGCGAGCCGCGTGAGCGACTCGAACGCGCGCGACGAGCCGCCGGTCACGCGGATGTAGAACGGCCCGCGCCACACGTGCACCGCGAACTTGCTCACGTAGGCCTCGTTGCTGATCGGCACGAACGTGCGCGCGGCTTCCTTGCGCATCGAGTAAGCGCCGAACGCCTTCACGAAATCGGGGAAGCGGAAGATCTCCACGATCGCGAAGCCGTTCTCGTTCGTCGCCGTGTACTTGCCCGCCGTCACGTCGATGATCTCGTAACGCGTGAAGTGCGCGCCGTCGGGGCCGAGGTACGTGCCGATGCGATCGCCGGGCACGACGACCGGATCTTCCTCGAGCCGCCATCCCTGCGCCTCCTCATGCCGCGGGAGGAACTGCAGGCTGGGGGAGTCGATGACGGTGAAGTCGATCTCCGGCTCGGCCGGCGGCGCGGCCGGCGGCTTCGCGCGGCTGCAGGCGGCGGCGAGGAGAAGGACGAACGCCGCTACAACGACTGCAGAAACTCGATCGTGACGCGGACGCCGGCGCCGGTCGCGCCCTTCGCCTCGCGCAGCGTCTCGTTTTCCGCGTACGCCGTTCCGGCGATGTCGAGATGAGCCCATGACCGACAATCGACAAACTCCTTCAGAAAGACTGCCGCGGTGATCGCGCCGCCCCAGCGTCCGCCGCTGTTCTTCATGTCGGCCCATTCGCTGCGGATCAGATCCTTGTAGTCGTCCCAGAGCGGCATTCTCCAGAGGCGTTCGCCGGTGCGCTCCCCCGACTCAATCAACTTCCGAGCCAGCTCATCATCATCGGTGAAGAGGCCCGCAGCGTCGCTGGCGAGCGCCACCACGCACGCGCCCGTGAGCGTCGCGTAGTCGATGATGTGATCGGGCTTCAGGTTCGACGCGTAGTGCAGCGCATCGCCGAGGATCATCCGTCCCTCAGCATCGGTATTCACGATCTCCACGGTCTTCCCGTTCATCATCGTGATGATCTCGCCCGGCTTGTACGCGCTGCCGCTCGGGAGATTCTCGGTCGCCGCGAAGATGCCCGTGATCCTGACCGGCAGCTCGAGCCGCGACGCTGCTTCGACGATGCCGATCACCGCCGCGGCGCCGCACATGTCGAACTTCATCTCCTCCATTTTCTCGGCGGGCTTGATGGAGATGCCGCCGGAGTCGAAGGTGAGCCCCTTCCCCACGAGCACGAGAGGTTTGGTGTCGCGTCCCGACCGCCGGTGCTCGACGATGATGAGCCGCGGCTCCTGCTCGGATCCCTGCGACACGGCGAGGAGGGCCGCCATCCCCTCCTCGAGCAGCTCCGCGGGACCCAGCACGGTCAGCTTCATGCCGAACCGGTCGGCGATCTCGCGGGCCGCCTCGGCGAGATAGCTCGGGGTAACGACATTACCCGGCAAATTTCCGAGCCTGCGCGCGAGATTCTCGCCGCGAGCAAGGGCGCCGCCTACCCGAACCGCCTCCTCGACTTCACCGCTGGCTTTGGTTGCGGTGAGAATCTCGACCTGGGCGAGCTGAGATCCGGAGT
>DATLFB010000060.1:0-92517 GCA_035525285.1 Thermoanaerobaculia bacterium
GCCCCCTCCTTTAGCATCTTGGCGAGATGCACGCGGTTGCGCTCCCCGCCGGAGAGTTCGGTACACTTCTTCTGCTGATCGCTCCCTCCGAAGTTGAATCGCCCTACGTACGCGCGGGAATTTACCTCGTGGCTGCCCAGCTTCACGAACTCCGCACCGTCTGAGATTTCCTCCCACACGCTTTTCTTGCCGTCCAGCGGACGATTCTGGTCGATGTACCCAAGTTTGACGGTGCTCCCGATCCGGATCGCCCCTTCGTCCGGCTGTTCCTGGCCGATGATCATCCGAAAGAGCGTCGTTTTTCCGGCGCCATTCGGTCCGATCACGCCTACGATGCCACCGGGCGGCAGCGAGAAGTTCAGGTCATCGTACAGGAGGCGGTCGCCGTAGGCCTTGGCAACGCCGGCCGCCTCGATGACCGTGTGGCCCAGCCGGGGTCCGGCGGGAATGAAGATCTCCATCTCTTCTTCGCGCTTGTTCTGCTGTGCCGCGAGGAGCTGCTCATAGGCCGTGATTCGAGCCTTGCTCTTGGCGTGGCGACCCTTCGGCGACTGGCGGACCCAGTCGAGTTCCCTCGTCAGTGCGCGCTGGCGCTTCGATTCCTGCTTCTCTTCGATCTCGAGACGGCGCTTCTTCTGCTCGAGCCATGACGAGTAGTTTCCCTTGAACGGGATGCCGTGGCCGCGGTCGAGCTCCAGAATCCAGCCGGCGACGTTGTCGAGGAAGTAGCGGTCGTGCGTGACCGCGATGACCGTGCCCGCGTACTGCAGCAGGTGCTGCTCGAGCCACTGCACGCTTTCCGCGTCGAGATGGTTCGTCGGCTCATCGAGGAGAAGAATGTCGGGCTGCTGCAGGAGCAGACGGCAGAGCGCGACGCGGCGCTTCTCGCCGCCGGAGCATGTCGCGACGAGCGTGTCGCCCGGCGGACAGCGCAGTGCATCCATCGCCATCTCGAGCTTCGAGTCGAGATCCCACGCGCCCGATGCGTCGAGCTTGTCCTGGACGCGCGCCTGTTTGTCCATCAGCTTGTCCATGTCCGCGTCGGGATCGCCGAAGGCGTTGTTGATCTCGTCGAACTCTTTCAGGAGATCGAGGATCGGCTGCACGCCCTGCTCGACGATCTCGCGCACGGTCTTCGTTTCATCGACCCGCGGTTCCTGTTCGAGCATGCCGGCGGTGTATCCGGGCGAGAGCACGGTCTCGCCGAGGTGGTCCTTGTCGACGCCGGCGAGAATGCGCAGCAGCGTCGACTTGCCGGAGCCATTGAGACCGATCACGCCGATCTTCGCGCCGTAGAAGTACGAGAGGTAGATGTCCTTCAGGACCTGTTTTTTTCCATGGAACTTCGAGACGCCGACCATGGAGTAGATGACTTTGTTCGGTTCGGGTTGAGCCATGGGCGGGGATTATAGGTGCGGGTCGCGCCCGCGTCCGAATGTAGCGCGGGCCTCCGGCCCGCCGTCTCGCCGGCTTCCAGCCGGCGAGGACGAGCGCCGGCAGGATGCCGGCGCTACGGCGGGCTGGAAGCCCGCGCTACTCAAAACAAAACGCCCCGGCCGTGGCCGGGGCGTTCGTGGACTGCGATGAGACTGTGGATCAGAAGCGGAGACCGACCCCGAAACGGTAGGTGCGCGCCTGCTGGAACGCGTCCTGGTTGTTCTCCTTGCCGAAGCTCGGGCCCAGACGGTAGTGCGTGCCTTCGACCGGTGTGGTCGTCCTCGGGTCGAACGCCACCAGGCCAGCGCCGCCGGAACGGTTGGTCTCGACCGTAAAGTTCATGTTGCCGAGCCAGATGTTGTTGACGGCGTCGTTATTGAACACGTTCAGCACCTGGCCCTGCACGAACAGCTCGACCATCCGAATGGGCAGCGAGTAGTTCAGAGCGAGATCCGTGGCATGTGCTTCCTCGGTGCGGAACGCGCCGCGCTCGCTGAAGTAGTAATCATGCACAGTGCCCAGCCCGGTGAGCAGGTAGCCTGGATTGGCGGGCGCGCCCGGGGAGGACGCGCCGGCATTGACGCTGCCGACGGCCGAGAATGCCCGGCCGGAGTCATACGACTGGATGACCGTCGCATTCAGCTTGCCCATGGGGAACGGCACGTCGTAGCCGGCCCAGACTCGGGCACGATGGCGCTGGTCGCCGAAGAGGTAGCCCTTCGGATTGCGATTCTCGTAGTTCAAATACTCCGGATAGACGTAGCCGAACGCGTTGCGCACGGCCGCAGTGCCGTCGCCCTCGGGCGAGTCGTTGCCTTTGAGCGTGGCCCACGTATAGCCGCCGCCCACGTTCCAGCGATTTGCCGCCCAGTTGAACTGCGTCTGAATTCCCCGGTACTTGCGCTCGATGAATCCATCGTCATTGACGATCGTGTTGAGATCGCCTTTCTGGCCGGCGGGCGTGGTGAAGGTGCCGGTGGAGAGGTCGGTCCTCGACTGGAAGAAGTCGTTCCACTCGCGGTTGATGAAATCGACGCGTACATATCCGCGCCGGCTGAACTGCGAGCCGAAACCGAGGACGATCTCCTGCACGTACGGCGAGGAAATCGGCTCGAGCACCGCGGCGCTGAAGCCGGGATAGCTGACGGCGGTGAGCAAGGCGTTTTTCTGCGCTTCCGAGAGGCTGTTGTACCAATTGAAAAGGATCTGGAGAGCTGCCTGCGTCGGAATGAGTTGATTCTGCGGCGTGCCTGCCGGGTTGATTGAAGGAGCTACCGGAACTCCGAGACTTGCGGCAATAGCCGGATCCGTCTCGTAACGGTACTGGAATAACGCCGGAGCTCCGGCGCCGGCAGCGAAGCCACCGACGTTGCCGTCGACGATCTTCGCCACGTAGTGGCTGTAGCTCGCATTGACGCGGAAACGGCCATCGCCCCTGACGTCGAACACCACGCCGAGGCGCGGACTGAATGCACTGTCGTCGGAGACGGTGTTGCCGCTGGCATCGATGGCGTCGTTCTTGTCAAAGCGGATGCCGAGGTTGAAGTTCCAGTGCTTGTTGAAATCCCACTTGTCGTTGGCGAAGAACGCTTTGGTGGTCAGATTGCTGCCCTGAGAGAGCTCGAGGATCGGACGGTACTGAATGGCCGAGTTGCGGTCCAGCCGGGGATAGATATTCGTATCACCCGGCAGGATCGTGGCCGTGCCCGTGGTCACGATCTGGAATTGGCTGGCCGACTGGTAGTTGTTCGCCAGGCGAGTCTCGTGATAGTCCTCGCCGCCCGCAACGAGGGTGTGCGTGCCCCAGTTCCTCGTGTTTACGAAGTAGGTGGTCTTGAGGAGCTTCGAGTCGTTGTTGCGCTCTTCCGCCGTGCAGACGCCGCAGAACACGGGAGCGTTCCAGCGCGCACGCGTGTCGGCGAGCCAGGTGCCGCCGATCTGGTCGGTAAAGCGTCCGCCGCTGTTGACGAACGCGAAGTTCTTCTCCGAGTACTGGCCTTCGAGCAGCAGGCTGCTGGTGATGACGCCGTTGTAGCTGAGCGCGAGAAGATCGTTCGGCAGCGAGCGCGTCGGAACGATGCTCAGGTCGTCATAAATCGGCACGAACGCATTGTTCGTCTCGACCGTGTCCACGTCGAGGAACGAGGCGATGACGGAGTGCTGCGGCAGAACCTGCGCGGTCAGTTTGACCTCGTAGCGGTCCTCGTCGATCGTGTTCTGGTACGGGATGAGGAGGACGGATGTGGACTTGCTGGCGTTCTTGCCGTCGGCCGGTGCACCCGATGCCTTGCGGCCCGCGCCGAAGAACCAGAGACGATCCTTCCACGCATAGCCGCCGAGGGTTCCTTCGTAGACGTGCGAGACCTTGTCGACGTGATCGGCCTTCTCGATCGGGGTCTTCGCAACCCAATCGCCGTTCGTCAGATTGTCGCGGAACGAGCCGGTGAACTCGTTGCCGCCCGACTTCGTGATCGTCGAGACCACGCCGCCGGTGAAGCGGCCGTACTCCGCGGAGACCGAGCCGGTGATGATGGTCGACTCCTGGATGGCGTCTTCGATGAACAGATTGTGCGGCTGGCCGCGGAGGTTCTCGTTGACGACCACGCCGTTGACCATGAAGAGGTTGTCAAACGATCCCGCACCGGAAATGGTGATGTTGCCGCGCGCGCCGTTGGTGTTGACGCCCGGCGCCAGCACGACCGTGTCGGTGATGTTGCGGCGCACCGGCAGCAACGACACCTGCTCGCTCGTGAAGTTGCGCGCGACTTCGGTCGTCTCGAGCACGGCCGGCGCGGAGGCCGTGACCGTGATCGCTTCCGACACCGCGCTGACCTTCATGTCGACGTCGACACGCCCGCCTGTCGCAAGCTGCAGGGTCGTCTGGCGAGTGACCTTCTGCAATCCCGACAGCTCGAACGTGACGGTGTACGCGCCGACCGGAAGAGACGGGAAGTTGTATCCGCCGCCTTCGCCGCTGACCGTGGTGCGCGTGCCCTGCAGCCCGGGCGAGCTGACCGTAACGGTCACGCCGGGCAGCGGTGCGCCTTCCGTCGTCACGGTTCCGGTCAGCGAGGATGCTGTACCGACCTGCCCGAATGCTGCAGTGGTTCCGAGCAGGATGAGAAACAGGAACATCAATACATTGCGGTTTTTTGGCATATCCCCTCCGATGTTATTGCTCCCCTTGGGCGAAGGAGAGCGGTTGACACAATTGGACTGTGTTGGACCCCGTTGAGCAGATTTTGAGCCGAAGTGCCGGGAGTATAAACCCTTCCGCTGTCAATGGGTTAACAGTTTCTTGCTCGTTCCGAAACCAAAAGGTTGGTTTTGGGGATACGGAAAGTTGAATTGGGGTGGAGGTTGACCGGTAACCCGGTAACCCGGTTGCCCGGTAACCCGGGCAACTGGGCAACCGGGCAACCGGGCAACCGGGCAACCGGGCAACTGGGCAACTGGGCAACTGGGCAACCGGAAACCGGGCAACTGAGCAACCGGGCAACCGGGCAACCGGGCAACCGGGCAACCGGGCAACCGGGCAACCGGGCAACCGGGCAACCGGGCAACCGGGCAACCGGGCAACCCCGCTCAGTGCACCATCACCGCGAGCTCTGCCACCGTCTCCCTCGCCAGCACCTCCGCCGCCGGCTCCTCAAAGGCCACCACGACGAGCGTCTGGTCATCCTCGGGGGGGCGATTGCGCGTGAACTTACGGATGGTGTTCAGCAGGGCCTTCTTCATCTCGTCGGCGGAGAGATGGCCGTTGACGGCGATCGTCTTTTCGAAGCGGTCGAATCCGAACGGCTCGCCGTCGTCATCGATCGCTTCGATCAGTCCATCGCTGTACAGGACGAGACGATCGCCGGGCACGAACTCGACGATGTGCTCGCGGAACGGGTCGCGCCTTCGAACGCCGAGGGGAAAGCCCCATGACGAGAGCGCCTCGAGCCGGCCGCTCGCGGCGCGATAGACGTACGGATCGAGATGACCGGCGGAGGCGAAGCGCAGCATCTGCGTGCGCGGATCGAGCATGCCGAAAAAAAACGTCATCAGGATGCGCCGCGGCGCGGTCTTCATCACGATGTCGTTGAGCACCTCGAGCACCGCGCGCGGCGCGGAGTCGTAGCCGACCTGCACGAGCAGCGCGGCTTTCGCCATGGCCATGACGATGCCGCTCGTCAGTCCATGTCCCGACACGTCGCCGAACGCGATTCCCACGTCGCCGTCCGGCTGCGGGAGAAAATCGAAGTAGTCGCCGCCGATCTCCGTCGCCGCGCGATAGTGCGACGCGACGGAGATGCCCGCGAGGCTCGGCGGCTCGAGCGGCAGGAGCGCGGCCTGAATGCGATTCGCGGCATCGATCTCCGCCTTCACGCGCTCGCGCTCGATGATGCGCTTCACGTGCGGCGCGAGGTCTTCATATCGATAGAGCACTTCGCGCCGCGTCATCAGCGCGACGACCGCGAAGGCGAGGATCGCGAAGAGCGGAATCGCGAGCACGAACGTGAGCTCGCTCGCGAGCTTTCCGTCCGCCACCGACAGCAGCGGCGCGATGAGCGTGATCAGCGTGCCGCCGAAGAGCGCGATCGTCGCGGCGAGCAGGTCGTACGCGAGGAAGACCGCGATCACCACGGCGATCGCGCCGAAGCCGAAGAGCGCGCGCATCAGAATCGGATCGATGGGCGGCGGCGTGGTCGTGAAGATCACCGCGAGCGCGATCGCCGCGACGATGCCGGCCCACAACAGGCGCCGGCGATGCGTCCAGGCGAGGAGGAACAACACGAGGACGATCGCGACGCTCAGCGAGTCCACGCAGGCACGGAGCAACGGATAGAGCGGGCCGCCGAGGAACAGGATGTCCACCGTGCCGCTGCTCGCTGAAGGCCAGGCGATTCCGAAGAGAATCGGAATCACTCCCACGACGAGCGCCGCGGCCGCGACGGGCGCCGCGAAGAGCGCGCCGTGCAGCATCGAGCGTCCGACGGTTGCGTTGACGGCATCGCGCCGGAGAATCGTCTCGAACGCCGCAAGACGCTCGCCCCAGCGCTCGCGCGCGTAGCTCTCGCCGACTGCCCAGGCCAGAAAAACGAGAAGCGAAAAGGGGATGTCGGCGAAGAAAAACTTGAACGCCACCCAGGCCAGCGACGTCGTCCGCGCGTCGACAGGACCCATGCCCATGCCATCCGAGGCGGAGACGCGAATCATCAGCGAGCCGGCGATGGAGAAGACGAGCATGGCGATGAAGAGCGCCGAGGCGGCGCCGACGCCGACTTCGCCCGCGTGATACTTGCGCAGGAAGATCACCAGCAGCACGACGAGTAGCGCGAAGATCGCCGCGAAGGTGACGAACATGTTGGCGAAGTCGCCGCCCGCGTCGCCCATGAACTGCCGCCCGTCGGAGTACTCCTCGGACAGCTGCCAGCCCGCGAACCTCCCGCCGGCGAACGACACGTTCAGATACGGCACGACGTTCTTCAGCGGAAAGCGCGTTTCCACGCGATAGCGGAACACCCAGTCCGTGCGTCCGCGCAGCACGGTCGGACGCGCGGACTCGAACACCGGCGCCGGCGCACCGCGGAAGCTCCGCGATTGGACGAACGCATCCGCGCGCGGCCGCAACTGCTGCTCGGTCGGATTCTCTCCGGTGTCCTCCGATCGCAGCCGCAGCATCGCACCGGTGACGTCGCCGGTGCGTCCGCCGACGCGCACGACTCCCGCTTCCGGGTACTTCTCTTTGCCGCGGTGGTAGTAGCTGATCTCGTATGCGTTCAGGCGCGGGCCGAGCACGGGATCGTCCCACGCGGCCGCGCGCTGCGGATGATCGCGGAGCTCTTTGCGCAGAATCGGCGAAGCGGACCAGATGATGGTGGGCCACGTGCGATCGAGGTTGATGCCGGCGCCGCGGGCCGCGCGATCGGCAATGCTTTTTGCATCCCCGCGCGTGACGCGCACGCCCTTCGGTTGCGCCGGACGGTAGAACGGCAGCACCGCGAGGATCGCGATCACGCCGGCGGCCGCGGAAATGTAGGGGAGGGAGCGTTTCATCTGGACGTGGGACATTTTAGCGATGAACGATGAACGATGAACGATGAACGATGAATCGTGACGCGGCGTTTTCATCGTTCATCGTTCATCGTTACACTTCCGGCGGATGAAGCAAACCGACCGCCGCGCCGCCTACGCCCTCGGCATCCTCACCTTCATCAATCTGTTCAATTACATCGACCGGTGGGTCATCGCGGCGGTCTTCGAGCCGATCAAGCGCGACCTCGGTCTCTCCGACACGCAGCTCGGCCTCCTCGGCACCGGATTCATCGTCGTGTACGCACTGACCTCGCCGATCTTCGGAACGCTCGGCGATCGGAAAGCGCGCCCGCCGCTCATCGCACTCGGCGTGTTCGTGTGGAGTCTCGCCACAGGACTGGGCGGTTTCGCGCGCGGATTCTGGTCGCTGTTCATCGCGCGCTCGACGGTCGGCGTGGGTGAGGCGGCGTACGGGACGATCGCGCCGGCGCTGCTCGCGGACCAGTTTCCGATCGCCAAACGAGGACGCGTGTTGTCGGTGTTCTTCGCGGCGATTCCGATCGGCTCCGCGCTCGGATACGTTCTCGGCGGATTGGCCAATCATCACTTCGGCTGGCGCGCGGCGTTCTTCATCGCGGGATTTCCGGGCGTCGTGCTCGCGCTGCTGATCCTGTTCGTCAAAGATCCGCCGCGCGGACAACAGGATGTGGGGGACGGGCGATCCCGCCCGTCCGGACAGGCAGGATTGCCTGTCCTCCATCTGTTCCGCAACGAGACGTACATGCTCGCGGTTCTCGGTTACGCCGCGTACACGTTCGCGCTCGGCGGGCTCGGAACATGGATGCCGGCGTTTCTCGAGCGGTCGCGCGGCATGGCGCATCAGGAAGCGACGGTCACGTTCGGATTGATCGTCGTCGTCACGGGCTTTACGGGCACGTTTCTCGGCGGCTGGCTCGGCGATCGTCTTCTCACGCGCACGAAGCACTCGTATCTGTGGGTCTCCGGCATCGCGACGCTGCTGGCCGCGCCGCTGACGTTCATCGGGCTCTGGAGCACGAACAAGACTGTCTACCTCACGGCGATCGTGATCGCCGAGGTGCTCATCTTCATGTGCACCGGCCCGGTGAACGGGGCGATCCTGAACGCCGTCGCGCCGATCGAGCGCGCGACGGCGGTCGGCCTCTCGGTCTTCGCGATGCATGTCCTCGGCGACATCCCATCGCCGCCGCTCATCGGGCTCATCTCCGACCGGAGCTCGCTCGCGAGCGCACTGCTGATCGTGCCGATCGCGGTCGCGCTCGCGGGTCTGATCTGGAGCTATGCGGCGTGGCGCGGCGAGAAGCATGCGTAAGGTCGTCACCGCGTTTCTCCGCTTCTGTCTTCGCGTCTTCTACCGGCGCATCGAGTTCGTCGGACTCGAGCGCGTGCCCGGCGGCGCGGTGATCTTCGCCGTGAATCATCCGAACGGTCTGGTCGATCCGCTCTTCCTGCTCTGCTTCGCGCCGCGTCCCGTTTCGTTTCTGGCGAAGGCGCCGCTCTTTCACTCTCCGATCATCGGCTGGTTCGTGCGCGCGTTCGAGACGATTCCGGTGTTCCGGAGAAGTGACGTAGCGCCCGGCTCCAGCCGCGCGAAGGGCGGGCTGAAGCCCGACCCCACGTTGAATCGCGAAACGTTCACCCGCGCGCGCGATCTGCTCCGCCGCGGCGGAAGCATCGCGATCTTCCCCGAGGGGACGACGCACAGCGATCCGCAACTGCGCGAGCTGAAGACCGGCGCCGCGCGCATCGCCCTCGGCGCGGGCGACGCGCTTTCCGTCGTGCCGACCGGGATCTATTACACGAAGAAACACGCGTTCCGCAGTTCCGCGGCCGTCGTATTCGGTCCTCCGTTGCGCGTCGAGCCGGCAACGGTGGATGAAGAGGGCGAGCCGCCGGCCGAGGAAGTGGAGCGGCTGACGGCGCAGATCGATGAAGGGCTCGACGCGGTCACGCTGCAGGCGGACTCGCACGCGGCGCTCGAGCTCATCGCGCGCGCCGAGGACCTCTTCACCGCGGACGATCGCCAGCCGCTCGCGGACGAGCTCGAGCTTCGCCGGCGCTTCATCGAGGGCTACCACTATTTACGTGCGCGCGATCCGCGCCGGCTGCAGCATCTCGAGTCGTCGCTCGCGCAGTTCGAGGCGGAGTTGCTGCGGCTGAAGATCGGCGTGCACGAGCTGAAGCCGCGCGTCGAGGCGCGTACGCTCTTTCGCATCTTCGTGCTGCTGCCGTTTGCCGCGGTGGGAATCCTCATCAACTATCCGGCCTACCGGCTCGTCGACTGGCTCGCGCGGCGGTATTCAAAAGGAGAAGGCGCGCTGATCGCGACGGTGAAGTTTCTGGCCTCGCTCGCGCTCTATCCATTGACGTATGCCGCGCTGGCGATCGCGATCGGCTGGCGGCAGGGAATCGTGTGGGGCGTCGTGAGCGCAGTTGCATTGCCGGTGGTGAGCTACGCCGCGCTGCGCGTGGTCGAAGACATCGACGATGTGATCGGCGACCTGCGCGCGCTGCGGCATCGCGGCACGGCGCAGCTCGCGGCGCAGCGCGAGCGGATTCGGAAAGAGCTGGTGTCGGTCGCGCGGGAGATGGTCTAGTCGCTGTCATCCCGAGCGTAGCGAGGGACCTGGGTGGGCGGGTGGCGCGCGAGGCGTGTTCTACGCGCCACCCGGTCCACCCAGGTCCCTCGCTCACGCTCGGGATGACATGTGTGCACTCATGTCGAATTACATCGCCCCTCGCACGAACGCCACCACATCCTCCCGCAACTTCTCCCGCGACGCACGGTGGATGTACATCATGTGGCCCGCCTCGTAATAGCGCATCGTCACGTGGCCGCGCAGCTCGGGATCGAGTTGCATGCGCGAGAACGTGTAGTTCGTGGCCGCGAACGGCGTCGCGAGGTCGTAGTAGCCGTTGGCGATGAAGACGCGCAGGTGCGGGTTTCGCGACATCGCGCCGCGCAGCGTTTCGGCGACGTCGAGGTAGCGGTTCTGATAGCGGTCGTAGCTCCACGGCCGCACTTTGGCGGTCAGGATCTCGTACGGCATGTCGCTCTCGAACTTCAGCGCGCGGCGCACGTAGTCGTTGAGCACGGCCGTGTACTCGCCGTAGATCGCCGCGTACGACGGATCGAACTCCGGCCGTTCGCCGGCGGCGTCGATGTCGATGCCGGTGAAGCGCGAGTCGAGACGGCCGACGGTACGGCGGCGGTCGCGCAGCAGCTCCTTGTCGAAGCGACTGATGTTGATGCGGAGATTCGTGCGCTCGATGTAGTCCACCGAGAGTCCCGTCAGCCGCGCGAGCTTCTGAACCGTCGAGCGTTTCTCCTCATCCGGGATCTGGTCGCCCTTCATCAATGCCGACGCATATTCGCCGAGGGCGAAGCGCTCGGACTCGGCGAGAACATCGGCGAGAGGACGCTGCTGCAGCTCGGCGGGAAGGCGTTTGTGATACCACGCCGTCGCGGTGTAGGTCGGCAGAAAGACGATGTACGGAAGATCGTTGCCGCTGTCGAAGCGCGCGGTGCCGAAGTTGAGGATCGACGAGATCAGCATGATCCCGTTGAGATAGAAGCCCTCCTCGTGCAGCCAGCCCGCGAGCCCCGCGGCGCGCGTGGTGCCGTAACTCTCGCCGGCCAGAAACTTCGGCGAGCTCCAGCGCGCGTAACGCGTCGTCCAGAGGCGGATGAACGAGCCGACCGATTCCACGTCCGCTTCGAAGCCATGGAACTTCTTCGCGTCGGACGCCGGGAACGCGCGGCTGTAGCCGGTCGTGACCGGATCGATGAACACGAGATCGGTGGCGTCGAGAATCGTGGCCTCGTTGTCGGTGAGTTTGTACGGCGGCGCGGCGGCGTGGCCTTCATCGTCGGCATAGACGACGCGCTTCGGACCGAATGCGCCCATGTGCAGCCACACCGAGGAGGAGCCGGGACCGCCGTTGAACGTGAACGTCACCGGGCGCTTCGCGGGATCCGCGCCGTCTTTCGTGTACGAGACGAAAAAGAAGCTCGCGCGCGCATCGCCTTCATCATCCTTCAGCACCATCGTGCCGGCGCGCGCGGTGTAGTTGATGGTCTCGGCGCCCACGCGCATCGAGTGCGTCGTCGTGGAGATCTGGTCTTTCGGCGGCTCTTTCTCGCGCTCGCGCTCGTCGGATTTTTTCATCCGCTCCTGCGCGGCGGCGGCCGTTGTGAGGAGCACCGTCAGAGTGATTGCGAGCAGGCGTTTCGTCGTCATGGCCGCAGAACCTAGCACAATGGAGGGCGGGCGTCCCGCCCGCCCACGACGGGTGGCGGACGGGACGTCCGCCCTCCATTTTCGTACCGGGAAGCATTGCGCTTTTGCGACTGTTCGCCCATCCGGTCCATTTCTCCGCCAGGAAGGAAATTTCATGATTCGAGCAGGCGCACGCTCCCTCTCTCTCCTCGTCGTTCTTTCTCTCGCCGCGACGGCATTCGCCGTCGAATCCGATCCGACGTACACCGCGCTTCGCGCAGCGCGTCCCGACGGGCGCACGATCGCGCTCACGAACTTCACGTTCGAGCGCGACGTGCTGCGCTTCACGCTCAACGGGAAGCTGCATCTGCTGAAGCCCGTCGACGGCAAAACGCCGGGCGGAGTCTTCATCGGCCAGGGCTCGTACGAGCTCACGCCGGCGATGGCCAACGAGCAGCGCCAGCTCGCGATCTACGCGGACGATAAGAGTCTCGAGCGGCTCGTCGATCAATTCGACTCCGCGATCTTTCTCGGCAGCGCGCTCATCGCCGCGGCGGAGAAGAGCGGCGGGCCGGTCGCCGGGACTCCGGATCCGTCCGCGCTCGGCAAGTTCGAGGACTACCTCAAGCATCAGCGCAGGAAGGTGAAGTCGAATCTGCACATCCGCGTGCTGCAGGAGATGATCGACGGCGACAGGGAGCCGCTGTTTCTGGCCTGGCTGAACGGGAAGAAATATCCGCCCGCGTTCGTGGCGGTCGATCCGCGCGAAGAGGAGCAGACCGCGCTGATCGTGATCCACGATGACAAAGGCGGTCTCTGGTACTCGAGCCGCTACAAGAGCGAGATCCAGAAGGGGCTGGCCGAGGTGAAGAAGCCGCTCGTCGATCCGGAGCACTACCTGATCGACGCGACCTTCAAAGGCGCCGAGATCATCGCGACGTCGACGATGACGTTCACGCCGTATGCCGACGTGCGCGTGCTCCCGGTCAATCTCATGGCCAAGCTGCGCATCTCCGAGGCGATGTGGTCGCCGGCGGTGGACGAGCCGGAGTGGCAGCCCGTCGCGGTGATTCAGGAAGACAAGGACGAAGACGCGAGCGCCGCGGTGGTGTTCCCGTCGCCGGCGAAAGCCGATCTGATGTACCTCCTCAAGGTCACGTATGCGGGGAAGGAAGTGCTCACGAATGCGGGCGACGGCAACTGGTCGGTCGGCGCGCGATTGAGCTGGTATCCGAACGTGGCGATCTTCGATGACTATGCGACGTACGAGCTCCGTTTCCGCATCCCGCAGAAGCTGCAGGTGGTCGCGATCGGCCACGAGGTCGAGAACAAGGTCGAAGGCGACCAGCGCGTCTCGGTCTGGAAGACGGAGACGCCCGCGCGCGTGGCGGGGTTCAACTACGGCAGGTTCAAGAAACTCACGCAGACCGACAAGGACAGCGGGATGACCGTCGAAGTCTTCACGAATCCGGGAACGCCCGACATCCTGCGCGAAATCAACGCGTATCTCGAGATGGCGGCGATGGAAGAAGGCGGACCGAGCTTCGTGAAGATCGATACAGCGGAGCTCGCGAAAGCCGCGATGGCGGACGGCATCAACACCGCCCGCGTCGGCAACGCGTTCTTCGGACCGCTGCTGCACAAGAAGGTCGCCATCACGCAGCAGTCGGAGTGGGGCTTCGGCCAGTCATGGCCGTCGCTGATCTATCTTCCGTACCTCGCCTTCCTCAACGGCACGCAACGCAACGCCCTCGGCATGGGCGCGGCCGTGAAAGAGGCCGTCGACAGCATCGGGATGCACGAGTTCGCGCATCAGTGGTGGGGACATCAGATCGGGTGGAAGTCGTATCGCGATCAGTGGATCTCCGAGGGATTCGCGGAGTTCACGGCGGGGCTCGTGCTGCAGAACACGGGCGGGTGGCCGCGCTACAACCACTTCTTCGAGCAGCATCGCAAGACCATCCTGGAGAAGCCGCGCGGCGCGATCATGCCCAACGATCAGGCCGGACCGATCACGCAGGGGCAACGTCTCAGCACGTGGCAGAACCCGTCCGCATACTTCGCGATCACGTACTCGAAGGGACCGTACATCCTGCACATGCTGCGCATGGCGATGTGGGACCGCCAGAGCGGCGACGCGGCGTTCATCGCGATGATGACCGACTTCGTGAAGTCGTACAGCGGAAAGAATCCGTCGACGCGCGACTTCCAGAAAATCGTGGAGAAGCACGCCACGCCGAGCCTGAAGATCACGAAGGACGGGAAGCTCGACTGGTTCTTCAATCAGTGGGTGCACGGCACGGCGATTCCGAAGTACGAGTCGAAGTTCGCCGTGCAGGATATCGGCGGCGGCAAGTACAAGGTCACGGGGAGCATCACGCAGTCGGAAGTGCCGGAGAACTTCGCGGTGGTCGTGCCGATGTACGTGCACTTCGACAAGACGAATTACGCGAAGTTCGGCGCGACGATGATCGTCGGGAGCACGACCAGGCCGGTCGACTTCGAGATCGCACTGCCGAAGAAGCCGCAGAAGTTCTCGATCAACGCGAACCACGACGTGCTGGCGCGCTAAACTTTCGGCGTGCCGTACGCCGAGATCCAACCCACGGCCGCGCTGCGGCCGTGGGTCGAGTGCTTCTGGTCGCGCAGGGATGACGATGCGCCGGCGGGTGAGCATCGCGTGCTCCCCGACGGCTGCGCGGATCTGGTTTTCGATCTGACCAGCGGCGAGGGGATGGCCGTCGGCACGATGACGAAGCCGCTCGTCCTGTCGTCACGCGCGCGGAGCGAGTATTTCGGAGTGCGCTTCCGCCCCGGCCGCGCCGCGGCGTTCCTGCGCATCCCGCTCGCGGAGATCACCGACACACGCGTGCCGCTGCGCGAGGTGCTGCGGGTGGAGGGCGGACGAGACGTCCGCCCTCCTTCGAAGATCGCGTGAGCCTTCTCGAAACGGAGCTGATCCGCCGCTTGCGCCCGTCGCGCGACGCGCGTGTCGACGCCGCGGTCGACCGCATCATCGCCGGCGCGGATCGCGTCGACGCGATCGCGCGCGAGCTCGGGATCTCGCGTCAGCACCTCGCGCGGCAGTTCCAGCATCACGTGGGCGTCTCGCCGAAGACGTTCGCGCGGGTGATGCGTTTCCGGCGCCTGCTCGCGAGCGGCGAAGGCGACTGGGCCGGTCTCGCGGCGCGCCACGGCTACTACGACCAGTCGCATCTCATCGCCGACTTCCGCGAGCTCGCCGGAACGACGCCGGGCGCGTTCCATTTTTCCAATCCGTGAGCGCGGTGCGCGCCGTACATTGCGCGCATGAAGATCACACCTGTTCTCATCGTCCCCGCCATCGAGCCGGTGCTTCCGCTCTGGGAGTCGATCGGCTTCACCCGCACCGCCGAGGTGCCGCACGGCGACCGCCTCGGCTTCGTGATCCTCCTAGTGGACCTTCAACCTTGAAAGTATGCGTTGCCAGCCTTGTCATCCCGAGCGTGAGCGAGGGACCTGGGCGGGCGGCGGCGCGAGGCGCGGGCTTCGTGCCACCCTTCCCCCAGGTCCCTCGCTCACGCTCGGGATGACAAGCATTGGCACCCATGCTTTCAAGATTGAAGGTCCACTAGCAGGGAGGGATTCGCACGATGGCCACGATCCCGGGATGCGACACCGTTGCGGACATTTCGCACTGGAGCGGCAACGTGAATCTCGCGACCGCGAAAGGCAGTGGACTCAGCGGCATCATTCAGAAAGCCACGCAGGGAACGACATACGTCGATCCCACGCTGCAGACGAACGCGAAGAAGGCGAAGAGCGCGCCGCTCGCGTTCGGGACGTACCACTTTGGCACGAATGCCGACGGCGCCGCTCAGGCGAATTTCTATCTGAAGAACGTGAAGGGCTACAGCGGCCTGCTCGTGCTCGACTTCGAGTCCAACTCCACGCCCGAAACATCGATGACGCTCGCGCAGGCAGAGGCGTTCGTGCAGACGCTGCAGGAGGCGACGGGCATCTGGCCCGGCGTGTACTGCGGCAGCTATGCGAAGCAGCTTCTGGCGGCGACACCGAGTCCGATCCTGTCGAACTGCTGGCTGTGGTACGCGCAGTACGGCCCGGCGCCGCTGATCCCGCAGCCGTCGTGGAAGTCGTGGACGATGTGGCAGTACACGGACGGACACAGCGGGATCGATACGACTCCCGTCTCCGGCATCGGTGCGTGCGATCGCGAGACGTTCAACGGCGACGCGGCCGGGCTGACGGCGTTCTGGAACGCGAACGCGGTGCCGAAATGAAAAGGGGCCGGCCTCATTCAGTCGAATAGTTCCAGGACTACTCTTTCGGAATCGCGAACGAATTCCTCGATTGCTTTGAACCTGGCTCGCAGCGTCCGCTCGATGACGGATGTCCTGCAGTTCCCCATGCGGCACCAAATGACCTTTGGAGGAGCTCCGCGAAGAACTGCGAGCTCTGCAACATCCCTATCCTTCGTGACGAACACGAACCCGTGAGTCTTTGCGATCAGCCAAAGCTGAGGGTCGTTCGTACGGCCCAACCCTAACAGTCGTGTCTGTGTACTCTCCGGGAAAATATCGATGATATGCGGGACGAGCTTGTGCGAGATGTTGTGATCGAAGAGCAGCTTCATCGGCTGGCAACCACGGTCTTGCGTTCTCGATCAGCCGCGTAACTCAAGCTGGCAAGAATGTCCTCGTGCGTGAGATCTGGATAATCGGAGAGGATCTCCTCTTCGGTCATTCCGGAAGCCAGGTACGAAAGGACGTCGTACACCGTGATCCGCAGGCCTCGAATACACGGCTGGCCGCCCCGCTTGTCCGGCTCAACAGTGATGATGTCGTGGTAGTCCATCGTATGGCTATCTTACCAACAGTGTCGTTCCTGGCGCGGTGCCCAGGTAACGAATCCTGTGGGTGGATTTGGGCGAAGCGTTCGTGGTTTCCGCCAAAGAAAAAAGCACGGCGACCGAAGTCGCCGTGCTTTCCGTCGATTGCAGACTCTTAGTACATTCCGCCTAGTACATGCCGCCCATGCCGCCGCCCATGCCGGCTTGCTGGTTCGAGCCACCCTTGTCGTCTTCCTTGATCTCGGAGACGAGAGCTTCGGTCGTGAGCATGAGGCCCGCGATCGAGGACGCGTTGAGCAGCGCCTGCTTGGTGACCTTGGCGGGGTCGATGATGCCTTCCTGAATCATGTCCACGATGTTCTCGTTACGGGCGTCGAAGCCGAAGTTGCCACCCTTCTGACGCACATCATTCAGCTTGACTGACCCTTCGAGACCAGCGTTGATGACGATCTGACGGAAAGGCTCTTCGAGTGCGCGTTTGATGACGTTTGCGCCGACGCGCACATCGTCCGTGATCTTTACGACGACCTGTTTCTTTTCGCCGCCAACTTCAGCGGTGTAGCGCAGTTCGCCGGACTTGATACCTGCATCGACAGCGTCGATGGCGAGGAGCAAGGCCACGCCGCCGCCGGGGACGATGCCCTCTTCGACGGCCGCCTTGGTCGCATGCATCGCATCCTCGACGCGAGCCTTCTTTTCCTTCATCTCGGTCTCGGTCGCGGCGCCGACCTTGATCACGGCCACGCCTCCGACGAGCTTCGCGAGACGCTCCTGCAGTTTCTCGCGATCGTAGTCCGAGGTCGTGTCCTCGACCTGCGTGCGGATCTGCTTCACACGTCCGGCAATGGTCTCCTTGCGGGCCTTGTCATCCGTATCGGTGACGAGCGTGGTGTTGTCCTTGTCGATGGTGACGCGCTTCGCATCGCCGAGGTCTTCCCACTTCACATTCTCGAGCTTCACGCCGATGTCCTCGGAGATCAGCTTGCCGCCCGTGAGAATGGCGATGTCCTCGAGCATCGCCTTGCGGCGATCGCCGAAGCCCGGCGCCTTCACGGCGGCGACGTTCAGCGTGCCGCGGAGCTTGTTCACAACGAGAGTCGCGAGGGCCTCGCCCTCGACGTCCTCGGCGATGATGAGCAGCGGCTTGCCCTGACGCGCAACCTGCTCGAGGATCGGGAGGAGGTCCTTCATCGACGAGATCTTCTTCTCGTAGATGAGGATCTTCGCGTTCTCGAGAACGACTTCCATTCGCTCCGGATCGGTCACGAAGTACGGCGAGAGGTACCCGCGATCGAACTGCATGCCCTCGACGACTTCGAGGACCGTGTCGAGACCGCGGGCCTCTTCGACGGTGATGACGCCGTCCTTGCCGACCTTCTCCATCGCCTGGGCGATGATCGAACCGATCTCTTCATCGTTGTTCGCGGAGATCGAGCCGATGTGCTGGATGTCCTTCCCCTCGACGGGGCGGGCGAGCTTCTCGATCGCGTCGACGGCCACGCGAGCGGCTGCATCGATGCCCCGCTTGATGTCCATCGGATTCGCACCGGCGGTGACGTTCTTCACGCCTTCGCGGAAGATCGCCTGCGCGAGCACGGTCGCCGTGGTGGTGCCGTCGCCGGCGATGTCGGAGGTCTTCGAAGCGACCTCGCGCACCATCTGCGCGCCGGCGTTCTCGAGCTCGTCCTTCAGCTCGATCTCCTTGGCGACGGTGACGCCGTCCTTGGTGATCGTGGGCGAGCCGAACTTCTTCTCGATGACGACATTGCGGCCCTTCGGTCCAAGAGTGACCTTGACCGCGTCCGCGAGCTTGTTGACGCCGCGCAGGATCGCCTGGCGCGCCTCTTCACTGTAGGTAATTCGTTTTGCCATGGTGGTTCTCCTTATCCTTCGACGATCGCGAGCACTTCGTCCTCGCGGAGGATGGTGTACTCGACGTCATCGATCTTGATCTCGGTGCCGGAGTACTTTCCGATCAGTACCGTGTCGCCCGCCTTGACGTCGAGCTTCACGCGGTTTCCCTGGTCGTTGAACTTTCCTTCGCCCACGGCGACCACCTCGGCCTCCTGGGGCTTCTCCTTGGCGGTGTCGGGGATGATGATTCCGCCGCGGACCGTTTCCTTCGCGTCCTTGCGCCGGACGACGATGCGGTCGTACAGCGGGCGAAGTTTCACTGCGGTTGCTACTGCCATGTGTGCTTCTCCTTTCGTTTCAGTGATTTGAAAGCCATGCGCGAAAGGGCTTCGCGCGAATGTCTTTGTTGTTCCGAAGGGTGAGCGGTTAGCACTCACCTCTAGCGAGTGCTAACGATATGGCCGGAAAAATATTCTGTCAAGAGGGGGCGGGCGGCAGGCTCTTCCGGGCGCGGCGGTGGAGAGCGCGGCGGATGTGCAGCTCGCGGCGGAGCACTTCGCCGCGGCGCGGCCAGAGCCACCCTTTGCGCCAGAACCACATCATCATCACCACGGCCACGACAGCCATGAGAGCGAAGGCGAAGATCTGTCCGTACCTCCACTGAAACTCCGGCATCCCGGGGAAGTTCATGCCGTAGATGCCGGTGATCAGCGTCATCGGCAGGATCATCGCGGAGAAGACGGTCAGCACTTTCATGATGTCGTTCGTGCGATTGGCGACGACGGAAAGGTACGCCTCCATCGTGGTGGTGGCCATGTCGCGCTCGACGTCGATCGACTCGCCGATCCGGTACATGTGATCGTAGAGATCGCGGAAGTAGATCAGGTGCGGCTGCTGGATGAACTTCGCGTTCCCGCGGCTCATCTGATTGAGCAGCTCGCGTTGCGGAAGGAGCGCGCGGCGGAGGACGTTGAGCTCGCGCTTGAGCTCGAGCAGCTCGTCGAGCAGCGTCTGCGACGGGCTGGAGAAGATCATCGTCTGGATGTTGTCCATCCGCTCTTCGATGTCGTCGAGCAACGGGAAGTGCTCGTCGACGAGGTAGTCGAGGAAGGAGTACATCGCGAAATCGACGCCGCGCTGCAGGTGGCGCGCATCCTGCGGCAGCCGCGACCAGATCGCGTCGATGGCTTCGAGCTTGATCCGGGCGATGGTGATCAGGAAGTTGCGTCCGAGGAAGCAGCTGAGCTTCTCGGTCTCGATGGCCTGGACCGCATGTTTGAGGGACGTCATGCGGAAGACGAAGAAGTCGTAGCGCGGGAAGGAGTCGTACTTCGGCAGCGTGCTCGGAGAGAGCGCATCTTCCGCCGCGAGCTCGTGAAAGCGGAACCACTCTTCGAGCAGCGGCTCGACGTCGCTCTGCACCGGATCGCTGATGTCGACCCAGACACAATCCTCGCCGTCTTCGCTCCAGTCGCCGATCAACTCGATGCCGCCCTGCAGGACGGTGCGGTTGCGGAGGAGCGCGACGCGGATCATGTGCAGGCATCATAGGAGGTCCGATCGCATTCGCTCAACCACGCTGTTGAAGGACTGCCATCGCGCACACAGCCAGCGCGACCGCGAAGCTTGCGAGAGCGGCCGGACCGAGCGGAACGTCGGCCGGCACGCTTGCGGCTGCTGCTGTGTCGTTGGATTGATTGGGATCGGCGCGGCTCGTGACGGTCGCCTGATTGAACACGAATGGAATCTGTCCACGTGCAGCGCTTGCAATGAACGTCATTCCGATCGATTGCCCAATACCGAGTGTGTTAGCGATACACGTTCGCGGCAAAAACTCGGCGAGATCGGGGATGCTGTTGATGCACTGGACACTCTCCATCGAGAGATTCGACCACGTGTCGGTCAGCCGGAGGTCGCGTGCCAGATGCGGCCCGCTGTTTGTCGCAGTGAGCTCATACGTCAGGCGTACACTTCCTTCACTGCCAAGCGGTTCCACGAGGACGAGGCGTTTCGCGGCGATGACATCCGCGCCTCCAATCGCGACCGGCATGACGAGCTGGAATTGGTTGTTCGCCTCGTGCTCATCGTTGCTCGCAACGAGGCTTGCGCGCACGATGACGGACGTTCCTTCCGGCGTGTAAGGATCAATTTGAAAGTGAATGGTGAACGGCAGGGCGGAATCGAAGACTGGATAAGTGCAAATGATCTCGCCGGGCTGGCCGGCGGCGGGCGTCGAGCACTCCGGCACTGGAATGTGCAATGGACGAAGAATCGAAAGAAACGTTGCTCCCGCCGGCAACGAGATCGTGGCGACGACGTTCTGTGCCTCCTCGGTTGTCGTCCGCGTGATTTGGACATCGAACGAGCCGTGCCCGCCGACCGTTCCAACAGACGATGTGAGCACGACCTGAACATCCGCAGCGGATGCGGTGACTGTACTCACGACCAGCAACGCCGCGAACGTCAGTACGTGTCTCACAGCAACTGGGACAGCGCCGTGTACTTGCGCGACTGACTCGTCGCCACAGCCTCGTACGTGATCTCGCCCTGGTACACGTTCACGCCTTCGGCGAGGCCTTCGTTCTCGCGGATCGCGCGCTCGAAGCCTTTGTTGGCGAGCATGCGCGTGTACGGGAGCGTGGCGTTCGTGAGTGCGATCGTCGAGGTGCGCGGCACGGCGCCGGGCATGTTTGCGACGCAGTAGTGCACCACGCCATCCACTTCGTACACCGGATTCGAGTGCGTCGTCGGATGCGCGGTCTCCACGCAGCCGCCCTGATCGATGGCGACGTCTACGATGACCGAGCCTTTCTTCATCACGCCGATCATGTCGCGCGTCACGAGCTTCGGCGCAGCCGCGCCGGGAATGAGCACGCCGCCGATGAGCAGATCGGCGCGCCGCACCGCTTCCTCGATGTGCGCCCTGCTCGAGGCGAGCGTCTGCACTTCGCCGCGGAAGATGTCGTCGAGCTGGCGGAGGCGATCGAGGCTGACGTCGAGGATCGTGACGCGCGCGCCGAGGCCCACGGCCATCTTCGCCGCGTTGGTGCCGACCACGCCGCCGCCGATGATCACCACGTCCGCGGGAAGCACGCCTGGGACGCCGCCGAGGAGCACGCCGCGTCCGCCGTTCGGCTTGTGGAGGTAATACGCGCCGACGTGCACCGACATGCGTCCCGCCACTTCCGACATCGGCGTGAGCAGCGGGAGCGTGCGCTTCCGCTCGTCAGTGATCGTTTCGTACGCGACGCCGGCGATCTTCTTCTTCAGCAGCGTTTCGGTGAGATCGGGAACGGGCGCGAGATGCAGATAGGTGAAGAGGAGCTGCCCGTCCTTCATCCGCTTCAGATCGGGATCGATCGGCTCCTTCACCTTCACGATCATCTCCGCCTCGGCGTACACCGAGTCGGCATCGGGAAGGATCGTGCCGCCCGCGGCGGTGTACTCGTCGTCGCTGAAGCCGCTGCCGTTGCCGGCGCCCTTCTGCACGAGCACTTCATGTCCGTCGGAAGTCAGATCGCGGACGCCCGCCGGCGTCATCCCTACGCGATATTCGTTGTCCTTGATCTCGGTCGGTACGCCGATCCGCATGGTGATGCGTCTCCTCGAAGTGAGAGGTCGCGCGGGGGGGGGCCCCCGCGTCAAACGGGGGCGTATTGTATTACGGACGCACGGAGCGCCTGCGGGCCGGCGGCGGCGTCGCACCGAAGCGCTCCGGCACGAGCACTCTCGCTGCTTCGTAGGCGTCGATCGCACCCCAGGCGGTGAAGAAGTCCCACCCCGGCGCTCCGATGTCGCGCGCGCCGCGCTCGAGGGCGCGCGTGATGTCGATCCGTTTCGCGGTGGGATCGAGCGCGAGCAGCAGGGCCGCGGTTCCCGCGGCGTGCGGACAGGCCATCGAGGTTCCGGAGAGCCTCGCGTAGTCATGCGAGCCGATCGTGACGAGCAGGTCGCTGCCCGGACTCGCGAGAATCTTCTTTCCGTTGTCGGTCGAGACCGCGAGGGTCACCGGATACTCGTAGTCCGACGGTTGATCGTCCGTCAGGAGCGTCCAGTCGTTGTAGCTCGGGTCTCTGCTTTCGGCGCTGTTGTAGATCACGACCGCCACCGCGCCCGCCTCCTTCGCGTTGCGCGCTTTCTCACGGAAGTAGAGCGCTGCGCCCGCGGGTCCGCGCTCGATGACCGCGATCTTTCCCTGCACGTCCACCGGGAAGTCCTCGGGGCGTCCGTATCCGCAGTCGACGAACTTCGCCCGGACCGAGCCGAGGGACGAACCCTTGAGGCCGAACGTCGGCACCTTCTCCGGCCCGAGCTCCATCTCCGCGTAGCGCAGCAGGCCGGGCAGATAGCTCGACGGCATGTCCACACCCGGTCCGACGACGTCGAGATAGTTGCCGAAGTTCGAGAAGTACGCGCGAGCGAAGTTCTGATCGACCGCGCCGACGGCCAGCACCATCGGATACCGCGCCGGGTAGGTCGTGAACTCCCAGCTGTTGTTCCCGGCGGCCGCGATGAGAACGATGCCTGCCTCCGCCGCGCGCGTGAACGCGCGCTCCTCAGCGGCCGACGGTACGTCCGCGCCGATCGACATGTTCACGACCCACGGCCCGCCGATCTCGCGCTTCTTCGCGATGACCCAGTCGATGCCCGCGGCGATCGTCTCGTCCGTGCCGTTGCCGGTGGCGTTGAGCGCTTTGATCGCCCACAACGTCGCCTCAGGCGCGACGCCGACGGTGCCGAAGGCGTTGTCGTGCGCGGCGATCGTTCCCGCGACGTGAGTGCCGTGTCCATGCTCGTCTTCCGGCAGCGCGGTCGTGCTGAAGGCGTTGAATCCGCCGGCGAGGTTGCCCGCGAGGTCGGGATGGGAAAAGGAGATGCCCGTGTCGACGACGGCGACGTTCACGCCCTTCCCGCGCGTCATCGGCCACAGCTCCGCGGCGTTGATCGCGTCGAGGCCCCACGGCGTGACCTGCTTCGCATATGGATCTTCCGCCGCCGGCTTCACCTCGGTCTCCACGGAGAGAATGGATCGCGGGACGACGGGTGACACCGACTCGACGCCGTCCGCGCGCCGCAGCTCCGCCGCCTCCGCAGCCGTGAGATCGGCGCCGAACACGTCGATCGCCGCGAGCTCGCGCACGTTGCGACCGGCACGGTCTTCAGCGTTGCTGACCACGCGCAGCTTCGTATCGCGCAGCGGGCGATTCATCACGACCATGTAGCGCGACGTTTCCGCGAACGCGGTCGTGGTTGCGAGAAGGAGGAGCAGGAGCGAGCTGAATTTTCGGATCATTGGTGTCCTCGTGATGCTATCGCTTCCCGATGCGGCGTCCGCTGCGCGGAGGCAGCGACCATCCTATGTCGAGCATCTGGTAAAGCGTGAGGTCGAGGCCGTGCAGCAGATCGCCGTTCACGAACGGCTCCATCAGCAGATTCGGAGTGGCCGTATCGTCCCAGTGATGGGTCGAGGATCCCGGATCGAACGTGCACGGCGCGAAGAGCCGCAGATAGCCGCCCGGGGCGTTCGTGCCGGCGAGCCGCGCCGGATCGGCGCGCAGCGATGCGTTCACTTCCGCGGCCGCGAGCTGCGCTTTCATCTCGTCGCCGTCGCTCTTCTTCACGCCGATGGCGGGAATGGTGATGTCGTCCGCCGTGCCGCCCATCGCCAGCGGCTGGCAGGTCTCGACGTTGTTCGCGACGACGAGCGCGAGCGCGCCCGCCGCCTGCGCGTTGCGCGCTTTCGTCACGAACGTGCAGGTGCCGCGGTCGGCGAGCACGATGCGTCCCGCGACGTCGCTCGCATTGGTGAACGCGGTGCATGCGTCCGTCGTCGACGGACCTTCGTCGTTCGCGGCATCCGCGGCGAGCACCATGCGGCCGGCGACGAAACGGCGATTCGCGGCGGGACCGAATGACGCCGCGCCGACTTCGTAGTCGCGCGAGTTGACGCCGAGAACCACCATCGGCTCGAGGTGGCGCGCCATCGCGTCGCGGACGTTGCTGCCGCCCCACACGAGGCTTCCGCTGTTCGTCATGGAAACGCGGCGCTGCTCGGGCGACATCTGATCCCATCGCAATCCGGCGAGGACGTCGAGCGTGTGCGTGTCGAAGACCGACGGGAGTCCCTGAAAGAAGTCGCCCGTGTCGCTCGTCGTGCCCGAGATGCCGAGGCCGTGCGCGATCTCGTGCAGGGCGACGACGAAGAGATCGGATGACGTGCCGTGCTTGCGGTCGAGACCGTAGTACCAGCTCAGCGAAGAGAGACAAGTCGACGTCCCGATCGCGGAGTTGAACTGCATCGAGATGTCGGGATTCGAGGGTGAGAGATCGGTGAGCGCGAATTGGTTGGCGAGCGCGATCGGATACCAGACGTCCGACCGCGGCGCACCGGGAAAGTCGTGACGCCATTCGACGGCGCCCGCGAATCCGAGGATTCCGCTGGTGGCGTTGCAGTCGCGGGTGATCGGAGCGAAGCGCGCGGAGATGAGGATGTCGACCTTCAGGTCGAGCGAGGACTGCCAGCGCTCCGCCGCCGCGAGGAAGACGTTGAGCCGCTGCGCGCCGAGCGTCGTGCCGGGGTTGCCGCCGACGGGTGCGGCAGGCGTCGGATCGTTCAGCCCTTCCCCGCCGCGGTCGGCGTTGACGATGAGGATGCGTCCCGTGCCGGCGAACGCATTCGCGGCGAAAAGCAACGCGATGACCACGACGGCGCGGCGCATCATCACTTCTCGCGCGCCTCGCGCACGTTGATCTTCTCCAGCGGCGCTTCCAGGAATCGTTTCGCCGCCGCGGCACTGTCGACGCAGGCGTACATCGGCTTGCCGTCGGCGCCGATGCGCACGACGATGATTTCGATCGAAGGCGCCTGTGAAGAAAACGTAGCGACCGGCTTTAGCCGGTCGGCTTTGGAAGGCGGGCTAAAGCCCGCCTCTACGTCATCCTGAGCGAAGCGAAGGACCCTCGGCGCGTGCACGACGGAAGATCCTTCGCCGCTTTGCACGATGACACGCGGTGCGCGGTCACGCGTGCAGTCGCGATCGGACGCGAGCGCGCCGAACGCAACGAACAGAATCGTGGCGCAGATACACAGACGTCTTGCCATTCTTTTTCTCCGCTCGGAACGCCGGCATCCTGCCGGCCGGTTCGCCGACTTCCAGTCGGCGCCGATTTAAAATCGGCGGACCGGCCGGCTGAAAGTCGGCGTTCCATGGACCAGGTGGAAGTTATTTTAGCAAACGTCCGGATCGACCTCGGAACGCCGACATTTTGTCGGCCGGTCCGCCGACTTCCAGTCGGCGTCGATTGGAAATCGGCGCACCGGCCGGCTGAACCTCGGCGTTCCGTGCAAACGTCAGCCGCGTTTGAGGATTCGGCGGCCGGTCGAGGGGCGCGAGGCCGGCGGCGGGTCCGTCGGATCGATCGACGCCGGTGCGAGCCGCTTCACCGCCTCGAAGACGTTGATCAGTCCGGCGCCAAACACGCTGTCGGGTCCCGGAGCACCGAGATCGGCCGCGGTTGCGGTGAGCGCGCTCATGACCTCGGCCGCGGTCGCAGTCGCCGCGGCGGACCACACCTGCGCCGCCGCCGCGGCCGCGTGCGGTGACGCCATCGACGTGCCGGACTTGAAGCCGTAGTCGTCGGCGTCGTGCACGAGCGTGATCGAAGCCTGGCTGCGCGCGAGGAGCGTCTCGCCGTCCGCGAGCGAGAGGCCGATGGCGATCGGCCAGTCGTACGTCGCCGACGTCGGGTCCTCCGGGTCGATCAGAGTCCAGTTGGTGAAGGTCGAGGTGTCGCTGTTGTTGAACACGGCGACGGCGATCGCGCCGCGCTCCTTCGCGTTCCTCGTCTTATCGGCGAACTTGATCTCGCCGCGCCTGATGAGCGCGATCTTGCCGGCCACGCTCGACGGAAAATCCTGCGCGCGGCCGAGGCCGCAGTAGACGTACTCGCCGCTGATCGTGCCGCGCTTCGAGCCGTCGATCGCGTCAGCCACGTACTTCGCGTTGTCGGCGCTGGCCCAGGCGATGCTGCCGGTGGCGATGGGAACGGTCGACAGAATGTCGACGCCGGGCGTGACGACGTCTAGCTCGGGTCCCTGATTGGAGAACGAGGCGATGGTGCGCGTGTCGTCGACCGCGCCGACCGTGAAGACGCCCTCGTACGCCGCGGGATAGAGCACCGGCGCAACGGCCTCGGGAGTCGAGTCGTTGCCGGATGCCGCAACGACCAGGAATCCCGCGGCGATCGCACGCGCGAACGCCTCGCGCTCCGCGGTGCTGGGATTCTTCGAGCCGAGCGAGAGATTGACGACCCAGTTGCCGCCGAGAGCCTGCTTTTTCTCGATCAGCCAGTCGATCGCGCTGACGAGGAGCAGATTCGAGCCGCTGCCGCTGGCGTTGAGGACCTTCAGGCCCCAGAGACGGACGTTCGCCGTGACGCCGACGACGCCGACGGAGTTGTTCGCCGCGGCGATCGTGCCGGCTACGTGCGTGCCGTGGCCGTTGTCGTCGAGCGGATTGTCGTTCTTGTCGACGAAGTTGTGGCCGCCGGCCCACACGCCCGCCAGCTCGGGATGCGTGTAGTCGACGCCGGTGTCGAGCACCGCGACGTTGATCGTGCCGTTGGGACGCGCGAGCCACGCCTCGCGCGCGTGAATGAGATCGAGGCCGTACGGAATGGTCTGGCCGACCGGATCGCGGGCGAGCTGCTGCGCGAGCGCATGACGCTCGATGACGGGCTCGACCCAGCGCACGGCGCCGTTGCGGCGCAGCTCCGCGACTTCGCTCGCGGTGAGATCGGCGGCGAAGCCGTCGAACGAGCGGAAGCCTTCGACGTTGCGCAGCGCCTCCGCCCCCTGGCGCGCGTTCCGCACCACGTCGGCGAGCGCGCCGGCCCGGAACGGGCGTTTCGTCGCCACGAGATAACGCTGTGGCTCTTCCGCGGCGTGCGCGGCGGCGGCGAAGATGAGCAATGCGAAGGCGGCGATGACCGTGCGTTTCATTCGAACTCCCCGAGATGTCGTGCTTGGTCGAAAGAAAAAATCATAAGCGATACAAATTCCGCCGGTATCGAAACGTCTGGTAAAAGGAAAGGAGGGCGGACGTCCCGTCCGCCATTCAGGCGGACCGGAGGTCCGCCCTCCAGGAGAAAACCGAATGACCGACTGGCGAGACAATCTCATCAACGACAGCCGCGGGATCGCCGAGGTGCTCCGCGACACGAAAACCATCGCCGTGCTCGGCATCAAGCCGGAGTCGCATGCGGACCAGGCGGCGTTCTACGTCCCCGCGCACATGCACGCGGCCGGCTACGAGATCATCCCCGTTCCCGTCTACTTCCCGACCCTCACCGAGATCCTCGGCAAGCCGGTCTTCCGCACCCTCGCCGCGATCGGCCGTCCGATCGACATGGTGAACGTCTTCCGCCGCCCCAGCGACATCCCGCCGCACGTCGACGACATCCTCGCCGCGAAGCCGAAGAGCGTCTGGTTCCAGCTCGGCATCCGCAACGACGCGGCCGCGCAACGCCTCGCCGAAGCGGGGATCAAAGTCGTGCAGGACCGGTGTCTGATGGTGGAGGAGGGGAGGGTGCGGTAGCGGGGGTTGCCCGGTTGCCCGGTTACCCGGTGGCGCAGTGCGGGTGCCTGCGCCGAGGCGCCGCCGCCCGGACGGCGCCGCCGGGAAACCGGGCAACCGGGAAACCGCGTCACCGAGCGGCTTCGCTCGATGTGACCGCCGCCTGCGACAACACCCGCGTCAACCACAGGTTCGACAACTTCTCCAGCACCGTGTTCTGCCGCAGCCGGGCGCGGAGATTCGTGAAGTCGACTTCGTCGAGGGGCTGGTCCTGGTTGAAGCAGGAGAAGACGAACGACTCCTTCCCAGTGACCGGATCGACGTGGCGCTGCAGGCATTGCGCGCAGACCTGTTTCATCATGCACTGCATCGGGGAGTTGATCGAGCCGATGCCTACGTGGCGCGGATTGAGATGCGGTGCGAGCACGCCGTGGCGCGCTTCTTTGACGGCGCGCATCATGCCGTCGGAGCCGATGGCGATGAGGCGATCGATCTGGCGCAGATCGAAATGGACAGGCGAGATCGCCTGTCCTCCACTTGCGTACCAGAGCATGGCCTGCACGATGTTGCCGGTGAACGCGAGATCGCGCGAGCGCCGCGGCTCGATTCCCTCTCCTGCGTCGACGGACCAGATCACCTGATCCGTGCCCGCCTCGATCTCGTCGCGCTTGAAGACGTCCGCCTTCTTTTTGTAGCCGGCGAAGTAGACGACGCGGCAGCCGTTGTCCTTCAGCGCGCGGGCGATGGAGAAGAGCACGGCATTGCCGAGGCCTCCGCCGGCGAGGAGGATGGTCTCGTTGCGCGGAATCTCCGTCGGCGTGCCGGTCGGTCCCATCAGCACGACCGGCTCGTCTTTCTGCAGCATCGCGCAGAGGCGTGACGAGCCGCCCATCTCCAGCACGATCAGGGACAGCAGCCCGCGCTCGGGATCGTTCGACGCGCCGGTGAGGGCGATGCCTTCCATCCCGAGCTTCGTTCCGTTCGCGCTCGCCGCGAACGTCTCGTAGTTCTGCAGGCGGAAGAACTGTCCCGGCTGGAAATGCCGCGAGCCGAAGGGCGCGCGCACGACGACTTCGACGATCGTCGGAGTGAGGCGGTTGACTTCGTGGACGCGGGCGACGAGGCCGTCGTCGAGCACCGCCACGAGCTCGCGCCAGCGCGCATCGCGCTCCGCCTGTGCGTCCGCGGAGAGCGACGCGAGCTCGCGCGCGAAGAGCGAGACCACGTGCGGGTAGCCGTCTCGCGCCGACGCCATCGCCTTCACGACGTTGCCGGCGTACTTCGGATGATTGTCGCCGTAGAAGGTGATCAGTTTCTCGCGGCGCGAGGGATGCTGGTAGGAGGTGAAGAATCCGCGGTCGCGCGCGGCTTCGTCGTCTTCGATGAGCTCCAGCCCCTCGCCGACGCTGTAGCTCTGAAAAAACTGCTTCCACTTGTCGAGCCTGAACGTGCCGGGATGCTCTTTCTCGTAGATCACGTTCGGGCTCGTCCCCGCGGCGATCATCACCGTGCGCGCGGGCAGCTCCACGATCGTGCCGGAGTCCTTCCACCGCCCGTCCTCGACGATCTGCGTTTCGAAGAGCAGCGACTTCACGTGGCCGTAGTCGTCGGAAACGGCTTCGACGGGCGAGAGCATGTCCGCGTAGGCGATGCCTTCCTCGAACGCTTTGACGATCTCTTCGAAGTTGAGGCGGTACGCGGGCGAGTCGAGCAGCGACTTGCGATATGCGATCGTCACGCCGCCCCACCCGCGCACGAGCGGGATGAAGTCCGGCTGCTCGTTCGCCGCGGCCGCGCGCTCGCGCTCGCGCCGCACCGCGCGTCCATGCTCGAGGAACTCATCGAGAATCGACAGCTCCTCGGCGTCATATCCGGCGCGCACGCGCTCCTCACCGAAGTCGCCGCACATCGCCTCGTAGCGCTCGAGCGTTTTCTCGACCTGCACCGGGTAGTACGCGAAGAGCTCCGTCGCCGTGTCGATCGCGGTGAGTCCGCCGCCGATGACGAGTGCCGGCAGGCGCACCTGCAGATTCGCGAGCGAGTTTTTCTTGAACGCGCCGGTGAGCTGCAGGGCCATGAGAAAGTCGGACGCCTGGCGCATGCCGCGCACGAGATTGTTCTTCATCCGCACGATCGTCGGCGTGCCCGCGCCGGCGGCGATGGCGATGTGATCGAAGCCGAGGTCGTCGAAGGCGTCTTCGATGGTGAGCGTGCCGCCGAATCGCACGCCGCCGTACATCCGCAGGTTCGCGCGGCGCTCGAGCGCGATGCGGATGATCTTCAGGAAGTTCTTGTCCCAGCGGACGGTGATGCCGTACTCCGACACGCCGCCGAAGCCAGCCAGGATGCGCTCGTCGAGCTTGTCCCACAGCGCGCGGATGTCGCGGATCGGGGTGCGCGCTCCACTCCCCTCACCCGGCGCTTCGCGCCACCCTCTCCCCGCTGCGGCGGGGCGAGGGGACTCATCGAGCGGCTCGATCTTCAAGCCGTCGATCGCGACGACGCCGAAGCCTTCGTTCGCGAGGTAGTGCGCGAGCGTGTAGCCCGCCGGGCCGAGGCCGACCACGAGCACGTTCCTGCCGTTGTACGGCAGCGCGATCGGACGCCGCACGTTCAGCGGATTCCAGCGCGTGAGCAGCGAGTAGATCTCGAAGCCCCACGGCAGCTGGAGAACGTCGGTGAGCACGCCGGTCTCGATCTGCGGGATGTTGACCGGATCCTGTTTCTGAAAGATGCAGCCGCGCATGCAGTCGTTGCAGATGCGATGGCCGGTGCCGGGGCACATCGGGTTGTCGATCATCACCATGGCCAGGCCGGCGATGGCGTCGCCGTCCGCGCGGAGGACGTTCATCTCGCCGATGCGCTCGTCGAGCGGGCAGCCTTCCAGCGCCATGCCGAGAGGATTCGGCTTGTACGTGCCGTTCGGCTGCGGAAAGCCGCGCGAGCAGGAGTCCTTCTTCCGCTCGTGGCAGTAGATGCAGTAGGCCGACTCGTCGGCGATCTCGCGCGCCGTCATGCGCGGATCGGTGAGCCCGAATCCGTCACGGCGGCGGAAGCGATGATGGTCGCCGCCGAAGCGAACCTCGTCGACACGTTCGGTCGGGACGAGTTGGTCGAAGTCGATCTTCTGCGGAAGGCGGAACGAGGTCCAGCCGCGGAAGGCGCCTTCCTTCCACTTCGCCGCGGTCCATTCGGTGAGCTCGTCGAGCTGCGCGCGGACTTCTTCGGATGCGGGATCGTCGCGTTGCAGATCGAGCAGTCGATTCGCGGTGCGTGCGAGCGCGAGCTCGGGATCTTCGGAATCGAGTGGGGGACCGGCAATCCTGCCGGTCGGGACAGGCGGGATCGCCTGTCCTCCACCACTTTTCGCAACGCGTTTCGCGACGAATTCTTTCTTGAACCGCGCAACCTCGGCGTCGCGCTCCGCGCGCTGTTTCAGCGACTCGACTCCCGGCTCGACCTCGAAGAGTCGCGTCAGAAACACGGCAAGCTCGCGCGACAATGCAATCAGCAGTGCGGATTCTTCGGGCGGGGTCAGCCCGCCGTTCGTTCGGTAGGCGTCGAATCGCCGGAAGAGCTCGGCGTCGCGGTCGTTGATGAATCGATCGAAGGTTCCGGCCAGCTCGGCGAGCTTGCCGTAGTCGTAGAGATCGTCCCAGGTGAAGCCGTTGATGCCGTGGGGGGCCATGCGTTCCATCGTCTCACAGTCTGCCAAACGAGCGCCGCGAGGGCGAACACGAGCAGCGCAACCCCGTTGACGATGAGATCGATGCGCTGGTTTTGCAGCAGCAGCGAGGCCGTCTGCAGCGTGAGCGCGAGGAAGATCGTGAGCGGCCAGGCGAGCGGATTCGCGGCGAGCACGTAGCGCGCGACGATCCACGCGACGGCGGCAGTGACGAGCGCGCGCAGCAGCATCAGCGGCGTCTGCTGCATCGTCGCGAGCGGCTGCAGCAACGCGCAGAAGATCGCGAAGAGGGTGATGAGGGCGATATACCTGCGCGCCGCCAGCGCGTACATCGCCACGGCGCCGGAGACCACGATCGCGGCGAAGACTGCCTGCGCGCCGTCGAAGAGCGCGGGAAGCGGAATCGCGACGACGCCGGAGACCGCGAGGTGGATCGACGCCGCGGACGGGAACGCTTGTTCGATCCATTGCAGCGCGATCTCCGCGATCACCACCGCGCTGACGCCCGTGAGGGCCGCGATCGCCGCGCTCCGGCCGAAGCGCGCGCGTCCTTCGTCGCGGAAGAGGCTCAGCGCGTACGGAACGGCGGCATCGAGTCCCGCGAGCGCCACGAAGAGCAGCGCCGCCTGCATGCCGATGTCGCTGATGAAGTCAGTGACCATCCGGATGCGGAACGTCTCCCACGCCGTGCTCGTGTTGTAGGCGAAGAGCATCTGTTCGTAGCGGGCGGCGGACCTCGCGATCGGAATCAGCGAGAGCAGCGCGGTCCAGCGCAGCGCGCGCCGCCACGGCAGGCCATGCGCGCGCGTGAGGAGGATAAGTCCCGCGATCATGAGCGCGAGCAGCGCGACGACGCCGGCGATCTTGAGGATGAACAACACGACGTGCACGAAGTTCTGCTGCGTCGCCTGGCGATGCACGCTCTCCGGCACTTTCACATGCTTGTTGAACTGCGTCACCTCGGCGCCCGCAACGCGGACCGTGATGCGGCGATACGCCTGCGCCGCGATCGGAGTCCGCTCCTCGAAGTGGAAGAGCCAGTCGCGGCGATTCGGCTGCTGGTAGCTCAGCGCCTCCTTCACGTCGAACGCGCGCGGATCGATGCCGTAGCGCGCGAAGGCGCGCCGCGCGAGCTCGAGCGCGGCCGGCTGGGCGAGCGACGGTCCGGGATTCCGTTCGTCCTGGTATTTGTGAAAGCCGATCGCGCGCGCGGTGCGGGGATCGACCTCGACGAAGATCTCCTCCTTCTTCATCGGCGTGAAGAAGCGCACCGTCCACGTCGCGGCCTCGATGCGCTCGCGGAAGACGCGCGTGAGCTCGCGCATGCTCATCCCGTTCTGCACGAGATACGTCGCGGCGACGGAGTCGAAGCCGCCCGGCGCGCCGCCGTCTTCGCGCGGCGACTCCGCGTTCCACGATCGGAAGCCTTCGACCGGCGCGGCGATGACGTGGGTAAAGGTGTCATCCCGAGCCCCTGGAGGGCGGACGTCCCGTCCGCCCCCGTGATGGGCGGACGGGACGTCCGCCCTCCAGGAGACACTCCGCGCGATCTCTTTAGCCTTCGCGGCCGTAATCCGGTAATCAACGACGTCATCTGCCGCGGGCGGCTTCAGCGCAATCGCAATCACCGAGGCGATCACGATCGCTACGCAAACAACGACCCGCATGCGAGTCACGATCGCCGCCGGCGGAAACTGCGCCGCGGCCGCTGGCACCTCGGGATGCGGTGGCGCCGGCTCGAGCGGCAGCGTCTCGTTCGAGAGCTCGTCGTCGCGCGCGAAGCCGCGGTTGCGGACGTAGAAGGCGATCGCCGCGACGAGCGGCACGGCGAAGATCAGACTCGCCGCCGCGGCGGAAGCGATGTAGTACGCGTTGCCCGACGCAAAGAGCAGCGTCGCGGTGTACACCGCGTCGACCGTGTAGTGCCAGATCAGCAGCGGCAGCAGGCCGAAGCGATCCATCATCAGTCCGGCCGCGATTCCGACGATTCCCACTTCCACGCCGCGGATGTAGAACGGCTGGTTCGGATACATCGCGTGGCCGAAGCCCCATATGAAGCCCGCGAGCACGATCGCGAAGAGGCGCGAGCGGACGATGCGCTGGAGAAACGGAATCGAGAAGGCGCGCGAGAGGAACTCTTCCGACAGCGCAGGGAAGAAGCCCGCGAAGAGCACGGCCATCCACGGCAGCGCGCTGTTCAGCATCTCGTCGTACGGCACGTCCGCCGGCGACCATGCGCCGAATTTCTGCGCGGTCAGGTAGAAGACGACCTGGTAGGCGATGAAGATCGGGACGAGCGCGTAGCCGAGGATCAGCGCGAGGAAGACGCGGCGCGACTGGATGGCCTTGCGATGCCAGAGTCGCGGCATCGCGAGATGCTTCGGCAGGCGCTCGCGATAGAGCACCTCGCCCGCGCCGCAGACGACGATCAGCAGCATGGCCGTGCCGAGGCTCTCGACGAGCGCGCGGAAGACGAGCTGTCCGATGAATGCGGAGTACGACGTGGTGGTGTCGTAGTACGCGAGCTCCGCGGGGAGCGAGTTCAACGTGACGCCGCCGACGAGGACGACGCTCGCGCCGGCGATGGCGAGGAGAAAACGGAGATGGAGATCGCCGCGCCGCAGCCGCACGATGAAGACGACCAGCGCGGCGAGCATCGTCGCGCCGATGAAGATGCGATCGACGGAGCCCGCGGCGGCGTTCTTCGAGCGGAGGTCGCGGTACGAGCGCATCCACGCGTCGGGCACTTTCAGCCGCTGCGAGTAGCCGGTGACGAGCGTGCCGTCGACGGTGACGGTGTGGCGGTACGTCGCGCCCGCGGGGCGGATCGAGTTCGATTCCCACGTGTAGATGCGCTGCACGCGCTTCGGCAGCCGGCGCTCGCTCGCGGAGATGAGTTTCAGATCGTTCGTGCGGACGCCGATGGAACGAAGAAAATCGCTTGCGATGTCAACGTAGGGGCGGGCTTCAGCCCGCCCAGCCGCCCGGCTGAAGCCGGGCGTTGCGTTCGGGGTTGCGCTCTCCGGGATCCTGTGCGTGAAGCTGATGATCTCGCCGGTCGGCGCGACGTCGACGCTGATCTCTTCCTCGACCAGCGGCTTGAACCAGCGGTGGCGCCAGTACCAGACGCGTACGTCGTCGCGCAGCACGCGATTCGCGCGATCGAGTCCGAGGGAGCGCTCGAGGAAGATGCGCGTGTAATGATCGGCGTCGAAGCGCACGGCGTGCTTCATCGACTGCGCGTCGATCCGCCCCGCGATCAATCGCTCCGCGATCGCCCGCGAGCTGTTCCGGTCATACCGGAAATCGATCGACGCCTCGGGGAACGCGGCGTGGTACGAGCGGGCGATGATCGCGATCGAGAGCGCGGCGAGGGCGATGCAGGCGGCGATCAGCAGCCAGTCTCGCCGCGAGAGCTGTTCCCGATCGCTCATTTCCTGCGAATGTAGATCACCTTCTCGACGCTCGCGTGAACAATTCCATCCTTGTCGGTCAGCTCGACCTGATAGACGCGGTCGATCGGCTCGCCGCCCGCCGCCGCCTCGCGAACGGCCTCGATCTCCTCTTCGGTGATCCGGAAGGTCGCCTGGAGAGTCCCGCGGCCCGGCTTGCGGAAGCGGATCCTGGCCGCTTTGTCCCAGACCACGTAGCCGGATCCGAGAATGCGGATCAGCATGATCATGTACATCGGATCGACCGCGCCGTACATGCTGCCGCCGAAGATTGTGCCGACGTAGTTGCGCGTCCGCCACGACAGCCGCAGCTCGATGCGGACCTCGCGGAAATCATCGGCGATGTAGCGCACGCGCGCGCCGGTGCCGCGATAGGCGGGAAAGAGATTGAACATCCAGCGCAGGCGGCGCGTGCGGAAGGACTCGGGCACTACAGCAGTCCGGTCAGGAGCAGGTCGGCGACTTCGTCGGCGTGCGAGCCGAGGTCGTAGTCCTTCTCCGACAGTATCCACGACGTCACCATCTCGTCGAGCACGCCGAAGATCGCCTTCGCCACGAGCTGCGGATGCACGGTGCGGCGGAACACGCCTTCCTGCTGCCCGCTCTCGACGATCTTGCGAATGATGTTCAGGTAGTCCGCGACTTCCTGCTGCGAGAGGAGGCTCATGAACTTGAGGCTGTGGCGGAGCTCGACCTGCGAGACGACGGCGAGCGCGCGGTCGCGCCCCAGCGTCTCGAGGTGGTGCTTCACCGCGATCCGCAGCCGCTCCTCGGCGCGATTCACGTTCGCCATCAACTGCTCGAGCTTCTGCAGGTAGTTGCGCGTGTGCTCGCGGAAGATCGTCACGAGCAGATCTTCCTTGCCGTCGAAGTAGAGGTAGATCGTGCCGTCCGCGACGCCCGCAGCCTTCGCGATCTGCGCGACTTTCGCGTTGAAGTAGCCGTGCTCGGCGAAGACGTCGACCGCCGCGCGGAGGATGCGCTCGCGCTTGGAGGTGCCGCGGAAGGTTTCGGGCTCGGAAGTGGGGGTGATAGTTGTTCGCGCCATGGCCGAATGAATGCTCATTCAGTCGAGGTGCGCTGTCAAGAGCTCCCTCAGCTGCTCGACGAACATCGGGTCGCGCTCGATCCTCGTTTTGCCGTCGATGGCCGCGAAAATCTGCCTCCGCGTGGCCCGCCCGCTGACGGGGTAGAGGTGCACGTGCAGGTGCGGCGTCTGGATGCCGAGCTTCATGGCGATGACGCGCTCGCTCTTCGTGAGATCGCGCAACACGCGCTCGGCGCGGCGCCAGATGCGCGCGATGTGCGTCCACGCCTCGTCCTCGAGGTCGGAGGGGTTTTCGACGTGTTGTCTGGCGACGATCATCGTGTGGCCGAGGACGGACCAATCGTTGTGAAGGAGGACCTGCGCATGGGCGTCTTCGAAGACGAGCTCGCCGGATGAGGAGGCGTCAGTGCAGAAGGCGCAGGTCATGGGAACGATGAACGATGAACGATGAACGATGAACGATGAACGATGAAGTTGCAACTCGGTATTCATCGTTCATCGTTCATCGTTCATCGCTCATCGTTGCTCTCCCGGCGCCCCCCCTCGCTGATCATGCACGACGTCAGACCGTGATGCGGGCGCGAACGCGGCGCGAACTATGTCCACCCTGTGGGTCACGTGGTAATCGCCGCGTGACCCACGTCATCCTGAACGGCGGCGGGCGCGCGGTGTCAGGAGTCTCGGTCAGGAACGAGAACGAACGGAGATTCCGTACGGTCCGGTTCGTGATGGACTGAAATGCCGGACTCGAACGAAGTACTGGCCGGTGGGCAAGTCTCGAGAGAGCAGCGACAGGTTGCCGGGCCCGCTGTCGTCATCTTCCGCAATGAGGCGCGTTTCGCTGTTCGGACCAAAGAGGCTCACGAAGGTGTCTGTGCTTCCGGAAGTTTCAATCGCATGCACTCCAGCGGTCGTCACTCGGAACGTGTATCGGTCACGCTCACCTCCTGCGCTGATTACGCCCTGGAGCACGTCCCCGTTGACGACCAATTCGAGCGGCGGTTTCTCCGCCGAGCCCTCGGCTCCATGCACGGCGTTGGAGTACATGAATTGCACCGGCGTCGCACGCGGTCCGGGCAGCGTGAGCACCTCCCTGAACACCCGGTCGAGAGAGTTGGCCGAAATGGGCTGATCGCCGATCTCCTGCCCCCGATTGGAGTTGAACCCGATGAAGCGGTGGTCGTTCTGCCGGATTGCGTCGCTCACGTCCGGATCCGTCTGGGATTCGATCAACTCGTGGTAGAGCGTGCATACGACGTTCTTCCAGGGAGTGTTGAAGAACGGAATGCCATTCCGGCGGCCGGCACGGACCGCAGAGTAGACGTTCGCCGAGTAGTAGAGCGTGCGGCTCTGTCCGCCGCGTGAGAAATGCACTGATCCGTGGTAGCCGCCCAAACCGTCCAGGGAGCTGGAGCCATTCAGTTTCAGGACGGTATCCGGAGGGAGCACTAAGTTGAAGACGGTCCGGTCATGGTCGCTGGCGAGGATGAGGTTACGGTCGAAGAGGTCCATGAGTTTGTTCTGTACATCCGGCTCATCCATTTCGTTCGGCCTGTTCTCGTCCAGCATGACCGATGGCGCGACGTCGTATGTCAATTTACGACCGACGAAGTACTGCTGAATCACGCTTTGGAGTTGCTCATCGCGCATGAGACGCGTAATCGCGTCGTCAATGGACTCTACATCTCCTGGCGCGAAGTCACTCGCGCGTCCCAGGTAGATGTTCTGGAACCCCATTTGCGGGAGGACCTTGCCGCCGCGGAAAATCAGATCATCCTGCGGCGACGCGCTGACGCCGGGTGCCAGTGCCTCGCGTGCGATCATTTCGTCGCTGCGCCGCCTCACAGTACGGTAGTGACGGTATTCCGCTTCGGACCCGGGCGCGACCTGTATGCGCATCGGGTACGGAAAGTCTTCATCATCGAATTCCGACATATGCGTTCCTCCTCACGATAGGATTGCCAGCACCCTTCCGATCGCGCAATTGCCTACACAGGAGAGACGGCAGCTTGGGAAATCCCTACCCCGAGAATCGCCTCGCCGGCGTCAGTGCAGAAGGGCGCAGGTCATGAGAACGCAACGATGAACGATGAACGATGATCGATGAACGATGCAAGGCAAAATATTCATCGTTCATCGTTCATCGTTCATCGTTCATCGTTCATCGTTCGGTTAAGATCGCGCGTCATGCGGCAGATTCGGCTCGGACGAACCAACGTGAACGTTCCCGCGGTATCGCTCGGCACCTGGGGCCACGGCGGCCCCCGCGTGAACGACGAAGGCGTTTCCGTCGGCTGGATCAATCACGATGACGCCCAGGCGCGCGAGGCGCTCGTAGCCGCCTATCGCGCGGGCATCACCCACTGGGACACGGCCGACGTGTACGGCGACGGCCACGCGGAACAGCTCATCGGCCAGGTGTGGAACGAGGTACCGCGCGGCGAGATCTTTCTCGCCACGAAGTTCGGATGGGACATCGGGCCGGCGAAGCATCCGTACGATCCGAAGCACATGCGCGATCACGCGGAGCGCTCGCTGCGCAACATGCGCACCGACGTGATCGATCTGCACTACTTTCATCGCTGCGAGTTCGGTTCCGACGATCGCTACCTCGACGGTGCGCTCGAGACCATGCATCGCCTGCGCGAGGAGGGGAAGGTCTGCTTCATCGGCCTCTCCGACTGGGACGCGACGAAGATCATGAAGTACATCGCGCGCGTCGATCCCGACGTCGTGCAGCCGTATCGCAACGTGGTCGACGACCAGTACGAGGCGAGCGGTCTCAAGGCGTGGGTCGAGGAGCGCGATCTCGGCGTCGCGTTCTTCTCGCCGCTCAAGCACGGACTCCTCCTCGGCAAGTACGACGCGCCGAAGGACTACAGCGAAGGCGATTTCCGCAGCAATGTCGCCGACTTCTGCGATCCCGCGGCGATCGAGCGCTACAAACGCGCCGCCGCGGAGATGCGCCGCAGGTTCGCCGATCGCCCGGAACCCGTCCTCCACGCGGTCGCCGGCGCGCTCCTCACTGACAATCCAACCGCGTGCGTGCTCCTCGGCCAGCGCAACCCGAAGCAGGTAGCCGCGGCGGCGAGCGTGGGGGAGGCGTTGTCCGTCGAGGATGCGGAGTGGGTGCGGACGATGTACCGCGCGTAGCGATCGGAACGCCGACTGGAAGTCGGCGGACCGGCCGATTGGAAATCGGCGTTCCGTGCGAAGCGCGTAGCGCGCGGTCAAAAAATCCTCAGAAAATCCCCGAGATTCTCGCCGCGGGCCGCGCGATATTGACGGCGAGGGAGCGCGGCGATGTTCTGTTACGATTCAGTCCTTCGGGAAAAAAGAATGCGCCTGCGCGCGGCAGTGGCCGCGTTGTTCGTGGCAGTCGTGTCGGTGCCACGCGTCGCTTCTGCGGCCGAGGTCGTGGCCGGGCGGTGGCACGCGACGGCGGTGCCGCCGCGGCCGGGATTGCCGGTCGTCGAGATCGACCTCGGATATCCCGGTCTCTACGTGCCCGCCGCCAATGCGCCCGCCGACTTCCGCGCGCGCACCGGGGAGCAGCCGTTCGACGGCTACATCGGCTACCACATCGCTTCCGGCGAGCAGAAAACGCTCGACACGCCAGTCGTCGCGCGCGCGGTTCTCGGGCCGCACTCGCAGTGGACGTTCTCCACGCCGATGCATCTCTTCCTCGGCATGGCCGCCTGGCACGAGAGCTTTTTCCGGCGACGCGAGGTCGTCATCGAGTGGCGGGATCGCGAACGGAACGTGATCGCGAAGCGCAGCGTCGGCGTGCCTCCATGGCTTCATGAGACGCGAGTCCTGCGGATCGTCCGTTCGCACGCCGATCCGGCGAGCGCGTTGTCGTTCGGCGAGAAGACAGTGCGCATCGATGCATCCTCGCTCTCCGATTCGCCGCAGTGGTATGGCGGCTTCTCGTCGATCATCGTGCCGACCGATCTCTGGTTCGAGTTGCCTGACCCGGTGCGTGCCGCGATCTTCCGCTCTGCTGTCGCGGTTGTGTTCGTCGGAATCCCGCAGCGCATGCCGCCGATGCAGGCGATCGATCGCGCGCTGCTTCCGATTGAGCTCCGTTCCGAACCGGGCACCGTGAAGGTTCCGTGGCCGTATCACGACGGACAGCCGCGAGTCCTTCCTGTCGCAATGTCATGGCGCGCAAAGAGCGGCGCTGACGTCCTCGGAGCGCAAACGTCTCCGTACTTCGTCGCCAACAGCATCGCCACGTTCGCCGCGGAGGAGAGAGCGCTGCAGGATCCACTGCCGTCGTTCGAAGTCGTCATTCCTCGTAAGAGCGAGGCGGAGTCGCACATGCAGCTTCCGACGATGGCCGAGATTCTCCGCGACTACCGGCCGGCGCTTGCGCTCGTGCTTTTCGCAATGCTGTCGATTGCGGCATGGCTCGTCATCCGCCGCAGTCCGCGCCTGACGATTCTCGGCATTTGCGTGGCGGTCACGCTGCTCGCGATCGGATGGAGAGACGCGATCCGTCCCGCCGCGGAACAGCACACGTACGAGCGCGTGACGATGGTCGCGCCGGGCGTCATCGACATCCTGACGACGCGTCACGACTCCGGCCATTCTCCACGCACCATTGCACCGGCCGAGATCGCGGCAGCGAGGATGGACCATGTCATCCGGGGAGCGGTGGAGCGCGCCGGCGATGACGTCGAGGTGCGTGCGCCGCGGACGCCGGCTGGTTTCGGCGAGCTCCATCGTCCCGGACGGCCGTGGGTCGCGACGTGGCGAGTCACGAAACGGCGCGAGCTCGGCACTCCCGCGACGATTCGCGTTCGTGCGCGCGACGCGAAGCGGCTCGTCGTCGAATACGACAGCGCGACGCCGGTCAACTACATCGCCGCGGCGTGGCTCGCGGACGGGATCAGGTACTACGGCGAGACGCATGTCCGTTCGCGGCGCGGGGTGGCCACGGTGGCCGCGTTGCAGCAAACCGGGGCCGGGCTCTTCTTCTGGGCGCGGATGCATCAGATCTGGGATCTGGATACGACGCCGAGGCAGTCTCCGATCGCGCTGTTGCACGTCGAACGGCATCGCACGGTCATGGTCAGGCACATCGACGAGCTCGCGCCGTCGCGGGCGCGATACTCGATCATCACACCTCTGCGACCGAATCAACAGGGTCGGTTGTCGGCCCTCCTCGTTCTTCCTGCACCCGCGGCCGATGGTGCGACGGTTCAGTTGTCGATCCCGGGTGGGCCGGCGCAGTTGAACAGCGGCCGGGAGGCGCCGGCGATCACGATCTCCGGCCGCGGCGGCATCGCGCGACTGCAGCCGAGCGCGCAAGCGCCGTACGGCGCGGAGCTCTCCGCGAGCGAGGCGCTGCGCATCGCACCGGAGGGCGGGCTGGTGAAAGTGGATGTGGAAACCTCGTCCCCGGAAGCGGCCCCTGTGTCTGTGCAATTGCGCGTCGGGAGAAACAGGACATGAGCGAACGAGCCATCGTTGCCGAGAACCTTCTCAAACGCTACGGCAGCGTCACCGCGCTTCGCGACACCTCGTTCGAGGTCACGCGCGGGACGATCACCGGCTTCATTGGACGGAACGGCGCGGGAAAGACCACGACCCTGAAGATTCTCTCGACGCTGCTCCGCGCGGACGACGGCATGTGCACGATGCTCGGCTACGACGTGCGCAACGCGCCGCTCGAGGTGCGCCGCCGCATCGGGTTTCTTCCCGATGCCTTCGAGCTGCCCGCGGTGCTGACGCTGCACGAATACCTCGACATCTTCGCCGAGCTGCACGGCATCGCGCGCGGCGATCGGGCGAAACGCGTGGCGACCGCTCTGCAGCTCACGCGCACCGAGGACCTCGAGGGGCGGCGGCTGCATGCGCTGTCGCGCGGCGAACAACAGCGCATCGGTCTGGCCCGCGCGCTCATTCACAATCCCGACATCCTGCTGCTCGACGAGCCGGCGGCCGGACTCGATCCGCACGCGCGCGTCGAGCTCAAGGAGCTTCTCCGCCTGCTGCGCGAGCGCGGCAAGACCGTGTTTCTCTCCTCGCACGTGCTCGCCGATCTGGAAGAGATCTGCGACGACCTCGTCGTCATCAAGAACGGCAGCATCATTTTCTCGGGACCGGTGTCCGGCTTCCGCCTGCAGATGCGCGCGCAGACGCGATGGAGAGTGGTCACGGTGACCGGGCAGCTCACGATTCCGCCGGCATTTTCGGGACAGGTGATCGCCGCCGGTCCGAACTCGATCGAGCTCGAAGGCGATCTCTCGCCGCTGGAGCGGGCGCGGTGGATCTCGGAGCTCGTCGCGCGCGGGGTGAGCGTTTGCGAGATGAGCCCGCGGCAGACGTCGCTCGAGCAGGAATTTGCCAAGGCCGTCGAGGAAGAGGAAGAGGAGATCGCATGAACGCGCTGCTTCGCTACGCGGTCGTGAAGAGCCTGCGCGATCATCTTCTCGCCGGATTGCTCCTCGCCCCGCTCGTGCTCACGGTCTCGCCGATGCTCGGCGTGGCGGCGATCGGCGCGGTGCGCGGCGATTCGTTCTATCCCTTCCACATTCCCGCCGCGACGCCTGCCGCGACCGGCTCGATCTTCGCCACGGTCACCGCCATCGTCTCCGCGTTCGTCGCGGGCGTGGGCGCGTTCTGGATCTTCCGCAGCGAGATCGCCAGCCGGGCGGTGAACTTCTTTTTCCTCGCGCGCCATCCGCGCGCCGTTTCCGGCGCGTCGACGGTGTACGGCTTCGCCGCCGGGATGCTCGCGTACGGCGCGGCGCGAGTGAGCGTCGCCGCGCTCACGGCGTCTCCGCAGCCGGCGGCGAAGGAGCTGCTGACCGTCACCGCGACGATTCTGATCGGCAGCTCGCTCGGCTCGCTGCTGGTGGCGATCTCCGCCGAGCCGGCGATTCTCGTTCCCGTCTACGCCGGCGTCATGATCTCGTCGATCTCGCTCCTCGAGTCGGCAGATCTCCAGAGAATCGCGGTGGCCGTTGCCTTCGCCTTGGCGTTGATCCAGGCGGCACCGATCGTGTTGAGGCGGCGATGCGCATCCTAGCCATGATCCGATTCCGCTTTCTCCGGACGATCCGCTCTGCGCACGCGGTGTTCGCGATCGCCCTTCTCGCCGCCGCGATTCCGATGCTCTTCGGCTCTGCCGTGTTCAACCCGGCGTATTCGGCGTGGTGGGGCAAGCAGGACCTCATGCGCGGCAGCGCGTTCACCGCGCAGGGCGCGTACGTCCTGCACATCCTCGTGATGGTGACGGCCTGCGCCACCTTCGGCATGCGACGCCGCTCGGCGACGAGAACCGAGCTGGTCGACCTGACGGAAACGGTTCCGGTGACCTCCTCCGATCGATTCTTCGGCGATGCCGGGGGCCTTCTCGCCAGCGTGCTCGCGGTCCACGTCTGCGTTCTCCCGCTGCTCGCGCTGGCCTTCGCACTCAGCCCGCTTCCGACGGCGACGTTCTTCGCGTTGGAGGCGATGACGCTGGTGATCGCCGTCTTCATCAGCGCGGGCGCGGCGTGGAATCTCCACACCGACACGAACTGGCGCAACACCCAGCTGCCGAGGAGCATCGTCGTGTTCGCGGTGCTCGTCGTCGTGACGTTGAGGTTCACCACGCGCGGGCAGCCGTTCGCGAATGCCGCGGTGTATTACTGGGTCGAGCCGTCGCGCGCGAGCTGGAACGCGGTGGCGCGGACGATCACCAGTCCCGCCATGCTGCTCGCGTGCATGGTTCTGCTCTACTTCGGCTTCCTCGGCTACTACGCCGTCCAGGCGGTCCGTCATCTCGAACGGCGTTAGGAGACTCGATGCTCTGCAATCTATGCGGCTCTGACAATCGGGAGGCGGCGAAATTCTGCGATCGATGCGGCGCCGCGCTCGACGGGACCATCACGCGGACGGGAATCGATCCCGAGCTCGATGCGCTTCGCAAGGCCTTCGAGGACCGCTTCGCGGTCGAGTCGCTGCTGGGCCGCGGAGGGATGGGCAGCGTGTACAAGGCGCGCGAGCTGACGCTCGACCGCCACGTGGCGCTGAAGATCGTTCCGGAGTCGCGGCGTCACGACGCGCAGTTCGTGGAGCGTTTCCGGCGCGAGGCGCGCATCGCGGCGCGGCTGCGGCATCCGCGCATCGTCTCCGTCCACGACGTCGGAACCCTCGGCGGCTTCCCCTATTTCTCGATGGACTACATCGAAGGAAGCACGCTCCGTGCGCTGGTCCGCCGGCGCGGACCGCTGCCGTACGAGGATGCGATCTCGGTGGTGGTGGAGATCTGCCGCGCCGTCGCGCACGCGCATGCGAAGGGCGTCATTCATCGCGATCTGAAGCCGGAGAACGTGATGATCGATACCGAAGGCGACGTCTTCGTCATGGACTTCGGTCTGGCGCGTGTGGCCGAAGAGCCGGGGCTCACGCAGAGCGGGATGATCATCGGAACGCCGTTCTACATGAGTCCCGAGCAGCTCGGCGGAGAGAAGCTCGACGAGCGAAGCGACGTCTACTCGATCGGCCTGGTGCTGTATCACTGCCTGACGGGTCAGGATCTCTTCGCGGCGGATGGAATCACGGCCGTCATCGCCAAACACACGTCGATGCGTGTGCGCGATGTGCTGAAGTCCGGCGAGCTGCTTCGTCCCAACACGCAGGATCTGGTGGTGTCGATGCTCGAGGAGGACCCCAACATGCGGACGCGATCGGTGAAAGAAGTTCTGGAGCGGCTCACGCTCCGCAAGATCGTCGCCCTCGGCCTCGCGGCGACCGAAGACGCGGCCGCGGAAATGCCGACGCTGCCGTTCAGCGACTTTCAGCGCGAGACCGTGATCCCGGTCGAAGATCAGGTCGTGGCCGTTGCGGCCGAGCGGCGCAAGGCGCGGCTGCGCGCACTCCTGGACGAAATGTGATTCCATGATCGCCAGCCGTGCACGTGACTTTCGATCGATTCGAGTTCGACCTCGAGCGCCGCGCGCTGCTCGAGGACGGCACGCCTGTCCATCTCTCGCCGAAGGCATTTCGCCTGCTGGAGATTCTCCTCGGCAATCGGCCGCGCGCGCTCTCGAAGCGTGAACTGAATGACGCGATCTGGCCGGAGACGTTCGTCGAAGAGTCGAACCTCGCCGGTCTCGTCGCCGAGCTGCGCACCGCGCTCGGAGACCGCTCGCGGCCCGCGCGATTCGTGCGCACCGTCCACGGGTTCGGCTATGCGTTCGCGGGCGAGGTCTCGGAGGCCGCTACGCCGTCGATTCCGGCTGTCGTGGTCTTCGCGGGAAAGACGATTCCGTTGTATGCCGGCGTGAATGTGCTCGGCCGCGATCCTTCCTCGGGAATCCTCATCGATGACGGGACCGTGTCCCGGCGCCATGCATCGATCACGATCGATGACCAGCGCGCGACTCTCGAGGATCTCGGCAGCAAGAACGGAACGTTCGTCGACGGGACGAGACTCAATGCGCCCACGGCTCTCGACGACGGCACGACGTTCGTCCTTGGCGACGCCTCGGTGCTGTTCCGGCGCGCGACGTCCGCGGGCTCCACGATCACCCTGTGTGGAGTGCGGCAACGCTAGGAGTCTGCGCGGCAGAAAACAGTGGAGGACAGGCAATCCTGCCTGTCCTTGAAGGCCGGACAGGCAGGATTGCCTGTCCTCCACTACACCATGCTGCCGGCCGTGGGGCTAGTTGCCGCGTAGGACAGCGGCGACTGGCGTCGCCGCACTCCACACTAAAAAGCGAGCACCAGCCGCGCTGCGCGCTCGATCTGCTCCTCGCTCGGCAGGAACACTTCCTCGAGCGGCGGTGAGTACGGCACCGGCGTGTCGAGCGCGCCGACGATGCGCACGGGCGCGTCGAGATATTCGAATGCCTCCTCCTGAATGATCGCCGCGAGCGACTCGCCGATCGAGCCGGTGCGCGTGTCTTCGTGGAGGATGAGGACGCGGTTGCAGTGCCGCACGACGGCGAGGAGCGTCTCGCGATCGAGCGGCGCGAGCGTGCGGAGATCGAGGACCGCGCATTCGATGCCTTCCGTCGCGAGCTTCTCCGCGAGCCGCATCGCGGTGTGCACGAACGCGCCGTAGGAGACGATCGCAAGCGCGTCGCCCGTGCGTCGCAGCGCGGCCTTGCCGATCGGAATCGGCACCGGCGGCTCGTCGCTCAGGGCCTGCTTGATTTTCGGATCGCGATAGAGCGCGATGTGCTCGTAGTAGAGAACGGGATCGGGATCTGCGACCGCGGAGGCGAGCAGCGCGCGCGCGTCGTGCGGCGTCGACGGCGCGACGATCTTCAGTCCGGGCGTCCGATAGAACCACGCCTCCGTGTTCTGCGAGTGATACGGCCCCGCGTGCCGCAGTCCGCCCCACGGCATGCGGATCACCATCGGGACTTCACCGCCCCAGCGATAGCGGATCTTCGCGGCGTTGTTGACGAGCTGGTTGAACCCGGTGGCGATGAAGTCGTTGAACTGAATCTCGCCGATCGGTCGCATCCCCGCGAGCGCCGCGCCCGTGCAGACGCCGATCGTCGCGCCTTCGGAGAGCGTCGAGTTGATGATTCGTTCGCCGAACTCCTTCAGCAGTGGCCGCAGAAGCAGAAACGCGTTCCCGTACTTGCCGCCGACGTCTTCACCGTACACGAACGTGCGCGGATCGGCGCGCAGCACGTCGCCGATGCCGAGCATCACCGCCTCCAGAAACGTCTTCCCCTTCGCATCGAACGGCGGCGCCTCTTCGACCATGGTGGAGGACAGGCAATCCTGCCTGTCCGGACAGGCAGGATTGCCTGTCCTCCACGCGTCATCGAGCACTTCGATGTGCGCGCGCCGCGGCTCATCCGCGAACACGCCGTCCCCCGCGAGCGCGCCGTCGGGCCACGGCGCCTCGATCACGGCGCGCGCCTCGCGCTCGACGAGCTCCTCCGCCTCGCGTTTCCAACGCTCGAGATCCTCGCCGCCGATGATGCCGACGCGCTCGAGCTTCGCGGCGTAGGTCGCGATCGGATCGCGCTGCCGCCAGTACTCGTACGCCTCGCGATCCGCGTAGCCGGCCTCGGTGAGCGCGGGATACGTCCACGACGGCTGCGGGTCCTTGCCGAGGTAGAGCATGTCGTCGTGGTGTGCATGACCGCACATGCGCATCGCGATCAGCTCGATCAGCGCCGGACCTTCGCCCGCGCGCGCGCGTTCCGCGGCCCACGCGAATGTGGAGGCGATCGCCTCCGGGTCCGTGCCGTCGATCGTGATGCCGGGGATGCCGTAGCCCACTGCTTTGTCGGCGAACCGCCGCGCCGCGGAGTTTTCGTGCACCGGCGTCGAGAGCGCGGTCTGATTGTTCTGCACGCAGAAGACCGCCGGGAGCTTCCGCGCCGCGCAGGTGTTGATCGCCTCGTGCCATTCGCCGAGCGAGGTCGCGCCCTCGCCGATGAACGAGACGACGACGCGCGATTCGCGCCGCAAGGCGAACGCCATCGCGACGCCGGCGAGCGTGAGCGCGGGACTGCCGAGGGGTGCCATCGCGGGGAAGACGCCGTGCGCCCAGTCGCCGACGTGCAGGTCCTTGCCATTCATCGGCGGACCGGCTTTTCCCATCTGGGCGTTGAGCACCATGCGCACGGTTTCGGGTGCGTTGTGCATCGCGAGCACCGCGCCGAGGTCGCGGATCATCGGGGAGATGACATCGCCGAACGGCCCTTCGGCTCCGCTCAGGGCAGGCCCGCGGCGGAGGCGGATGCAGGCCGCGTAGATCGCTTCCTGTCCGAGCGAGCGGAAGCCTTTTCCCTGGAACGACGTGTTGCGCCAGCGCACCTCGCCGCCGGTGAAGAACTGCTTGAGGCGATTGTCGGTCGCGCGCGTGAGGAGCATGCCGCGGAGAATCTCGATCTTCTCTTCGCGCGTGAGCGACGCCGCGATCGCTTCGAGCTCGGTCATCGGCAACGATGTTACTTCCTTCGCCAGAACGTCACCTGTCCTTCGTGGAAGTCGGGATGGAAATTCTGTTGGAGGTACTGCCACACGAGCGGCGCGCGGGTCTGATTCGGAACGCCGTCGATGATGATCCCGCCCGGCGGATCTGGAACGAGCGCCGCGCGTACGTTCGGGTTCGCCTCGAGCGCGGCGATGACTTCACGCTGCGCCTCTTCCGGCTCGTAGTACGCGGTCTCGACGAAGCGCACGGGATTGTCGCGGCGGAGGAGGTAGAAGAGGATCGCGCGATTGGTGAAGTCGAAGTACGTCTCGCCGGGCTTCAGCGTCAGGTCGACGTACTTTTTCGCCGACGCGAGCTGCGCGGCTTCGATGTCGTTCAGCAACGCTCCCCGCGCGCGCGGCACGCCGCGCACCTCGTTCCACTCCGCCTCGGGACCGCGCAGCCGGCGCACCATGCCGACGATGCCGAGATGGACGGTCGGCATCGACGCGATGACGAGCGCGATCACCAGCGTCGGCGCGAGTGCAACGCGGCGGCGGATCGCGAACCACGCGGCGGGAATCAGGATCGCGGCCAGCGCGACGCGGAAGTAGAGGTGATGCCGCTCGCCGTACGAGATCGCGCCGAGGACGACCCAGAGTCCGACGAGGACGAACGGCTCGCGGAGGCGCGTGCGGCGCTTCGTGAGAAGCACCGCGGTCGCGATCGCCACCGCGCACCACGTCAGATGCGGCAGCGAGTCGAGCCTGAGCCACGCCGCGAGCAGCTCCGGGAAGACAGGCAGCTTCGCGATCGACTCCGGCGTGCCGAACATCGACAGCGTGTACGCGCCCGCGAGCCGCGGAATCTCGACGAATGTCGTGCGGAAGAAGTCGTCGAGGATGCCGAACGCGGCGAACGCGAGGAAGAGCGGCACGACGCCGGCGGCGATGCCGATGGCGGCGGCGACTGGAGGGCGGACGTCTCGTCCGCCCCCACGAGAGGCGGACGGGACGTCCGCCCTCCTCACCACCGCGACGGCGAGCACGATCGTCGTGTACAGCGCGTAGTCGAGGCTCGTGATGCCGCAGAGCACCGCGCCGAAACCGGCCGCGATGAAGTAGCGCGGATCGCGTTTCCGCACCGCGAGCGCGATCAACACGAGCGTGAAGAGGGCGGGCGTGATGCGAATCGTGAACGCGGACGTGGTGAGCTGCCAGAAGAAATACGTCAGCAGCCCCACCTCCGGCGAGCCGGTCATCGCGAAGCCCAGCGCGTAGATCGCGACGGCGTTCAGCAGCCCGACGACCGCACGCGAATGCAGCGCGCTGCCGAGCGTCACGTCGCGCAGCTGAAACGCGAGGTAGTCGAAGAGCCCGTCCTCGAGCAGTCCATGCGCGGGCAGTTGATCGCGATACGGCCGCTCGCCGCGCAGGTACTCCGATGCAATCGGAATCGAATGGCTGTCCTCGAAGAAGTTGACGCGTGGCTTTCCTTCGCGCGCCAGCGCGCCCGTCGCGTTCGGATAGGTGAACACGACGATCGGGTAGATCACGAACGCGAGCGCGGCGAGCGCGCGGCGGCGGTCGCGCAGGAGCGCGCGCATCACGAACGGCGTGATGAGTGCCAGGAGCAGCGCGTGCCAGCCGAAGTAGCGCTGGTCGCGCGCGAAGAAGCTCGTCTGCAACGCGACACCGAGGGGAGCGAGGAGAAACGCGAAGGCGGGCGGCAGCGGAGAGCGGAGGAACGCGACGGCGATGCGCACCGCGAGCACGAGCGCCGCTGCGACGATGACCGCGCGCTGCACCGGGAATTCGCTGAGGTCGATGACGCTGATGAGCGTCGCGTTGAACGCCGGCAGCAGGATCCAGTCGTGGCGCGTGAACTCGAGCGGCTTCTGCGCGAGGAGTGCGAATGCGGCGAACGCAGCGCCGAACGGCACGAGGATCCAGAGCGGATCGCGCGCGATGACGGCGTACCAGATCGCGACGATCGCCACGGCGATCGCCGCATTGCTCGCCCACGCCTGCGCGACTGCGAGACGGCGGATGAGCGGGCGCGCGAGCAGAGGAACCGTGATCGGGAGGACGATCAGTCCGAGGACGAAGCGGAACGGGCCATGCGCATCGAAGCCTTGTGCCGTCGCCAGACCGGGAAGCTGATCCGGTGGCGCCGGGCGGTCCCACACGCTCGCGAGTGAGATAGCGAGAGCCAGTCCCCAGAGCGCGAAGGCGGCCGCGAGGAGCGTCTCGCGTCGCGCAACCGTCATCCCGCGGCCTCGATCAGCCAGGTCACCACGAGCTCCTCGGCCCAATATTCGGCGCGCCACGGCGCGTTGCCGCCGATGAACCCGACGTGCCCGCCCGCGGGCGTCGTGCGGAAGTCGACGGCGCTCGACGCCACCGCCTTCGCGCGCGGCAGGACGTGGGGCGGGAGAAACGGATCGTCTTCGGCGTTGAGGCAGAGCGTCGGCGTGGTGATGCGGCCGAGGAAGTGGATCGAGCTGGAGCGCGTGTAGTAGTCCTCCGCATTCTCGAATCCGTGCAGCGGCGCGGTCGCGCACTCGTCGAACTCGCGAAACGTGCGCGATCGCGCGACGCGCTCGCAATCGATGCGCGGCGCGATGTCCTCGCGCAGCACTTTCTTCTTCAGCGTGCGCAGAAAACGCGAGAGGTAGAAGCGTCCCGCCCTGCTGCGCTCGAGATGATCCGCGCCGGCGCCGAGATCGTACGGAACGGAAAGCGTCGCGGCGGCACGGACAAGCTGCTGCTCGGGATGCTCGCCGAGCCACTTCAGCAGCACGTTGCCGCCGAGGGAGGCGCCGAAGGCGACGAATTGCGCGCCGCGGCAGGGGAGCGTGCGCACGACGAAGTCGAAGTCGCCTGTGTCGCCGGAGTGATAGAAGCGCGGCCGGCGATTCGGCAGCATGCGCATCACGTTGCGCGGATCGCGCGCGCAGGAGCGGAAGTTGATCGCCGTCGCCGCGTGCCCGCGCCGCGCGATCGCGGCCAGAACGCCCTGCATGTACACCGAATGCGCGCTTCCCTCGAGTCCATGCAGCAGCAAAACGTGCAGCGGCTTTTCCGTCGTTACCGGCGCATCGAGATGATCGAGCACGAGCTCGTCCCCGTCAGGCGTGGTGAGCACCTCGCGCCGCAGCGCCACGAGCCGCCGCGGCCGCGCCAGCCGGCCCCAGATCGTCTGCGCATGCGGGCCGCGCAGGAACCAGGCGGGGGAGAAGGAGTCGGACGACACGATCGCGATTGTACGTGGGCGGTCATCGACTTTGCATGAGGGTTGCTCGGTCGCGCGGTTACGCGGTTGCCCGGTTACGCGGTTGCCCGGTGACCCGGTTACCCGGTGAGCCGGTGACGAAGCAGACCGGGAAACCGGGAAACCGGGCAACCGGGAAACCGGGAAACCGGGAAACTGCGAAACCGCGAAACCGCGAAACCATGCTCACAAGAATCCGCGCCCGCCCCACCACCCTGTACATCAGCCACGGCCGCACCGTCCTCGCGACCGGCCGTGACGGGATGATTGCGCCGGGATCGACGAACGGGCTCTTTGTCTATGAAACGCGGCTGATCAGGACGCTGCGCTACTTCATCGATGATGCGCTGCCGGCGCCGAACGTGCTCTCGAACGTCGAACAGCACTCCTTCCTCGGCTACTACCTCGCGGCCGCGCCGGGGGTCGATGCGGGCGATGCGGATCGTGGGAGCGGGATGGTGCCGCCCGAGTCGCGGCAGCCGCTCGAGCTGCGGGTGTCGCGCTTCGCGGGCGATGGGCTGCACGAGGACATCGATCTCACGAACTTCGCGAAGAGCGCGACGCGCTTCACGTTCGCGATCGAGATCGAGGACGACTGCAGTGATCTCGCCGATCTCGATCACCGAGTCGAGATCGACCGCCATGTCGACATCGGCTTCTCGCGCGCACCGCGCGTGGAGGACAGGCAATCCTGCCTGTCCGGACAGACAGGATTGTCTGTCCTCCACCAGTTCGAGATCGAGCTCGAGCCGCACGCGTCGTGGCATCTCTGCATCGACTTCGCGCCGTCGATCGATGGGAATCGGATGCGGCCCTGCCATCGCTGCCGCTCGTTCGATGTCACGAATGAGCGGCAGCGCGCGTTTCTCGGCGAGGCGGCGAAGATCGAGACGCGCGAGAGCGGCACGCTCGCGAACGTGGTCGCCAGCACGCTCGAGCAGGCGAAGCGCGATCTCGCCGCGCTGCGGCTCTACGATCTCGATTCCGGTCCGCGCGCGTGGACCTTCGCCGCCGGCCTGCCGCTGTACATCGCGCTCTTCGGCCGCGACACGCTCACCGCGAGCTGGCAGGCCGCGCTCCTCGGATGCGAGATGATGAGCGGCACGCTCGACGCGCTGGCGAAGCTGCAGGGGACGCGGATCGACGACTGGCGCGACGAGCAGCCGGGCCGCATGCTGCACGAGGCGCACACCGGCCCGCTCTCCGCGCTCGACATCAACAATCGCGGCCGCAGCTACGGCTCGATCACGACGTCCGGGCTCTACGCGTTCATGGTCGCGGAGCTGTGGCACTGGACCGGCGACGTGGATGCGGTCCGTCCGTTCGTCGATCCCGCGCTCCGCGCACTGGACTGGCTCGATCGCGATCGCCTGCACAACGGTCTCTATTCGTACGAGACGCGCTCGCGCGACGGCGTGAAGCATCAGGCGTGGAAGGACTCGCCCGACGCGATCGTCTACGAGGACGGCTCGCCGGTCGAGCCGCCGATCGCGACGTGCGAGGAGCAGGGCTTCGTGCACATCGCGAAGCTGCACTTCGCGGAGGTGCTGTGGGCGCTCGGCCGCCGCGATGAGGCGAAGCGGCTGTTCGAAGAGACGCTCGCGCTCAAGCGGCGATTCAGCGAGGCGTTCTGGATGCCCGAGGAGGGCTTCTACGCGCTCGCGATCGATGCGAATGGCCGGCAGGTGAAGTCGATCACGTCGAACGCCGGGCATTGCATCGCCACCGCCATCGCCGATGAGACGCACGTGCCGCTCGTCGTCGAGCGCCTCTTCGCGCCGGACATGTTCTCCGGCTGGGGCATCCGGACGCTCTCTTCGAAGCATCCGTCGTACAACCCGTACAGCTATCACCTCGGCTCGATCTGGCCCGTCGAGCACGGCACGTTCGCGTTCGGATTCATGCGCTACGGCCTGCACGATCGTGTGCAGCAGCTCGCGCGCGCGCAGTTCGAGGCCGCGGCGCTCTTCGATTTCTACCGATTGCCGGAGCTGTTCAGCGGCCATCCGCGCGATGCCGATCATCCGTTTCCGTCGCTCTACCCCAACGCGAACTCGCCGCAGGCGTGGTCCGCCTCGGCCACGTTCTCCCTCCTGCAAGCGATGCTCGGGTTGTATCCGTACGCGCCGCTCCATCTCCTCGTCGTCGATCCGCATCTGCCGGAGTGGCTGCCGGAGATCACCATTCGCGATTTGCGCGTGGGCGCGGCGCGGGTGACGATTCGCTTTCACGGCACGTCGTGGGACGTGCTGGAGAAGGAGGGGACGCTGCACGTCGTGCAACAACCGCTGCCGTGGTCGCTCACCGCGACGTGGCCGGAGCGGGTGGTGGATCTGATGAGGAGTCTCGTGAAGTGATGGCATGTCATCCCGAGCGTGAGCGAGGGACCTGGGTGGGTGGGCGGCTCGAATCGGTTTGTTCGTCGCGCCGCCCGCCCACTCAGGCCCCTCGCTACGCTCGGGGTGACATGCTGCTCGTGATCGTCCTGACTATCGCACCTGCCGCGTACGCGCAAGTGAGCGAGACCATCACGGTCACCGCCACGCGCACCGAGACGCGCGTCGCGGAGACGCCGGCGAGCGTGATCGTGTTGTCGGACGAAACGCTGAACGCGACCGCGGCGCCGGCGATCGACGACGCACTGCGCCAGGTCGCGGGGTTCACTCTCTTCCGCCGCGCGGGAAGCCGCGTGGCGAATCCGACGACGCAGGGGGTGTCGCTGCGCGGCGTCGGCGCGAGCGGCGCGTCGCGCGCGCTGGTGCTCGATGACGGCGTGCCGTTGAACGATCCGTTCGGCGGCTGGGTGTACTGGGGACGCGTGCCGCGTCTCGCACTCGAGCGTGTCGAAGTGCTGCGCGGCGGCGCGTCGGATCTCTACGGCAGCTCCGCGGTGGGCGGCGTGGTGCAGTTCATCCGCCGCAAGTCCGAGGGTGTGAGCGCGGATGTCTCCGCCGGCTCCGACGCCACCGCGTCCGCGACGGCGTTCTTCGGCGCGCGGCATTTCACGATCGCGGCCGACTTCCTGTCGACCGGCGGCTTCGTGCTCGTGCGACCCGATCAGCGCGGCGTCGTCGATGTGCGCGCGGACTCGCGCCACGCGACTCTCGATCTGACGGCGCGACACGAGCGCGGGTTCGTGCGCGGCTCGTACTATCGCGAGTCGCGCAACAACGGCACGCCGCTGCAGGTGAACGACACGACAATTCGCCATCTCAGCGCGGGCGCCGGCATCGGGGCGCTGACGTTGCGCGCGTACGCGAGCGATCAGGATTACTTTCAGACGTTCTCCGCGATCGCGAGCGATCGCAACTCCGAACGCCTCACGATCGAGCAGCGCGTTCCCTCGCGCGGCTACGGCGGAAGCGCGCAGTGGACGCGCGCCGTGCGTGACCGCCACGTCGTCGTGGCGGGCGCGGAGCTGCGCGCGGTGCGCGGGACGAGCGACGAGCTGCGCTTCAACGCGAACGGCACGTCGTTCAACGTCTCGGCAGGCGGACGGCAGCGCACCGCCGCCGCCTACATCGAAGAGATCTTCGCGGCGGCGTCGAATCTCACCATCACGGCGGGCGTGCGCGCCGATCGGTGGTCCGAGGAGACGCAACTCAATCCGCGGGTGTCGGTGCTGTGGAGAAACTTCTCCGCATCCGCGTACACAGCGTTTCGCGCGCCGACGCTGAACGAGCTCCATCGCGGATTCCGCGTCGGCAACGTGAACACGCTGCCGAACGCCGATCTGCGCGCGGAAAATCTGAAAGGCTTCGAGATCGGCGCGCGCGCACGCCGCGCACGCCTCACGCTGTTCTGGATGGAGATGGAAGACACGATCTCGAACGTGACCCTCGGCTCAGGCGGCGGAACGATCACGCGCCAGCGCCGGAACCTCGGCGAGACGCGCTCGCGCGGCGCGGAGCTCGACGCGGAGTGGCCGCTTGGCCGCGACTGGCGCGCGTCCGCGGGCTTTTTGTTCGTCGACGCGACCGTGCTCGACGGCGAGCTGCGCGGCAGGCGCCTGCCGCAGGTCCCGCGCCAGCAGGCGACGGCACAGTTGTCGTGGCGCACCGTGAGCGCGCAGCTTCGCTGGTCCGCCGCGCAGTTCGACGACGATCGCAACGAGCTCCCGCTCGGCGGCTACTTCGTCGCGGACGTCTTCGCGTCGCATCCGATCGGGCGCGGCGTCGACGTCACGTTCGCGCTCGAGAACGTCTTCGACGAAGCCGTCGAGGTCAGCGCTACGCCAGTGATTACTCACGGACAGCCGCGCGCCTGGCGCGTAGGATTGCGCTACGCGCGATGATCGACGCCTACCTCTCACGCATCGGCTACGAAGGTCCACGCGACCCGACGCCGGAGACGCTGCGGGCACTTCACGAGCGGCACATGCTCTCCGTCCCCTTCGAGAATCTGGACATCCACTGGCAGCGGCCGATTGTCGTCGATGCCGCGCGCTGCATCGAGAAGATCGTGCGCGAGCAACGCGGCGGCTTCTGCTACGAGCTCAACGGCGCGTTCGCCGCGCTCCTCCGCACGCTCGGTTTCGACGTGACGCTCCTCTCGGCGCGCGTGCCGTGCGCCGACGGAACGCTCGGCCCGCCCTTCGATCACATGGCGCTGCTCGTCCGATTCGGAGATCAGCGGATGCTCGCCGACGCCGGCTTCGGCGACTCGTTCGTCCGCCCGCTCGATCTCGACGAGCGCGGCGAGCAACACGATCCCGCGGGCGTCTTTCGCATCGCAGAAGGCAGGATGATGCGCCGCCACGGCGACGAGTGGCGCACGGAGTACGTCTTCACCCTCGAGCCGCACGACTTCGAAGACTTCGCTCCGATGTGCGCGTGGCAGCAGTCGTCTCCCGATTCGGCGTTCACGAAGAAATGGGTGTGCAGCCTCGCGACACCCGGCGGCCGCATCACGCTCACGCGCGACCGACTCATCGTGACTCGCGACGGCATCCGCGAGGAGCGCGCTGTGAGCGCGGACGAATGGAACGGCGTGCTGCGTGATACGTTCGGCATCGCATGGCCTGGCGGATCGAGCGGCAGTCGAACGGCAAGTTCGCGGTCTACTCCACGCGCGTGAAGGACTACGTCGTCATCGACGCGGACGCCGATGAGATCGAGCGCGTCTACGCGGACAAGGGCGTGAAGGTCTACCTCGCCAGCGCGCGCGCCCAGATGGCGAAGGACGTGCGCGTGTCCGCGGACGGCGAAGCGCTCATCGACGCGAGCCGCCAACGCGGCGGGCCGCCGAAAGAGCCGCCCAAAAAAATCGGCGCGACGGGATTCGAGGATTAAACCCGCCGCTTGTCATCCCGAGCGTGAGTCGAGGGACCTGGGCGGGCGGGTGGCGCGATTCGCGTGCCACCCAGACCCCCAGGTCCCTCGACTACGCTCGGGATGACAGACCTACACGCGCCGCCGCTCGCGCGAGGGCTTCTTCTCCATCTCCTCCCACGGCTCGACGCCCGCCACCACGCAGCGCGGGATCTTTTCGCCGAGGGTCTCTTCGACCTTGCGGACCATCGGGATGTCCTGCCAGGTCACGATCGTCGACACGATGCCCTTCGCCGCCCCGCGCGCGGTGCGGCCGCCGCGGTGCACGTAGTCATCGACGTTTTCGGGGATGTCGAAGTTGATCACGTGCTCGATGCCGGGCACGTCGATGCCGCGGCCGGCAATGTCGGTGGCGACCAGGATGCGATGCTGCCCTTCGCGGAACGTCTGCAGCGACGAGACGCGCTTCATCTGCGACTGATCGGCGTGGATGCGCGCGACCGGATGTCCCTGCCGCTCGAGGATGTGGTACAGCCACTCCGCGTCGACTTTTCGCCGCGTGAAGACCAGCGTCGAGCCGAGCTCCTGATGCAGCAGCGCGAGCAGGGCGTTGCGTTTGTCTTCTTCTTTCACGATGTAGAGGCGATGCGTGATGCCCTCCGCCGCCCCTCCCTCGGGCGTGATGTCGATGCGCACCGGAGTGCGCATGAAGTCGCGCGCGATCATCTCGATCGAGTCGGGCATCGTCGCGGAGAACATCATCGTCTGCCGCTCGCGCGGAAGGAGCTTGAGGATGTCGCGCATCTGCGGGAGAAATCCGAGGTCGAGCATGTGATCGGCCTCGTCGAGGACGAGGACCTCGATGTCCTTGAGCGACACGGTGCGGCGCCCCACGTGATCGAGCAGGCGCCCCGGCGTCGCGACGACGATGTCGGGCTTTGCGCGCAGATCGTCGAACTGCGGCTTCATCCTCACGCCGCCGATCACGCAGGCGGTCTTCAGATCATGCTTCGCGCCGAAGAGCTCGAGGAACGCTTTCGTCTGCAGCGCGATCTCGCGCGTCGGCGAGAGGATCAGCCCGCGCACGCCGCGGCCGTGCGTGAGGCGTTCGGCCATCGGCAGCGCGAACGCGGCGGTCTTGCCGGAGCCGGTCTGCGCGAGGCCGATCACGTCGTGGCCCTGCATCACGAGGGGAATCACGGCGGCCTGAATCGGCGTCGGATGTTCGAAGCCGATGCTCGTGACGGTGTCGAGAATCTCGGCGCTCAGGCTGAGCTCGGAGAAGGTCTTGTCGGTCGTTTTGACCGGGTGTTGTGGAATCGCAATGCTCGTCATCTAGCGGAATACTCTCACGTACACGGCCGCATTCACGATCAGGACGACGACGCCGATGGCGATCTCCATCCCGCGCGTGAGCCCGGGAGGATAGATCAGCGGCATGATGTAGTGGCCCACGAACCCGCCGTCGTAGCCCGCGCGGCCGGCCGCGCGCAGCAGCGCGTTCTCCCACTTCGTGAGCGGACACCACCAGCCCGCGAACTCGATCATCACGCCCCAGACCGCCGCCGGCAGATGCACCCACGCCAGTTTCGGCCACTTCAGCACGAGGAAACCGCCGAAGAGGACGAAGAGGATGAAGGCCAGGTGCAAGAGCGCGATGAGCGTGGCTGCAAGGTTGTAGATCATGCGTTTCATCGTGCTGCGTGCTAAGTGCTGCGTGCTGCGAGAGTTTACGCGGTTGACGCAGCACGCAGCACGTGGCACGCAGCACCCGCCCCCTATAATGCCCGCGCCATGCAACGGTCCCTCCCCCTGGTTCTCTTCCTCCTGGCCTCCGCCTGCGCGTCCGTGCCCGCCCCCGCCCCCGAGCCGGTGCACGTCGTCTTCGTCGGCACGACCGACGTGCATGGGTGGTTCAACGGACATGTGGAGTCGCCGGAGGGCGGAGGGGAGGGGGTGTTGTGGGGCGGACTTCCCGCGCTCGCGAGCTATGTCGAGGCGCTGCGCGAGGAGCACGGCGGGCGCGTCGTCGTTCTCGACTCCGGGGACATGTTCCAGGGCACGCTCGAGTCGAATCTCTTCGAGGGCGAGGCCGTCGTCCGCGGCTACAACGTCATCGGCTACTCCGCCGCCGCCCTCGGCAATCACGAGTTCGACTTCGGACCCGTCGGTCCCGACTCCGTCGTCCGCAGCCCGGGCGACGATCCTCTCGGGGCACTCAAGCGCAACGTCGAGCTGGCGATGTTTCCCATCCTCTCGGCGAACGTGGTCGAGAAGGAGACGGGGAAGATTCCGGCGTGGACGAAACCGTATCGCGTCGTCGTCGCGGGGGGCGCGCGCATCGGCATCATCGGGCTCTCCACGCCCGACACGCCTGCCGTGACCATGCCGTCGAACGTGACGACGCTGCAGTTCACCGATCCGGTCGCGGCAACCGTCGCCGCGGCAAAGGAGCTGCGCGCGCTGCGCGTCGACGCGATCGTCGTGACGGCGCACATGGGCGGGCGCTGCCCGGACATGAGCGATCCGCGCAACACGTCGTCGTGCGAGAACCATCACGAGGTGATGCAGTACTTCGAGAAGCTGCCGCCCGGCACGATCGACGCGTTCTTTGCGGGCCACACGCACTCGTCGATCCGGCACTACATCAAAGGCGTCCCGGTGATGCAGGGACTCGCGTACAGCCGCGAGTTCTCGACGCTCGATCTCTGGATCGACACGAAGAACGACAAGGTTGTGAAAAGCGACATCCGGCCGAACACGATGATCTGCCTCTTCGTCTACAGCGGCACCGACCAGTGCGATCCGCGAAGAGCGCCGGCGGGCGCAAAGCTCGAGCCGCGCGTGTTCGCGGGCGAGACGATCCTCCCCGACCTGCGCATCGCGAACGTGATCGAGCCGTATCTCAAGCGCGTTGCCGCGAAGCGCGAGGAGAAGATCGGCATCCGCACGGCGGAGCGCTTCACGCGCTCCTTCTCCCAGGAGTCGCCCCTCGGCACGCTCCTCGCCGATGCGCTGCGCGAGGCCACCGGCGCCGACATCGCGCTCATGAACTCCGGCGGCATCCGCGAGGAGCTGCCCGCGGCGGAGCTGCAGTACCAGCACATGTTCGCCGTCAGTCCGTTCGACAACTACCCGGCGTACGTCTTCCTCACCGGCAAGCAGATCATCGGCATTCTCAACGCGACCACGAACGGCGCGCGCGGAATCATGCAGACGAGCGGGTTGCGCTACACGTACGACATGGCGAAAGACGCGGACAAGCCGATGAACGAGCGGCAGCGGCTCGTCTCCGTCACGCTCGCCGACGGCACGCCGCTCGATCCGGAGAAGCTCTACAGCGTGGTGATGCCGGACTTCGTCGCGGCCGGCGGCGATGGAACGCAGGACGTGATGTCGACGGTGCCGAAAGATCGCGTCGACATCTATTACGCGCGTCCGCTCCGCGAGGTGTTCATCGAGTCGCTGAGCAAGCGCCCGCAGCCGCTCGAGCCGCGCGTCGAGGGACGCATCACGGTGCTGAACGCGCGCTGACGTAGCGCCCCGGCTGACGTTCTATACACTGAAGCAACATGGCCGATGGATTTGCGCGGTTGCGAAACGGGTTGATGAGCGCGACGGTTTTCTGATTACGGCCTATCTGACGGACGCCGTCAAAGAAGGGGAGCGCGTATGGACAAGGTGAGAGTCTTCTACGATCGCGAGGGAGAAACGCTCACGGTCTGGTTCGACGATCCCGCGAACGAATCGGTCGCCGAGGAGACGGGCGAGGACGTCGTTCTGATCAAGAACGCTGAAGGTCGTGTGATCGGCTTCGAGAAACTGCACTTCATCTCGAACGATCCTCATCATCTCGACGTGGCGTTCGAAGCGGTCGGCGCGTAGGTCCGACAGACCCGCCGTCCGCCGGCCCTTGTACCGGCACGCGCGTCGCAAGTGGTGCCGCTCGGGGCGTGGCTCAGGCCGGCGCGGCCCGCTGCTCCGTGGCTTCGCGTGCTTCCGCGCACTCGACCATCGCGAATTACAAATGAGCCGCGCGTTGCAACGTGAAGCGGCCGCGTAGCCCGGTGTGGCGTCATCGGCGGACGGCTATTAAAAGCCGGGCGGAGGCGGGCTGAAGCCCGCCTCTACGTTTTTTCCTTTGATCCGCTGCACGAGCTTCCAGAGCAGAAACAGGAACAGCGCCAGCATGGCGGGCACGATCAGCGGGAAGAAGATGGCGACGACGCTCAACACCAGCGCGAGCACGTCCTCGATCAGCGAGATCACCGGATTCGCGCAGCCGAACGTGGCAGCCGTCGACGCGACGCGCGTTCCCGCCTTCAGCGAGTGAAACGCAAAGGACGTCGGGCCGCCGACGACCAGTCCGACGATCGCGGCGACGACGGGATCGACTCCGGTGAGCACCGACGCAGCGGCGACAGCGCCCGCGATCGGCCGGACGAACGTGCCGATCGAGTCGAGGAAGTGATCGACGGCCGGGAACTTGTCCGCGATGATCTCGGCGACGCAGGCGATGATCAGCACGATGATCGCGACGTCGGAGGTGAGCCATTCGAACTTTTCGCCGAGCGTGATGCCGGCGATGTGAAAGCGCGCGGCGGCGGAGAGGAGCAGCAGGGGAAGGAACGTGTTCAGGCCGGTCGATGCCGAAAGGCCGAGGCCGAGCAGCAGGGCGAGGATGAGATTCATCGCGCTCACGTTGCGCTCACAGGGCAGACGTTACCACTCGCGTCATCGCCAGCTCCACCTGCTCCTCGAGAAACTCGCGAAATCCGATGCCGGCCGCGGCGAGCTGCTGTGGCACGAGCGACCTCGTGGTGAGGCCGGGCAGCGTGTTCGTCTCGAGGTAGTACATGCCGTCGTTCGCGGCCACGAGATCGGTGCGCGAGTAGCCTTCGCATCCGAGGGCGAGATGCGCGGCGAGCGCGGACGCCTGCGCTTCGCGCGTCATGTCGTCGGGGATCAGCGCGGGACAGATCTCGCGCGTGCCCTGGCCGAGATACTTGCCGGCATAGTCGAACTCGCGGCCGGGATCGATCTCGATCTCGATGACGGGCAACGCGAACGGACCGTTTCCGCGATCGATCACGCCGGCCGTGAGCTCGCGGCCGGTGACGAACTGTTCGACGAGGTACGGGATGTCGACGCGCGGCGGAGTCTGGCCGCGATCGAGAAAGAACAGGCCGCGGCTCGAGCCGCCTCCGAGCGGCTTGAGTACGAGCCGCTCGTGCCTCTCGAACATCTCTTTGACGATCTCGCGCAAGTTGTCGCGCGCGACGCGCGATTCGGCGAGCCGTACGTCTCCCGCGACGAGCTCCTTCGCGCGCGCTTTGTCGAATGCCGCAGCGCTCGACTCGGAGTCCGAGCCCGTGAACGGGATGCCGCGCTTCTCGAGCATCCGTTGCAGCGCGCCGTCTTCGCCCGCGGTGCCGTGCAGTCCTAGGAGAAGGACGGGATTCTCGACGGGCAGCGTGTCGAGCGCCTGCTCGATCGTCGGAAAGATCGCGGGCCGCGAGGGGACGAAGCCGGCTTCGAACGGCTGCTGATGCGCGAGCAGATCGTCGACCGCGACGTCGTGCACCGCGCCGTTCGGCGCCCAGAACCAGGCGAGTGGGCGATCGAGCGCGCGGACGATGTTCTGCGCCGAGGCGACGGAGACGTGCCGCTCATCGGAGGGGCCGCCGAAGAGAACGATGATCGTCACGTCATCCATGAGAGCAAAACGAACGCCTCACGCGCAAACGGAGGGCGTCGACGAACGCGCGGTCGGCTCGTTGCGAGAGAAGGCCGACGATCGAGTAGCCGCGCTTCCACGCAAGAAACATGGTGATCGCGAGGAGCGCGACGGTGAGCGCGATGTTCGGCCACGCGTTGAGGCGCCACTGGCCCGACCACGCGAGCGGCGGCGCATCAAGGGGGTAGAGGTAGGGGATCGGCCACTGGTAGCCGTCGGGCCCGCGCGAGCCGGCGAGATCGCCGAGGATGTGCAGGTGGACCGCGATGAACACGCACGCCGCGGTGGTCGCTCTCGCCGTGCGCGCGACAAGCGCGGCAAGGAGCGATGCCGCGATCGCGAAGAGCAAATTGTGGCCGAGGAGGTGGTGATAGTCGGTCCACCAGAGGAGCGGCCGCGCGCTGTCGCGCGTCGCCAGCTCCGCGAATATCCCGAGTCCGTCAACGTCCGGCGCGATCGCCGCGACCGTGATCAACGCTTTCTCGCGCGTCGTGACGTTCGGAATCGCTTCGGCGAGACACCAGCCGGTGAGGGCGTGGGTGATGGGGTTCACTCGTCAGGTGGGACGGGCGGGTCCCACGTCAGGTTGCAATCCTGCGTCGTCGAGTTTTCACGCAGCGACTATTTCAGCGCAAGCTCGCGTAGTAACTGCTCGACGTTTTCCGGCACGGCGACGGAAACGAACCAGGACCGCGGGTAGAGATAGTCTTCGCCAGATTCGTCAATTACACGCATGTAGTTGCGCTTCTCGGCTGAAGTGTCCTCGAGAACTTCGTAGACTTTGCGGAGCTCCAGCGTGCCGGCGTATTCGCCGTTGTGTATACAAATTGCGAAGTGTTTGGCTTCACTCATTCGCTCAGTCGAGATACCGCTTGATCTTCATCCAGCGTTTGCCAATTCCATGCGCCTCGTACCAGTGGATCTCGGCTTCAGCAATCGTACCATCCGCGAGCAGGACCGTTGCTAAACCCTTCAGCTTCCGCCAGTTTCCCCGTCCGAACTGCTTCTGCAACTCGGCGAGATCGCGGATGCCGTGACCCGATGCGATCGTGTCGATTCCACGGATCTGGCCGATGATTTGGAAGGACTCCGAAGGCACATGCGCACACTAGCAGGGGGATCGCCACCGATACCCGTCCGGCCCGCGCGAGCCGGCGAGGTCGCCGAGGATGTGCAGGTGGACCGCGATGACGCACGCCGCAGTGGTCGCTCCCGCCGTGCGCGCCACGATCGCGGCTATGAGCGATGACGCGACCGTGAAGAGCAGGTTGTGGCCGAGGAGAAAATCACTTCGGCGATGCACCAGCTGGTGAGGCCGTGGGTGATGGGGTTCACTCGTCAGGTGGGACGGGCGCGTACCACGTCAGGTTGTGATCCTGCGTCTTCGAGTTTTCAACGTCAGCCTTGCTCGAATCGCCTCTTCGCCCCACGCGCTCACCGTAACGCCTTCAACTTCGGCTCTTCGATGAACGGCGGTGAGCACGTGAATGGGCAGTCTCCATGTCACGCTTCTTCGCACTCTTCCGCTTTTGAGCGGACGCCCCGCTCCGCTGCGTTTTCCGCCTCGCAAGATGTTCCTCCCGTCGTGACGGCGCTACGAGACCTTGCTTCTCGCCAAGGTCGAGCCACATTTCCTTCAACGCCAGATAGAGGGGATGCCGCAGTACATCGAGGTGCGAACGGGTGCGCGAAAACAAGGGTGAGCGCATACCGAACGCGAAATCCTCGAACTCGAACCAATTGAGATTGGCTCGGTGCTTCTTCTCAGCGTGTCTGAGAAACTCACGCTCTTCCGGAGTGAGCGTGTCGATCTGCGATCCACCATCCATGCCCTCACCTGCTCCGCTTCCAGCAACCGCAGCGCGACGAACCGCCGCTCGCTGAGCTCCCACGCCTCTCCTCATCTCTTCACGGTCGTCGTTCACGACACCAGGTGAGCGGCTTCGGCCGCGCGAAGAGCGTGAGAGCAGCGCATCAGACGGCGGGCCGAAGTCCGCTCCGCCGCAAAGTTATGCGCCCACGACGAGGTACTCTGCGACCGACTCGGACACCGGGATAGGAAGTCCGTCCTCGCGCAGTCCCTCCAGGTGCATCTGGATCGCTTCGTACATGTTCTTCTCGGTCGCTTCTCGAGTGTCTCCGGTCGCAACACAGCCGGGAAGATCCGGAGAGTATGCCGAGAAGTTCGTTCCGGCATTCTCGATCACGATGAGGAATCGATGCATGTTCATTTCTTCAACCCCGCCTGCTTGAGAATGCTGTCGAATGTCCCAGGAGCCAGATCATCGCTCTCCTTCCCGGAGATCGTGACGCGCCCAGGCTTCACAGGATGCTTGAACTGCCGGTGGCCACCCTTCGATTTCACCTGGTACCAACCTTCACCCTGGACCAGTCGGATCGCCTCCCGAACCTTCGTCGGCACCGGTGGAGTTTACCTCGGCCTCACGGCCACTACGGGCGCCTAACGCATGTTGAAAGCGCGCCCCTTCCTGTAAGTTTGGGTCGTTCAAAGTCCAAACGAAAGGAAGGGACGGCTGCCATGAAGAAACAGGCGACACATTATCTCGGGTTGGACGTGCATCAGGCAACAACCGTGGCGACGTGCAGGAATGAGTCGGGAACGGTCGTGCTGAAGGCGACGGTACCGACGGAGGCCAAAGCCATCGTCGGGCTGGTCCGGGGCCAGGGGCCCCGCGTGCACGTCGCGTTCGAAGAGGGCACTCAGGCGCAGTGGCTGCACGACCTGCTGCAGCCTGTCGCGGAACGGGTGATCGTGTGCAATGTGCGAGGGAAGTCGGAGCTGGGGAACAAGAACGACGACATCGACTCCGATGTGTTGTCCGAGCGACTCCGATTGGGCTCTTTGAAGGGCGTGTACCACGGAGCCGCGTCGGTGCTGCCTCTGAAGGAGATGGTCCGCAATTACGGCAATCTGGTCGAGGATGCGACCAGGGTGATGCAGCGGATCAAAGCGATGTACCGAGGGAGGGCCATCCCCACACCGGGCAGCGGCGTGTACTCGGGACGCCAGCGAAAGAGCTGGCTGGCGAAGATAAAAGGTACAGGTGCACGGCTCCGCGCCGAATCGCTCTTCACGCAGCTCGACGCGCTGTTGCCACTGCGGACCAAAGCCAGGACGGCGATGCTCACCGAAGCACGGCGCCATGCCGCGTGGAAGATCCTCCGGTCGATTCCCCAACTGGGACCGGTGCGCACGGCCCAGATCATCGCCATTGTCGGGACGCCCTTTCGATTCCGCGGGAAGCGCGGCTTCTGGTCGTACGTTGGTCTGGCGGTCGTCACGCGTTCGAGTGCCGACAACGAAGTAGTCGGCGGGACGATCCGTCGACGTCGGCGTGCTCCGCTCACGCGCGGGCTGAATCGCAATCACAACCACGTCCTCAAGAACGTCTTCAAAGGCGCAGCCACGGCAGCTGCTCACAAGGATGGACCGCTCAGAGACTTCTACAAGCGGTGCATCGCTCGAGGCGTTGCTGAGGAAATGGCGCTCTTGACCCTGGCGAGGAAGATCGCTTCCATCGCCCTCAGACTTTGGAAGAAAGGAGAGCTCTGGGATCCAGAGAAACTGACGACGCAAATGACATAGCGCTCGCGTTGCGACGACCGGAGTGCGGGTCACTCACCGGCTTCCTCATCGCATCCGAGACGAAGGTTCGAGGGAGAGTCTCATCTGGGCCGTTCGCCCGACCTCAGTCCGTCGAGGCACTCGCCTAACCATAGGCCCCCTCGGATAACCAGAAGAAGCGTCAGGCCGCGCCGGCAACGACGTGAGTCTCAGATAGAACCGTGGTTGACGTCTCGAAGACGATCGACACAACGCTTGCAGTCGTCTGAAACGGATCGAAGGAGGGAACCGATCATGAGTCCAAGGAAGAAGACTGCTCCGACCACCCGGAAGCACGAACGGTCATTGCCCTCGAGTCGGAATGGGCTGATTGCAAAGGAGAAGACGAAAAAGCAATCAGTAAGGAAGAGAACCGCCCTTGACAATCGCTTTCATAGAACGACCCCCAGCTCAGCGGCTTCGGCTCGCCGCAGGGGGCGTGAAGCAAAAGATACCAGCGAGCGGGCCGAAGTCCGCTGGAGCCGCAGAGTTGGACGGTCGGCCGCACCGCAGACTGAGTGTTGCATGAATGTGTTTGGCTGTCCTGCGAGGTGGATCTATTGTTCGCAACAATGGCCCGCTACATCTTCGTCGTTTTGACAATCCTCGGTGCCTTCGTTCTTCACGCGGACTCTTGGTCCCTCCCTGAAGAGGCGCGCTTTCTTGCCACTCAGCCGCGCCGTGCTTCACGCGGCAGGAGCGAGACCCCATGAATGATACGCCGAGCACCGCAGCGAACGGCATGGCGTCGGCTGCAGTGGCCTGGATGGACGGCCTGGGGAGTAAGCGACCTACTATTCTTGGGGACTCTCGGTCATTTCCGACGTGACTTCGCGAATCCGAGCCATGCGTTCGCGCGTCAGATCCAGATAGCACAGACTCTCAGAAAAGTTTTCGGCCGTTCCACCTTCATACTCGAGACCTACGAACCGGCATTCCTTCGCACGAAATGCTTCCCAGGCCACCTGCGCCTCATTCAATGCGGTGCGACGCGCCGGTGAGAGCCTTTCCGCCAGCCTCCAAAGTGCCTCCCGTAGTTCTTTGCTCGTCACGCGCTGCTGCTCGGCCGCGCAGATCTCTGTCTCTCGCGTAGTTTCAGCCTCGCGGCAGTCGCTCGTCTGCGCAAGAACTGGAGCAACGAAGCCGAAACACAGCATGGTCAGCGCGCATCGCAGCCGTTGCACGACTGGCCTTCTACTGAACAACGACTCCATGGTGGTCTCCCGCCGCCTCATGTGTTTCAGGGCGTTCAACGTTTTGCCGCTCAGCCGCGGCAACCGCACGCGAAAGTGTACCGCGCTTGGAGCACCCGCGGCGTGGTTGCCGTCGGCTGCACCGAGTTGGACCGCGTTCAGGATTGCTCATCGAGATCGCGAACGTGTGCCTTCAGGTTTTCGGAGATCTTCTCCAACACGCGGGGAAGAAATGGCTCGATTTGCTCGAAGGTCACCGCAGACCCGGCAGGACCTCCATGGTAAAAGCGAAGGTGTTGAAGTATCGCATCCTGCTCGTGGCGTGGCAGCTGCGTGAATGGGTCGTTGGACCGATAGCCGTGAAGCTCTGAGAGGTGAATGAACGCACAGCCAAACTTATAAACCGACCGCTCCCACCCGCCGCCCGGCGTAACCGTCTCGAGCATTTCACGGTCTGTGATCTTCTTGTTGCTCGGATGGCGCCACGGCTTCCCCTGGAGCGTGGCGTCGATGAGAGTCTTCCTCAGGCTCGGATCTCCCGTATTGAGTAGGTAGATCACTCGTACGAGAGAATCCAGTTCTTGGCGAAGAATCGAAATCAGATTGCCAGACAGCCGAGCGGACTGCAGAAGTTTCGCCGCCGCTCGATTCTCCTCGGATCTGGCGAGAACCACGCGACAGAACTCGTGAACCCGTGGGTCTGTGCTCATGTTCAGCGGTCCAACGGCCCGACGCTCACCGGCGCCGACCGCACGGCGAGAAGTATAGATCTCGGGACACTCGCGGCGCGGTCGGCGCCCGGTGGCGTTGAGTTAGCCGACCAACTCAGCTACGACGGCAGAGCGATGAACAAATGTTCGAGTTCTTCGTCAAACGCAGGATCGGAGATGTCGTTGAAAGTCTCCGTCCAGGAGTCCCAGCGCTCGACGATGCCGGACGTCTCGGCGGCGCTGAGGTTTGGCACCTTTAGCGCAGCGAGGATGCTTCCCATCTCCTTGGCCAGGGGCGCCAGCCTCACGCGCAGCGGATGGCCGAGTGGCAGAGTTGAAGCAAATGCCGAGAACTGCTGCTCGAACTGCGCGATACGCTGGTGGATGAATTCAGGCGGGGCAACCAGTTCGGTAATCGTACTCATGTCACATTCTCCCTTCACACCCTATGAGTTCGGGTTGCTGGCGAGAGAAACAATGGCACCGGCGTAGTTGTTCCGGACGCAGCGCCGCAGGCGCGGGTGCCTGTGAGTCAACGCCAGGTCGGCTAACGGCCTGCGGTTCACCGGCGCTAACCGCGCGCGGAGACCGATGCCCTTGGAGCACAGTAAACCAGCGGTTCGCGTCCGGTGCAACCGCTGAGTTGGGCGACGACGCGTTGACACTACGGCCGCTCACTTCACGACATTTTCTGAAGCCCAACGCTCGTTCGCGTCGATCGAGCCTGTATCGAATGCTACAACTTCCCAATCCTTCTTGAACTTGCTGTATCGAACCACGCATCGGAATTTGTAGCGCGAACTCATAAGCGATGTCATCTCTTCTCCGAAAATACGAGCGGCTGCCGTCGGCTTGACCTTCGCCACACCGAGAACCAGCCGATGTGCCTCGCCGGGACTCGCCAAAGTCCGCGAGCTTCTGCGGCCCGTAGATAGTTCAGGCCACTTTGATCCAATCTGAGCTTTCCGGTTTGAAACGACCTGAACACTCCATGGTTCACTCTTGCTGCAACTACTTTCCTCACGTCGGCGGTATCGTTCCGGAAGCACGCAATCGTGAGACCTAGCAGAGCAACAACCCACGAATATTTCGTCATACCCCACTCCGGTCGGAACCTGTATCTCGTAATGTGGATATAGTCTACTCTGAGGGATCTTCGCCGCCCAACGGCTTACGCGTCAGCCGCGTAGACCGCACGCGAGATCGTAGCACCTACGCTGAGTGAGCAGCGGTCTACGTCGGCCGCACGCGGGAGTTGGACGGCGCATTCCGACATTTACGTCCTGCGCTTCGAACTCGCGGGATATCGAAATGTGATCTCGCCGCGAACAAGCACATAGATCACCACGACACCGAGAACCGCTGCATAGCCGTTCGACTTCACAAATGCGAGTAGTCCGGGAAGATCCATTACTCAGCATCTCCTTCATCGTTGGTCACCAACGACAAGTGAGCACGCCGACGTGTACGGCGTTCAGCATCTTCTGCGTCGCGTTTCTTGCGGGTTTCGAGGGCTTCCTGCGCATATGGTGTCGCTGACGCGATCAGTCCATCGAAATGGTAGTTGTTGGACTCCTGCCGTCCGGTCTTTCCGCTGTACCGCTTCTCGCGGCGGATCAAGCCGTCTCCCTCCATGCGCGCGATCCTCTTCCGGACAGTACTCACATCGATGCCCATACGCTCGGCGATAGTTCGCTTCGACGGGCGCGGTGGGTTGTCACTGAACCACCAGTGCATTGCGAGCTGCATGAGGATGTTGACATCGATAGCGTCGAGGCCCAGCCCGCGCTGCCGCTCAAGGATGATCGAAGGAATAACGGTCCAGCCCGCCTCCATCAGAGTGGGCGTCCATTTCTCCTCGTTGCGACGGAGACGTTCTGTCTGCTGCTTGCGATTCGTTGCTTTCATGATGACTCCCAAAATAGACCGTGGACTGAGGATGCGCAACGCTGCGAGGGAGGCGCTTATGCCCAGGGGCCCAGGGCCGTGACGCCTCTCGCACGTGGGCCCAAGGGCCGCCCGAAACAGGACGCGTGAAACAGCACACAGCGTAGGTAGGATGAGCAACAGTTAGCCGAGGGCGGCTCTCGGGCCTCGGGGCAGGTCCATCGTGGGTCTCTGTTCGTTTTCGGGGCCACGGCCGGTGGCTTAACGTTTCGATATGCAGTCGTCGTGCGCCGCCTGTTGAGTGACGTATGCCTCGCACCCTTCGATGAACGACGTCGAGTTTCCGCCACACGAACTGGCATCGTTGCGCTCCGCCCATTCGAAGCCGGCGTGGTGCCCGGTACCGGGGGAGTACGGATTGTCTGGCTCCAGTTCTGCGCAATTGCTAGACGACGTAGTTGCATTTCGCGACTCGGTCGATTCCGACTCTCCGCATCCCAGGACGGCGACGAGAGCGAGTATCGTGGCGCGGAGTGCAGCCGTCCTCATGCCTTCAACTCCTTGAGCAGCTACGTCCGCGCACGTGGGCCGACGTCGCTGATTCCTACTTGTTGATCCCTAACTTCGTGAGCATGCCAGAGACAAGTTCAGCGACTACCTTGTCCACGCCGTGAAAACCATGCATCGCTGAATTTTTCCAAGTGGCAGTGGCGAGCAAGGTTCCCGAACGCGCATCGTACATTTGGATGTCCAGGGTCTTCAGGTACATGACGACATCCCAGCTCCATCCGTCAGCATATTTGACAACCAGATCCGCCGTTTCTGGCTGCTTGTTGTCGAGTCCTGATGTGACCGCCAACCCTCGCCGAAACAGCTCGCGCTGAATCGACGCGTCCACGTCACTCGACCTGTCACCGTGTACGACAAGATATGCAGATCGGTATTGCTGTCCCGCGGCAATCGGGGTCGCCATGATGTCGCGTGAGGTGGAGCAACGAGCGGTCGAAATGAGGCACGCCAGAGCAAGCAACGGAACTGACCGGCGACTGAGCAACAACATGAACACGCTCCTCTCTCATATTGCCAACAGTATGCGCGTCTCGCGGGGCGTGAGCGAGAATTCCGGCGGTCACTTCAGCCGTCCAACTCCGTCATGAGCTGATTGGGCCTACCAACTCAAAACCCCAAACAAGGAACGGATTCTCAGGGGCTTCCAACCCCGCTCAACTGATGACACGAATTCATCTTGCTCCCGGCGAGGGCTCAAATCGGCAGTCCGTGTAACGCATGGCTGGTCCGCGATGGGCTGAATGAGATCGGCCTAGTGCACGCAGGATAGGCTGACGGGGATGGCTCACAGGCTCCCACGGGATGTGGACACCTCGCCCTCCGACTGACTCGAGCACGTGCGTGTCGATCATCGTGGTCTCGACATCTGCTTGGCCGAGAGGTTGGCAGTTGGCGTGCCTGGCGCAGGTTTTCGCGCTGTTCCGCTTTGACCGGACGCCCCGCGCTGCTGCGTTTATCGTCTCGCACGATGCTCCTTCCGTCGTGACGGCGCGGCAAGACCCTGCTTCTCACCGAGATCGAGTCACATTTCCTTCCACGCGAGATAGAGGGGATGTCCCAGCACATCGAGATGCGAACGGGTGCGCGAAAACAAGGGTGAGCGCATACCGAACGCGAAATGCTCGAACTCGAACCAATTGAGATTGGCTCGGTACTTCTTCTCAGCGTGTCTGAGAAACTCACGCTCTTCCGGAGTGAGCGTGCCGATCGAGTGCTTTGCCGATCGCGCCGCTTCGAAGATGTTCGCATCTTTCGCGCGAACGAGGTTCAGATGGCGATCGCTGAACGCGCCGATCCCGAGCTCGCTTGTGAGCCACGGAGCAAAGCGCCGGCGAGCTGCTGCGCGTCGACCCAGACAATCACGCAACCAATACCGGATGATCGAGCCACCGCGAGGCGAAGCGCAACGAAGCCTGGAGATCCTCGAGCTCCAGATCGGGCATTTCGACCAGGATTTGCTCCGCGGTCAGTCCGGCGGCGAAGAGATCCAGTACATCACTCACGCGGATGCGCATGCCGCGGATGCAGGGCCGGCCGCCGCATTGCTCGGGGTCAACGGTGATTCGATCGGCGAGAGAGGCCACGACCGGAGTATACCGCCGCGTCGCTCATGCCGTTTCCCGCCCCCACGCCATCCACGCCCTCATCTGCTCCGCCTCCGGCAACCCGAGCGCGACGAACAGCCGCTCGCTGAGCTCCCACGCTCTCCTCATCTCTTCGCGGTCGCCGTTCACGAAGGCGAGCTCGCCCGTTGTGCGGAGGCAGAGGGCGAGGCCTTCGCGGTTGCGGAGGCGTTTGAGGGTGCGCAGGGTCTCTCGGTAGTAGCGGGCGAGGTGATCGAGATCGCCGTTGAAGTTCGTCATCAGCACGAGTTGATGCGACGTGTGCAATGGCGCGCGCGTGTAGCCGTGCGCGGATTCCCACTGCTGCGCGGCGATGAGCGCGGCTTCCGCGTCCGCGAGATTTCCTTCACGCGCGGCGACGAGCGCGCGCACGTGAAGGTCGAGCGCCGCGTCCACGACTCAGTACTTCTGCCCGCACTCGGGACAGAATTTCGGCGAGCCCTCGGCCTCGTGGCCGCATTGCGCGCAGCCGCGTTTCGGCGAGGTCGCGGCGCCGCATTCGGGGCAGAACTTGCCGCCCTGCGTCTTCGCGCCGCACTCGCGGCAGACCGCGCCGGTGACGTTGCGGGCGTCGCGCTGTTTGGTCCAGTCCACCGTCCGCGCCTTCTCCTGAATCTGTTCGCGCGCGGCCTCGGCCTGGGCGGCGGCCATCTCTTCATCGAAGTCGGGCGCGCATGTTTCGCAGAGTCCCGCTTTTTTGTTCCAGCAGATCGGCTCGCAGACCCAGTTGCCGCAGCGCGTACATTGTTTGAACGTCGGCGCGATCTCGGCGACGGCGTCCTTGAGCGCGGCGTCATGCGCCGTTCCGCCGACGGCGCGCTGCACTTCGTACGCGCTGTCGGCCACGCGGCCGAAGACGCCGCCGAGGAGGCCGCCGGCGACGCGCGCGGCGGAGCCGAGCATGCCGATCTTCGAGGTCTGGAACGACGACATGTAGCCGTTCTGGCACTTCTCGCAATAGAACTTGAACTGGTACCCGCGATCGGTCGAGAGATCTTCGTAGTTTCCGGTGAATGGGATCGATGGCATGCGGGCATTATCATTCGCCGCGCATGGCCAGGCAACACGCTGCGGCGGCGATCGTGTTCGCGATCCTCGCCATCCTGATGACCTGGCCGCTGCTGCCGAATCTCACGCGTGCCGGCGCCGATCCGGGCGACGCGTACTTCACCGCGTGGATCCTCGACTGGGACTGGTGGGCGACGTTTCATCGCCCGCTGTCGCTCTTCCACGCGAACGTGATGCATCCCGCAAAGTACTCGCTCGCGTTCAGCGAGCATCTGTACGGGCTGGCGATGCTGCTCTTTCCGCTGCGCGCGATCGGCATCGGCCCGCTCGCGGCGCAGAACATCGCGCTCCTCGCCGGCTTCGCCTTCTGCGGCTTCGCGGCGTATCTCCTCGGATGGAAGCTGACCGGATCCTTCGCCGCCGGGATGGCGGCGGGCGTGTTCTACGCGTTCGTTCCCTTTCGCTTCACGCACATCGTGCATCTGCAGCACATCTGGGGCGGATGGCTTCCGCTCCTGCTGCTCGCGCTGCTGTGGTACGCGGAGCAGCCGTCGCCTCGGCGTGCGGCGGTGTTCGGAGCCGTGTTCGCGATGAACGGTCTCACGAACATGCACTATTTTCTCTTCGGCTCGTTCGCCGTGATCGCGACGGCCGCGGCGATCGTGCCGCGGCGCGCGTGGCGCGATCTCGCGCTCGCGATGATCGCCGCGATGATCGTGCTCGCGCCGTTTCTCTATCCGTACGCCGCGGTCGCGAAGCTGTACGGGATGGAGCGCACCTATAACGAGTCACACGGATTCTCCGCGCTTCCGATCGACTGGCTACAGAATCGCGCGGGCCATCCGGAGCGCTGGCTCTATCCCGGCACACTCCCTCTGATCGTCGCGGCATTCGCGTTCGTCGCGTGGCGCCGCGCGTGGCCGAAGATCGCGCTCGGGCTGGCGTGGATCGCGATCGGCTTCGCCGGCTCTCTGGGGATGAACTTCGAGCTGCACCGATTCCTGTTCGGCGCCGTTCCCGGCTTTCGGGCGATTCGTGTTCCGGCGCGATGGGCGGTGATCGCCTACATCGGCCTCGCGATTCTCATCGCCATCGCGACTGCGCTCATCGCGCGGCGAAACAAGTGGATCGCGCTCGTCGTGCCGGCGGGTCTCGTTGCCGCGCTGTGGGCCGCGCCGATTCGCTGGTATCTCACGCCGCCCGAGCCGCCGGTGTATCGCTGGCTCGCGCAAGGGACGACGCCGATCGTCGAGCTGCCGATGAACACGATCTGGAGCGAGTACCTCTACATGTACCGCTCGACGACGCATCACCGGCCGATGATCAACGGCGTGAATGGTCCGGAGAGCGCGAAGGAGTTTTCGTCGCGGTTCGCGGCTTCGCCGATCGCGGACGACTTCGTGGACGTGCTCGAGAAGGCGGGCGTGGAGCTCGTCGTCGTGCACGGCGATGCGCTCTCGCATCGCGCGGACGACGTGCGTGCATGGCTGCGGCGCGAGCTCGATTGGGGGAGGCTCACGTTCGTGCGCGAGTTCACGGGGAACGCGGGAGGGGACTGGGTGTTCTCGCTGAGGAGGGCGGACGTCCCGTCCGCCGGAGCTGGGGCGGACGGGACGTCCGCCCTCCAGGCGTTTTTGCGGAACGAGCCTGCGTGCGGCGGGCGGGAGTTCGTCGCGCTTTCGTCGCCCGTGTTCGGCAGCCGGATCGGCGGCGATCTGATCGTCGCCGGATGGGCGAGCTCACCGCACGGCATCCGCCACGCGGAGATCTACTTCAACAACCGCACCGTGCGTCATCGCGTGACGTTGGCGCCGGCGCGGGATCGCTGCCGCACGCCCGCATTCTTCGCGGTTTTCCCTGACCGGCCGGAGAACGTGTGGGAAGAGACGGACGTGCAGGTCGAGGTGCTGACCGGGCGCGGGACGCGGCTGACTTCCGAGAATCGATGGTTCACCTGGAAGTGACGTAGGGGCGGGCTTCAGCCCGCCCTTCGACCGGCTGAAGCCGGTCGCTACGTTCGGCCGAAGCCGGTCGCTACGTTCTTTGGTAGCATCCGCCCCTCGGAGGACAACAATGCGTAAAACAATCTGGATCCTGCTCGCGTGTTTCGTGGCCGCGACGGCGTTCGCGCAGGTGCGGACGCCGCGTCCCAGCCCGAAGGCGAGCGTCATGCAAAACGTCGGTCTCACGGAGATCACCATTCAGTACAGCCGGCCCGGCGTGAAAGGGCGCACCATCTGGGGCGGTCTCGTGCCGTACGACAAGGTCTGGCGCACCGGCGCGAACGAGGCGACGACCATCGAGTTCAGCGAGGACGTGGCGATCAACGGGCAGAAGCTGAAGAAGGGTCTGTACAGCGTGCACACGATTCCGAATCCCAGCGAGTGGACCGTGATCTTCAACAGCGTCGCCGAGCAGTGGGGCAGCTACAGCTACGACGAGGCGAAGGACGCGCTGCGCGTGAAGGTCAAGCCGGAGAAGGCTGAGTTCCGCGAGTGGATGGGCTTCGAGATTCAGGAGATGACCACCGATACCGGAAAGGTCGTCCTGCGCTGGGAGAACGTCGCGGTGCCGTTCACGGTGAACACCGATTCGACGGCGCGGACGATGACCTCGCTGAAGAATGCGATGAAGCCGGCCTGGCAGGCGCCGTATCAGGCCGCGAGCTTCGCGTTCGACAACAAGGGCGTCGCGACCGATCAGGAGATCTCCGACTGGCTCGATCAGTCGCTCGAGGTCAACGAGAACATCGCGAATCTCTGGCTGAAGGCGCGATTCCTCCACAGGCTCGGAAAGAAGGACGAGGCGATCAAGGCGGGCGAGCAGGCGATTGCCGCGGCGCGCGCGGATCAGGCGGACTTCGCGAGCGAAGTGCGGAAGAACGTGGATAGCTGGAAGAAGTAGCCTGGATAGCTGGAAGAAGTAACGTAGCGCCCGGCTTCAGCCGGGCGTCCCGGGGGCGGGCTGAAGCCCGCCCCTACGTTGCGCCGCCTGAATCGCCAGCGCTGCGACGACTCCTACCCCGCAACCCACGACGTTCCACCAGAGCCAGGCCATCGTTGTGAACTGCCAGCAGAGCAGGACCGTGATTTCCGCGATCACCGCGCCCCAGAACACGGCCGTGCTGCCGACGCGCTTCGCGTAGAAGGCGAGAAGGAAAATCGCCAGCATCGTGCCGTAGAAGAGCGAGCCGACGCGGTTGACGGCGACGATAAGCGCGCCGAGCTTGCTCGCGTAAAGCGCGAAGGCGATACAGAACATGCCCCAGCCGACGGTCATCCATTTCGAGACGACGACGTATTCGTGATCGCTGCTGCCTTTCGCGATCAACCGTCTCCACACATCGACCACGCTCGTCGAGGCGAGCGAGTTCAGGCCCGATGCGGTTGCCGACATCGCGGCGCAGAAGATCGCCGCGAGGAGCAGGCCGACGAGACCCGTCGGCAGGTTGTTCATCACGAAGGTGAGGAAGACGTAGTCGGTGTCGGCGGTGACGCCCGCGCTGCGCCGCAGGTCGTTCTCGCGCTGCTGCAGGACGCGCAGCTCGGTGGTGGCGCGCTCGACGACGTGCGCGTCCTTTCGATTCATCGCCTCGACGAGGCGCAGCGCGGCGCCGCGTTTCGCCTCGAAGGTCTGCGCGTGCAGAGTCTGGAGCTCGGGGCTCACGCGCTGCACGGGATCGAACGACAGCGGCGGCGCGACGAACTGGTAGAACACGAACACCATCGCGCCGACGAAGAGGATGAAGAACTGCATCGGCACTTTGACCATGCCGTTGAAGAGCAGGCCGAGGCGGCTCTGCGCGATCGTTTCGCCGGTGAGGTAGCGCTGGACCTGCGACTGGTCGGTGCCGAAGTACGCGAGCGCGACCATCAGTCCGCCGAAGAGTCCCGACCAGAAGTTGTACGGCGTGCTGAGATCGAACGAGAAGTCGATCACGTTGATGCGTCCCATGCGTCCCGCGACGCGCACGGCATCGACGAAGCCGACGTTCGCGGGGAGAGAGCGCAGCGCGACGATGAGCGCGATCGCCATTCCGCTGAGGGCGATCATGAGCTGGTGCGTGTGCGTCCAGCTCACGGCCTTCGTCCCGCCGCTCGTGGTGTAGATGATCACCAGCGCGCCGATGACGAGCGTCGTCAGATGGATGTTCCAGCCGAGGACGAGCGAGACGATGAGCGCGGGAGCATAGAGCGTCATCGCCGTGCCGAGGCCGCGCTGGATGAGGAAGATGATCGTGGTGAGCGTGCGCGTCTTCAGATCGAAGCGCGTCTCGAGATACTCGTAGGCGGTGAAGACTCTGAGGTTGTGGTAGATCGGAACGGCGGTGATGGAGAGGATCACCATCGCGATCGGCAGGCCGAGGTAGAACTGCACGAACCGCATCCCGTCGACGTAGGCCTGGCCCGGCGTGGAGAGAAACGTGATCGCGCTCGCCTGCGTCGCCATCACCGAGAGCGCGATCGTGTACCACTGCAGTTGCCGGTCGGCGAGCAGATACTGCTCGAGCCTGCGCTGCCGGCGGCCCTTCCAGACGCCGTACGCAACGATGGTCAGCAGCGTGCCGGCGAGAACTACCCAGTCGGCAAACTTCATTCGAACGCTTTCGTGAACCAGTAGAAGAGCGCGATCAGGAGGGCGAGGAAGGAGAGGACGGCGGCGTAGAGGCGCGTCCAGGATTTGCCGATGGGGGGACGTTCGCTCATGAATGAAGGCAGAAGGCAGAAGGCAGAAGGCAGAACGAAGAAGTGAGGGCAGCCGGCGACGGCGTCTTTCTAACTTCTGCCTTCTGCCTTCTGCCTTCTGCCTTCATATCACTCCGCCGACACCAAGTTCACAAACGCCCGAATCGCTCCCGCCACTCCCCCCGGCAGCTGTCTCCACCACGCATACGCCGTATACACGAACGCGCCCTTCCCATGCTTCGCGAAGAGTTGTCCGCCCGGCTTCTCCGGCTCGCCGGGATCATTCGTCGCGAGCACGGTCGTGTAGCGCGGGTCCCACTCCGTCGTGAAGTACAACCCGCGCTCCTGCACCCAGCCTTCGAAATCCTTTGCCGTGATCTTGTTCGGCGCGCTGAGGAGCGGATGATCGGCGTCGATCAGCTTCACCGGCGCGTCTTCGACCGTCACTCGGTCGCGCGAGATTTTGAACGGGAACGGGCCCGGCGCGGGCACCGCGAGGTCGTCGCCGCTGGTGTTGTACTGCACGACCACCGTCCCGCCCTTTTCGACGTACTGCATCAGCTTCTCGTGCGCGAGGCGGAGGCGCTTGCGCGTGTTGTAGGCGCGAATGCCGGTCACGATCGCGTCGTACATCGCGAAGTCGCCGCGATCGAGATCGGCGTCGCTGAGCAGCGTGACCTCGTAGCCGACCTGGCGGAGGATGTTCGGGATGTCGTCGCCCGATCCCATGATGTAGCCGACGCGGTTGCCGCGGCGCTTGATGTCCGCGCGCACGAGCTTCGCGAAGGAGTCGCCGAAGACGCGCTGCGCGGGGATGTGCGGGTACTCGATGTTCGTCAGTCCGAGGGAGAGTTTCTTTCCGTTCGGCAACTCCACTTCGGCGATGAGCTTGCCGGAGTCTTCCTTCACCGGCGGCGTGACCGTGAACGCGACGCGCGTCTCGTCGCCTTTGCCCGCGAACTTCACGCTCGCCGAGGCGGGCTCGATCTTCCATCCCGGCGGCGCGATCAGGCGCAGGGTCGCGTCGGTCGCGCCGAAGCTCCGCAGCCACACCGTCGCAATCCGCGGCTTCGCCTCGGCAAAGATGTACACCCCCGAGCCGAAGTTCGCAGTCACCTCCGGCACCACGTCGACGTTGCGGATCTGCTCTCCCGCGACCGGATCGGTGCGGCGATAGGTCACCGGCACCGCGAACGTCAGAGTGTGCATCGACGGATCCTCGAGCGTCACGTAGATCGGCAGCGACGGCTTGTTCTCGGGAGTCCCGATGAGCGTGGGGTCCTCGACGGTGAACATTCCGCCGGTAATCGGCTTCTGCAGCCAGTACGGCTGCGAGATGCCGTACTCGAACGCGCGCAGCTTCAGGTCCGTCTTCACCGGCTTGTTGTTCTCGAGCTTCGTCCCGGGCGCGAAGTTCGGATTCGCGTACGGCGAGCCGACGAGCGAGAGGTGAAACGGATAGTCGGAGCGATTGACCACGGTGACGCTCACGGAGAGCTCGCCGCCGTTCACGACGAACGACTCGGCGGCCGCGACGTCGATGGCGATGCCCGCGCAGTCGCGAATCACTTCGAGCAGCTCGTCGCGCTTCACGTGAAACCAGACGTTCTTCTGCACCGCGGGATCGACGCCGAGACGAACGAGTGCATCCCACGCGTCGAGCAGCAGCGGCAGCGAGGCGGAAGGCTTGTCGGGATCGAACGTGTCCGCCGCCTGTTTGAGAATCGCGCCGGCGCGCTCCCCGCCCGGAACGCGCGCCCAGCTCGTGTCGATGCCTTCGAAGAGATCCTTTGTCGCCGTCGCGCCGTTGCGATGATCGAAGTAGTTGAGGATCGTGCCGCGCCGCTCCGCCGAGCCGAAGCCCTGACTCTTGTGCAGGCTGCGGCTCTCCGCGGCGATCTCCGTGTACGCGCGGCCGAGGAGCGGGTTGTACGTGCCGAGATCGACGCGCAGCGACTTCGCGACCGCGGGGTCGTTCGGATCGATCGGGCCGCGGAACGAGAAACGGTTGAAGAAGATGCGCGCCGGACTCCAGAGCCCCACGTGCTTCAGCTGCTCGGGAAACTTCGACGGATCGCCGGCCGCGGTGAACGCCTGCTCCGCGAGAATCGCGGACGCGGTGTGCTGTCCGTGTCCGCCTTCGCCCGTCGACGGAAAGCGGGTGATGATCACGTCGGGCTGAAACCTGCGGATCGCCCACACGACATCCGCGAGCGCGTCGTTCTCGCCCCAGATGCGCATCGTCTCCTGCGCGCTTTTCGAGTAGCCGAAATCGATGGCGCGCGTGAAGAGCTGTTCCGCGCGATCGATGCGCCGCGCGGCGAGCAGCTCCTGGGTGCGGATGACGCCGAGGAGCTCGCCCTTTTCCTCGCCGATGAGATTCTGCCCGCCGTCGCCGCGCGTGACCGAGAGATAGCCGCTGCGGTAGAGGCGCTCGTTCGCGAGCCACGCCAGCAGGGCCGTGTTCTCGTCGTCGGGATGCGCCGCGATGTAGAGCGCGCTGCCGAGGACGTTGAGCTTCCGCAGCGCGAGCTGGAGCTCCGCCGCCGTGCGCGCGTGCGCGGCGGCGGGGACGAGGATCAGGACGAGGACGAGAATCAGACGGCGCATGGCGCGCGAGGATAACGTATGTTCCTGCGCGGGAAAGCCACGTGACCGTTACGACTTGTGACATCGCCATCGCCGGCGCCGGCGCGGCGGGACTGACGGCCGCGATCTTCGCGCGCGCCGTGGCGCCCGAGGCGCGCATCGTGGCCCTCGACGGCGCGCCGAAGATCGGCGCGAAGATCCTCATCTCCGGCGGCGGCCGCTGCAACGTGACCCACGACGTCGTGACATCCGTGGACTTCAACGGGAACCCCAACGCGATCGCGAAAGTGCTGCGCACGTTCACGGTCGAGGAGACCGTCGCATGGTTCGCGTCGATGGGCGTGACGCTGAAGCGCGAGGAGACGGGGAAGTTGTTTCCGACGACCGATCGCGCACGCACGGTGCTCGATGCGCTGCTGCGGGCGTGCGAGGGGGTGGAGGTGCGCACGAACGCGCGAGTCTCCTCGTGTCATCCCGAGCGTGAGTCGAGGGACCCGGGGGCGTGGGTGGCACAAGGCACTTGCATCGAACCACCCATCCCCCCGGGTCCCTCGCTCACGCTCGGGATGACAGATGGGTCGCGCATCACCGCCTCCCGCGTCATCCTCGCCACCGGCGGCCGCAGCGTCCCGAAAACCGGCAGCGACGGGCACGGCTACGCGATCGCGCGTTCCCTCGGTCATTCGACGACTGAAGTCTTCCCCGCGCTCGTGCCGCTCATCGTCGAAGACCGGCACTGGCTCACCACGCTCAGCGGGACGAGCGCGTACGTCGAGCTCTCCGTCGTCGCGGGAAAAGTGCTCGCGCGGCAGCGCGGCTCGATGCTGCTCACGCACTTCGGCATCAGCGGGCCCGCGGCGCTCGACATCTCCCGCCACTGGATCGCGGCGCCGGGCGCGCGGCTCGTCTGCAACTTCCTTCCGGGTGAGACATTCGAGTCGCTCGAGCGTGCGATTCTCGAGGAGAGAAATCCGCGCGCGACGATCGGGAGTTTTCTGCGCGGGCGTTTGCCGGAGCGGTTGATCGCTGCGCTTCTGGAGGGCGGACGTCTCGTCCGCCCGCTCCCGGGGGCGGACGGGACGTCCGCCCTCCACAAACTGACGAAGGACGAGCGCCGCCGCATCATCCGCTCCCTCGTCGAGCTTCCGATTCCGGTGGTCCGCGATCGCGGATTCGACTACGCCGAGGTGACCGCGGGAGGCGTGCCGCTGAGCGAGATCGACCTCGCTACGATGGCCTCGCGTCGGTGTGAAGGACTCTTCCTCTGCGGCGAGATTCTCGACGTCGACGGGCGCATCGGCGGGTACAACTTCCAGTGGGCCTGGGCCGGCGGCCGGCTCGCCGGAATCCATGCTGCGCGATCGTTGCATAGGCTCGGGGTGTGACGCCGTCGAACGCCCGTGGCGACCGCGCCCTGCCGTGGTTTGTATTCCGTTTTCCTGATCGTGACGCTGCTCGCTGCGAGCTACGTGTGGCGCACGACGCGGGCCGCCGACCGCGCGCGATTCGACAACGCCGTGCACGCCGCGCGCGATGCGATCGAGTCGCGCCTCGACGCGTATCTCAACGTCCTCGCCGGCACGCGCGGCCTCGTCGTCTCCGATCCGGCCATTCCTCGCGACGAGCTGCGCGCGTACATCCGCGCGCTGAACGTGCAGCGCCGGTATCCCGGAATCCAGGGCGTCGGATATTCGATGCGCATTCCGCCGGATGAAGTCGAGGGCGTGGAGCGCGAGCTGCGGTTCGAAGATCCCGAATTTCGCATCTGGCCGCTCGGCGCGCGGGACGAGTATCACGCGATCGTGCTGCTCGAGCCGCGCAACCGCCGTAACGCCGCGGCCCTCGGCTACGACATGTTCACCGAACCGGAGCGCCGGCAGGCGATGGAGCGTGCGCGCGACACCGGCCGCCCCGCCGCGACCGGTGCGGTGTCGCTCGTGACGGAGACCGATGCGGGGAAACAGCCGGGATTTCTCATCTACACGCCGCTCTACGCGACGGGCACGACGCCGGAGACGCTCGCGGAGCGGCGCGCGGCGCTGACCGGCTTCATCTACGCGCCCTTCCGCGCCTTCGATTTCTTCGAAGGCATCTTCGGCACGCAGAGCCGGCCCGAAGTGGGATTCGAAGTGCGCGACGGCGACCGCGTGCTCTATCGCACCGAAGGTCTGCCGGAAGAACCGCGCTTCGTGGCGCGCGACACGATGCGCGACACGATGCGCGACACGATGCGCGTCGCGGGCCGCGGCTGGACGCTGCAGTGGATCTCGCGGCGCCGCGCGGTCGGTGCCATGGACCTGCTCACCGGCGTCACGCTCCTCGGCGGCATCGCGATCTCGGTGCTGCTGTTCCTTCTGATCCGCACGCAGCTCGCCGCGCGCGAACAGGCGGAGGGGACCGCCGAGCGTCTGCGCGTCTCCGAGGCGGAGCTGCAGCGCGCGAATCGCGCGAAGGACGAGTTCCTGGCCGTGCTCTCGCACGAGCTGCGCACGCCGATGACCTCGATCATGGGATGGTCGCAGATGCTGGGCGACGATCATCTCGAGGGCGAGACGGCGCGCACGGCGATCGAGGCGATCCGCCGCAGCGCGCGTGTGCAGGCGCAGCTCATTGACGATCTGCTCGACGTCTCGCGCATCACGGCGGGAAAGATGAGCATCGAGTCGCGGACCGTCGAGCTCGCGCCGGTCGTCGCGGCCGCGGTGGAGACCGTGCGCGCGATGGCGGAGGCGAAGGAGGTGCGCGTCACGACCGAGCTCGCGCCGCAGGTCTGCGTGCGCGGAGACGCGCGGCGGCTGCAGCAGATCGTCTGGAACCTGCTCTCGAACGCGGTGAAGTTCACGGCGCGCGGCGGCGACGTGTCGGTGTCGCTGCGCGAGGAAGACGGCGACGCGATGATCGAAGTGTGCGACACCGGCCAGGGAATCGAGGCCGAGTTCATGCCTCATCTCTTCGAGCGCTTCCGCCAGGCCGACAGCTCCACCACCCGCGCGCACATGGGCCTCGGCCTCGGACTCGCGATCGTGCGCCATCTCGTCGAGCTGCACGGCGGCACGATCTCCGCGGAGAGCAAAGGCCCCGGCCGCGGCGCGACGTTCCGCGTCCGCATTCCCGTGCTGAGGAGGGCGGACGTCCCGTCCGCCCCATCGCCCGAAGCCATCCCCCACGACCTCGCCGGCGTGCGCCTCCTCGTCGTCGACGACGACGAGGAAGTGCGCAACTTCGTCGCCGCCGTCTTTCGCGCGTACGGCGTCGAAGTGCAGACCGCGGCGTCCGCGCGCGCGGCGCTCGACATCCTCCGCGACTGGCCGGCCGACGTCGTCCTCAGCGATCTGGCGATGCCCGGCGCCGACGGTTTCGATCTGTTGCACTGGATCCGCACGTCGGAACTCGAGCGCGTGCGCACGCTGCCGGTGATCGCGCTGACGGCATTCGCGATGGCCGACGACCGCCAACGCGCCGAGGAGGGCGGTTTTCAGGGGTTCATCGCGAAGCCGGTGGAGCCGTCGCGCCTACGCGAAGCGGTGGCCGAAGTGCTCGCTACGCCATATCGGCCGTCGGTCCGTAGATAGACGGCAGAGGCACGTCGCACATCCGCAGGTAGACGCTCAGCTGTCCGCGGTGATGAATGTGGTGATTCATCACGAAGCCGCGGAGCACGGCGATGCGCGGCAGCGTGAACGTGACGTTGCCGCGATTTTTCAGCGACCAGGGAACGCGGAAGTCCTCGTCGGCGGCCGCGGCGATCGCATCGCGCGCGTTCTTCACGTTCGTGTCGAACATCTCGAGGAGCTTCTCCGTCGATTCGAAGCGACGCGTGGGAAAGCCCTCGGGCGGATTCACCTCGAGCTCCGTCTCGCGCATCGTGTTCACTGCCCACATCGGAATGTTGGCGAGATGCACCGCGAGCGAAGCGAGATCGAACGACTTCGGGTGCGGCCTGAACGTGGCCTGCCCCTCGGGGACGCGCTCCAGCAGCGTGCGCGTGGTGGCCATCTCGTGGTCGAACTCGGCGAGCAGACCTTTGGAAATCATGGTGCGGATCGTACTCTCAGTTCACCGCGAGTGAGGCCACCTGCCTCGCGAGGTCGCTTTCTGTGCGTGTCAAGAGCAGCGCATCGATCTGCGCGGGGGTGAGCGCGGCGCGCGCCGCGGAGTCGGTCATGAGTTGCAACTCGTACGGGCGCAGCTGCTTGCGCGCCGGGTATTGAACCGCGTGCAGCGGGATGCCGGCGTCGCGGATCGCGCGCAGCGTCGCGACCGCCGCTTTCGCCGGCACGCTCTTCTCGACGTACAGCACGTTCGATCGATCGGGCACCGCCGATCGCGTAGGCTCCGTGTCGACCATGCGGATTCCCGCGTTCTCGAGCGCGGAGCGCATCCTGGCCAGGCGTGACTTGTCGAGAGCGTGCGACACGACGAAGTCGACGGGGGAGAGGTAGAGGAGGCGCAGCCTGCTGATCGTTCCTTCGCCGCGGCTGGTGAACGCACCAAATGTCCGCGGCAGGGTGAACACGAAGTCTTCTTCGTAGTCGTTGAAGAAGAAGCTCGTGTCGGAAGACAGCTCGATCTTCAGGAATGCGGTCGGACGCAGCGACGGTGAGACCGGGAAGAAGTACGCGCTGCCGAGCCGATAGGGAACACCCGCGGTGAGGGGCAGCTCGCCTGCCTCGCCGCCGATGACGGAGCGGAGGTCGTATTCGTCCCCGCCGACCTCGAGCTCGAGCTCGACGCTCCTCACGTTCGCAATGCGCGGATCGAGCTCGATCTCATCGATGAAGAGACGGTTCGAAGAAGGAGGCGGCGCATCGTCGCCCGCGTACGCGGCGGGTACGACTTCGAAGAACGACGGCGCCGGCGTGGCGCGGTGTGCGTACTGTTGCGGATCGAGGAACTCGTCATCGAACGAAGACGAGCCCCGAATGTACTCGAGTGTCACTTCGCCGAGCGGTCGCTCGGCGCGGCCGAGATCCACCTGCAACCTGCCCGTCGCGAGGAGCGAGTAGTACTGCCATGGCGTGAGGACCGCGTAGAACATGCCCTTCGAGTTCGTCGCGAACATCTTGTCGCCGAGGCAGACCTCGAGCCCGCTCGCGTAGGCCTTCTGCGGCTTTCCGTTCGCGTCGACGACCTGCGTAGTGAACCGCCCGCGTACCGCGAAGTCACCGCCGATGAAACGGAAACACGTGTAGAGAAAAAACATCACCAGCAGAAAGAAGACGAATGCCTGCAGCGGCGCCGGTGCCTTCTTCCCGAACCTGAGGATCAGCCGATACAGATACCGGAAAACAGCGACGTCCGGCGTCTCGGGGGGCATATGGACCTCCATCTGAAGTGAATGCATTCAATATGGAACCTGCCGCCGAATTGCGCCACAGGTTTGTCACAATGCTTGACTAGTCAACTATTCGCCTGTAGGGTGTCGCCCTCGATGAACATTCGCGATGAAATCCGGCAGACGCGCCCCTTTGCCGCTCCCACCCAGGAAGCCGCCGTTGCGTTGCTGCGGACGGCTGACCTGGTGCGGCGTGCGATCGCGTCGGTGCTCGAGCCGCACGGGATCACGCCGCAGCAGTACAACGTCCTGCGCATCCTGCGCGGGGCGGGGGTGGAGGGGCTGCCGACGCTCGACGTCGCGGAGAGGATGATCGAGCAGACGCCGGGGATCACGCGGCTGATCGATCGTCTCGAGTCGAAGGACCTGGTGATCCGGAAGCGTTGCGCGACGGATCGCCGTCAGGTGTTCTGCCGCATCACCGACCGCGGGAGCGCGTTGCTCGCGCGGCTGGAGCAGCCGCTGCGCCGGGCCGAGGATTCGGCGCTGGCGTCGCTGTCCCCGAAACAACTCGAGCAGCTCGTGACGTTGCTCGACAAAGCACGAACAGGATTACACGCCGTGCTCGACGCGCGGCGTCCTGAAGTCAACCAGGGAGGCATTGCTTGAAACTGATTCGTTCCATTCTCGTCATCGCCCTTTTCACCACTCCGCTCTTCGCGCAGACCGCCGATACGTTCTCTCTCGACAAAGCGCACTCGAACGCGACGTTCAGGGTCCGCCACCTGATGTCGAACGTGAACGGGTCGTTCCGCGACTTCGACATCGCGGTGAACCTCGATCGCGCGAATCCGTCGGGCTCCAGCGTGGAGTTTACGATTCAGACGGCGAGCATCGACACCGGCAACACCAATCGCGACGATCATCTGCGCAGCCCGGACTTTTTCGAAGTCGCGAAGTACCCGACGATCACGTTCAAGTCGACGTCGGTGAAGGCGGCCTCGAAGGACAAGTACGACGTGACCGGCGACCTGACGATGCACGGCGTGACGAAGAAGGTGACGCTGCCCGTCGAGTTCCTTGGCTTCATGAAGGACGCGCGCGGCAACGAGCGCGCCGGCTTCGCGATCGCGACGACCATCAACCGCAAGGACTACGGCATCGTCTGGAACCGCGCTCTCGATGAAGGCGCCGTGCTCCTCGGCGAGGATGTGAAGGTGTCGATCGATCTCGAAGTGATCAGGAAAGCCGCGGAGCCCGCGGCGGCGCCGGCGAAGTAACGGCGCAGTCCCTTCTCCCCGCGTGCGGGGAGAAGGTGGCGCGCAGCGCCGGATGAGGCGCCCCTCACCCTGACCCTCTCCCCGCAGAGCGGGGAGAGGGGACTGGGGTTAGTTCCACTGCGCGGCGCAGCTCTCGATCGCGCCCTTTTGCGCGCCCGTGAGCTGGCCGCTCTTCATGAGCGCGTTGAGCAGCTCGTAGCGCGGGCATCCTGCCCGCCGTAACGCCGGCATCCTGCCGGCGAATCGCTGGCTGGAAGCCAGCGACACGGCGGCCTGGAAGGCCGCGCTACGTCACTTCACGACGTCCAGCGCCTTCTCCGTTGCGTGCAGCAGCGCTCCCGCGCCGACCGGCGCGCCGGTCGCGTGCTTCATCCACATGTCCGGCGGGAGCGAGCCGTAGCGTGACATCCGCTCGAACTCCGCTCCGAGGTTTCCGGTCTTCTCGATCTGTTCCTCGATCTGATGCGCGATCAGATGGCCGATCGGGTAGTTCGGCAGGTAGAGGAAGTTGTTCACCATGTGCGCGTACACGCCGAGGAGGACGACGTCCCGCTTTCTGAAGACCGGCGCGAAGTACTTGTTCCAGACGTCCTTCGCGATCTGCACCGTCGCGGTCTTCAGCTCTTCCGGCGTTGCGTTCGGATGGTCGTACATCCAGTGCCACACCGCCATCTCCACGAGCGCGACGCCGGAGATCTCGTAGGTGCCCCAGAAATCGTTCAGCGTCTGCAGCGCGCGCGACTCCGCGGTCGGACTCGAGAGTCCGAGGAGCTCGAGGTCCTTCGCCTGGAACACGAATGCGAGCGCTTCCGTGAAGGCGGTGTTCGGTACACCCGAGAGCGTGTAGTAGTCGATGTTCTTCAGGGAGAAGACCTGCTCCACGTTGTGGCCCATCTCGTGGACCGCGATGTTGAAGCCCTTGTAGTCCATCCCTTCCTTGCCGACGCGCGTGCGCAGGCGCGGGTTGTCGCCGCGGCGGCCGGAGCCGAGGGCGTGGCCGGAGCCGCGCGCGGGATCGACTTCGATGTTGTTCGCGAGGTACTCGGCGCGCTCCTTCGTGAAGCCGAGCTTCACGAGCAGGTTGGCCATGTCGTTCTTGTACGCCTGCGCGTTCGGATAGCGCTTGCGCGTGATCTCGTCGAGCTCCGCCTCGGTGTAACGGCCACGCGCGCGGAAGCCGTTGTACCAGATGTCGAACGGCTCGAGCGGACGCCCGAGTCGCTTCTCGATCAGCTTCGCCACGCGCGGCACGAGCGGCGAGCCGACCACTTCCTCGAGCATCGCCTTCACGCGCGACTCGAGCATCTGCCGCCCTTCCTCGAAGCTGCGCCGGATGTGCGTCGGCGCGGTGGGGGAGTAGGGATCGACGAGCTTCGCGGCCTGGAACGTGCCGAGGATCTTCGCGTAACGCGTGTCGGGCTCGCGCTTGTTCGCGATTGCGGCGGGCGCGGGACGTCCTTCGCCTTCGTCCGCATCATCGACCGTTGCCGGCTTCACTTCATTCGTGACGGGATTCCAGTCGACGTTCGGATTGTCGACCACGGCCTCGGGGATCGTCTGATCGACGATGCGCTCCATCACGCGCTGGATCATCCGCTGCTTCGGCAGTCCGGTCTTGGCGTCGATGCTGTAGTTCGCCTTGATCTCGTCGCGCAGGTTCCAGTGCTCGAGAAGGCGCATCTTCGCCGGGAAGAGGCGGTTGCCTTTCGCGTCGAGGAGGTGATGCATCCAGATGTTGTAGGTGGCGACGTACTGCGATGCGTCGGCCGCCGCGCGCGACACTTCCTGGTTCACGTCCGACGGAATGCGCTTCGAGTAGTTGAGTCCGAGGATCGCTTCCGCCCACTCCCTGCGCGTCCACTTCTCTCCGACGGTCAGGCGCTGTTCGAGCGTCGTGAGCGGAAAGTTCAGCAGTACGACGAAGGCGAGCTTGCTTTTGAAAAAGTCGTCGTTGACGTGCGCGGACGGATCGTACGCGGCCATGATCTCGTCGAACGGCAGCACGGGACCGACGTCGAGATCGGACTGCCAGCGCATGTCGCGCGAGATCTCGCTCATGTGGCCGCCGAGGGACTCGAGCACGAACTGCATGCGGTTGAAGAGAGCGTCGAGCGTGGCCTGGTCGCCGGCGAAGTGCGTGCGGACCAGGTCCTCGAACGCGGCGGCATCGCCATCATCGGCGCGCCAGAACTGCGCGACCTGTTTCATGCCGCGCTGAATGCGTGCGCGCTGGCCTTCCCCGTACTTCGAGACGAGATCCGCCTCGATCTTCTGCATCTGTTCCTGCGATTGAGCGAGCGCCGGCGTCGTGAGCATGGCCACGAGCGCAGCGGCGGCGAGAGTTCGTACCACGCTGCGTCTCCTTTCGGCGCGCATTCTACCTACCCGCCGGGGTGGGGCGCCGCCTACCCATCCCCGTTCGCACCGCTACCCGCGCACGCGTGGTGCCGCGAGAGGTGATGACCGACACTTCATCTTGTAACGCACGGCACGCGTAGAAAGCGAGATCGAACAATGCCTTCACCCTACAACCTCGAACCTCACCAGAACTGCACGAGCTGCACACGCCGCCATCACTTCTGCGATCTGAAGCCCCAATCGGCGGACACGCTGGAGCGGATGAAGTTCACCGCGATGTATCCGAAGGGCTCGCTGCTCTTCGTCGAAGGGGAGAAGGCGCGCGGTGTGTTCATCCTCTGCTCGGGCAAGGTGAAGCTGACGACGTCCTCGAGCGAGGGACGCACGCTGATCGTGCGGATCGCCGAGGCGGGCGAGCTGCTCGGGGCGAGCTCGGTGCTGCTGCAGAAGCCGTACGAGATGTCGGTCGAGACGGTCGAGCCATGTCAGATCAACTTCATCCGCGCCGAGGAGTTCATGGCGTGGATTCAGAGCGACCGCGACGCGATGATGAGCGTGGCGAAGCAGCTCAGCGAGGACTATTACCTCGCGCAGCGCGAGATCCGTTCCTTCGGTCTTGCGCAGACGACCTCTGAGAAGCTCGCGCGTCTCGTGCTCAACTGGTGCGACGAGCGCGGCGAACAGACCGACAAGGGCATCCGCCTAAAAGTGATGCTCACGCACGAAGAGATCGCGCAGATGATCGGGACCACGCGCGAGACCGTAACCCGCCTGCTGACGAGTCTCCGCACGAAGAAGGTGCTCGAAGTGAAGGGCTCGACGGTGCACGTGGTGCAGCCGGATGCGCTCGCGGCGATGGTCACGGTGTAGGAATGTGCAGCACCTCACCGCCTCTTCGTGCGGTGCGTCGCGGTCGCCGTCCAGGGATCTTCCGGCCACGGATGTCTTGGATAGCGGCCGCGAAGCTCTTTGCGCACGTCTTTGTACGCACCGTTCCAGAAGCTGCGCAGGTCGCGCGTGATCTGCACCGGGAGTCCGTTCGGCGCGAGGAGCTCGAAGGTGACCGGCGTTTGCGCGCGTCCGACGCGCGGCGTCTCGGCGAAGCCGAACAACTCCTGCAGTTTCACCGACGCGAAGACCGAGCCGTCGTCGCGATATTCGAGCCGGGCGCTGCGTCCGCTCGGCAGGTCGAGACGTTCAGGCCCGCCCAACGCGAGGCGCCGCTGCGACTCGGGGTCGATCTGTTTCTCTGGCGTGAGGCGTCGCACTTCCTCAGGGTCGGGCGCGACATTGATCTCGTTCAGCAGCAGCGCGTCGTACCAGACGCGCTTCGTCGCGCGCACGCGATCGCCGGTCCACTCATGCACGACATCCTCGTGCGTAGGGGTGAGCCACTCGCGCTCGATCGGCGTGGCGATGTGGACGACAGGCAATCCTGCCTGTCCCGGGACAGGCGAGATCGCCTGTCCTCCACGCACGTCGAGCGCGACGAGAAACCCGCCGCCGTGCAACCCGCTCTCTTTCGCGAGCACGGCGCCGGTGCCGCTCGAGAGGAGCACGCGCATCGAGCCCGGCTCGCGCCGCATGGCCACGCGATCGGGATAGCCCGCCAGAAGCGCGCGGCGGACGTCCTGGAGGGCGGACGTCTCGTCCGCCCTCCGTTGGCGGACGGGACGTCCGCCCTCCAACGCGGCGACTCGCGTCGCCGCACTCCATAGCTCGCGAGCGGCGTGATCGAGGCGCGGTGAATCGGCCAGCGCCAGCGCATCGCCGCTTCCGATACTCCGAACATCCTCGGACAGCAGCGCGCAAACGCGCACGCCCGCTTCGCCCGCGTCGTGAAGCACGCGCGCGAGGCGCGGATGGATCGGAAAGCGATGCAGCTCGTCCTCGACCGCGCGAATGCGCCGCAGCAGCTCGACCGCTGCCTCGATGCGATGCTCCGGCGGGCGCTCGAACCACTCGAACGTCAGCGGATCGCCGCCCCAGGCGAGGATGTCGAGGACGGGCGAGGCGAGATCCACGCGGCGCACGTCGGGCTCGCGATGCGGACGGAGGATCATCCGCTCGTCCCACAACCGCGTCGCGCGGCCCGGACCCGTGCGTCCCGCGCGGCCGGCGCGCTGATCGGCGGAGTCGCGCGAGATCTGCTCGGTCTCGAGGTGATCGACCGCGGTCTCGGGATCGAAGCGCAGCACTTTCTGCAAACCGGAGTCGATCACGTCGGTGACGCCTTCGACCGTGAGCGAGGTCTCGGCGACGTTCGTCGCGAGGATGATCTTTCGTTCGCCGGACGGCGCGAGCGCGCGCTCCTGCGCGTCGACGTCGAGCGAGCCGTGGAGCGGGAGCACGTTCATCCCCGCGAGTTGCGTGCGCACGCCCTCGATCTCGCGCGCGCCGGGGAGAAAGCAGAGGATGTGTCCCGCCGCGGTCTTCGCGACCTCGCGCACCGCCTGCGCCATCGTCACGTTCGGCGCGTAGCGGAGCTCGATCGGATGATTGCGCGCGTCGATGGCGATCACCTGCGCGCCGAGGAAGCGGGCGACGGGAGCGGCGTCCATCGTCGCGGACATGACCACGACCGCGAGATCGTCGCGCGCGGCGGCGGCCTGCTTCACCAGCGCCAGCGCGAGATCGGCGTGGATGCTGCGCTCGTGAAACTCGTCGAGGACGACGACAGCAAAGTCGCTCAGCAGCGGATCGCTCTGCAGCCGCGCCGTGAGAATCCCTTCGGTCGCGACGAGCAGCGACGTGCGCGCACGGAAGCGGCGCTCGAAGCGGATCTGCCAGCCGATCTCCTCGCCGAGGGTCCAGTTGCGCTCGGCCGCGATGCGGCGCGCGAGCGCGCGTGCCGCGACGCGCCGCGGCTGCAGGAGGATCGTGCGGCCGATCGACGTCGCGAGCGCGGGCGGAATGCGCGTCGTCTTACCCGCGCCCGGCGGAGCGATCACGACCGCGCGCTTCTCCGTGCGAACGAGCGCGACGATGGCGTCGAGATGAGCGTCGACCGGGAGCGGCGTTTGCACCTTGGCTCTGCATTATGGCGACGACGCGAAACGACGACGACATCGACAACATCGACTACACCGCGGAAGGCCGCACGCCTCCGCACGAGAAAGACGACCCCACCAACGAAGGCTACGACGAAGCCGCGCACTCCGGCCCCGGCCGCTACGGCGTCATGGAAGGCCAGGGCGGCGTCTTCGGCACCACCGGCGGCGGTACGTACGAAGGCGGAATGCACGAGGTCGAGCGCCCCGCGATCGAGACCGAGCGCGGCGAGGACGAGTAGGTGTGGAGTGCGGCGACGCCAGTCGCCGCTTTCCAACGCGGCAGCGCAAGCTGCCGCGGCGCCCCGGCCCGGCGGCGGG